>NZ_JAUSXQ010000001.1:1405000-2107500 GCF_030816115.1 Chryseobacterium sp. W4I1
TTTTACGATGAGGTTCTTGCGGTGACTTTCTACAGTATGCGGGCTTATGCATAATTTATCTGCAATCTGAATGGTAGTCAGGCCTAAAGATGCTTCCATTAAAATTTCCTTTTCCCTGCGGGTAAGTTTGGGTACTGCATTTAATCCCGATTTTGTTTTCATCTCTACAATTCTTTTGGTTTGATTGCATAAGAATTTCTCACCTGTAAGTATAGTCTGTATCCCTGAAATTATTTCCGAGACCAATGCATTCTTCTGTATATATCCCATTGCACCTTCCTCTAAGGTACTGTTGATAACTGCAAATTCATTGTGTACACTCAAAATCATGATCTGAGTAGCCGGATATTTTTTTAATATAGGTTTGATCAGATCTATGCTGTTGCCATCGGAAAGGTTGATGTCCAGTAGTAAAACATCTAAAATCTGGTTTTCTAATCCTGTAAAAAGCTCACTAGAGGAAGAGTAGCAACCCACTACCGCAAAATTCTCTTGTTGCGAAAGAATGTTTTTTAAGCCTTCCAGCAATAATGGGTGATCATCGGTTATCGCTATTTTAATCATAAACTGTTTATTTTGGAAATTTGATTTCAATACTGGTTCCTATATTGATCTGGGATTCTATTTGCATGGTGCCTCTCAGAAACTCAATACGGGAACGGATATTGTGGAAGCCTGCAGAGTTTGATTGATTCAGTTTGTCGATATCAAATCCTTTTCCGTCGTCTTCCACGATAAGGACATATTCCAGTTCATTTTCAATGACCTGAATAATAATCTGTTCTGCATCAGCATGTTTTAAAGCATTGTTTACCAATTCCTGGATAATCCTGTATACAATCAACTGGCTGTCTAAGGATAATTGATTTGAATAATGTAAAAACTGAACATCAATATCCATATTTGGAGTCGTCATCCGGGAAACATAATCCATTAATGTTTCCTGAAGGCCATATTTCAATAGCAAATCGGGCATTAGATTATGGGCAACACGACGGAGTTCGTCAACCGCTATATCGATCTGTGCCATTGATCTTTCTATGTGTGGCTGATGGTGATCATTAGATTTATCTTTTAATAAAAATAAATTCATCTTCGTTCCGGAGAGTAAACTTCCAAGACCATCGTGAAGATCCCTGGCCATTCTTCCACGTTCTTGCTCCTGACCTTCCAGCATCACCGTGAGGTTGGATATTTTTGAATCCTGTTTTACCTTTTCCATTTCAAGCAGATGTAATTTCTCTTTTTGCTTCATGCCTTTTGCTCTCTGAAAATAGGCATACAATAATAAAATAAGCAGTAAAGAAACAGAAGCTGTCAAACCGATATAGAACCTGTTAATTTTCTCTTTATATCCCACCTGTGTTTTGTAAAGATCCACTTCCTGTTTTCTGTTATAGGATTCCAGCTGTGATAAACGAAGTTCCTGGGCCTTTTTGCTGTTTTCTATTTCGGTAAATTCCAGTTTCCTGAATTGATTCTCTTTCGTCAATTCCAGATTCTCCAATTTCTGGGCCTGCTGTAAACTGTGCCAGCTCATTTCCTTAAGTTGCTGTTCCTGCTTTTCAGACGCTAACTGTAAACGGAGCAACTGCTGCTTTTGTTTCTCCCTTTCATATTGAATCTCCAGTTTTTTACCTAATGCAGCATTTTTCTGATCATAAATTTGTTTAAAGGTTTCCAAATAAGCTTTTTGGTAAAAAATAGCTTCTTTAAAATTATTTTCACTCTGAAATAGCTGTGAGAGATTTTCAAAAATAGACAGCTTGATATTCGGATCAGAGATTTTGTCATATTCTGATTCTGCAAGTGCCGTCATGAGATAATTTTTTGCTTCTTCCTTATTGTTATTCTGTAAAGCTATTTCTGCCAAAATACCATTGGCTGAGGCTACATGGTCGTGATTTCCTGTAGCGGTCCCTTGGGTTTTAGCCAAATTAGCGTAATACAGCACCTTGTCTTTGTAGGATTTAGGGAAATAATTTAGATATAAATTAGCCAGATTGATCGCTACAAAAGAAAGATTGGAAGGGAAGGGCATATGTGCCTTATTCGCCTTGTAAGTCTCTACCGCTTTGATATAATAAGCTTCTGCCTGCTGGATAAAAGCTTTATTGGCGGGAGAGGATTCATAGCGCTTTTCATACATATAGCCCATCGCCATATAAGCATCAAACAAATTCATGGGATCATTCTGCTGAATGGCCATTTCTAATGATAGCTTACTGTATTTTTCCTGCAGTTCGTATTCATTCCAATCGGCGTAGATACTATTTAACTCCCTATATACTGAGGCTTTTCTATTATTTAAACTTTCAGAATAGGGGGCTTTTTCATAAAATGATAAAGCTTTTAAAAAATAGCGAACCGCTTCAGCTTCTTTGTTATTACGGGCACGGATCCAGCCAAGGCCATAGGCCACATAACCATTTGTTTCCTGGTCATAGGTTTTGGTTTCATAGAACTCGGCAGACCTGGAAGCGTTTTCATAGGCTTTTACATCATCCAGTATTCTATAGTTAATGGCAGCGATGATGTATAAATAGGCAGCATATTTTCCGTCAGCTATTTTTTTGGCATAAGCAATATTTTCATTTAAAATTACAAAAGCTTTATCCTCCTGTTTATTAAAAAAAAGAGCCTGTGCATATTTTCCGGTCATCATCAGGCGTTGAGTACTGCCCGGTTTATATTTTTTATATTGCTGTTCCAGATTACTGTGCAGTTCCTGAGCTGATATAAGCTCACCTGTTAAGACAAGACATAAAAAAGGAACGGAGATGAGGAAAAAACGAAAATTTCTTATCAGCATTTTTTAAGGTTGTAATCGCGGCAAAGGTATTACTTTGCTACTTTTCATTGCTTATGATTTCATATTCTATTTTAAAAAGTCTCGGATTTTAGCCATCGAGATGAATCGGGTTTTATTTAGGTTCAAAAATCGTTATTCTTATTAAATATTTCAATCCCTGCTTTCAGCTAATTTGTATTCTTTTCTTCAATTATAAAAAATTAGCTGAAAGCAGGGATTTTATGTGAGAACGGGTTTCTGTAAATTTGCTTACTCTATTTCTGAAAGGCACAAATGATGAAGAAATATATACAGATATAAAAATGATTATAATTACATCAACTGGATTTTTTAATCACAAGATTTGTTTATTTTAAGCAGATCAAAAAAGTAAATTAATGAAGAAGCCAATTATTCTTTTATTATCCCTTATCGCCTTATTTTCCTGTAAAGATAAAACAGATCCAGGCATGCGTAAGGTAAGCCATGATAAAAAAGAAAAACAACTGCATAATAAAAATACAGAACAGAAACCTGTGGCAGTTGAAAAAATAGATGATACTTTTGAAATTCTTATTCCTAGACAATACAGGGACTTTGGAAATGAAAATGATGTAGATAAGCTGAAAGAAAATTGGTTGGATTTATATCTAAAAGATGGAAAATATTACCTAGGCAAAGCTGATTACACTATTGCCAAAGGTTTTTCTGAATGTTCCGGAGATTCTACGAAAATTATTAATTCTAAAAATAATTCCATTTTATTCATGAACAGTCCTCAATTGGCCATTGGTGAAATAAAGACTGTTAACATCAAAAAGAATAAAATATGGCCAAAAGAAAAATTGAAATTTCATTTTGAAAATAAAGAATATACACTGCGTGCAGAAGGGAAAGTACTTTCATCCGAAAAAGTGCACACCGATAATGGAGAGGAAATATACCAGAATGTGAAAAATTACAAACTGTATATATCAACACTTAATTCTCCTGAACAGCTATTTTTAGAGGAAGAATCATTTAATGATACTTTTGTCGAACTCCTTTTTATAGGAGATATTGATAAGGATGGAAAACCAGATTTTATTTTTGGAGCAAACAGAGATTATGAGGAGGAGCGGGTGATTTTGTATCTTTCTTCTAAAGCAGCAAAAGGGAAACTGATTAAAAAAGTATCAGAAGTTTCAATTCAGTTTGATTGTTAAAATGATCACCAATACCATTTACTTTACCACAAGAGAAACAATGAGGAAAACAATTTTTATTTTTTTGTCATTAGGGACCATAATTTCCTGCAAGGAAAAAATACAAAATTCTGAAAACAAAGAAAATCAACAAGCTAATAAATCTCAGCCTATTCGTAATGATTCAATTAATGTTAAATTGAAATCCAGCGATGAATTTTCTTTTATGAAAGTGCAGATGGAAAAACTCCCGGTATTGGAAGCAACCAATTTTGATACTTATGACGAATCATACAGGAAAAAACATCCTTCAGCAAGGGTTTATACCCAATTATCTAATGAACAGGCAGAAAAGCTAGGTCTGCAGGAGTGGTTGAAATCCAGCCAAAATATTTCTGTAAATTACCAGCTGTCATATCCCGGCAACTTCAAAACCTTCGTATTTACTTATCAGGAGGGAGAAATGGAACTTAAAACCGTGATAGTAACATTCGATAATAACTATAAAAAAATTGATGAGCTGCTGGTTGCTTACGATGAAATTGCAGAATCATCAAGGCGGACGGAAAGTAAGCTTTCCAACCATAAAATCCAGGTGCAGGAATATGACGAATCAAGTGGACAATTAGAAACCACAAGCACTTCATACATCATCAACAAAAGCGGAAAATTTGTTATCCAAAAGTAAGCTAAAAACAAAAATTAGCTGAAAGCAGGGATTTTTTGCCACAGTGATTTTCCAGATCTTTGCCACAGTTATTTACTGACAGAAAAACACAAGTGATGAAATTTTCATATCTGTTGGGAAAATATATAAAATGATGATAGAATAAACTGAACCCTTAATGGCGGTAATACTTTGATTATCAGTCGGTTGTTGTAATAAATCACACTTAAATAGCAAATGTAAGCTGTTCTTCAGGCTTTTGCATTGATCTAAAATTTAAAAACATGAAAAGAATATTGATGTCAGCGGTTTTTGCCCTGATCATAAACACCTACGCTAGTGCTCAGGAAAAAATCTATTTTGACGAAAATTGGGAGAAAACAACTCAGGACAAAATGGAATTTTATCGTGAAACGGAAAACAAAGGCAAACTTACTTTAATCAGGGATTTCTATAAAAATGGAAAAATTCAGATGGAAGGTCTTGTGTCTGATGCTACGCCCGGCAGCGAAATCTATGAAGGAAAAATTATCTGGTATACCCCGGAAGGTAAAGTCTTAAGATCAGGAACCTTTTCCGGTGGAAATCCGATAGGACCGGCTCAGACATTTGATGAGAAAGAAAGAATTGTAGAAGATCTGATATACAAAGCAGACGGTACTTTTACGGGTAAAATGTTTAGCTATAAAGATCCGGAACTTTTGTCCTTTTACAACAGTGTTACAATGTATGAACGTCCTGATAATTTAAAAATGACAGTTTATGATGAGGATATCAAAGGTATCCGTTCTGAAATAACAATGGACTCTCAAGGAAAAAGTGAAACTAAATATTACGGCGACAAAGGAAAATATATCGGTGCAAATACTCCGGGCGGTTCCGACGAAAATGTGATGGTAGAATATTACTATAATCCCATGAAAGTTTCCAAAATAGAGAAGCAGAAAAAGAACGGAACGATAGTCGAAAGTGTGATCTACGCCAAAAACGGTAAAATCCTGCAGGAAGAAAAGAAAAATAGAAAAGACGGTTATAAAAAAACGTATGATGAAACAGGCAGGCAAATAGGTAACCTTACCTACATTTATGATAAGGAAATTGATGCCCTTCAACCGCATGACGGTGAAGATTATGAGTTCAATTATGATTTTTCAGGCTTCACTTCTATTAATGTTTATAAAAAAGGAGCTGTGGTTTTGAAGAAGTATTTTGATGAAGATGGAAAGCTGTCTTCCGAACAAGTATTAAAAGATGAGATGACACAGGAGATTACGTATTATCATCCGGACGGAAAACTGAAAGGCACTGTAACTTATAAAGATGATATGCCTTACAATGGTACGCTGTATGAGGGAATTATCGAACAGAATTATAAAGACGGAATTTTAGTGCAGGCCAAGTCTTTCGGGGAAAATGGAAAGTTAAAGACAGAAACAAAGATCAATGCAGATCATACTGTTTATAACGCAACTATTTATGATGAAAATGGAGCTGTTGCATACACCTACAATCAACCGTTTGAACAGTTGAACGGTTTCACTGCCCAGATTGTACAGTATGCGAAAGGAAAACCGACCAATAAAGCAGTTGTAAAAGACGGTGTATTGCAAAGCGGAAAAATAAAATATAAATCCGAATTAGGTTTTAAAGAATTAGAGCGCAGCGGAAAGTGGATCCTTATAAAAATTTATAGCCGTGAAGGAAAACTGATTCAGGATTCTAAAGTAATTGCAGAAATGGAAGAGCAGGATCTTTACTCATCTTTAAACACATCCATCACAGAAGCTGATCTGCAGTACGAATTTTATGAGTCTTTATAGATTGTTTTATTTCGAATCATTACTGAAAATAATGACAAGGTCTGAACAATATTATGATGAATAATAAATTTTTAATCCTATCCATATTTGCATCTCTGACAATTTTAAGTTGTCAGAATAAAAAAAAGAACAGCCAAAAAACGAAATAACCAAAGGAAAACCTAATCATAAAAAAGCCATACAACCACAGGAAGTTAATTTATCACATTTAAATAAAGACGCCAAAGACACTATCATTTTATCTCAAAAACATCATCCAAATTCAATTTCCTGTGATTTGGATGGAGACCCTTTAGCCGATATCGTTAAAATCGTTCAAAACACGGAAATCATAAATTTGGTTTGGAAATAATTTACGGAAAGCACCCAAAGGCGAAGTTTACTTTAATAATGTAAATGAGGATGGGGAAATTATTGGAGAAGAGCAAGTACAGGAAGCCGACAAATCAAACTTTCCAATAACGGAATTTTTATTCATCAGGACGAAGCTTGTGGCGGAGGCCTAATCTATTTGAAAAATGGAAATTTGAATGGATACAACAAGAATAGGTAAATAAGTCATATCAATTACTGGAACAGATTTTAATTTATAAAATATTTGGAATCTGCCTCCTTCATTTCAACCGCAAAGTGCTCTCGCTTTGCGGTTTTTCAGTTAATAATTATAATAATAAAAAAATACACTGAGTAAAAAGCCTTCGTTCTAGCCATAAAAAGTCGAAAAGGTTTAGGCTAAAAATATTTTTTTTTGAGTTATGGAAAAATTAAAATATGATGATTATCATTGTGTTTTTTATTTTTTAAAGAGCGCACTTTCATATTTTTTCACCGCTGATCTTAAAATAGAATGAGAGTCATTAAAATTCTCAACATTTTATATTATAGCTAAAATTATGTTTCTCTGGATTTTATAAGCTATTACTGTTATAACAAGGCAAAAATTACTTTAACTTTGCTAACTGAAAACTAATAACCAACCGACTTAAATAATCAGAAATTAATTTAGCTGATAAAACAGATATGAAAAGTAAATTCTTAAATTTTAAATTGAGGAAGATTGTTCATTACTCAATGATCATATGTATTTTGTTGATACAGATCATTATAGCTGTATTTTTTTATAATGAATTTGTTAATGAGAAGAAACTAAAGTTTATTAAGGATCAATTGGAGCAGAGTAAGGCATTGGGCAAGCTGGCCGACAACTCTAGAAAAGATTTTATGGATGCGCAAAATTATCTTCAGAAATATATGATCAGTCAGGATGACAAAGATCTGAAGTTGTATTTTCAATCCCTTAGAAAGCTTAATAGTAATTTTGATAAGATAAACGAATATGGAGACAGAAATCCTGCACTGAAAAACAGTTTAGCAGAGCAGAAAAAAGATACCCTGAAAATCACAAAATTAAAAACCGTAATAGATTCTGTATACCAGTCCTCTCTGAACCCGCCGGTAAAAATCCAGGATCAGCATTATGAGCTGGAGAAATATGAAAATAAAGACAACTTTGAAGACCTGAATATACAGACCCGTACTTATTCTGATACCATTAAAAAGAAAGGCTTGATGGGACGTTTAAGAGATGCCATATCGGGTAAGGAGAATGTACGGAAGGAAAGTACAGTTATTACTTTATCCAATAAGAAACCTGCTAATATCTCTAAAGTAAAATCCAGGATGGACAGTCTGGTAAAATCGATAGACAAACATTATATCACTGAAGTTAAGAAGATCCAACTATCCACCGCCAGGAACCAAAAGCAAAGTGTGAACTTTTATAGTAATTTCAGTAAATTATTGGTGTATAGTAACGGTTTGATTAATATGTATGAAAATGCTATTAAAGATTTTAAATCAGAATTAGAAAAAGAATATACCAAGCAGAATTCATATAACAGCAGAATCAGAACATATCTGGTACTGGGATTAATGACCCTGATGTTCATTGTATCCGTCCTTATCATGTATTTTACAAGAATTGCCTTCATATATGAGCAGAAGCTCAAAGCTGCAAACAAACAAAATAAAAAGAACCTTAATTTCAAAAACAGAATTCTTGGGATGCTGAGCCACGACATTAGATCACCATTAAAGATTATTAACATTTTTATCGACAAGATCAACAGGTCTACACAAGATGAAACCGTAAAAGGTTATTTAAAGTCCATTAAATTTACCAACAGTACTTTACTGCTGCAATCCAACCAGATCCTAGAATATACAAAAGATCAGGAAGCTGAAAAAAAGCTGATAAAATCTGTTTTTAACCTTAAAGATGAGCTTAATTCTATTGCAACCGCTATTACACCATATATAGAAACCAGAAATAATAAATTCGTGGTAACCGACAGAATACCTGCCGGAACCATTGTAAATTCAGATAATATAAAAATCAATCAGCTGTTTATGAATATTTTGGGTAATGCCAACAAATTCACAGAAAACGGACTGATTAATCTTACGATGTCTACTGAAGCGATTGGTGAAAATAAAATTTCACTTACCACAACAGTAGAAGATACCGGAGTTGGAATTTCCGAGTCTGACTTAGGTAAGATATTTGAGCCTTATTATCAGGGAGTGATATCTGATGAGGTAGATAATCTTGGCGCAGGATTGGGGCTAAGTTTATGTAAAGAAATTGTAGAGCTCTTTAATGGAAAAATAGAGGTTTCAAGCACACAGTATAAAGGAACAAAAATAACTTTCATGATCAATTTAAATATCAATGCATAATGGAAACAAAGGTTGAAAATAAGGAAATCGTATTCCTTTTAGCAGATGACCATAGCATCGTAAGACAGGGGATTGAGATCATCATCAGTGATATTGTACCTAATTCTAAGGTGTTTCAGACTTCTTCCTTACAGCAGATCGAGGAACTGGTAAAATTAAATCATATACAGATAGCGATCATTGATGCCCATTTTCCGGATGGAAACAGTCTTCACTTTTTACCACTCATAAAAGCCGCTAATCCGGATATTAAAATTTTAATTTTTTCTGGTCTTGAAGAAGATCTGTATGTCCTTAAATTTATTAAAGCCGGTGCCAACGGGTACCTGAGCAAATTAAGTGAAGAGGAAGAAATAAAACAAGCGCTCTTAAGTTTCATAGAAAAAGGCGAATATTTTTCTGAACTTTCAAGGAATTTAATGGTTCAGTTTGTTAACAATCCGGATCTGATCAATCCTCTGACCCGTTTGACTAAACGAGAATTCCAGATTGCAGAAATGTATGCAGAAGGATATGGAAACCTCGAAATTGCCAATCACCTGGATATAAAACAAAATACCGTAAGCACTATCAAGAAAAACATATTTGAAAAGTTGCAGATTGAAAATCTTGTTGAACTAATCGATCTCATCAAAACCCATCATAAAATATAGAATTTTTTAAAGTCTGTGCTTTTATTTTAAAGCAGGTTGGAGGAAAAAATCTACACTCTTATCGATATATATCTATGCCATTTGTGAATCATTTCATTGGGAATGTTGTTACTTTGTATCAGTAAAAAGAACACAAATTAAAAAAGCATGTCAATTAAGATTATTTTTTAATTCATATGTATATAAATAGTTATAATTGTTAAAATTATAATTGTAGAAAACACAAATGATGAAAAATTATACCGAGTGTATGAATGACCTTTAGCCGACTTTTTGAAAGCCTTAAAAAAACACAAATTAATATAAAAAAGTAGGACCATTCAGGTTATTTGATACAAAAAAAGAGAAGGCAAAAGCCTTCTTTTTTTATTTTTAAAGCTATTGCTGTTCTTCTTATATTCTGTCCGTTTCCATAAGTTGTTAATCATGGCCATAATCGAATTGCCTGTCTGTCAGTTTAATAATTTCTTCTCTATATTTTCTAAGCTTTTCCCATTTAATTTATTCTATAAATAATGATCGGAAATGAGTGAGAATTTTAATTTAAAGGTTTTACAGTCACAATTTTTTTCTGTCTGGTACAGGGTTTCCGAAATAAATACTAATTTCGCATCATGAGAATACTTCTTTATGCATTGATATGCTTCCCCCTTTCATTTTTCTCACAAAAGAAGGTAAAAGTAGTTGGGATTTCAGATGGAGACACCATCACGGTTTTATTAGACGGTAATATCCAGCAGAAACTCCGGCTTGCAGAAGTGGACTGTCCAGAAAACCGTCAGCCATTTGGAAAGAATGCCAAAAAGTTTACATCAGATAAAGTTTTTGGTAAGCAGATTACGTTTACGGAAACTAATAAAGACCGCTACGGACGCTCGGTAGCAAAAGTCTATTATGATAAAGGAAAATATCTTTCGGCAGAAATTATAAAGGCAGGCTATGGCTGGTGGTATTATTCCTATTCTAAGGATATCTCTCTTGGGAAAATGCAGGATACGGCGAAAATCCAGAAGCTGGGCTTATGGCAGGACAAAAAAGCGGTTTCGCCATGGGATTTTCGTAAGGAGCAGCGGGAAAATGCTAAAAAGAAACGCCTTGAAAAGCAGTTGCAGCAACAAATGGCCATTTAATATCATTCATTTTAAGAGGAAATGTAATACAAAACAAAACCGCTGAACAAAAGTCAGCGGTTTCTTATAATAAAAGTAATAATAATTAGGATTCCGTCTTTACCAATTCGTAATTAGACGTTGCAGGCTCTTTTCCAAACAGACACGAGAATATATTTTGAAACTCATGTATGTATTTGCATCGTATCGAGTTTCCATAAATTTTAAGGCCCTCGAGGATCTTTTTCGAGCTCAGATCGAAGTCATACTTGATGAACGTTTCCGGTCTTTCATAACGGATTCTCTGCTCTGAACTGTAAGTGCGTAAAAATCCAAATTTCTCAAGCCATTCTTCTGTTATCTGGATAGGTTTGATAGAGTCTGCGGGCACTGAAATACTTTGGGTATCATTTTCAATTTTCACCAAATACTCATGGTTGTCCCCCTGAAAAATTTCAGTGATTGTGTAAATCTTTTTTTTGTACTCAACTAAGTTTTTAATTTTAAGATCTGCTGCGTTCATAATATTTTGAATTTAGAAAGGTGAATGGTACTGTAACTGTTGCAAATATTATGCCCGGCATTGTAGAATATAAACTGCAGTTTTGAATTTTTTATTAATATTTTAACATAATTATATAATTATCTGTTAAAATGCTGTGTAATTGACTTCAAATGGCCTAAATCTGAAATATAATGTGGTATGTGTGTGGTATGTAATGCTTGTTAAATTAAGTTATTATTTTTTAATCTCTGTTTTTAGCAGCAAGTGCAAAGGATATTCCTATGGCAAATAGAAGGAAGAGTATAAAAATAGTCCAAGAAAAGGCATGAAGCAGATATCCTGTACCACTTCCCAGAATGCTGGATCCGAAATAGTAAAAAAGCCAGTAGATAGACGTAGCTGAAGATTTTCCCTGTTTGGCATGTATAGCTGTCATCTGGCTGGCCATCGTATGGGCTGCAAAGAAAGAAAGGGTAAAAATACCAAGACCAAAAATAACAATATAAATATTCTCCGACAGCAGCAGTATCGCTCCTGATAACATAAAAAGAACGGAACCTTTGAGGATCATATTACTACTGAATCTTTTGGACAACCTGCTTGTGATCATCGTACCGAATACTCCAAAGATGTACATTAAAAATATAAAAGCGATCACAAAATGACTCAATGAAAAAGGCTGAGCTTCCAGCCTGAAGGTGAGATAATTGTATACACTTACAAAACTCCCCATCAAAAGTGCAGCAATAAAGTACAAACGCAGCATATAAGGATCTGTAAAGAAGCTTCGCATCTGTTTTAGTTTCAGGGAATAATCTGTTTTCTGAGGGTGGAAAAATTTAGATCTGGGAAATAGTTTCCAGAAAATAAGACCTAAAATAAGACTTTCTATCCCGATGATGAGAACAGCATTCCGCCATCCGAATTCTCCCGCTAAAATTGTGGCCAGTATTCTTCCACTCATCCCGCCAATCGTATTTCCGCTGAGATACATGCTGATTGCAAGTCCAACCACAGATAAATGTACTTCTTCTGTAAGATAAGCAAGCGCAACAGCGGAAACCCCCGATACTACAAAACCTTTCAGTATTCCTGTAGCAATCAGCATACTTAAACTTGGAATCCACGCAGAAATGATGGTAAGTATGGCTGAAGATACCAGAGAAAATGTCATCAGGCTTTTTCTTGAATAACTGTCTGCTTTAAAGGCAAAAAAGAGTAGTCCTGCAGCCATCCCTATAGTGGTGGAGGATACCAGAAGCGAGCTGTCACCTGCAGTCGTCCTGAAATATTCTGCAACCGTAGGAAGCATCGGCTGAAAAAGATAAAGCTGTGCAAATACAGAAAGTCCTGAAAAAAAAATACAAAGTTTGATATACCGGAAACGTAGGCTTCCTTTTTCTGCTTTTTCGGATAGATCCATGATTTTAGGCTTAAAAAATGCCGTGTCTTATAGAATTTAAAGTCCAGTAAAGATCATCATATTTTTTCACTCCTGAAAATGCTTTAGTCAATAAGATGTATTGGCAAAACCAATCAGTGGTGCATTCTGCTGATGTAATTCTTTAGAGGATAATCATAAAACACAGGATGAATAATTAAAAATGAAGAAAGAAGATTATCTCTTTGAAGCCTTACTTTTTCCATTACTTTTATAATTGTATCTAAAAATTAAGGTAGTAATTTCTAAGGGAACTTTCTGAGCTAATGATAATAACGGAACCGGATGTTTGTTTCGACATGCCAGTTCCAATTTTAAAACATTTATTGGTGTTGGTTCGCTTAGTGAATCATCTCATGAACCCTGATAAGCTCTGCAATATTGGAGATATTAAGTTTTTTGAAAACCCTTTTTTTATAAGTACTTACGGTGGACATCTGAATATCCAGTTGGTTAGCAATTTCAAGATTCCCGTTTCCGTTGGCTAATAATTTAAATATCTCATATTCTCTTGATGAGAGCTTTTCTGCCGGATTGCTTTTTTTATTCTGAATAATAAGCCCGATGAGTTCATTAGGATAATAATATCCCTTTTCCATAACCGACCTTACTGCCTCATGGATCTCCTCCTCACTGCTCTGCTTGTTGAGATAGCCTTCTGCACCTTCTCTGATATACTGTATCGCAACATCTCGTTCATAATCTGAAAATATAAGAATTTTCAAATTTTCATGTATATTTTTAAGTTCAGAAATCATTTTTTTATACTGTGTTCCCGGCATATCAATATCCAGAAGCAGGAGATCATAATGGTGATCGGTAAGGTGATTTTTCACCTGCTCATAGTTTTCTGCAAAATCTATTCTGATTTTTGGATAAGCGGACTCTAATACTAAAGCAGTTCCTGCTCTTACAACATAGTGGCCATCAGCGATTAATATTCTTTCATTCATATAAATTGGGCTTTAATAAGAGTTTTTTCAATAGTTCCTTCAGGATCGGGGGATGTGAAACTCCTAACAAATAAATCATAAATATCCTCTAAGCTTCCTTTTAAAATGAGGACTTTCAAGTTCAGAATTATTTAATAGATTGGTATTTTCATTGGTTGTTTCACAGATATTTCCGTTTCTGGTAGGGCGGTTATTATAATGAGTTTTATTTTTAATGGTGTTAAATGTTGTTTTGATAGCCAATGTCCTTACACACAAAGTAACCTCACAATAGAATTTGTTTTCTGAAAGGTTAAAAACCGGATATTTTTCCTTTACAATTTTTAAGACGGTCTGGATTATGTCATCAGTGTCCCTGACAATAGACGTTGCATGCCAATGCAGGGATCTGTTGTCTGTAAAAGAATACGCAGAAGTGTGACGCTGTTCGTAAATGTTCGGAAACAAAATTACCAAAAACAAAGTCCAGGCTTTCATATACATATAAATGATCTATGCTCCTGTTTGATTAGGACAGGAATTTATTAATAATAGTCATTCTACAAGCCGAAGTTTTTTTAAGGATGAGAGTTACTGAATATAATTTTTTTTATTAAATATTTTGAGGTTGTGTTTTATTGATGGTTTCGTTTTGGCTGTAAAATTAGCAATTTTATGTGCAACAATTATAAAAATGAGCTATAATTTTAGCAAAATTTTGTCTGCTTAACAAACACTATCAATGTAAGTTTCAATATTATAATTCTGTATATTGTGATATACGTAAGCTTTACTTCATTTAAGTTTGATGATTTATCTTTTACAGGAAAATAATCATTATTTAAACAAAAAAACCTCCCAAAAGGGAGGCGAATAAAAATTGACTGTATATTGAATAAAAAATTCAACCGTTATTGATTGTTTTCAAGCCATTTCAGCCTTCTTTGGTCAGGAAGATGCTTTACTTTGAAGTCATTAAAAACGGCTGTAAAACCATTTCCGTCCGGACATGCTGCCATTAAGCCCACCATTACCGGAGTGTTGTCCTGAAGATAAGCATTGCGCATCATGATATAATTTTTATCATCAAAAGAATAAAAGACTTCAACTGCATCCAGTCTTCTTACTGCCTTTATCCATACTGCGGACGGTATTTTATCAAGAGTAATAACACTCCAGTCACTTGTTCCATGGGTAACCACCGTGCTAAGGTTATATTTTCCGTCTACGAATTCAATACCGGCCTTTATATAATTTTCCTTATCCGTTCTTAGCATAAGTCCCATCTGGTCAAATCTTGCTTTATAATTTCCGGTGATTTTTACTTTGGCCTCGAATTCCCCTCCATAGGTCGTATAATAAAAAGGAGCATCATCTACCGTAAATCCGTAATGGGAAATTCTCCAGTAATCACTTTGTGGTGTAACAGTCATGGATAGGCTGTTATTCTTCACCTCCCATTTTTCAGGTTCATTGAACCAAGTCATCTTTTCCAATGTCTGTGCGCAGGTTTTCTGAATCATAAAAATAGAACAGAAGCTTAAAATCAATCTTTTCATTCTCTTTAGCTGGGCGTAAATTATTATTTTAGCAAAACTAAAATATAACCCGTATTCTGCCAATACTGATAAATAACCATTTATGGAGATCATAAACAAACTAAACAGCCGGCTTCTGGATAAAACATCAAAAAAATGCCTTTTGGATATAGAAATATATAAGCAAAGAGCGTTGATGTATGCACAGATGGAAGGCGCAGTGTCAGTATTAAGTGATATGCAGGCAGACAAAAGTTATGTGTACAAATCAGGGACTGCAATTGAGCTTGGTTTAAGTATGGAAAAAAATCCTGCAGAAATTAATTCTATTTGGGAAGAGGAGATTATTAAAAAAATACATCCGGACGACAGACTTAAAAAATACATTCATGAACTGAGATTTTACGAACTGATGGACTCACTGAATGCAGAGAGTAGGGCAGACTACACTGTCCTTTCAAAGATCAGGATGAAAGATAAAAATAATGAGTACAGGCTGGTAAAGCACCGCATGTTTTATATTTATTCTCCCGACAACGGAAAACTGAGATTTGCATTGTGCCTGTATCAAATGACACTCGATCAGAGCCGGCAGCCAGTTTCAGACTTTATGATTATTAACGCCGTTAAAGGAGAAATTATCGTGAAGGATAAATTGGATTATCAGAATATTCTTTCAGGAAGGGAACTTGAGGTTTTAAAATATATTGGAGAAGGCTACGCAAGTAAGGAAATAGCAGAATTTCTATCAATAAGTATCAATACAGTAAGCAGGCATCGCCAGAATATTCTTGAAAAACTGAAAGTGAAAAACTCTGTCCAGGCATTTAAAGACAGTTTTCATTAATAGTCAACATCCGCTAAGTTCACCATATTTTTTTTATTCTTATATTTAATTTTATACATTAAAATTTTACTGTAATAAATGATGAAAAGAAGTGAAGAAATTACCAGCCAGTATTTTGCTTTTCTGGAAAAACACATTCAGGATGTAATTTCCGGAGCCGTTCCTGAATTTATGGAACTGAATGAAATTGCTGTACAGCTTGCAGTTTCTCACAAGCATCTTACAGATACAGTGAAAAAAGAAAAAGAGCAGCATCCATGTTATTTCTATGATCAGAAAATTATCAATGAAGCCAAGACTATGATTATTGGCTCGGACCGCTCCATCGCAGAAATTGCAAGAATCTTTACCTATGATCCATCAAACTTTTCCAAGTTCTTTAAGAAAATGACAGGTATCACACCAGGCGAATTTAGAAAACTCGGTACTGACGGACAAAATAACTGAAATTGATAATATGAAAAAATGATGTATAGCATTTATCTTATTCTCAGTTTTCAGAGTATTCAAAGATCCTGAACTGACCTTTAAAAAAATAATAATTTAGAAATGAGACAATTGTAAATGCATTTGTCTTTTTTTTGTGATTTATTTATTGATAGTGATTTATTGTTGTCTTTTTTTGTTAATTTTAAATTTAATAAAAAAAATTAACTGACCATTAAAACGTGCAATAGATGTATTGATAAGAGAGATAATTTAATTGTTAGATTATAGAATTAAAGTCATATATGGTATATAATATTTAATAAACTATATAGATTTTTAAGCTTTAAATAATTATATATTTGTTTCTTCAAACAACTAAAATAAAACAACTAACACAAACAACATTAAGGATGAGTATTGATTTTACAACAGCAACTTTTAAAGATTTTGAGAACATTGCAGATTATGATATTGCTCAAAGAGCGGATTATTTTTATGAATTTCTAGACCATATGAAGTCCAGAGGCCACATGAATTACAGACTTAAAAATACCTCAGGTAGCAATGCCACATTACATATAGATATTGCAAACCAGAATAAAAACTATGTAAGTTTTGTCTCAAGTGATTATTTAGGATTTACCCAGCACCCAAAAGTAAAAGAGGCAGCTATTGAAGGAATTGAAAAATACGGAACAGGAACAGGAGCGTCACCCCTTATCGGAGGATATTTTGATTATCATAATGCTATAGAAAAAAAGATCGCTGATTTTTTTGGAAGAGATGAAGAGGAAGTCATATTGTTTACTACAGGATATGCAGCTAATAGTGCTACTTTACAGATCTTAATGCAGAAGGAAGATATTGCTATTTTAGACATGGGAGTACATGCCAGTGTACATGAAGGATGTGCTTTTACAAATAAAAAAACATTTCCGCACAATAATTTGGAAGCTTTGGAACATGTTTTGAAGGTATGTGAGAATACGTACCGTACAAAGCTTGTTATCCTAGATGGAGTTTATTCTCAGGAAGGTGACACCTCACGAGCTAAAGAAATATATGATCTTGTAAAAAAATATAATGCCTATCTTATGGTAGATGACGCGCATGGTGTCGGAGTGATGGGAGCAACCGGAAGAGGAGCTCTTGAGGATGATGGTTTATTAGATAAGGTAGATTTTATAACAGGAACATGCAGCAAAACCTTTGGCAACTTGGGAGGTTATGTTATCGCTAATAAAAAAATAACATCATTCCTTAAATTCCAGTCAAGACAGCATATTTTCTCAGTAACAGCACCTCCTTCTTCCTTCGGAATTTTAAAAGCAATTGATTTGATTGATGAAGAGCCTTTCTGGAAAGATAAGCTATGGGATAATATTAATTATTTTAAAAAGGGACTTAATGATTTAGGTTTAGATACCGGCATTACCTGTTCAGCTATTATTCCAGTGAAAATAGGAGATCAGAATAAAATGTGGGATATTGGCAGAATATTGCTTGAGGAAGGGGTCTATACAAACCCTATTATGTATCCTGCAGTAGCCAGAAAAGATGCACGTATCAGAATGACTGTAACAGCTCGACACGAAAAAGAACATTTAGACAAAACACTGAATGTTTTTGATGATATTAATAAAAAATTGCATATTGCAAAAAAATAATAAATTATGCCCAGAAAAGTAGTGCAAGGCCCCATTAGGGACAAAGAAAAAACAAAACAAAAACTGCTTGCAGCAGTTGGAAAAATTTTGAGAGTAAAAGGATATTCAGGTTTGAAAGTCAGTAAGATTGCGGCAGTAGCCGGGTTTGACAAGAAGCTTATCTATGAATACTTTGGAAGTACAGATAAACTTATTGACGAATATATAAAATCTCAGGACTACTGGAGCAAATTCAGCCCGGATATTGAAGAAGAAGTACAGGTTGGAAAAGGTAAAGAAGCCTTAACGCAAGGTATTCTTATGCAGTTTGAAAGTCTGAAGAAAAATAAAGAACTACAAAAAATTATCCTTTGGGAACTTTCTGAAAGCAAACCAATACTTAAAAATATACTGAAGCAAAGAGAAGATGTTGCGGCTAACTTATTTGAAAATGTAACGGATCCCTATTTCGGAGAAAACGCTACTAATGTAAGAGCAATGTTGGCCCTAATAGCAGCAGGAGTTTACTACCTGAACTTATTCCCTGCATACAATGGAACAGAATTCTGTGGTATTGATATGAGAACAGATGAAGGAAGAAGTGAGATTCAAAAAGTAATTGTTGAAATTATAGACCATTACTACAAAACAAAAAAGGCAGAATAATGATTAAAAGTTTTCCAATTTTACCGAAAATCAGTTTTTGTTGATATTTGAAAACTTTTAATTTTCAGATTAAAACTATATTTCTTATTTTTGACCAATGGAAAATTTTATCGTATCTGCAAGAAAATATCGTCCCCAGCAGTTTGACACTGTTGTAGGGCAGTCTCATATTACAGATACGCTAGAACACGCTATTGGTGAAAATCAGCTGGCTCAGGCCTTACTTTTCTGTGGTCCAAGAGGTGTGGGTAAAACTACATGTGCCAGAATTCTGGCCAGAAAGATCAATGAAAAAGACGGCTCTGTTTCAGAAGACGGCTTCGCCTACAACATCTATGAACTGGATGCGGCGTCCAACAATTCCGTGGATGATATCAGAGAACTGATAGATCAGGTCCGCTTTGCGCCTCAGGTAGGTAAATATAAAGTATATATTATCGATGAGGTGCACATGCTGTCTTCTGCAGCTTTCAATGCTTTTCTGAAAACACTTGAAGAGCCGCCGGCACATGCCATCTTTATTTTGGCAACTACAGAGAAGCACAAAATAATTCCCACTATATTATCACGGTGTCAGATTTATGACTTCAAGAGAATCGTCATTGAAGATATTCAAGGACATTTAAGAAACATCGCTCAGAAAGAAAATATCCAGTATGAAGACGATGCTTTATATCTGATCGCTCAGAAAGCAGATGGAGCCTTAAGAGATGCACTTTCTATTTTCGACAGGCTTTCCACCTTTTCCCAGAAAAACATCACCCTGGCCAAGGCTGCCGAAGTGCTCAATATTCTGGACTACGACCAATATCTCAATATTGTGGATCTGGCCAAAGAAAACAAAATTCCCGAAGTACTTTTTGCTTTTAATGATATTGTAAAAAAGGGATTTGACCCCCATATTTTTATTGCAGGATTAGGAAACCATTTCAGAGATCTCATGATGGCCCAGAATGCAAGGACTGTAGAGCTTATTGAAGTCGGGGAGAGGACCAAGGTGAAATTTGTAGAGCAAAGCCAGAAATGGAATGCCCAGCAGCTCATCGATGGTATCGAGATCTGCAACCATGCGGATATCAATTATAAGAATTCCAAAAATCCAAGACTTACAGTAGAAATTGCATTGATGCAGCTGTCTTCCCTGACAGCTAATTTAGGCGATACTAAAAAAAAAAGTTCTTAATACTAGCCCCGTTTCTCAGTGAGAAACAGGAAATAAAGATCCCCGAAAAAGCTCCGGAGAAAAAAGAACCCATAGCAGAAAAACCTGCTCATCAGCCTGAACCCAATCAGGAAATAACTGTAAAGACTACCAAGCCATTATCAAGACAGGGAATATCTTCCGGTTTCAGCATCAATTCTTTCCTGAATAAAGAAGAGAAAGTAGTAAAAGAAGAAACCGTAGCCGTAAAAACAGAAAACCTTCCTCAAAACCATTTTACAGATACAGATCTGCAAATGGAATGGAATCTTATGCTCAAACAGCTTCAGAAAAGAAACAGCTTCATCTTTAATGCTGTAAAAACTTTTAAGCTGATAAAGGCTGAAGAAAATACCATTAAAGTTTTGTACCCTTCAGATTCTGCCAAGGTAGAATTTGATAAGATTGCTGGCGAATTCTTCAACCATTTCAAAACAAAGGTTCACAACCACAGCATTATTGTAGATTACCAGCGTGACTTTGATAACCTTAAGATTGAAGTGGTCACCAAGAAAAAAATCTTTGAAAAATTTATCGAGAAAAATCCTTTATTAAAAGATCTTGATGATCTGATGAAATTTGATCTCACTTAAGTTTTTGTATTTATCGCAATTTTTTTTTGTCAGACTAAGTTTTTTTATATCTTTGTCAAAGAATTTTGTTAAAAATAAGTTTTTGACAAAAACAAATCAGATTTAGAAGCTAAACAAACAGAAGTTTCAGAACTCAGTGGAAAAATTATCACTCCCATATCTGTCTCATTTTGCACCCGCTAATTACTTTAGCGGTTATTTTAGTTTTTCTGCTTTCTATTATAGAAATTTCAGAACGTATTATCGATTTTATTGGTACTGCTAACTGAATTTCTTTCCAAAAAATACAGGAGAATTAAAGTCCTTTTATTTTCCTGATTCCTTTAAACCATTTTGAACGGCATTTTTTGAAAAGATTTATAAAGTAAATTTTATAATGAAAGGACTATTGCTGTTAATTCAAAAAAATATAAAACAATAAATTTAAAAATATGAATTTAAAAGATGTAAAAAACGAGTGGATCAATGAGCTTTCACAGCCATTAATGATCGCAGGACCATGCAGTGCCGAAAGTGAAGCTCAGATGCTTGAAACTGCCAGAAGAATAAGAGAAACCAATGCTCAGGTGCCAATTTTCCGTGCAGGAATCTGGAAACCACGTACAAAGCCGAATGGTTTTGAAGGAGTAGGAGTAATCGGTCTGAACTGGCTGAAAAAAGTAAAAGAAGAATACGGATTCAAAACTGCTACAGAAGTTGCCAACGCTCACCATGTATTTGCTGCTTTGGAAGCGGATGTAGATGTTCTTTGGATTGGCGCTCGTTCTACAGTAAACCCGTTTACCGTGCAGGAGATCGCAATGGCTTTAAGAGGAACTGACAAACCAGTATTCGTTAAAAACCCTGTCAATCCGGATCTTGCTTTATGGATTGGCGCTTTAGAAAGACTTTTAGGTCAGGATATCAAAAATTTAGGTGTGATCCACAGAGGATTTTCAACTTACCAGAAAACAAAATATAGAAACAATCCAAACTGGCAGATTGCCCTTGATTTCAAAAGCCAGTTCCCCAATATTCCAATGCTGATAGACCCTTCCCACATCTGTGGAAACAGAACCGGTCTTGCAGATATTACACAGGAGGCACTGAATGTAGGATACCAGGGTGCGATCATTGAAAGCCACTGCAACCCTGATGAAGCTTGGAGCGACGCAGCACAGCAGATAACTCCTGAAGTACTTGCAGAGCTGATCGGGAACTTAAAAGTAAGAAACTCAGGTTTGGCAGGATTCGATAATGAAATGGGAAGACACAGAACCCTGATTTCTGATTTGGACTTCCAGCTGATCGAACTTCTTTCCCAAAGAATGAAGATCTCTGAAAAGATAGGGAAGCTTAAAAAAGAGAATGATATTGCTATTTTCCAGCCTGAAAGATGGAAAGTAATCACAGAATACGCCAATCAGAAAGCGAAAGAGACTGGGATGTCTCAGGAATTTATTGAGAAAGTTTTCAAAGCGATACATGAAGAATCTATTGAAGTACAGAACAGTATTATGATCGATAGAGCATAAGCGATAATTAATAAGTAATAGGCTTAGGAAATAGGGAAGAGTTTACTCAGATACCCAAATCCTAAGCCCTAATTGCTTATATTTGTAGCCAATTATCATATGAAAGGAAAAATCATTAAATCTACAGGCAGCTGGTACCAGGTCATGGAATTCGGAACAGATAAAATTTTCGAAGCAAGGATTCGTGGTAAATTCAAACTTATTAAAACAAGGCTTACCAATCCACTCGCTGTAGGAGATTTTGTAGAATTTCAGCTGGAACAGGATGATATTGCGTGGATCACCCAAATAGAGCCCCGTACCAATTATCTCATCAGAAAATCTGTCAACCTTTCAAAAGAAGCCCATATTATTGCTTCCAACATAGATCTTGCCTGCTTTATGTTCACCTTAAAGCATCCTGAAACCTCATTGGGCTTTCTGGACAGATTTCTGGCTTGCTGTGAAGCTTATAATATTACCCCCCTGATTCTGTTCAATAAAATTGATGTTCTGAATGAAGACGAAATTGAGTTGGTTAAGGATATAGAATTCCTTTATCAGGAAATAGGATACGATACTTTGGAGATCTCGTCTTATTCCAAACTGAATTTTGAGGAGCTAAGAGATCTTCTTAAAAATAAAACCTCAGTATTTTTCGGACATTCAGGGTGTGGAAAATCTACATTGGTAAACGCGCTGCAGCCCGGATTAAATTTAAAAACTTCTGAGATTTCAGATTCTCACCTAAAAGGAAAACATACCACAACATTTGCCCAAATGCACTTCTGGGATTTTGGTGGAAACGTGATTGATACTCCCGGTGTACGTGAATTTGCTATGATTGACATTGAAAAAGAAGAAGTACAACATTATTTTCCTGAGATCTTCAAGAAAAGAAAAGAATGTAAATTCCATAACTGCCTTCACATTAATGAGCCAAAATGTGCTGTTCTGGATGCTCTTGAAACCGGAGAAATTCAGCACTCCCGTTACGCCAATTATATAAAATTGATGGAAGAAGCTGACGAAAATTCACAGAAATAAAATATCCCTACAATTTGAACCCTTAATTAGAGTCAATCCGGAATTGATTCTATCTCTGCATGCTTACTTTTATAGATAAATTAAACTCTGAGTAAATTCATATAGCTCACAATAGAAATCTATAGCATCTCAAATTCTACAGTAAAAAAAGTTGATTTTTTTAAACAATAATTTACTTCAGAAAAATGAACTTTCAATTTTATAATAACTCTACTTTTTGACTTTAGTATTTTGGCAGATTAGTCTGCTTTTTTTCATTTGAACTCATTTGAAAAATCGAGTCAGAAAAAAATATCAAAAAATTAATATTATTTCATTGATTGAAATAGAAGCAATAATGTATTAATATGATTTTAATATGTTTTCAAAATTATCATATCGTTAATGAATTGCTCTGATTATTACAAATAAAAAACCCAGCCGAAGCTGGGTAAAAACTAATAACCATGAAAACTCAAATTAAACATGAGAATCGTAATAGAATTAACAATTACTGTGCCAAAGTTTTTATGTCATTTCTTAATAAAAGTTATTTTTATGTTAAAAAATATTTAAAATAAAAATGAAGAATATTTTTTGTAATTTTGCGGCATTAAAAAAATTATACATTTATGTCTAACATTACATTCACTATGATTAAGCCTGATGCTGTAGCAGACGGACATATCGGTGCTATATTAGGTAAGATCGCAGAAGGAGGTTTTAAGATTAAAGCTTTAAAATTAACTCAGCTTACAGTAGCTGATGCTAAAAAATTCTATGAAGTACATGCTGAAAGACCATTTTATGGTGAGTTGGTAGAATTCATGAGTTCAGGTCCTATCGTAGCTGCTGTTCTAGAAAAAGACAATGCAGTTGAAGACTTCAGAACATTAATCGGATCTACAAACCCTGCAGATGCAGCAGAAGGTACCATCAGAAAAATGTTTGCAAGAAGTATCGGAGAAAATGCGGTTCACGGTTCAGATTCTGACGAGAATGCTCTTATCGAAGCTCAATTCCACTTTTCAGGAAGAGAGATTTTCTAAGAAAGCTATTTTATACCATATAAAATCCAGAGAATTTTCTCTGGATTTTTTTATGCCAAAATGTCGTAGAGTATAGACTTTTAAATTTCATAATGAAGAGTACATATGTCAACATGATTTCTGGGCACTGATGGCTGTGAGGATTCACCATAAGGAAACAATTTTAACTAATATGCTGTTCCTTAATGCTAAATGGGAGTTTAGATATTAAAATATCAAGTCTAATCTTTAAATTTCAGAATATTCTCCATTAAATTATTGTATTTTTAGCATAACCATAAATGGAATGCTTATTGTAAGTTCCATAAAAAAGATATTATGAAAGTTCCAGCATTAGTAATGGCGAGTTTGTTAGCTGTAAGCGTATCAGCACAAACAACAAAACCCGTTAAAAAGGTAAAGAAGCCGGTAAGTAAAATTAAAAAAGCAGAATCTCCAAAACCTATAAAAACGGCAGAGACAAAGTTTGTACCTAAGAAAGACAGTGTTTTCAGAGGGGGCGGCGGTTGTCCGGCTTGTGGAATGGGATAGATGATGAAAAAACCGCTACTTGGATTGTCTATGATGCCGGAAGCAGAATTTGTTCCCGCCATATTACCTATGCTTCAGAATAATTCTGTGGATGTCTTGGAATGGTCTTTCGATACACTTTATGATACTGATGAGCCCGAATGGCTCGGAGGACTTCTTGATTTTTATTCGGAGAACAGCAGGCTTTTGGGACATGGGGTTTATTATTCTCTTTTTGATGCGAGATGGACTGACAGACAGGAAATCTGGTTGGAAAAATTAAAAAAAGAATTAGACCGTAGAAATTACAATCACCTCACCGAACATTTCGGTTTTATGAATACGGAGAATTTTCATCAGGGAGTTCCGCTTCCTGTTCCATTGGATCCTACTATTCTTAAGATAGGGAAAGACCGGTTGAGAAGGCTGCAGGATGCTGCAGAAATTCCTGTCGGAGTAGAAAATCTCGCTTTTTCATTTTCAATAGATGATGTGAAGGAGCAAGGGGAGTTCCTTAATGAATTGGTAGAAGAAATTGATGGCTTTCTGATTCTTGATCTTCATAATATTTACTGCCAAGCCTGTAATTTTGAGGTGGATATTCGGGAGATTGTCAATGTATATCCTTTGGAAAAAGTGAAAGAAATCCATTTGTCAGGAGGAAGCTGGCAGGAAAGTTCTTACGGAAAAAATGTAAGAAGAGATACGCATGACGACAGGATTCCGCAGGATATACTGAATATATTGCCCGGCGTAATCGCTCAGTGCCAAAATCTGAACTATGTCATCATCGAAAGGTTAGGTCACACCTTAAATACAGAAGCCGAAAAACAGATTTTCCTTGATGACTTTAATAAGGTTCAAAGAATTATTGAAACGTCAGATTATTCAGTTGGAGAGAAAAAATCATGGAACCGCAGAAAATTTGATTATTCGGAACCTTTTGAAGATTTGCTGCTGTATAATGAGCAGACAAGATTGACCAAACTTTTGTTTGATGGAAATGGAGTAGAATCTGTCAGAAATGAGAAGTTTCACTATTTCAAACCGGAAATCTGGGACGCAGAAATGATCCTGACGGCACAGCAGATCATCAAAAAATGGAATCCTTACTAGGGTTCTTTTCAATAGACAACAAATCAAAATTATATGAAAATGACAACGGTATTTTTACTCATTACTGCCGTACTTACGGCTTTGATTGCCGGGCTTTTCTATGCCTACTCGTGTTCTGTGGTACTGGGATTGGGAAAGCTTTCGGATACTGAATATCTCAAAGCTATGCAAAACATTAACCGGGAAATTCTTAATCCGGTTTTTTTTATGAGCTTTATGGGGACCGCAGTGCTTCTCCCGGTAACGGCTTTTCTTTTCAAGGGCCAGCAGCCGGCTTTCTTATTTCTTGTACTGGCAGCTGCTGCTTACCTGGTAGGCGTATTTGGTGTGACGGTTGCCGGCAATGTTCCTCTGAATGATATGCTTGATAAATTTGATATCAGCGGAGCAGCTATTGAAGCAGTCAAGCAGATGCGTGCGGATTTTGAAAACAGATGGAATCTTCTGAATAATATCAGAACGGTATTCTCCGTCATCAGTATTATTTTTGTGGTCTGTGCCTGCATCTGGAATAAAGAAGTTTAATAGCTTTTTTATAGATTAAGTAGAAATACGTAACGGATAAATTCAGTATTTCTACGGATGTGCTGTGTGCGTTTTTATTTGCAATTTTACAACAGCAATAGCACAAGGAATCTTAAGCATTAAAGTTTTACGACACAAAAACTAATAACCAAGACAGCTCAAATTCCACAAGAAGAAAGGCAGCCCGTAAAGCTGCCTTTTATGTGTTATAAGTCTAAAGAAATCAGATCTTTAATAATTCAATTGTTCGTTCCGGGCTTTCTGCAGAGAAAACTGCATTTCCGGCAACTAAAACGTCTGCGCCGGCTTCGAAAAGTTTGGAAGCGTTATCAAGATTAACTCCGCCGTCAATTTGGATAAGAGCCGTGGAATTGTTACTCAAAATAAGGTCTTTAGTCTCAGCAATCTTCTTGTATGTATTTTCAATGAATTTCTGGCCGCCAAATCCAGGGTTTACACTCATTAAAAGAACAAGATCTACGTCAGCAATAATGTCTTCAAGCATTAATACAGGAGTAGAAGGGTTTAAAACAACCCCTGCTTTTGCCCCTCTGCTCTGGATATGATGAATCGTTCTGTGAAGATGTGTACATGCTTCATAATGCACAGAAATAAGATCCGCACCGTGATTGATGAATTCATCCACATATTTATCCGGTTCTACGATCATCAAATGAACATCAACAAATTTTTTAGCATGCTGCTGTACAGTCTTCATCACTGGAAAGCCAAATGAAATGTTCGGGACAAATCTTCCATCCATCACATCGATGTGGAACCAGTCTGCCTGGGAATTGTTCAGCATTTCAATGTCTCTTTGCAGATTCCCGAAGTCTGCGGATAAAAGGGAAGGAGCAATAAGCTTCGTTTTCATTTTTACTTTTTATTAGATATTTAGAGTCAAGAACCAAGAGCCAAGATAAGTCTTGCGGATATTAGCATTTTTATGACCTATTTTTGAGCGTCTTGAATCTTGTGTCTTGCATCTTGATTCTCTTAGTGATACTTCAGTTTCATTTCCGGTTTGATCTTCAGAAGTGTTTCGTAGATCAGTTGGATTACGTTTCCTACATCTTCCTTAGAAACCATTTCTACCGTTGTATGCATGTAGCGCAAAGGTAAGGAAATTAATGCACTTGGTACTCCGCCGTTAGAATGTGCAAAAGCATCGGTGTCTGTTCCTGTTGCTCTGCTTGAAGCAGCTCTCTGGAAAGGAATTTTTTTAGATTTTGCTGTATCAATAATCAGTTCTCTGATGGTGTGATGAACACTTGGAGCAAAGAAAACGACAGGTCCGTCACCACATTTCTGGTCGCCCTCTTTTTTCTTTTCGATCATTGGGGTAGTGGTATCATGGGTAACATCGGTTACAATGGCGATATTAGGTTTAATAGTATCAGCAATCATATCTGCACCGTATAATCCTACTTCTTCCTGTACAGAATTTGTGATATACAGTCCGAATGGAATTGTTTTTTTGTTCTCTTTTAAAAGTCTTGCCACTTCTGCGATCATAAAGCCTCCAATTCTGTTATCCAATGCCCTGCAGACGAAATACCGGTCATTCATTTCAAAGAATTCATCAGGATAAGTGATCATACAGCCTACATAAATTCCCATTTCCTCTACTTCTTTTTTGGTAACAGCACCACAGTCGATGAAGATGTTTTCAATTTTCGGTGTAGGTTCGTTCTGATTGCTTCTGGTATGAATGGCGGGCCATCCGAAAACTCCTTTTGCAATTCCGTTTTCACCATGGATGTGAACAACTTTTGATGGGGCAATCGTCTGATCAGAGCCTCCGTTTCTGATCACATAGATCAATCCGTCATCTGTTATATAATTTACATACCAGGAAATTTCATCGGCATGAGCTTCAATCACTACTTTAAATTCAGCTTCGGGATTGATTATCCCATAGCAAGTTCCGTAATGATCAACTTCGATTTTGTCTACATACGGTCTGATGTAGTCCATCCAGATTTCCTGGCCTTTATGTTCGTAACCTGTTGGTGAAGAAGTATTTAAATATTTTTCTAAAAATTTCAAAGATTTCTTTTCAAATTTCATAAAAGGGAATGATTTTTGCGTGTAATTTTTGTTATAAGTAAGTGTAAAAATAATGAATTTTAGTAAGATTGTCTGCCTTTTTATCTTCTTTTTTGGAGTCAGTGTTTTTGGTCAGAAGGATTCTATCATTGCAAAGCCCCTCAATCAATATCCCGCTGAATCTTTAAAAACTGATGAGTTCGGTAATAAGTATTATTATGACGAACGCCAAAAGGTAAAGATTTATGAAATTAACGGTGAACCTGTGGTAGTGCTTGATGAGCTGGTTCTGGTTAACAAACCGCGGTTTAATAATCAGCTGGATAAAAATTACTATTATTTCCTTAACAAAAAGCTGAACCGCGTTTATCCGTTATTTGTTACTGCACTTGAGCAGTACAGAGGTATCCAGGCGGATATGACAGATATGGACAGCAAAGCCAAAAGAAAATTCATAAAAGAAAGACAAAATATGCTTGCAGATCAATATGAAAAACAGCTGAGAGATCTTACCACAACAGAAGGCCAGGTTTTTGCCAAGCTGATGAACAGGGCGACCGGAAAAAACGTTTACGAGATTATTAAAGAGATGAGAGGTGGATGGAGCGCTTTCTGGTGGAATGTAAAAGGTAAGATGGCAGATATAGATCTGAAAGACCAATACAACCCGCACAAGAACAGAACAGACGAATTTATAGAATCCCTCCTTCAGTCCAACTGGAATTCCGGTTATTTACAGCCTTATCCCGGAGCCGCAGATTTTAAGGTCAGAAAATAAGAACGCCTTAAAGTTTTTAAATATAAAGATAGACTCTACATATAAAATTCCTGTAATATTTACAGGAATTTTTCTTTTAACTTATCAAATACGATCTTATCGATTGGAAGTGGAAAAGGATTATCTGGCGTGTCAATGTCAATCCATTCTGCTTTCTCAATACAAGGATCCAGAATCAGAAAATCTTCTTCCGTGGTAATATTGACTATATAATATATGGTAAGGAGCTGTTCGTTTTCTCTGAAACGAGAAACCAGGAAATCTTCCTGCGTATAAAAATGCTCCACAACTTCAATTTTTACATTCAGCTCTTCATCAAATTCGCGGTGAAGGCATTCTATAAGTCCTTCACCAAATTCCAGACCTCCACCCGGAAATTTCATTAATTGTTCACCGGCATATTCTTCAAACAGGGTCAGTACTTTTTTGTCCTTTACTGCACATGCATACACCCTAATGTTGATCTTATCAATCATATGTAATATTTTGTATAGCTAAAATAAGGAAATTAGTAGAAAATGCCAATAAACCTATTTGCAAATTAGCCTTTTATAGCTCCTCTTTTCCTTATCAAACGTTGCTTTCTTCTTTATTCTCCATCTTCACTGCATTAATCATTTCCCGCTTTCCGGGAGGGCCCTGCTTTTTCTCCACCTTGAAATTCAGCTCCTGAAGAATCCTTCTTACGCTTCCTTTAGAAGAATAGGTTGTTAATAATCCGTTAACAGACATTTTGTCGGAAACCATTTCAAACAGCGGCTTTTCCCAAAGGTCAGGCTGTACTCTTGCTCCAAAGCAGTCAAAATAAACAAGGTTGATTTTTGGTAAGTCTTTGTCTTTCAGTTCGAAAAAGTCACATTCTATCTTTTTTAAATTAAAACCGCTAATGATTTCAGTGGATTTTCCCCAGTCTGCCTGATGAATTTTTTGATAAATATTTTTGAATTCCGGGTTATCAAAATGTTCAAAATAAGCCAGATCATTAATTTCAGATTCATTTATGGGGTATTTTTCCAGCGAAAAATAATTGATGACATGATTTTTGTCAGTTTTTAAATATTCATTAATTGTTACTAAAACATTCAAACCTGTTCCAAATCCGAGTTCTAAAATATTAATTTCGTAATCATTTGTTAAATTTAATCCGTTTTTGATAAACACGTGTTCTGCTTCCTGGAGTGCTCCGTGATGCGAATGATAGTTTTCATTTAAATCATTGATAAACAATGTTTTACTACCGTCGTTTGTGGTTTTAATCTCTCTTTTCAAGCTATTTTTTTGTCAAATTTACTTCAAAATTTTTATATTTAGAAAATTATGTTAAATTTGTAGAACATCGTAAAAATTTTAAAAAATGATAATTCAAAAAACTGAGAACTCCAGACTTTCGGATTTTGATCCGAATAATTTTTCATTTGGAAGTACTTTTATTGACCACATGGTTATATGCGAGTATGAAAATGGAAAGTGGGGTGATGTGAAATTGGTTCCTTATGGTCCTATACCATTTACACCAGCTATGATGGGAGTAAATTACGGACAAGCTTGTTTTGAAGGTATGAAAGCTTATAAAGACAAAGACGGGCAGGTTTTCCTTTTCAGGCCTGAAAAGAATTTTGAACGTATCAATAAATCAGCAAAACGTCTGGCGATGCCTGAAGTTACTGAAGAAATGTTTTTAGACGGATTAAAAGCATTAGTGGATATCGACAGAAACTGGATCCCACAAGGTGAAGGAATGTCATTGTATATCAGACCATTGATTTTTGCTACAGAGGAAGCTCTGAAAGCAAGAGTTGCCAATAAATATATGTTCGCTATCGTTGCGACACCGGCAAAGAGCTATTATTCGGAACCGGTTTCTGTAAAAATTTCAGATCACTATTCAAGAGCAGCCAACGGAGGTGTAGGTTCAGCTAAAGCAGCGGGTAACTATGCAGCTTCTTTCTATCCTACGCAGCTTGCCATTGAAGAAGGTTATGAGCAGATCATCTGGACGGATGATGCTACTCATGAATATTTTGAAGAGAGTGGAACAATGAATGTATTCGTAAGAATTAATGATACCATCTATACGCCTCCAACATCTGAAAAGATCCTTGACGGAGTAACCAGAGATAGTTTTATTCAGCTTGCCAAGAAAAGAGGAATTGAGGTTAAAATAGAGCCTGTAGCAGTAAAAACTGTAATTGAAGCTCAGAAGAACGGAACACTTAAAGAAGTTTGGGGAGTAGGTACAGCTGTTGTAACAACTGTATTCCAGGCTCTAGGATATGAAGGAACAAAACTTGAACTTCCAAGATTATCCGATGAGGAAAGCTATGCAGCACTCCTTAAAAAAGACCTGACTGATCTTCAGAACAACCTTAGCGAAGATTCTTTCGGATGGAGAGTTGTGGTTGAAAAAGACGTTTTGGAAACTGTTTAATTTTAACATTATCTGATTCAATAATAAGGACCGGCAGAAATTTATTCTGCCGGTTTTTTTATTTTCTCGCAAAATATTGGTAATTTCTCGCAAAATTTAGAATACTATGCAATTCATGAAGTTCAAATTACCCTTTGGGTTGCTTTCAGTGGTTGGTGTTTTAGCGCTTTCCTCATGCAGCAGTAACGATGATGCAGACCAGCCGGTAAATGATACCGCTGTAATCACTGTAGAAAATATCATTGAAAGTAAGGCACTCACCCAGTTCGGAACTTTCCAGAATGCAGGATCTTCACCTGTGCTTGCTCCCGGAGAATCTGCTTCTTTTACATTTTATGCAGGAAAAGGGCAGGCGATAAGCTTTGCAGCCATGTACGGAAACAGTAATGATCTGTTTTTTGCCCCTTCCAATCCTGGAATAAAACTGTACCAGGACAATGGTGATCCGGTAACCGGTGATGTTTCTTCGCAGATCAGGCTTTGGGATAACGGGACACGTGTCAATGAACCAGTAGGTCCTTCCGTAACTCATCCGGGAGCAACAGAACTTGTTACAAAAATTGTCACTGAAATTACATTAGCTACTCCTGCTTCACAACTGTTGAAGGCTGAACTGACTCATGAAGGAGGAACTAAATTCACCTTAAAATTAACCAATACTTCGGGTGGAACAGTGAATGAAACACCTATCAGTCAGGGAATTTGGGCTGTTTCCCATATTTCCGGAACAACACTTCTGAAACAGGATCCTATTTTCTCTCCGGGAAAACTGTCAGCGAACGGATTGACAGACTTGGCTGAAACTGGAAAAATCACTCCTTTAAGCCAGTATCTTACAGGGATTACAGGACCGAATTCTGCCTTTTCACCTGTTTTGGTCGTAGTATATAGCGGGAATGAAAATCCGATCTTTAAGAGCGGAGAGAGCGACCGTGGACAGGGATTGAAAGAGCTTGCTCAGCTGGGAAATCCGGATATTCTGGTGGCCTTTCTTAAAACCAAATCGGGTGTAAAAGAAGTCTACGTTCTGAAAGATCCGGCCACTACCGTATTGAAACCAAGGGTAGACGGAGCGAATGGCGGAAAAGCGTCCCAGGCCATTTCGGCTCGTAAAGGCGACCGTATTGCTTTTGTATCCATGTATGCACAATCCAATGACTGGTTTATTGCTTCTGCAGATAATGGGGTAGACGGTTCTACAAGAGGCGATATTTCTTCCATTATCGGGCTTTTCGATAACGGAACACTTAAAAGTTCCTTTCCGGGTGCGCACATAGGATCGCAGCCTGCTGAAGCTGAAAATAAGCCAATAGAGCAGCTTGCCAATCCAAATGAATTCAATACGCTTCCATCACTGCCACAGATGATTAAAGTAACTATTCAATAAGATTATTTAAATAAAGAAACAGTATACTCACCTCATTATGGGGTGATTTTTGTTTTAAAATTTAACTATTTTTCAATGATTTCAATTTTCCTCCAAAAAAACTGTATAATCTGTAAAATTGGCAGGTAAAAGACTAACGTTCTGAATGAAATAGTTTCAAGAATATTAATAGAACACAGTTGATATTTATTGGAAATTTAAATTTTAAATGCTTAAATGCTTAAATCTTTCAATTTTTAAATCTTTTTAATCTCCCAAGGGTGAGCTATCTAAAATACTTCATCATTATCTGCTAATTTTTTTAAAACCGATGGAACAATATTTCGCCGAAATGCGTATTTTCGCAAAAGTTTATGAAAAAAATACTCTTCATATCAGCAGTAAGCCTGTTAAGCTGTAACCGGAACGCACCAGCAGCACATCCTCCTGTAGGCGGAGTGTTGAGTCAGAAAGACCTGGATGTGTCTAAGGAAAGGATGAGGAATCTGAATACCATAGAAAGAGGCCAGATTCAGGATTGGATCAGCGGTCAGCCTGTGAAGTATTTTCCTACTCAGCTTAATTATTGGGTAAGTGTTGAAGGTTTTGATCAGAGAGAGAGAAGGGCGGACGATACGCCGATCTCTTATTCTTATGATCTCTATGATTTTGATGAAACCAAAATTTATGATAAGCCTTTTGAAAGAAGAGATGCCAGATTCGGGCATTTTGATGAACTGAAAGCGGTAGAGAATGCTTTGCGTTTTATGCATGATGGAGAGGAAGTAACGCTTTTGGTCCCTTCTTCACTGGCCTACGGAACCTTTGGAGACGAGAAAAATATAGACAACGATATACCATTGATCATAAAATTAAAAGCATTATAAATAATGAAATTGTTTAACAAGAATATAATTCTGGCGGCGGCAAGTATTTCGCTGATGAGTTGTACCCCAATCTATAAAAAAATGAACGTAGACAAAGAAACTTACGAAGGTCTTAATGACGGACTTTATGCAAATCTTCAGACTTCTAAAGGAAACCTGATCGTGCAGTTCGAAGACAAAAAAGCACCGGTAACTGTAGCCAATTTTATTGGTCTTGCAGAAGGGAAAATAGATAACAAAGCTAAGGCTAAAGGAGTTCCTTTTTATGACGGAACTATTTTCCACAGAGTGATCAAAGATTTCATGATCCAGGGAGGTGATCCTCAGGGAACGGGAATGGGAGATCCTGGATATAAATTCGAGGACGAGAAAAACGATCTTAAGCATACAGGAAAAGGAATCCTTTCTATGGCTAACTCAGGACCTAACACCAACGGTTCTCAGTTCTTTATCACTGAAGTAGCTACACCATGGTTAGACGGAAGACACACGATCTTCGGAAAAGTGGTAAAAGGAAATGATGTAATCGACGCGATTGCTAACGTAGAAAAAGGAGCTCAGGATAAGCCTAAAACAGATATCGTTTTAGAGAAAGTTTCTGTTTTCGGTAAAGGTGATGCTTACAAAAACTACGATGCAGCTAAAACTTTTACAGAAGGAAAAGCTAAAATTGCAGAAAACAATAAGGCTTTTATCGCTAAAGAAGAAGCTGAGAAAAAGAAAAAAGAAGAAGAGTTCAAAGCAAACCAGGAGAAAATGGTAGAAGACCTTAAAGCTGGAATGCAGAAAACTGAGTCAGGATTATATTACAAGATCACAAAAACAGCTGCTGCAGGAAAAGCGCCTAAAGCTGGTGATAATGTATCTGTACATTATGCAGGTAAATTGATTGACGGGACAGAATTCGATTCTTCATTCAAAAGAAATGAGCCTATCGAAATTCCAATCGGAATGGGAAGAGTGATCAAAGGATGGGATGAAGGTATTCTATTGCTTAAAGAAGGTGAAACGGCTACATTATTGATTCCGCCGGCAATGGCTTACGGAGAAAGAGGAGCAGGAGGGGTTATTCCGCCAAATGCCTGGTTGATTTTCGATGTTGAGCTTGTCAAAGTACAGTAATTGAAAATTTAAGATATTGAAAGCCGTCCGTGAGGACGGCTTTTTTTGTGAATATGAAAAGAAATAAATTAATACGAATTATTTAATGATGTCATTTTCATAGAATAGAGGAAATTCATATTTTCGTTTAAAGTAATTCAATGAAAAAAATCCTCTACACCCTTCTCATACTTTCCACAACCACTTTTTCCGCTCAGGGAAAGAGATTCTTCAAAAGCGGAGATGTACAGCTGCAGAATCCTGTAGAAAAAATCAATTTGAAATTTGCCAATGATCTGCCTTTTGTTCAGGTAAGTATCAACGGGAAATCCTATAATTTTCTGTTTGACACCGGAGCACCAACAGTGATTTCTACTGCAGTTTATAAAGAGTTGGGCCTGGAGACCAAGCATACAAGTAAAGTAAAGGATTCACAGAAAAACAAGCAGGAACAGATGTTTGCTATTCTGCCGGAAATGACTGTTGATAAAGCTGTTTTTAAAAACATTGGTGCAATCGTCATGGATTTCAGTGTTTCGGAACTGAGCTGTTTTAAGATCGATGGAATTATTGGTGCCAATCAAATGGCCAAGTTGTTCTGGAAAATCAATTATTCAGAAAACTCACTGGAAGCTTCAAAAGATCTTGCTCAATTTAATCCTGAAGATTATGACATTGTGATTCCTTTCAGTCCGATACCGCAGAAAACTCCTGTTGTGGAAGCCGGTCTGCAAGGAAAAAAAATAAATCTTACTTTCGATACAGGATTTTCAGGAAGACTGAAAATCTCAGATAAGGCATATGACAGCCAAAAGGTCTTAAAGGCTATAGAAGTCTATGGAACAAGTTCTGTAGGGGCATATGGAGCTGCAAAGCCTGCTCCGGGATATATTTTCAGGGCTGCTGCCATATCTTTAGGCAATATAAACTTTTCAAATGAGATTATTGCTACCGGAAATACCAGCCTGATAGGCAATGATTTCTTTAAAAATTTTATTTTCATCCTGGATTGGTCCGGAAATAAGATTTATATGAAACGAATCAGAAATGAACCGGCCAAACTGGAGTCTTTCGGTTTCGGATATCGTTTCATAGAAGCAAAACCAACCGTGGCTTTTGTTTTCCAGGAAGAGAATTTTCCACTGAAAGTCGGTGATTCTATTATCAGCATCAACAATGTAGATCTTGATCATCTGGATAAAGATGGCGCCTGTCATTATTTCATCAACAGAGTAGAAAACGGGCAAGATACGATTGATGTGAAGATCAAAAGAGGGGGAAAGGAGATGGAGGTGAAATTGGAAAAGAAGGAATTTTTGGGAGTTTAGGTATGAAAGAGTTTTAGAGTGAGGGCGTCTTAGGGTCTTGGTGTTTGTACAGATAATATTTTTTCAAGAACTTATGTACGTTTTAAAATTGTAATAAAAATTGATCCCAAAGATTTTCCAGATAACGCAGATTGTCGTGTTATAATATTCTGAAAACCTCTGATTTTAAGAGTTTATGTGACTCTATATTGTCAAAGTACAGAACTTGAAATAATTTAAGTATAAAAACTTTTGTGGCTTTGTGGTAAAGAATAGACAGGAGAGTAGTTGTGTAAAAATAAAAAAGACCGTTCAACAATTTGAACGGTCTTTTTAGTAAAAATAGAATTAAATTTTTAGTGCCTTGATCTCTTTCTCATATAAGAAGAGTTCATTCTTCCGGCAAGGGAGCTGATAAATACAATTCCAAAGCCGAGGTAAGCCGCAAATGCGGTTAGATATACTATTAAGTTATTAAAACTTGGTTTTAACGCATATACAAGTACGGAAAAAACAGCAAAGCTTAAAAGAAGCAGCAGGCTCCAGATATGCATTTTTGCGGCATCTTCATTTCTCTTAAAAATCATTTCAAAAAAGTCTCTCATCATAAATCACTTTTTAAGGGTTATACATCTTTTTTCCGTTCTGCTATAGAACGGTCCGGAATCATTTTCCGTTATAAATTAAATAGCACACAGATCATGGTAAATACTGACTAAGGTCATGATCATATGGCCGTTTGATTGTTCTGCATCAGGGCATTTTTGTGAGTTGCCCAGAAATTTTTATTAAAAGCAGTTTGAATCATGGAAGTGATTCAAGAACTTTAATGACACCGTACACAGCATTCATCGTAAGTGGAGCAGATAAGGGGATTATCTTTTCCGAAGTATACGGTATCTTAAAGAAAAAGGATCATATTAAATATGATAAACAGCCCTGTTCCGAAAAATCGGAAACTAAGGTCTGCAGTAACCTCTTCTCATCGTTTGTGCTTAAATAATTTTTTTTCAATGATTTAGCTTGCGAATTTCATGCCAAAGTGAGTTTTTTAGCTTGTTTTTATGATTAAGTAACTTTAAGTTTGCATAAATCTATCATAAGTGACTCCGGAAATTTTAGAAGAAAATATACAGAATATGGCTGCCAGACTTATAAAACTGGCAGAAGAACAATGCTGGAATAAAATATCCCATCAACTTACTTTTATTGTTTCAGATTTTAATGAATTCGGAGAAGACTTTCGGGAAAGACGACAATTGAGGAATAAGATCAACCGATATAAAACACCGTTGCCATTAGACGCTGTTATTAAAATAGTAAAGAAAGAGTATCAGGATTTGTATGATATTAATCTTTACATTTTTAAAGCATTGCAGAAACAAACAATTATCGAAATTCAATATTACAGAAAGTCAAATATGGAACCTGATGAGTATGAAAAAATAAAAGATTATCCGCCAATGCTTCATGCTAAGATTAGACAGCCCGGTTATTCTTTGGAAGGAGAGACGTTTGATATTAACTGGGAATCGGGTGGTGGATTAAGGCATTACTGGAAAAGCTTTCTTTATGAATTCAAATACAGAAGAATGATGAAGGAATTTAAAAAATAGGAACTGTATAAAATCTGTAAAATTATTAACCACAAAAGTCACAAAAGTTTTTTGACACTTTAGTTATTTTAAAGTGAGTGCTTTGAAAACAGGAAGTTCACATAAGTCTTTTAAAAATCAAAGATTTTTATACTTACAATACGTAAATCTGTGCGATCTGAGGAATCTGCGGGAGATTTTTCACACAAAGATTAAATAAAAAAATCAACAAGTTAATCCTGAAAAGCCATTAGCGTCACCAAAATCAACCTGTTGACAACATCTTTGCTTTTTAAAAGTCAAAGGTATTTTAAAGGTAAAACCTTACCAGTTCTTATCAATCATATAAATAATCTGTGTCATAGCAGCAGCTCCCAGAAGAAGCTCTCTTCTGTTTACCTTTTCAAAGGTATCTTCTTCCGTGTGGTGAATATCAAAATACCTCTGGGAATCAGGCACCAGCTCTGCTGTAGGAACACCCATATCGTGTAGCGGATAGATATCTGTTCCCGAATACTTACCTTCAAAGTTGTACACGCCGTAAGGTAAAAATAAAGCACTCCAGTCTTTGATCTGTTTTCTCTTTTCGTCGTCCATTTCAAGCGCGATACCTCTTGGAGTAAAACCTCCGGCATCAGATTCTATAGCAAAAAGATGTTTTTCATTCTTTTCTTTCGCTGTCTTTCCATACTGAATACCACCTTTAACCCCATTTTCTTCATTAGCAAAGCAGACTACCCGGATCGTATGGTTATTTTTAATGCCTAATTTTTTAAATGTTCTCAGCACTTCGATGCTTTGCACAATTCCGGCACCGTCGTCATGTGCTCCTTCGCCTACATCCCAGGAATCAAGATGTCCTCCTACAACAATAACGCTCTGGTCTTTTTTACCTGCGATTTCACCAATGACAGAATGGGAAAGCTTTTCTCCTTTCATGCCGCAGTTGGAATTAAGTTTGGCAGTTACTTTCTGAGTTTTCAGAAGAGCTTCCAGTTCATCTGCTGTTGTATTTCCAATCGCAACTGCAGGAATTTTTGAAATCTTATCTTCATAACGCATTCCTCCTGTGTGTGGAACATCGTCAAATGCAGAAGACAGAGATCTGATAATTGCAAATTTCCCACCTTTTTTAGCTGTTAATGAAGCGGCCGTTACCCTGTATTTTGCAGCATCGCCATAACCTCTGAATGTTTCCACAAAAGACTGGCTGAAAGGGTAGTTGAAGAACACGATCTTATCCTTTACTTGATCTGCGGAAAGTTTGTCATATTCCTCCATAGATCTCACCATAATGATCTCGCCGGAAACGTCTTTTCCACCGGTTCCTTCAGAATTTCCGAGAGAAAGCATTTTTAGATTTTTCCATTTTCCGTCTGCTGCTTTGATCTGCATAGATTCCTTTCCTCTGGTCCATACCGGAACCATTACTTCCTGTAGCCACACCTTATCAGCGCCGGCATTGCGAAGCTTCTGTTCTGCCCATTTTACGGACTTTTCATAAGCATCAGAACCACTGAGGCGATGTCCTATATTTTTGGTTAAATCTCTGAGTTCCGTATATCCTTTTCCATTGTTCAGGATTTCTGTGGAGATCTTGCTGAACTGAATAGAATCTTCTTTTGCCTGGCCAAAAGCAGCCATTCCCAAGAATAATAATGAAGTTCCGATTACTTTTTTCATAATTTTTACCAGTTTTTATCGATCATATAAATAAGTTGTGTCATTACTGCAGCACCCAGCAGCAGTTCCCTGCGGTTGACTTTTTCAAAAATGTCTTCTTCCGTATGGTGAATATCGAAATAACGCTGCGGGTCAGGAACCAGTTCCGCTGTGGGAACTCCCATTTCATGCAATGGAGCAATATCTGATCCTGAATATTTTCCTTCAAAATTATACACTCCGTAAGGCAGGAATAAATTCACCCAGCTTTTGATCTGGTTTCTGTTTTTATCATCCATTTCCAGGGAAATTCCTCTTGGAGAAAAACCTCCGGCATCAGTTTCTATCGCAAAAAGATGCTTTTCGTTGCTGTCTTTTGCTATTTTCCCATACTGCTTTCCGCCTTTCGTTCCGTTTTCTTCATTCGCAAAACATACGGCTCTTATCGTGTGATTATTTTGTAATCCTAATTTTTTAAAGGTCCTTAAAACTTCAATACTCTGTACAATTCCGGCACCGTCGTCATGTGCTCCTTCACCTACATCCCAGGAATCGAGATGACCTCCTACAACGATCACAGTCTGGTCTTTTTTACCTGTAATCTCACCAATGACAGAATGGGAGAGTTTCTCGCCTTTCATCCCGCAGTTGGAATTCAGTTTTGCCGTAATTTTTTTGTTTTTTAATAATGCTTCCAGTTCATCCGCTGTTGTGTTTCCTATGGTCACTGCGGGAACCTTTGAAACATCGTCGTCGTATCGCATATTTCCGGTATGAGGAACATCGTCAAACGCTGAAGACAGTGATCTGATAATCGCAAACTTTCCACCTTTTTTTGCTGTTAAATTAGCTGCATTACGTCTGTAGGCTCCGGCTTCACGGTACGCAATAAATGTTTGCACATGTGACTGATTAAAAGGGTAGTTAAAGAATACGATCTTATCCTTTACTTGATCTGCAGGAAGCTTATCATATTCTTCTAAAGATCTCACCATAATAATCTCACCCGAAACATCTTTTCCTCCCGTACCTTCAGAATTTCCTAAAGAAAGCATCTTTAGTTTTTTCCATTGGCCGTCAGCGGTTTTTATCTGTAAAGACTCTTTTCCCCTGACCCATACCGGAATCATTACCTCCTGTAGCCATACCTTGTCGGCGCCGGCTTCACGAAGCTTCTTTTCTGCCCATTTTACGGACTTTTCATAAGCTTCACTACCGCTTAAACGGTTACCAATATTTTGGGTAAGGTCTTTCAGCTCAGTATATCCTTTTCCGTTGTTCAGGATTTCCGTAGAAATTCTACTGAACTGTATAGAATCTGCTTTAGATGACTGCCCGAAAGCAGCTAAACTTAAACATAGTAATGAAACAGTTATTGTCTTTTTCATATTACCAGTTTTTATCGATCATGAAAATTAGCTGGGTCATTGCAGTAGCTCCCAACAGAAGTTCTCTCTTATTTACTTTGTCAAAAGTATCTTCAACAGAATGATGATAATCGAAATAACGCTGCGTGTCTACGACAAGTTCTGCCAGTGGAATATCCAGTTTTTTAAGAGGAGCAATATCCTGTATCGCATAGGTTTGGTCGAAATCATAAATGCCATAGGGAAGAAAATAGTTTTTCCACTCGAAGATCTGTCTTCTTCTTTGAGGCGACATATCCAGTGAAAATCCCCTCGGTGAATAGCCTCCGGCATCTGTTCCTAAGGCAAAAACATGTTTTTCGTCTTTCTTTTTCACATAGGCTGCATACATTTCGCGTCCCTGGCCACCGTTTTCACTGTTTGCATACAAAACAATTCTTATCGTATGATTGTTTTCAATACCAAGAGCTTTAAATGTTCTTAAAACTTCAATGCACTGTGCAACACCTGTTCCGTCATCAATAGCCCCTTCACCGAAGTCCCATGAGTCTAGCTGAGCTCCTAAAACAATCACTTTAGAATCTTTTTTACCCTGAATTTCAGCAATAATATTCGGATTGGTAGTATCGCCTTTTGATTGCGCAGTCATATTCAGTTTGGCAGTAACTTTCTGACTTTTTAATAATCTTTCCAATTCATCAGCGGATCTTACTCCGATGGATAGGGCAGGAATTCTTACTTTATCATCAGGTTCGTAATACACCATTTTTGCATGGGGAGTATCGTCCATGGCTGTTGTTAAAGATCTTATAATTAAAGCTTTTGCCCCAGTTTTAGCAATTACGGAGGCTGAAATTAATTTAGATTTTGCGGTAATTAAATAAGAATCATTTGTATTAATGATTTTTGGATCCATTGGAAGATTAACAAAAACAATTTTATCTTTCAATTGTTTAATCGACATGGCGTTAAGCTCAGAAGTTGAATTGATTATAACAATTTCTCCTGTAAGGTCTTTCCCGCCCGTTCCTTCAGAATTCCCGAAAGATAGCATTCTGATACTCGTCCAATCTCCATTCGCCGCTTTTATCTGCAAAGATTCTTTTCCCCGTATCCAGACCGGAGCTTTAGCTTCCATTCTCCAGATCATATCAATGCCCATGGATTTAAGTTTTTTTTCTGTCCATTCCACGGCTTTCATATAACCGGGAGTTGCACTGAAGCGGGGACCGATGCCTTTGGTAAGTTCGCCAAGATTTTCATAAGCAGTACCATTGGTCATTACCTCGTCTGAGATTCTTCTGAATTCATCATGGTAGTTGAATTTTGCCACGGTCATTTTTTTTACCGGTTTTTTCTGTGGCTTTTTTTGAGAAAATAAAAATCCACTCAAAAAGAGTGGAAGTATAATGAAGATTTTTTTCATTTTTTATTGACCTTTCTTTTTCCGATCATAAAAGTAGGGAAAAAATAGGATTTATTAAGGTTTCATATCGTACATTAACAGGGCAGTAACCAATTTCGGTTCTATGAATGTGCATTTTGGTGGCATGCTCAGTTTCAGATCTGAAATTTTGATCATATCATTAAAACTCACAGGATAGATTCCGAAACCTACTTTTCCTTCGCCGCTGTCTATTTTTTCCTTTAGGAAATTAATTCCCTGAATATTAGATGTTCCTTTCACGTACGAAATTTTTTCAGAGCTGTCAGAATTTTCTATTTTCAAGATGTTTTTAAAAATATATTTATCTAAAAGATGATGATCAAGATTATCCAGTGACATTTCTGTTGAACGCAGGTCATGTTTTACGTGAAGTGAATAGAATTTCCCGTCAAGATACATTGAAATATGGAATTTCTGTGAAGGGAAATATGAAGCTTCACCTTTTTCATGGATCAGGAAATACTGATCGAGCTCTTTTAAAAATTCTTCGCTGGAAAGGCCATTAAGATCAGTTAAAATCCTGTTGTAATCATGAATTTTGATGGACTGGTTGGATACTATAAAGCTGTAAACAAAGTTGTAAGCTTCCGTACCGTTGTGTCTCTTATTTTTCTCTTTATGATGCTTTGCATTTAGCGCTGTAGACCCAATCCTGTGGTGCCCATCCGCAATGTAGAACGAGTCGATCTGGTCGATCACTTCTTTAAACTGCTGAAGTTTCAGACGGTTATCTATTCTCCAGATCTTATGTCTGATCCCGATGGAATCGATATGGTTGAAGATTGGAACATTTTTTTCCTCATGATTCATCAGGAGCTCAATCTTAGAATTGGAAGGGTAGGTAAGCAGTACAGGTTCTGCCTGCAGGCTTACTTTTTCAAGATAATGAGCCAGCTTTTCCTTTTTTTGAGGAATCGTACTTTCATGCCTTTTGATCTTTCCGCTCCAGAAATCTTCAATGCTTGCTAGTCCAAGTAAGCCTCTGAAAACCTGTTTGTTGGGGTATATTTGCTCATAAAGATAGTATGACGAACTGTCCTGGACCAGTTTTTTTTCATCCAGAAGCTCTTCAAACGTTGAACGGATCTTCCTTAAATTCCGGTCGATATCTTTGGATTTACTTACAACATAGGGTTTAATCATATTGATGTAAGTATTTTCAACTTGAGCTTTCTCTGCAATTTCCTCTTGGGTGAAATTGTCCAGCGGGTGGGTAGGGAAAGTGCTCTCAAAGTCTTTATGAGGTCTTATTCCACGGAAAGGTTTAAAAACAGGCATATTTTATCTTATGGTTTCTTTTTGTAGCTTAATAATTTGTTCTGCAAGTTCTGCTCCGATTTTTTCCTGTGCATCCACTGTATTTCCACCTACATGAGGGGAAAGGGATAACGCAGGATTCATCAGTAAAGGAAGTTCCGGTGTAGGCTCGTTTTCAAAAACGTCCAGGGCGGCTCCCGCTACTTTTTCAGATTCAATGAAATCAATAAGAGTCACCTCATTGATAACGCCGCCTCTTGCAGTATTCACTATGTAGACTCCATCCTTCATTTTTTCGAACTGAGGTGTGTCTATGATATATTCATTCGTTTTTGGAGTATTGATACTGATAAAATCCGTGTCTTTAAGGAAAGCATCCATATCGTTGGTGGAAGTGATCTCAAAATTAAGACTCTGGCCATCGAAAAAGTCCAACTTCAGAACTTTTGTCTTTGGATTTTTAGTCAGTACTTTGATTTTCATTCCCAATGCTATTCCTATTTTCACGACTTCCTGCCCGATACTTCCAAAGCCGATCACTCCAAGAGTTTTTCCGGAAAGTTCATACGCTTTGCTGAATGATTTTTTCATGGCATCGAAGTGGGTTTCCCCTTCCAACGGCATGAGTCGGTTCGATTCGTGAAGAAATCTTGCCAGTGCAAAAAAATGTCCGAAAACTAGTTCAGCTACTGATTTTGATGATGCTGTGGGCGTATTGATTACTTTGATCCCTTTGCTTTTAGCATAATCTACATCAATGTTGTCCATTCCGATACCGCCGCGCCCAATAATTTTAAGGCTTGGGCAGGCGTCGATAATGTCTTTTTTTACTTTTGTTGCACTTCTAACCAACAGAACATCCACGTTATTTTCATTAATGAAATTGATAACGTGATCCTGAGCCACTCTGTTTGGCAGAACTTCAAGCCCTGCTTCTGTAAGCATCTGCTCTCCTGTTTTTGAGATTCCGTCGTTTGCTAAAACTTTCATGTTTGGTTTGATTTAAAGATTGAAAAATTTAGATATTTAAAAATTTTAAACCGGGGCGCAAATTAATAAATTTTAATTAACTGCTCTATATCTTTCAATCTTTGAATTTTTTTATGCTTAAATTATTTAAGAGATTTCATTACATCTACCAGAACCTGCACACTTTCGATTGGTAAAGCATTGTATAAACTGGCTCTGTATCCGCCTAAGCTTCGATGCCCGTTAAGTCCGCTGATTCCTGCCGCTTTCCATGCATTATCAAATTCTTCTTTTTTGCTTTCGTCTGTAATTTTGAAAGATACATTCATCAGGGAACGGTCTTCTTTTACACAGAATGATTCAAAAAAAGGATTGCTGTCGATCTCGTCGTATAAAAGTTTGGCTTTAGCCTCATTTCTTGCCTCTGCTGCTGCAATTCCGCCATTCTTTTCAAGATACTGTAACGTAAGCAGGGAAGTATAAACTGGGAAAACCGGAGGCGTATTATACATAGATTCTTTTGAAATATGCTGAGAATAATCTAAAATAGATAACATATTTTCTCTTCCTGTTTTTCCTAAAATCTCTTTTTTGATCACGACCAAAGTAACTCCGGCAGGTCCCATATTTTTTTGGGCTCCGGCGTAGATCAGATCAAATTTAGAAAAATCCAGCTGTCTTGAGAAAATATCAGAACTCATATCACAGACCATCAAAGTATTTATATCAGGGAACGTTTTCATCTGAGTTCCGTAGATGGTATTGTTTGAAGTACAGTGAAAATAATCATATTCTGAACCTACTGTATAATCTTTTGGAACGAATGAATAGTTTTCTTCTTTTGAAGAGCCTACCACATCTACTGTTCCTAATTTTTTTGCTTCTTTAATGGCTCCAGCTGCCCATGTTCCTGTATCTGTATAAGCTGCTTTACCGCCTACTTTCATCAGGTTGTAAGGAACCATCGCAAACTGCAGGCTTGCACCACCACCCAAATAAAGTACTTCATAATCATCACCCAGATTCATCAGCCTTTTGACAATGGCACGTGCTTCGTCCATTACGGCAACAAAATCTTTGCTTCTGTGCGAAATTTCAAGAAGAGATAATCCGATACCGTTGAAATCTAAAATAGCTTCTGCTGATTTTTCGAATACCTCCTGGGGTAAGATACATGGCCCTGCGCTGAAGTTGTGCTTTTTGCTCATATTTTTACTTTTTGGTTGTGCAAGAATTAATGAACTTGCGGTTTATTATTGAGATTTTACTAGATTCTTTTAAAATTGTAGTTAAAAAAACCGCCTCATAAGACTGAGACGGAGCTTTTTATTCACCGTGTAAGAAGGCTTTTTTGTTAAGCAGCGCTTCTTCAGATTCTACATGGTCTTCATCCGGAACACAGCAGTCTACCGGGCAGACAGCTGCACACTGAGGTTCTTCATGGAATCCTTTACACTCTGTACATTTATCTGTTACAATGAAATATACATCATCACTTACAGGTTCCTGTGGCGAATCAGCATCTACAGTAAGTCCTGAAGGCATGGTCACAGTACCGGCAAGCGTGGTACCCTCAGAAGCTTTCCAGTCTACGGCTCCTTCATATATTGCATTGTTTGGACATTCTGGTTCACAGGCCCCACAGTTAATGCATTCATCAGTTATTTTAATAGCCATCGCTAATTTTTTTTAAATTTGCACAAAATTACAAAATATTCCCCAATTTAAAAGTAATTATGAATATCGAAAATCAAGTTTTAGGACTTATTGAATTAAGTGTGTATATAAAAGAGTTTTTAGCAAAGAATCATGATGATTACAATGAGAATGATACTGAGTTTGAATTATTACTCAAGAGATCTGAAATAGAAAATCCATGGTTTACCCTTGATAATCAGAAATTTGCTTTAAAACAATGGACTGAGCTTCTTACGGAAGAAAATATAAGCAGTTGGCTTAAAAATTATTCAGTTTCAAAAATTTCAAAAAGGGTAGGACTGATTCTGGCCGGAAATATACCTCTGGTAGGATTGCATGATGTGATATCTGTGGTTTTAAGCGGTCATATTCCGTTAATTAAACTGTCTTCTAAAGACAAGCAGATGGTTCCTTTTTTTCTGAAAAAATGGAATAAATTTTCCGGTGGAGTTGTTGCGTATGAACTGGTAGAAAGATTAGAAAATTTTGATGCTGTCATTGCTACAGGAAGCAATAATACAGCGAGATACCTTGAATACTATTTCAAAGATCATTTAAGCATCATCAGGAAAAACAGGACTTCTGCAGCTGTTTTAAAAGGTGATGAAACACCTGAAGAACTTCAGCTTCTGGCGGAAGATATTTTCAGATATTTCGGTCTTGGCTGCAGAAATGTAACAAGAGTTTTTATTCCTGAGGATTTTGTGATCGACAGGCTTTTTGAAAGTTTTGTAGGTTTCCAGGATATCATCAATCATCATAAATATGCCAATAATTATGATTATAACAGGGCGGTATATTTGCTGAACCAGGATAAATTCTGGGACAACAATTTTGTCATGCTGAAAGAAGACGAGAAACTTTTCAGTCCGCTTTCTGTGATCAATTTCAGCCGATATTCATCTTTGGATGAAGTTAAAAATTTTATTGCTGAAAATGAAGAAAATATCCAGTGTATCGTGGCTAAAGATGAGTTGGGACTGGATTCTATTCCGTTTGGAGAGGCGCAGCATCCAGCTTTGGATACGTATGCAGATAATGTAGATACGATGAAGTTTTTGGAAGTGGTCTGATTTTCGTATCTTAACTCACCAATTTCACTAAATAAAAAATTAGATTATGAAAAAAATATTTTTAGGGCTTACTGTACTTGCTGCACAGCTGATGTTTGCCCAGAAAGTAACCGGAGTGAAGGTTGAAAAGGTTCAAAATGAAGTTCCGGCACAGTTGAACAAAGAAAAGATCAATATGTTTAATGACAACTTTCTTAAGTTTGTCACAGCGCTTAAATCTTCAGACCGTGCAGGAGTAGATGCACTTCTTTCGGATAAGGTAAAAGAGATCGTTACAGATGACGTCCTTAAAAAAGTGAAGGAGGGTTTTGATGTCAATAAAAAACTGGAAATTTTAAAAACCGGTTACCATAAACTTATGGATGGATCTTCTTTGCCAAGTATCAGCTACAAATATGCAGGTGAATCAAAAGAGGTGATCATGGCCGTTTTTGAAGAGAATGGAAAGATTATCGGGGTAATGCCGGCGAAAAAAGAGAAATAATTTTATATTCAAATAATAAAAATTACTAACTATGATGACAGATGTTTTAGTTGCTCATTCCTCAGATGTGGAAAAAGCGGCTTTTTACAGAAAAACGTATTTGCACGTTGCTTTATCGATCCTGGCTTTTATCGGGGTTGAAACTATTTTACTGAAAACAGTTCCTGTGGAGATCATTGCGATGATGTTCGGGCAGAAATACACTTGGTTGTTAATTATTGGTGTTTTCTGGCTGGCTTCAATGCTGGCTTCTAAATGGTCGCTTTCACAAAGCAGATCTACCCAATATTTTGGATTAGGATTTTATATTATTCTAGAAGCGGCGATCTTTATGCCTATGTTGTACATTGCTGCGGGAATGCAGGGCGGAGGAAATATTATTTTCCAGGCTGCCATGCTCACAATCGCAATGTTTGCCGGACTTTCACTGGTGGCATTTACTTCTAAAAAAGATTTTTCTTTTTTAAGAAATATTATCATTATCGGAGGTTTTCTTTCAATAGGAACCATCGTTGTGGGGGCGATTTTCGGATTTAACCTTGGACTTTGGTTTTCGGTAGGAATGGTGCTTCTGGCTTCTGCAAGTATCCTGTATGAGACTAGTAAGCTTAAAAATACGTATACAACGGGACAGTACGTAGGAGCTTCTTTACAGCTTTTTGCATCGATCATGCTGTTGTTCTGGTATATTCTTAGAATATTAATGAGCAGAAGAAGTTAATTTTAGTGATAAGTTCTGAGTTATGAATGATGGTTTTAATGCTTGATTCATACTTTAAATCATAATCCTGGTGATAAAATCGCCGGGATTTTTTATTTGAAATCTTTAAGCACACAGTGTCACCCGCAAATGCCACTACTGAAGGTCAAAAATATTTATGTAATTAATGAAAACATTAGCGTTAATTAGTGTTTTATTAAAGACAAAAGTTTATCAATTTTCAATTGATTTGATGAAGTTTGTGTTGTATCAAGCTGATCAATAGCCTTGACTTATTGGTGTTTAAATTTGAATAATTCCTAATTTTTTAATCATCAAAGTTGTAAACTAAAAAAATCCTGATGAATTATCACCGGGATTTTTTGAATATTCTTTAAAATCAATAGACAATACAAACAGCATCAGCAATGGCATATCACAGAAACTTTTGTTGTAAATGTTGCAACTTGAAATTAAAGAATTGAGAAAATATAGTATTGAGGAAAGCCTCAGTAGAATTGTGTTTTATAATCTTTTAAATGATTAAATCTTTCAATGATTCAATAAAAAGGATTATTTATCTATTGATCCTAAGACCTTTTGTGCAAAAGAATTTAAAGCGTCTTTTTCGCTCATTCCATTCTGAACATTGGCGTGTACTTCCAAAGCACCGCAGATATTTGTGATAAGTTCTCCTGCTACATTAAGATCTTCCTCGCTTGTTCCTCTGAACTCTGAAAAGCTTTCCAAAACCTCTAATGTCTTTTCAAGATTCTCAGGAGTCTGGTTCTGATAAAACTGTCTGATTACGGGTAACTTCATAATTATAATTCGTTAAAAAGATTCGTTAAACTTTCAGCCTGGTTGCTTTGCACCTGATTGACCAATTCACCGTTTTTAAAAATAGCGAAAGTAGGAAGGTTGTCAACTTTTGCCAGTTTTCTGCTTTCAGGTAACTTTTCAGCATCTACATATAAAAATGGAATTTCTTCATTTTCAGATGCTAATTTTTTGAATTTCGGCTTCATAATTCTGCAATTTCCGCACCATGTTGCGCCATACTGAACAACTACTTTTTCATTGTCATTCACAATATTTTGTAATGTATCTTCTGTTAATTCTGTGTACATAAGTTAAATTTTAAGGAATAAAATTTAACAATGTAGCAATTGGATAATGTACCAGTGTAACAATTAAGAAATATTGAAATTTCAGAATATTGGTACATTGTTACGCTGCTATATTGTTACATTAGAGTAATTGCTACATTGTTATATTAATTTGAATTAGTTTTTAGCTAAGTATTCAGCTGTAGAAGTTCTGTCTGCTTTCATTGCATCTTTTCCTTCTTCCCAGTTGGCAGGGCATACTTCACCATGTTTTTGAACGTGCGTGTAAGCATCGATCAGTCTTAGATATTCTTTTACATTTCTTCCCAAAGGCATATCGTTTACAGATTCGTGGAAAATTTTTCCAGTCTCGTCAATCAGGTAAGTTGCTCTGTAAGTTACGTTAGAGCCTGTGAAAGTTTCTTCTCCTTCTTCATTGTATTCGAAATCCTGATCTACGATTCCTAAGATATTAGCCAATTGTCTGTGTGTATCAGCTAAAAGCGGGTAAGTTACGCCTTCGATACCTCCGTTATCTTTAGCTGTGTTTAGCCAAGCGAAGTGTACTTCATTCGTGTCGCAAGAAGCACCGATTACTTTAGTGTTTCTTTTTTCGAATTCACCTAAAGCATCCTGAAAAGCGTGAAGCTCTGTAGGACATACGAAAGTGAAATCTTTCGGATACCAGAATAAGATTACTTTTTGCTGATTAGTGGTAGCTTCTTCAAGGATATTGATTCTAAGATCATCACCCATTTCAGACATAGCATCGATTGTTACATTTGGGAATTTTTTTCCTACTAAAGACATAATTTTCTGTTTTTATATTAAATTTTCTGATGCAAATATATAAATATTCATCTATCGAACAAATCAATATCGATAAATAAAATCTATAATTGTTTTTAATGGATTTAAACAGAAAAAGCCCTGAAACCAGAGCTTTTTGTTTATTATATACTGATTTATCTCTTAATTTAATTAAAAGGTGCCAGAACATCTTTGATACGTTTCATAGCCTCTCTCAGGTCTTCCTCAGAAGCAGCATAAGAGAATCTGATACATTCCGGGCTTCCGAAAGAAACTCCGCCTACACAGCCCACATGAGCATTTTCCAGTAAAAACATGGCAAAATCATCAGAATCTTTGATCTCTGTACCGTTCAGAGTCTTTCCAATATAGTGAGAGATATCCGGGAAGAAATAAAATGCTGCCTTTGGAAGGAGTACTTTAAATCCTGGAATTTCTTTCATCAGGTCAAACACCAGATCTCTTCTTTTCTGGAAAGCCTCGATCATGTATTTGTATTCGGAAGGATCCGTTTTCAATGCAGTTATGGAAGCTCTCTGTGCTACTGTATTTGCACCGCTGGTCATCTGGCCCTGGATCTTCTCGCAGGCTTTTGCCAGCCATTCCGGACAGGCAGAATACCCGATTCTCCATCCTGTCATTGCAAAAGCTTTAGACATCCCGTTGATTACTGCAGTCTGCTCATATATTTCAGGAAACTGTGCAATAGAGGTTGTTTTAGTTTCGTAATTGATGAATTCGTAGATTTCATCGGATATTACCGTTACGTGAGGATATTTTGCAATAACCTTTGCCATAGATTTAAGTTCATCATATGTATAATAACCACCGGAAGGATTACATGGAGAACTGAAAAGGATGGCCTTCGTTTTATCTGTAATCGCTTCTTCAAGCTGCTCGGCGGTGATTTTAAAGTCAGTCACGTATGAAGTAGGAAGCATTACCGAATTTCCGCCCATCATTTTCACCATTTCATCGTAGCTTACCCAATAAGGTGCAGGAAGAAGAACTTCATCACCGTCATTGATTACAGAAGCAAGGACATTTAAAATAGCCTGTTTGGCACCGTTGGAAACACAGATTTGAGAAGGTTTATATTCAAGATTATTATCTCTTTTTAATTTGTAGGATACGGCTTCACGAAGCTCAAGAAACCCCGGAACAGGAGAGTAATGACTATAGTTTTCGTTGATCGCATCAAAAGCGGCTTGTTTGATATTATCCGGCACATCAAAATCCGGTTCTCCAAGAGTCAGACTGATTACATCAATGCCTGCGGCCTTCATTTCTCTTGCTTTGTTTGACATTACGAAAGTCTGCGAGTAACCTAATCTTTTTACTCTGTCTGAAAGTTTATCCATACGATGTTTTTGAATTTAAACAAATATATAATAAAAACGTTGGGCCGTGAAATAAAAATGAGGTAGGAAAAAAGATTTTTGTCAGGTTTTTAATTTAATCATTAGATTTGGAAATAGTTGGGTTTTGCCTACTTGAAAGACTATTTAAACAATTTATTATCTTAAAATGTACAGACTTTTCTTTTTATTATTAGCTTCCCTTATATCAGCCCAGAGTTATCGTTTTGTTTACGAGTATAAATTCAGACCTGACATAAACAATAAAGATTCGTTGGTAACGGACTATATGAATCTGGACACAGACGGTAAAAAATCATATTACTCTAATGCTGTGAAGTTTGAACGTGATTCTGTCTACAATATAGATAAGAGCTATCCGGCACTTTTAAAAGGAAAACACTATGATCGTAATCTGAATTATACCATTGAAAAAGATTATGCTGACAAGACAATTAATTTTTATGATAAGTTTAAAAATGTAAGCTTTATTATAACTGATAACGAAACTCCAAAATGGAAAATGGAGAACGAATTCAAGAAAATTAATACAATGAACTGCCAGAAGGCAGTTGCAGAGTATAAAGGCAGAAAATGGGAAGCCTGGTTCTGCAAAGATTTTCCGGTGAGCGACGGCCCGTATAAATTCAGTGGACTGCCGGGACTGGTAGTATCCATAAAGGACAGTGAAAATGATCATACATTTGATTTGATTCAGATCAAAAAAATCAACACAGTCAATGCTTTTATTCCAAAGAATAATAAACAAATGACCAATGAAGAGTATAGGAAATTACTTAAAAATTACCTCTTTAATCCAGGAGATGATATCACAGGTATGAATGTAGATTCCAAAGCAGGGAAAATGGAACTTCAGCTAAAGGATGGCTATGTAGCACAGTTTGATTATAATGAGTTGAAAAAAAGTGGTGCCAGAATGGATGATGTGATTGCCAATAAACTCAGATTGACAAACAATCCTCTTGAAAAGGAATAAATTTAAGAAAAGATAAGGGATTGTGGAGAAGCAGCCTTTTTGAATCTAAAAATATAATTAAAACCTGTCCGTATAAAAAGAATAGTTAAATCATTGATTCGTATATTTAAACCTCTAGATCCATTGTATGAAATATTCTCTTTTTTTATTATTGATCCCTTCTTTCATTTTTTCACAGGTACGTTCAAAAGATGCTGAAATAAAGAAATATGTTTCTGAAGTGAGCTCAGATTCTTTAAAATCCCATATCGCTAAGCTTGTTAGCTTTCATACGAGGCATACTTTAAGCTCAGTAGATGATAAGCATCAGGGAATTGGAGCTGCAAGGAATTGGGTGTTGGGGAAATTTAAAGAATATGCCAGAAATTCAGGCGGAAGAATGGAAGTCTATATGCAGCAGGAAAATATTCAGCCGGATGGAAAAAGGGTAGACAAAGTTACAAATCTGGGAAATCCAATGGCCTTTTTAAAGGGAACAGATCCTAACGATAAAAGAATTTTCCTGATTTGTGGACATCTGGATTCACGGGTCACGGATGTAATGAACAGGACGCTATCCGCTCCCGGCGCTAATGATGATGGCAGCGGGGTAAGTGCCGTTATAGAAGCAGCGAGAATTTTAAGCAAATCTTCTTTTCCCGCATCTGTTATTTTCGTGACTTTTTCTGGAGAAGAACAGTCGTTGCTTGGCTCTAAACTTTTGGCAGATAAAGCAAAAAAAGAAAATATGCAGATAGAAGCTGTCCTGAATAATGACATGATTGGAAATCCTAAAGCCGGTGAAACAGGAGAGATCAATACCCGTACGCTTAGGGTATTCAGTGAAGGTCTGCCTTATGCAGAAATGGATAAGAAAGCAATGACTATAAGAAATTTAGGACTTGAAAATGACAGTGAATCCAGGCAATTGGCCCGGTACATTAAAGAGACTGCAGAAAAATATGTGAAAGGGCTTGAAATAAAATTAATCTACAGAAATGACAGGTTCCTGCGCGGAGGAGATCATTCCAGTTTTGTCAGTAATGGATTTCCTTCCGTAAGACTGACAGAGTATTATGAAAATTATGACCATCAGCATCAGGACATAAGAGTAGAAAATAATACACAGTATGGCGATCTTCCTGAATTTATAGATTATAATTATCTGAAAAAAAATGTAGCTGCCAATATCGCTGTATTGGCCAGCCTTGCAAAATCTACTCCTGGACCTGAGCATGCAGAAATGAAAGTTAAAGAACTTACCAATTCCACAACCTTGCAATGGGAAAAACCAAAAACAGGAAACCCGGCTGGGTATTATGTGCTTATAAGAGAAACGGATAGTCCGGTGTGGCAAAAAAAGATATTTACCGCAGGGCTTTCCATTAAGATTCCGCTTTCAAAGGATAATTACATTTTTGCAGTACAGACTGTTAATCAAACCGGAAATTTGAGTGTGCCTCTTATACCGGGGATCGCCAGATAACCTGATCGTGCTGAAAATTCAAATTAAGGACTGATCAGGAGAACTTGACTTGAATACAACAGAAATAAAACTTATTTTTGCAGATTATAATAATTCATATGGCAGCGTCGTTACTATTAAAATATTTTCCGGATCTTACAGAAAAGCAGATCGAGCAGTTTAACCAATTGGAAAAACTGTATAATGAATGGAATGAAAAAATCAATGTGATTTCAAGAAAGGATATGGAATCGCTGTATGAAAAACATGTCCTGCATTCTTTAGGAATTGCCAAAATAATGGAATTTGCACCAGGTACAAAAGTACTGGACATTGGAACCGGAGGAGGCTTTCCCGGAATTCCCCTTGCGATCCTGTTTCCGGAGGCAGAATTTACCCTGATCGACTCTATCGGGAAGAAAATCACGGTAGTACAGGCAGTAGCAGAAGGAATAGGACTTACGAATTTAACGGCTATCCACGGAAGGGCAGAAAAGGTAAAAGAGAAGTTCCATTTTGTAGTGAGCCGTGCCGTAACCCAAATGCCGGAATTCCTGAGATGGCTGAAAGGAAAATTTGAAAAAGAACAGATCAATTCCAAACATAACGGAGTTTTATATTTAAAAGGCGGTGACCTTGCTGAAGAGCTGGCCGGCATTAAATGTGAAATCTTCAACCTTAAAAACTATTTTGATGAAGAATTTTTTGATACTAAAAAAGTGATTTATGTATCAAAAGGTAATTTTAATTCTTAATTTTATATAATTTTGGAATAATTTTTACTGAATTTATGTTAATAATCAGTAAATTAGGGATATGAAAAAACTTTTAAACATTGGGTTTTCAGTATTGTTTTTAGGGCTGATCTTTGTCTCCTGTGAAGATAATGATTATCAGACCGTACAGTCTATAGGTAGAATCAGGATCGACAGTGTAAAGGTCATGAAGGATACCATGGATGTTTATTCAATACAGAGTATTAAGACGTATTCTACCTATCCGTCCCAGTGTGAGGGATTTTACGGATATGATTACATTTATGATAGTAATCTGGAGAGGTCAGTTACTGCTTACCGATATACAACTGACGGGCCTTGCACGCAGAAAGCTTATGTAGGCGTCAATCAGATCAATTTCAGTCCACGTCAGAAGGGAACCTATATATTTAAATTCTGGAATGGAGGTAACAGTTTGATCACCAAGACAATTGTAGTTGAATAATAAATGATGAAACTGATTTCAATTTTCTGTTTTTTTGGAGTTAATATGCTGTTTGGGCAGAAAATAATCTGGAAAGAAGACCGTAAACTTACGTGGGATGATTTTAAAAGTACAGTGAGCAGGAAAAGCAATCCCGACGTAGTCGCTTATACCCATTGTGGCTGGGAATATTCTGTAGTAAAATCCAGTAATCCCAAATCTCCTGTGAAAATTGAGATCACGACTATTTTTAACATGGACCAATCCTGGAAAGATGAAAAAAAATTGAATGACTATATCCTGATGCATGAGCAGAAACACTTTGATATTGCAGAATTATTTGTCAGAAAATTCAGAAAAGAAGTAGAAGGAAAAATCAAAACCACTGCTGATTACAATAAAAACTTTAAAGCAATTTATAGCAAAATATCAAACGATTATAAAAATTTCCAGATATCCTATGACAAAATTACTGAACATGGGATGAACAAAGAAAAACAGGCAGAATATAACACTGTCATCGCTGAAGAACTAGACCAATTAAAAAGCTATAAAGCCTCTTGAAATTCCTCAATAAGATCATCCACAAACTGCTGGCCCAAAACCCTGACCTCTCAGAGTTTAATATCGTTCTGCCCGGAAAACGGCCCATCGTATTTATCAGGCAGATCTTGGAAGAAAACAACTACTCTGGCTTTCTTCCCAATTTTGTTACCATAGAAGAACTGATCGACAAGATTGCAGATAAGCAGCCTGTTCAGGGAATCTCGTTATGGCTTTTTGCTTTTGACGTTTATCGCAGACTTGGTCTTATTCCAAGAGATGATTTTTCAGATTTTTTAAAGTGGTTTCCAACCCTTCAGAAGGATTGGGATGATATTCTGAAATTCTCCGAAAGTGATGAGGCTGTTCTGCAATATATGTTTGATGAGGAAAGGATCAAAGAATGGGCACAGGATCTGGGTGAAGATGATGATGTTCCACGAAAGAAATTCCTGAATTTCTGGCAGAATATGAATATTTTTCTTCCTGCCTTAAAGAAAAAACTGCAGGAAAGAAACTGGGCAACTTCCGGAATGATCCATGAAACCGCCAAAGCGAGGATTGTAGATTTTGCTAAAAATACTGCTGAACATTTTGTTTTCTGTGGTTTTAATGCCTTTACACCAGTGGAAGAGAAGCTGGTAAGAAGCCTGCTGCAGTGGAATAAAGCACAGTGTTTTTTCCAGGCAGACCGTTATTATTTTGATGACGAAAGACAGGAGGCCGGAAAATTCCTGAGAAACCACAAAACGTGGAAAGAATTTGATGACAACAGAGCTTTTCAGTGGATAGAAGATGATTTTAATCAGCCTAAAAATATAAAGGTCTATGAAGTTTCCGGAAATGTGACGCAGACCAAAGTATTACCGGAAATATTTAACGAAATTGAAAATAAAACTTTTTCCAATACGGCAGTAGTTTTGCTGGATGAAAACCTTCTTCCGGCAAGTTTAGATGTGATGTATGGTGTTGAAAACCTGAATATTACAATGGGGTTTCCCCTGAAGAATCTTTCTTTTTCAAATGCAGTAAAACAATTGTTTTATCTTCAGAAACAGCTGGAAAAAAATAAATCTTCCTATTATTACAGAGATATTTTTCCTATCCTTGAAGAACTTCCGAAATCAGCTGAAGATGAGTTGATTATCAGTAATTTCCGGACAAAAATAGAGGAGAGGAATATTGTTTATATATCAAAAAAGCTTCTGGAGGAACTTCTCGGCGGGCTTTCCTATTATAAGCTTCTAAAAAAGGCCGATGATACCAATATTTATCTGGATATGCTTATTGCGTTCTGCCGTGATATAAAATGGCTTGAAATAGATGATATCCAGTATGAAAACGTTTCTCATTTTGAAAATGCATTCAGAATCATTAAAAACCAGCTGAGTCCTTATGATTTTGAGATCAAAATGGAAACCCTGGAAATCCTGATCAACCAGCATGTGAATTCTGAAAGTATAGATTTTCAGGGGGAACCACTCCGGGGTCTGCAAATCATGGGGCTTCTGGAAACCCGTCTGCTGAATTTTGAAAATGTCATTATGCTTTCAGTGAATGAAGGAAAGCTTCCTTTGGGAAATTCCCAGAATACCTATATTCCGTTTGATATCAGAAGATACTTTGATCTTCATACATTCCTGGAAAATGACAGCATTTATGCCTATCACTTTTACAGACTGATTCAGGATTCTCAAAATGTCCATCTGTTGTACAATGCCCTCAGTTCAGGAGTGAATACCGGAGAAAAGAGCCGCTTTATTACCCAGATCGAAATGGAGAGTTCTCATCAGATAGAACATCTTATTATTGAAAACTCATCCGAGCCGATTGCTTCGCAGCCGATAGAAATTCCGAAGACTGAGATCGTAATGGAAAGACTTGAAAAATGGAAAGAGAAAGTCTCTGCTTCACATCTTACCAGCTACCTTTACAATCCGATTGATTTTTATCTTTCCAAGATTTTAAGGACCTCCGAGGCGGACGAGATAGAAGAAGAATTGTCTGTTAAAAATTATGGAAACCTAGTGCATTATTCACTTCAAGAAGTATATGAATTGCTTAAAGGTAAGGTTTTAAAAGAAAAGGATTTACAGAATTCAATTAAAGGTATAGATGAGTATATTAATATAGCTATTGAAAAGCTTAAGCACCAGCCTGAATTCTATGAAAAAGGAATGAATTATATTCACAGGGCTATTGCTAAAAAAGTGATTGAAAATGTTCTTAACCATGATCTTGAACTGGTGAGAAACGGGAATACGCTGGAGATTTTAGACATTGAAAAGAGGTTTGAAAATGTAGATTTTTATCTTGATGGGAATGATAAAATTTCATTCTTAGGATTTATTGACAGAATAGACCGCCTGAACGGGACCTTAAGAATTATCGATTATAAAACCGCAAAAATTAAAAACCTGACGGTAAAAATTGATGAAAATAATATAACTGATTATTTCCACAACAGTGAAAGAAAACAGGCACTGCAGCTGTGTATTTACCATTATGTAGTACAAAACCTTCCCGAGTTCTGGGGGCTTCCTATTGAAACAGGAATATGGAGCTTTGCAGAAGCCAAGAAAGGTGTGGTTTCGCTGCAGTTTGATAAAGGAAATATTGATGATGCCATGCAGTCCGTGAAAAACCTTATCCTGGAAATTCTGAATCCTGATCTTAGTTTTATTGAAAATATCAAGCCTTATTCCAATTAAAATGCACCTCATTGCTGAAGTGCACTCAATTGAAATGAAGAATATATTATTGAAGTCAGCTTATAGTTTTACTTTTTTACTCACTGTTTTTCCGTCAGTACCAACCATCTGGACCACATAAATCCCCGGTTCCAAACTTTTAGATTCAAATTCTGGCTTATTGATTTCCTCGTGAAGAATCAATGCACCGGAAATACTGTAGATGCTGATGCTTTTAATACCGTTATCTGCTTTCGCTAAGATCTGGCGGTTTTGTGTAAATATTTCAGATTTACTAGCTAATGAGTGGCCTGTCAGCGATTTCTTGAACTGCAGATTATAAAATGGAGTAACGATTTCAAAGGTATTACTTTGATTATCAATATCTTTTATGTCAATTCCTCCGTTGGATGCATATTGTTCCTGAGATACAGTTTTTAGCAGGTTTTTATTTTCATCAAAAATATTGACAGCAATCAGTTCATCCTGTGGAAGCTTCAGTTTTAGAACACCATTTATTTCAGACTGTATAATCTCATTCTCTGGAACTTCTATCGGCGTATTTTTAATATAAGGAATCATTTTATCATTATTATTTTCCTGTACTTTCAAAAGATAGACACCGTCTTTTAAGGTTGATAAGCTCCTTTCTGTTCCTGATTTACTTACTGCTTTCTCCTGATTGAAGTCGGTAATTGCAATCAGTTGCATATTGCCCAGATCCGGTTTTAATTGAGAAGAATAAAGCGGATTAATTTCAGAAAGGCTTTTTCCTCCTTGTTGTTTTGAAGTTAGTATTGCCCACTGGTTCAAAAGACCGCCGCTTCTAAGAGTGTTAAATTTTGCATTAGAAGCAAGAGTAAATGGAAGAATTCCTCCTACATGTCCTAAAGGTCCCCAGAATAATGATTCCAGCTTATATTTGTTCAGATCCCACCACGCATAATAACCCCGTTGTACATCAATGGTTTTAGTAGTGTTTTCAGGTGGTATAGCCAGGTCCACTGAAGAATGCCCTAAAGTCATTGGTGTTTTGTTGTACCAATCATATACATCCTTAGGCTTCATACATCGTCTGAGATTATTATTAGGATTATTAGTGACGTCATTAACAAAATTCTGGGTGAAAAGATTTCTCCAGATCACGGGTCCCCAAAGAAGACCTCCATTATCCTGAATTACATGATAATTATATTTATCCAGGTATTCGGGTGAAATAACTTCCGAAATGCTGGTATTGTAGGTTTTATAGCCTGTATTGTTACAGGTATGCAGAACATTAGCCAGGAAAGAGGTGAACGGATAAAAATCCTTTTCCAGAACCCCTTTGTTCAAAGTTACTCCTGAAAAATCATAAGGTCCGTCTCCCAGATAAGCATATTTGAATTTCAGATTGGTGGGGTTGGAGGTATTGAGACTTTTTAAAGTTGACATGGCGGCGTGGGCACCTTGCGAATAGCCTGCCAGGAAATATTCATCGTAACGTTTTATGCCTTGCTGAGCCAGGACTTTATTGGCTGCTGTTACAAAGTCTATGGTGGCACCGGCTTCTGTAGCAGCATCTACGTAAGGGTGAACCCCGTCTCCGCTTCCCATTCCTACATAATCGGGAGCCATCAGAATGTAACCATTGAGCACATATGAAAGTTCCACTACAAATCCGGCGGTTAAAGCTCCTTTAAAGTTGGAAGGTACATTATCTCTGCTATCCGTAGTTCCGTGGTCAGATACTACAGTAGAAAGCTTGAAATTAAGGTTGGGATACATCAGTAATCCTGTGGCTTTTACTAAGACATTCTTTTCGTTTTTAGTGTAATAAGTAATTTTATAGCCTTTAAGACCCACATTGAACCCGTTAAGATAGCTAACGAAATCCGGAGCATTCTGGTCACCAAGACTGTTGGCGATGAAACTAACAACGCCCTGTGGGGTTAAATCCAGTTTTTGTTCAACATTTACAAGATCTCCTGCCTGTTGGGCAAAAAAGAACGGAGCGGTAAAACTTAATAAAAGTGTAGATAATTTTTTCATATTAATATTTTTTGATGTTATTAAATTAAATATTTATAATAAAGTTTCAATAATATTAATGCATTAATAATTATTCATTGAATATAAGTTCCCTGCAAAGTGACTAAAACAAGGAGTCCGGCCATTCGGCCGGACTCCTCTTCAGTATATTTTAAACTTTTATTTAAAAAGCGTTGATTCCTGTTATATCTAAACCGGTGATCAGTAAATGAACATCATGTGTACCTTCATATGTTATTACAGATTCAAGATTGGCTGCATGTCTCATCATTGGGAATTCTCCCATAATTCCCATACCGCCAAGGATCTGTCTAGACTCTCTTGCAATATCAATAGCCATTTTCACATTGTTACGTTTCGCCATTGAGATCTGTGCAGGGCTTGCCTTATGGTCATTTTTAAGGTTTCCTAACTGAAGACATAGCAATTGTGCCTTTGTGATTTCCGTTAAGAATTCAGCTAATTTCTTTTGCTGAAGCTGGAAAGAACCGATCGGCTTGCCAAACTGTTTTCTTTCTTTAGAATATTGAACAGCTGTACAGTAGCAGTCAATTGCTGCACCAATTACGCCCCATGATATTCCGTATCTTGCTGAATTCAGACAAGATAATGGCCCTTTTAATCCGGTTGCTCCCGGAAGTAGATTTTCTTTAGGAACTTTTACATTATTAAATACCAGTTCTCCGGGTTTTGGAAGCCCTCAAACTCCATTTATTATGAGTTTCCGGCGTGGTAAAGCCTTCCATACCTCTTTCAACGATCAGTCCCTGTATTTTTCCTTCTTCATTTTTTGCCCAAACTACAGCAATATCGCATAATGGAGAGTTTGTGATCCACATTTTAGCACCATTCAGTAGGTAATGATCACCCATATCTTTGAAATAAGTTTCCATAGAACTTGGATCAGAGCCGTGGTTAGGCTCAGTCAGTCCGAAAGAACCGATCATTTCTCCTGCAGCAAGATGGGGAAGGTATTTTTTCTTTTGCTCCTCGGAACCGAATTCATTAATTGGGAACATTACCAGTGAGCTCTGTACCGAAGCAGCAGAACGTACTGCAGAATCTCCTCTTTCCAATTCCTGCATAATCAAACCGTAAGAAATCTGATCTAAACCTGAACCGCCATATTCAACAGGAATGTATGGACCTAAAGCTCCAATTTTTCCCAATTCTCTCATCAAGCCCGGAATATCTGTATGATTTTGTGCGGCCTGATCGATCTGCGGCATTACAAAACTTTCCACCCAATCTCTTACCGATTGACGGATCAGTTTGTGTTCTTCAGTAAGTAAAGCATCAATTCCGTAGTAGTCTGGAATGCTTGTAAGAGGATAATATGACATGATTTTTTTGATTTGTTTAAAAGTAATACTTTTCGTGTGGTTGGAAAAATTTTTTTGTAAATCTTTATTACCTATGATTCTCAATAGGATAAATAAGATTGGGAGAGTTTTGATAAAAATACAGCCTCCTAAGATTCCTCGTCATTAGAGATAGGATACTGATTGGCAGAATTATGTACCTTAGTTTTGAACTTATACAGATATGGAGCTTTGTTCGCAGATCCATCATATAGTTTCTCCAGTCTGTCCAGAATATTTAAGCTTAATATTTTACGCTGGAAATTATTTCTCCTGAATTTCTGACCTAAAATAGTCTCATAAAGTGACTGTAAATCTTTCATGGTAAATTTTTCAGGAAGAAGATTGCTGGCAGCCACTTCCGTATTAATATTCATACGAAGATATTCAAGGCCTGTTTCTATGACCCTGTCGTGATCGAAAGCCATTTTAGGCAGATTATTTACCTCAAACCATTCACAGCTTTCATTAAAAGCGTCCGGAAAAGTATTGGCAATTGAAAAATCGATCAGGCTGCAGTAGCCTACAGTAATGAATCTCTGGAAGATCCAGTGATCTTTGGGAACCTCAATTCCTTTATTATTGAGAAGAATCTGGTGGACATTATTCTCCGTACGGTCTATTCTTCCAAAAGTGTGGAACTGCTTTAGGAAAAGATCCTGAAGATGGGTTCTTTCATATAAAACTCTGGCAGCGGCTTCACGGAGATCTTCATCGTTAAAAACAAATCCACCTGGGAGCGACCACAGATCCAGATCATGATATTTTAAAAGCAAAACCTTCAAAATATTATTGTGAAAACCAAATATCGTGCAGTCAACAGATACATGCGCTACAAAATCTTTTGTATCAATAAGTTCCTGAAGGGTTTCTTTGTTTTTTGTGTCTTTGATTTTCATGGGAGTAAAAATAAAATTATTTTCTATATTTTCTTTCCTGCAAGCCTAAAATATATTAAACTCACTGTAAAAAGCACAGAAACAGCCAGTAATATGTACAGCGGATAATAGTTTAGGAGTTGTTTTCCAAACAAAACAGACATAATAATAGAACTGACAGAGCTGCCTAGAGACGAAAAAATCACAATTAGGGAAGTAAACAGGTTGATTTTTTCTTTGTCAACCTTTGCAATCATTTTTGAATTGATGACAGGGTAGAGCGGTGAAAGGAAGAGTCCGATTACCGGGAATAAAAACAAGATTACGGTAGAATTTACAGAATCAAAATACTGGATTCCTAAAATAATCAAAAGGATTAGAATAATTAAAGAGATGCATAAAATATAGTATCTGGATAATGAAAATCTTTGGATGATATTCGCCGTTACTGTTCTTCCGGCATAAGAAAAAAGAGCGAGAAAAGAAGTAGCCTGTAAAGCAAAGAATGAATTGACATTCAGGTGATTTTTATAAAAAGAAGGTAACCATGAATTAAACCCTTGTTCCACAAAAACGATGAAGAAAACCACAGCAAGGAATAGTATGGTAGCCGGTTTGGCAAATGCTGAAAGTTCCGAAATAAGACTCTTGCTTTCAGATTTTTTGGCTTCTGAAATATCTAGCTTTAAGAATAAAAATATAGTAATTGCGCAAAGTATGGATATGGAAAGAAAACCAAATTTCCAAAATTCCGAATAACGGCTCGAGATTAACCATCCAAAGCCTGTATTGACCACAAAGATTCCCACCATGAATGTTGCTTCTACACTATTCATCATCTTCGCAAGGGACTTTTCATCTGAAATATTATTCCTGATAATCCCAAAAACACAGATTTTTCCGACCGCAAAACAAGTCCCGATAATTGCAAACCAGACCTTGTAAAACCAAAAATCTTCTATAAACGGAAGCAGACACGAACAGATACCGACAATAACCAGCGCAGAAATCAAAGCTTTTTTAGTGCCGGTTTTACTGATGAAATTCACTGCGAAAAGTGAAATAAAAGCGATTGGAAGATCCTTGAATGATTCTAAAAGACCCAACTTTTCGTAGGTGATCTTTGCTTCCGAAAGTTGAAGAATTACAATACCCATGCAGTTCAAGACCATTGAAAAGATAAGAAAGGTCAGTTTTAAGGGAAGAGAGATTTGGGAAAGCTTAGCCGTCATTTTGGGGATTTTTTTGTTAATGTTTTTGGCAGTATTTTATGAATTATGAAATAAATATAGGGCTTTAAACCCCCAAAAATAAACGAAAAATTAAAATAATTATGAATAGAATGTTAATTATTTAAAAAAAAATATATTTTTATTGTCTCAATTTGAGAATTAAAAAAATAACTGTATATGAATCTAAGAATATCAAGAAGTCTGGGATTGGTTGCCGTGCTGTATTTTACAGCCAATTTCAGTGCGCAGACTACTACGGTAAACGATACCGTTCCGAAAGAGAATAAAATAGAGGAGGTGGTAATGATTGGTTACGGCAGCCAGAAAAAAAGCAATGTGACAGGAGCTATTTCCAGCGTTAAAGCAAAGGATATTGAAAATGTGCCGGCTGGAAGACCCGAGCAGGTTCTTCAAGGAAGGGCAGCAGGTGTCACAGTGATTTCAAATTCGGGACAGCCCGGTTCAAAAGCTACCATCCGTGTCCGTGGTATTACCAGTTTTGGAGCAGGAAGTAACGACCCTCTATGGGTAGTGGATGGAATTGTAGTTGACAACATTGGATGGCTGAATCAGTCTGATATTGAAGGGATGGAAATTCTTAAGGATGGAGCCTCTGCTGCTATCTACGGAGTTTCTGCAGCAAAAGGAGTGGTTCTGATTACAACTAAAAAAGGGGTAAAAGGACGTCTTAATGTTTCTTATAACGGATTTCTAGGTGTTGGAAGTGCCTCTAAAAAACTCGACTTACTCAATGCAGCTCAATATGCAACAATTATTAATGAAGCCAACGTAAACGACGGACGTAATCCTGTTTTCGCCAATCCTTCAGGTTATGGGCAAGGAACAGATTGGCAAAAAGAAATATTTAATTCGGCGCAGCGTACCTCTCACGAGTTCAGCATCAGCGGAGGGAATGATAAATCTACTTATTACTCTTCATTTGGTTACTATGATCAGGAAGGTATAGTAATGAGAGATATTTCTTATTATAAAAGACTGAATGCAAGACTGAATTCAAATCATAAAATATTTGATTTTTTAACGGTAGGGCAGACCTTCGCTTATACACATACGAAATCCCAGGGGATTAATGAAAATGGAGAATTTGGAGGCCCACTAAGTTCGGCTATAAATATGGATCCGCTTACGCCTGTAGTAGTCACTGATCCTGCTATGCTTGCTACAAATCCATATAACAATCCCGATATTATGGGATCACTTGTACGGGATGAAAATGGAAATCCATATGGAATTTCAAGTCGTGTAAACAAAGAAATGTCTAACCCAATTGCGTTTAAAAAAACACAGATGGGAAGATACAAATGGAGTGATGATATGGTAGCAAATGTATTTGCTGAATTAAAATTCAACAAAAACTTCACTTTTAAGTCAAGTATGAATGGGAAATTATCCTATTGGGGTGAACAGGCTTTTACCCCTAAATATTATTTAGGACCTGCCAATAAGACTGATTTTAATAATTTATTCAGACAGACCGATAAAAAATTTGAATGGAGTACAGAAAATACGCTTACTTATCAGAATAAGTTTGGGGAGCATAACTTAAACGTATTGCTAGGGCAGGGATATTATGAGTACAATATCTCTTCGGGTCAGAATACAACGTATAAGAATCTTCCTACCAACAACTGGGAAGATGCATCATTTAACTTTGAGATTCCTCAAACAGACAGGTTGACCAACGCTTGGGACGGAAAAGAAACCCATAAAACTTCTTATTTCGCAAGGGTTGTATATGACTATAACAATAAATATCTATTTACAGGAACAATACGAAGAGACGGGTCCTCAAAATTTGCCAGAGATTATCACTGGGGAAATTTCCCGGCAATGTCTTTGGGGTGGAATTTATCCAACGAGAGCTTCTGGCCTGAAAATAAAGTTGTCAACAGCTTCAAGCTAAGGGGTGGATACGGAATTTTGGGGAATGATGCTATTGATGATTTTCAGTTTGCCAATTTCTTGTCTCCAGGAAGCAACTATACCTTTGGTGATAATATTATTCATATCGGATATGCACCAAGTACATTAGAGAACCCTGAACTGAGATGGGAAAAGACATCGCAAATCAATATAGCAGCTGATATCAAGCTTTTTAGAAATTTTGATTTATCTGTGGATGTTTACAGAAAGAAAAGTACAGATATCTTAAGAAGAATTGAACTTCCCGGTTATTTGGGGCTTGTAAAAGATCCATGGAGAAATATTGGTGATATGAACAATGATGGGATAGAAGTTACTTTAGGATATAAAAAGTCCTGGGGGGATTTCGGATTTTCTGCTAATGGAAACTTCAGTTACCTTAAAAATGAAATTACCAGACTGGAAGGAGACAAGTTATATGTGCCCTTTGCATCGTTCCAGTCAATGGGTGCTGTTTCAAGGCTGCAGGTGGGATCTTCCTATGGAGCATTCTATGGATTTCAGAATTTAGGTGTTTTCCAGAATCAGGCAGAAGTTAATGCTTACAAAGATGGTAGCGGAAACCTGATCCAGCCTAATGCAAAACCAGGAGACTTCAAAAGGCTGGATGCTAACGGAGACGGGAAGATCGATGAGAATGATTATGTAAACCTTGGAAATTCAGTTCCGAAATACACTTTTGGTCTTACTCTAAATATGAATTACAAAAACTTTGATGTAATGATATTTGCACAAGGTCAAGCAGGAAACAAAATTTTCCAAGGGTTAAGAAGACTTGATATTCAGGATGCCAATTACCAGACAACAATCCTGGACAGATGGACTGGAGAAGGGACATCAAATATGGTAGCAAGAGTCACTCAGGATGATCCTAACCAGAATTATACAAGAATGTCTAATTACTACCTTCAAAAGGGTGATTATCTTCGTCTTAAATTGGTACAGGTGGGTTATACACTTCCGGTAGAAGTTGCAAAAACCATTGGAGCAAATAAAATAAGATTCTATGTTACAGGTGAGAATCTTGTAACATTTACAAAATACACAGGCTATGATCCGGAAATTGCCGGAAATGATACATTTGGTGTGGATAGAGCATATTATCCGCAAGCAAGAACATTCCTTTTTGGTGCTAACGTTCAATTTTAATTAAGAAAAATGAAAAACAAAAGACTTATCTATAAAAGCATATCTGTTTTAATGCTTACCGGAATGAGTTTCGGGGCTGTTTCCTGTAACGACAGTAATCTTGAAGATGTAAAAAATACAGGGACATTCGATACAGACAATTATTTTAAAAATGAAGAGCAGTCTTTCAGCGGTCTTATTGCTGTTTACGATATGCTTAGGAAATATTCAGGTGGATTTGAGAATGAAGTGACCTTTTTCAACGCTGCATCAGATGACTTTTATTCTGGTGGAGGGAGCTCTACAGATGGAGCAGGAATCCAGGGATTCTCAAATTATACGATTAATGCCGTAATCATGCCTCCAAGCTACTGGAAAGATTATTATCAGGGAATTGCAAAAGCTAACCTTTTATTAGAAAGAATTCCAAATGCTGATATGGATGATCAGAAAAGAAAAAGATTTATTGCAGAAGCTAAAGTTCTAAGATCCCTATATTACTTTGAGCTCGTAAGGATATTTGGGAACATACCAATGATATTAAAGCCCATCCAGTTTAATGATGATTATTATAATATTAAACAGGAAGATCCTAAAGTAATATATAACCAGATAGAAACTGATATTCTAGCTTCTATAAATGATTTACCTGTCTCCATTCCCTCAGGAAATAAAGCGGAAACAGGAAGAATTACGCAAGGTTCGGCAAGAGCTATTTTAGGAAAAATCTATCTTTATGACAAAAAAAATGCTTTAGCAGCAGAGCAGTTGCAGATGGTCAACGGGATTCCAGGACAGGCCAATCAGTACGGATATCAACTGGTTCAGAATTTTGCAGATTTATGGAAAGTAAGCAATAAATTTACAACAGAATCTATTCTTGAAGTAATGCATACGAATACAGGTAATTCTGTGTGGGATTTTTGGGGACAAGGTAAAGATGAGGGAAATTCAATTAACGTAATGTTGGGAATTATATCATACGGACGTAATACCAATATACCTAACAACGATGCACCAAGTATCTATTCGGGTTGGGGCTTCAATCCGGTAACGGATGATCTCTTTAATTTTATGCAGAACGACCCACGACTTGATGCCACCATCTTCAATGCTAAAAAATTAAAGGCAGAAAATAAGATTGTATATTCTCCGGGCTATAAAGATTCTGGATATTTCCTCAATAAATACCTTCCGAGAACAAGTGATGTGACAACCGGTGGAGGTAATGCTGAGTTGAACTTTCAGCAAAACTATATTGCTATAAGACTGGCAGACACCTACCTGATGGAAGCTGAGGCATTGGGAGGCTCAGGGGCAAGAGCCCAGGTCTTGTTGGATGCAGTAAGATCTAGAGTAGGATTGTCATCTATCCCTGCTACATTACAGGCTGTTAAAGATGAAAGAAGAAGAGAACTTGCAGGAGAAGGACACAGGTGGTTTGACCTTGTCAGATGGGGTGATGCTCCTGCGAAACTGGCAACAAGAGGATTTAAATCCGGTAAGAATGAAGTTCTTCCAATTCCGTTTAACGAACTGACAAATACAGCTTTAAAGCAAAACCCAGGCTACTAAACATGAAGTTTCACAGTTTATATAGTTTCTTTTTTAAAGGTACCGCGCTGCTTTGCGGCGTGGTACTTTTTTCCTTTATCATGCACATCCGTTGGGGCAGGTAAAGAAAGTGATGTTCAATCATGGCTTACCAAAGGCAATGAAAGTATAAAATTACAGCAGCAGACTCCTGTCAGATTTGTGGAGAACGCCAATAACTGGCAGAATATTGAAATTGATGCTACTCAGAAGTTTCAATATGTTGACGGTTTTGGATATACCCTTACAGGGGGTAGTGTTGAAGTAATTAACAGACTTTCACCTTCAAAAAGAAAAGCCTTGCTGGACGAACTCTTTGGAAAAGATAAAAACTCTATTTCCATTAGCTATCTCCGGTTAAGCATCGGAGCTTCCGATCTCGACGGTAGAGTTTTCTCTTACGATGACCTTCCGGAAGGACATACTGACCCGAGTCTTTCAAAATTCAGTCTAGTTAATGACAAAGATCTGATTGCTATGCTGAAAGAAATTCTTGCAATCAATCCTAAAATCAAGATCATTGCAGCACCTTGGTCACCTCCGGTTTGGATGAAAGATAATGGAAAATCAAAAGGAGGAAGTTTAAAACCTGAATTTTATAAGGTTTATGCAGAATATTTTGTAAAATATATCCAGGGTATGAAAAAGGAGGGAATTACCATTGATGCGATCACGCCACAGAACGAACCTCTTCATCCCGGAAACAATCCGAGTCTTTTTATGCCGTCTGAGCAGCAGAGAGATTTTATCAAAGGTCATTTAGGTCCGGTGTTTAAATCCAATAATATTAAAACAAAAATTGTAGTTTATGACCATAACTGCAATAAACCTGAATATGCCATTGATATTCTGAAAGATACTGAAGCTAATCCATATATTGACGGCTCAGCTTTCCATCTGTACGAAGGGGATATTTCAGCTTTAAGCACCGTTCACAACGCATTTCCCGATAAAAAATTGTATTTTACCGAGCAGTGGACAGGATCGAAAGGAACTTTTAACGAAGATCTGAACTGGCACGTCAAAAATGTAGTTATCGGATCAATGAGAAACTGGAGCAGTATTGCTTTGGAATGGAATGTGGCCAATGATCCACAGTATAAACCTCATACAGATGGTGGTTGTACAGAATGTAAGGGAGCAATAACGGTTTCGGACAGCGAGAATTTTACCAGAAATGTTTCCTACTACATCATTGCACATGCTTCCAAATTTGTGCCTGCAGGTTCTCAGCGCATTGCTTCCACACAGACAGAAACACTTTCTACGGCAGCATTTAAAACTCCGGCCGGAAAAACGGTACTCATTATCCAGAATGGAAACAGTACAGATGAAAGTTTTAATATCAAATATAACGGAAAGACTGCTCCGGTAAACTTATCAGGAAATTCCGCAGCGACTTATGTTTTTTAATTTAATATCATGAAAAAAGTTTATTTCTTACTCGCATTTTCAGCCTTAGGAATGAATGCTTACGGGCAGAAGACGATTGACCAGAAAGTGGCAGAGCTGCTGTCTAAAATGATACTGGAAGAAAAGGTAGGACAGATGGTTCAGTACAGCGGATTTGAATATGCCACCGGGCCTCAGAAGTCCAATTCTGCAGCAGTTTTAGAAGAAATAAAAAAAGGAAAAGTAGGCTCCATGCTCAATGTAGCCGGAGCCCAAGAAACAAGATCTTTCCAGAAATTGGCCCAACAATCCAGATTAAAAATACCATTACTTTTCGGACAGGATGTTATTCACGGTTACAGAACTACTTTTCCTGTTAATTTAGGCCAGGCAGCAAGCTGGGATCTTGGGTTAATAGAGAAATCTGAAAGAATTGCAGCAACAGAAGCAGCAGCTTATGGCATCCACTGGACTTTTGCCCCGATGGTAGATATTGCCAGAGATCCGAGATGGGGAAGAGTGATGGAAGGTTCCGGTGAAGACACCTATCTGGGAACGCAGATCGGGTTAGCAAGAATTAAAGGATTTCAAGGCAGAGGCTTAGGAAGTCTGGATGCAGTAATGGCCTGTGCCAAGCATTTTGCAGCCTATGGCGCAGCTATTGGAGGACGAGATTACAATTCCGTAGATATGAGTTTACGACAGTTGAATGAAACCTATCTGCCGCCGTTCAAAGCCGCAGCTGAAGCAGGAGTGGCCACATTTATGAATTCTTTTAACGATATCAACGGAATTCCTGCTACAGCTAATCAGTATATCCAAAGAGAACTTTTAAAAGGAAAATGGAATTATAAGGGTTTCGTAGTATCAGACTGGGGCAGTATCGGGGAAATGATCCCTCACGGCTATGCCAAAGATGCCAACGAAGCTGCCGAAAAAGCGGTTTTGGGAGGAAGTGATATGGATATGGAAAGTCGTGTTTATATGGCTGAACTTCCGAAACTGGTTAAAGAAGGAAAAGTAGATATAAAATTAGTGGATGATGCCGCAGGGAGAATTTTAACCAAGAAATTTGAGATGGGACTTTTTGATGATCCCTATAGATTCAGTAGCGAGAAAAGGCAGAAAGAGCAGACTGATAACCTGGAAAACAGGAAATTCGGAAGAGAATTCGGTTCCAAAAGTATAGTACTTCTGAAAAATAAAGGAAATATTCTTCCGCTTTCAAAAAATATAAAAACGGTTGCCCTGATCGGTCCTTTCGGAAAAGAAACCGTTGCTAATCATGGCTTCTGGTCTATTGCTTTTAAAGATGACAATCAAAGAATAATTTCTCAGTTTGACGGAATTAAAAATCAACTCGATAAAAAATCAACTTTATTATATGCAAAAGGATGTAATGTAGACGATCAGGACAGATCCATGTTTGCAGAAGCGGTAGAAACTGCGAAAAAAGCTGATGTGGTGATTATGACCTTAGGTGAAGGCCATGCCATGAGCGGAGAAGCAAAAAGCAGAAGCAGTATCGGTTTTACAGGTGTTCAGGAAGAGTTATTAAAAGAAATAGCTAAAACCGGAAAACCAATTGTCTTAATGATCAATGCCGGAAGACCACTGATCTTCAACTGGGCGGCAGACAACATTCCTGCCATAACTTATAATTGGTGGTTGGGAACAGAAGCAGGTAATTCTATTGCTGACGTTCTGTTTGGAACAGTAAATCCGGGTGGAAAACTTCCCATGAGTTTCCCAAGAACCGAAGGTCAGATCCCGATTTATTACAACCATTACAATACAGGAAGACCTGCAAAAAACAATACCGACAGGAATTACGTTTCAGCTTATATTGATCTGGATAATGATCCGAAATTTCCTTTTGGCTACGGTTTAAGCTATACGGATTTTAAATATTCTGATATGGTTTTAAATTCTGCAAATCTTAAAGGAAATCAAACATTAAATATCAGCATTACTGTTACCAATACAGGAAAACATGACGGTGAAGAAGTGGTGCAGCTCTATATCAGAGATCTTTTCGGAAAAGTGGTAAGACCTGTAAAAGAATTAAAAGGCTTTCAGAAAGTTTTCATTAAAAAGGGCGAAAGTAAAAAGGTTGATTTTAAGCTGACCACAGAAGATCTGAAATTCTATGACGATCAGTTAAATTACGACTGGGAAAGCGGTGAATTTGATGTGATGATTGGAACCAATTCGCAAGATGTTCAGACGAAAAGAATTAATTGGGTAAAATAATAAGCAATGAGAACATTAAAAGAGGAAATGAAGGAATGGACTGATGCTGATATTGCAATGCATCAATTAGCATTACAATTAGGGATGATACCGGAAGATAATTTTCCAAAGTTTAAATCTTGTTATTGGACAAATAATGAGAAAAGTAAAGTGTTAAAAAACATCCTGTTGGAATTGTCTCAAATAGGGTTTGTGAATTTTAATGAAGATGAAAATACTTTCAAAGTAAATCCAGATTTTATTTTTAAAGAAGATTGAAAAACAGAGCCACTTTGCACAATATTGTATAGAAGAAATTAGGATGAAAATCAAGATAAACATCTATTTTTTAACGGGAATATTAGCTTTTTCTGGTGTAAGTTGTATTTCAAATAAAACAGATTCTAACAGAAAACTGATCTGGAGTGATGAATTTAACGGAGCCGGACTTCCCGATTCCTCAAAATGGAATTATGATGTAGGAGGAGATGGATACGGAAACCAGGAAGCTCAGTTTTATACCAAAAACAGGCTTGAAAATGCCAGAATGGAAGGTGGAAATCTTGTTATTGAAGCCCGGAAAGAAAACTGGGAGAAGAATAAGTATACTTCTGCAAGGCTTCTGACCAAAGGCAAATTCTCCTTTCAATACGGAACAGTAGAAGTAAGGGCTAAACTTCCCAAAGGTCGCGGAACCTGGCCGGCTATCTGGATGATGAGCGAAAATATGAAGAAATGGCCGGATGACGGCGAACTGGATATCATGGAACATGTGGGTTTCAATCAGGGGTATATTCATGCCTCGGTTCATACCAAGAAGTATAATCATATTCAGGGAACGCAAAAAACGGATACTCTGATGGTGAAAGACGCCAGTGAGAAATTCCATGTATATAAAGCAGACTGGACACCGGAGAAAATTGATGTCTATATTGACGACCAAAAGTTTTTCACCTATGAAAATAAAGAAAAAACTTATGAAGCGTGGCCTTTCGATCAGCCTTATTTTATTATTTTAAATTTGGCGGTAGGCGGTTTCTGGGGTGGAAAAGAGGGAATTGATGACAATATATTTCCGAAAAAATATTATATAGACTATGTAAGGGTTTATCAAAATAAATAATGAAGAGAGGGCAGTTACGTCCAAAAACAGAAAGAAAAGATTATGAAAAAATTAATTGTTAGCTGTTTGACAGTAGGAGTGTTTCTGAATGCTAATGCACAGAACTATTGGAAGAAAAATGCAGGGAAAACAGCAAAGGTTATTCTTACCAACTCCAAAACCAATGAAAAAATGGCAGATAAAGGAACGGTTAAGTTTGAGAAGTTCGGGCAGCCCAAAGAAACAGATGCCTGTATCTTTGTAGATCCGGATTTTAAATATCAGAAACTAATCGGAATAGGTGGTGCCATCACTGATGCGTCTGCAGAAACCTTTTATAAAATGCCTAAAAACAAGCAGAAAGAAATTCTGGATGCGTATTTCGGAAAAAATGGACTTGGATACACGGTGGTCCGCACCAATATGAACTCCTGTGACTTCTCCAGCGATTCTTATACCTACGTTGAGGATAATGATATGGCTTTAAAGACTTTCAATGTTGCTCACGACGAGAAATATAAAATCCCGTTGATCAAAGAAGCTCAGAAAGCAATAGGGAAAGATTTTACCTTCTATTTCTCCCCATGGAGCCCGCCAGCCTGGATGAAATCCAATAAAAGTCTCTATAAAGGAGGAAGATTAGAAAACCAATATTACCAGACCTGGGCAGATTATTATATTAAATTCATCAAAGAATACGAAAAAAGAGGCATTAACATTTGGGGGCTGACGGTCCAGAATGAACCAATGGCTACCCAGACCTGGGAATCCTGTATTTATTCAGCAGAGGAAGAAGGAGAATTTCTTAAGAATAATCTGGGACCAACGCTTTGGAAAAATGGTTACAAAGACAAGAAAGTGATGATCTGGGATCACAACAGAGATTTGATCTATCAAAGAGCAACCACCACTTTAAGCGATCCTGAAACTTCAAAATATGCCCACGGAATCGGGTATCATTGGTATGAAACCTGGAACAATAAAACCCAGCTTTTTGATAATCTTGCCGAAACCCAAAGAGCTTTTCCAGATAAATTTCTTGCTTTTACAGAAGGCTGCAAAGAACAGTTCAAGATGTCTGGAATTTACGATGTCAGCTTAGGAGAATTGTATGGGAAAAATATGATTAATGATTTCAATAAAGGAACGGCTTTATGGACCGACTGGAATATTTTGCTTGATGAAACGGGAGGTCCGAACCATGTCGGAAATTTCTGTTTTGCGCCAATCATTGCAGATACAAAAACAGGAGACGTTCATTATACTTATGAATATTATTACGTAGGCCACGTATCAAAATATATTAAGCCAAATGCCCAGAGGATCGGAAGTTCTTCCAACAGAGCAGCGCTTACCTCAACAACTTTTATGAATGAAAACGGCCAATTGGTCACCGTTATTATGAATGATTCTGAAAATGATATTGACACCAACCTTTGGATTGAAGGGATGGCTGCAAAATTATCTGCTCCGGCACATTCTATACAAACTGTTATTTTATAAGGATACGATAGATGGTTGGAAGATGGACGTTACTGTATAACCTCTAATTTCGTGGAGTTACAATAAGTTTCGGAAGGAAGATGTTTTTCAGACAATAATTTCTCTCTGCCAGCCTCACTTTCTTAATAAGAACTTCATATTAATTATTTTTTATAGAACCGGCGGCCTCGAAGAGGCCGCCGGTTTATTTTTTATATCAATAATCTGATTACTTTTTACTTTCAGCGTCATATTTGTCAACAACTTTCTGAGAAACCCCGGTATTGCTGAAACCGCCGTCATGAAATAAGTTCTGCATCGTTACTTTCTTAGTAAGATCAGAGAACATACTTACACAGTAGTTAGCACAGTCCAGAGCAGTAGCGTTTCCTAGAGGAGACATATCATCAGCATAGCCTAAGAAACCTCCAAAACCTTTCACACCGCTTCCTGCTGTAGTAGGAGTAGGAGATTGAGAAATGGTGTTTACACGTACCTTTCTTGCTCCCCAGTAATTTCCGAAAGATCTTGTGATGCTTTCAAGATATGCTTTATTGTCAGCCATATCATTATAATCCGGGAAGGTTCTCTGAGCTGCGATATAAGTAAGGGCCAAAATACTTCCCCACTCATTCATACAGTCTTTTTCCCAAGCCACACGCATTACTTTGTGGAAAGAAACAGCGGAAATATCCCATCCTTTTTCCAACCAGTCGTAATTCATTTCAGTATAATGTTTTCCTTTTCTTACATTGACGGACATGCCTATAGAGTGAAGAATAAAATCTATTTTTCCAAATTTTGCTGTTGCAGCATCAAAAAGTTTTTCCAGATCTTCAATAGAAGTTGCATCTGCACCTATTACTTCAGAACCCGTTTTTTCGGCTAAACCATTAAGTTCTCCCATTCTCAAAGCAATAGGAGCATTGGATAAGATAAATTCAGCACCTTCTTCATGACATCTTTCAGCAACTTTCCATGCGATAGATTGTTCATTAAGGGCTCCAAAAATAATTCCCTTTTTGCCTTTAAGTAAACCGTATGACATAATTTTTTAATGTTTATTTAAATACAAATGTAGCAATAATTTGTGTTTGAGTCATAATAAAAATGGAGCCTTATCAATTTAAGGCTCCATTTTCTTGAAAATATTTATTTGACTGAAATTTTAATTGGTTTTCTTATTCCATTCTGCTTTTACATCTTCTGCAGCATCTTTGGTTTTTTCCCATGCGTCATTGGCTTTGTCTTTAATATCGTCCCATGCATCAGCTGCATTATTCTTTACTCTGTCAAGCCAATCTTCTTGCTGTGCTTCCTCATCATTATTTCTTTTTTCGTTGATATAATCTTTTGCTTTTGCTGCCAGATCTTCAACTTTCCATTTTGCATTGTCTGCTGCATTCTTTATAGAGTTTTCTGTGTTGTTTACTGCATCTTCCGCTTTGTTGTATTCTGAATTGTTCATAATATGTAATATTTTATTGTTGTGTACCAGTAAATAAACAATAACCATTCCTAAAACCCGGAACTGCTGTTAAATTTTTCTTAATCTTTTGTTATACTTTTCCAAATCAGTATTATCTTTAGTACAGTATAAAAAATTACTGTTATGGAAACAATACGCTGCGGCTGGTGTGAGAAAGACGACCTGTACCGGAAATATCATGATGAAGAATGGGGAAGACCTGTCTATGATGATAAAACCATCTTTGAATTCCTGATTCTTGAAAGTTTCCAGGCTGGATTGAGCTGGTATACCATTCTTTCTAAAAGAGATCATTTCAGAAAAGCTTTTGATGACTTTAATTATAAGAAAATTGCGGAGTATGATGATGAAAAAATTGAAGAACTTATGAATAATTCAGGAATCGTCAGAAACCGCCTTAAAATTCTGGCATCGGTAACCAATGCTCAAAGGTTTCAGGAAGTGCAACGGGAGTTCGGAAGTTTTTCAAATTATATTTGGGGTTTTGTAGGAGGAAAGCCCATTAATAATCATCCCAAAACATTAAGTGATGTTCCTGCAGTAACAGATATTTCTGATTCTTTATCTAAAGATCTTAAAAAAAGAGGTTTCAAATTTATGGGATCCACGGTAGTTTATGCTCATATGCAGGCGACCGGAATGGTAAATGATCATGTAGAAAGCTGTTTCATTAAACAGTGATAAACTGTATTTTATTTAATTATTGATGTTTTTTTTAAAGATATAATAATTTGTTTAATTGATTATGGGTTGTATAGCCTTTAAATATTCCTGTAATATTGGAGGTTTAGACGAATTCTCAGTTCAGAAACGTTTCATTTATTAGTGATTAAAGGTTTGTTTAATCACTAATAAGTGTGTTTTTATTGATTTGATAAAAAAAAGTACGTATTTATGAAAAATTCGTATATTTGCATCCTCAAAAAAATAAACTACTATTTATTTCTGTCATGCAATATCAACTAAGACTTCAGCTTCTTCTTCCTTTTTTTCTTTTAATTATTCAAGCACAGGCACAGGTGGGGATTGGAACTCCTGATCCGGATCCTTCCGCTATGCTTCAGATCAACTCAAAAAACAAAGGAATGCTTCTTCCAAGTATTGCTTTAGCATCATCTACAGACCAGACTACCATTCCGAATCCGGCAGAAGGACTGATCATCTGGAACAACGGTACAGGAAATATGACAGAAGCAGGTTTTTATTACTGGAACAAATCCAAATGGAATATGCTTTCTACCAGTAACGGATATAGCGGCAATGGAGGAGGTATCAATACGATGTCTGCATGGAATAATTCTGCCACAAACAGCGGTAATTCTGCAGGTGCCAACACCAACCTTTCTTTGGGAACGAATACTTCGGACGACCTTGTTTTTAAAGTGAACTCCATACCAATAGGAAGACTGGGAGTGAATAACTCGATAAGCTTTGGAACAGAGGCTAATGCAGCGCAGAATGGGATCGCTTTAGGTAATTCCAGCAGTGCTTACCAGGGAATTGCCATCGGAACCAATACTTCTGTTACGGCTAACGAGTCTGTAGCCTTGGGAGCTAACACTAAAATTTCAGGTTACCAGTCAACGGCAGTAGGATTTAACGCTAAAGTAACTGTAAATGAAGCTACAGCGGTTGGGAATAATGCTGAAGCGTCAGGCTTCCAGTGGATTGCATTGGGATTTGGGGCAAAAACGGCGACCAATGATGCAACAGCTGTAGGTAAAAATTCAACTGCATCAGGATTTCAGTCAACGGCAGTAGGATACAATGCAAAAACGAATACCAACAGCGAAACAGCAATAGGATATAATGCGGTGACAAACAACCAGAATTCAACAGCAGTAGGATCGGGTGCCAATGCCTTGGGACAATTCTCTACAGCTTTAGGATATGGAGCGGAGACTTCACAGGCCAATACTATTGTGATTGGAAATAATAATGCCAATGTAGGAATCGGAACAGGAAGACCAAATATAAATGCTAAAATAGATGTGAACGGGCAATATAAGCTAGGCGAAAAGGGAAGTGTACAGAAAAACCAGATCAGTTTTGAAGCATGGCCGTCTATATCTGTAAATAATTTGGCTCCCGGAAAATCTGTAACAATGGAAATTGCAATTCCTGCGAATATACAGCCCGGATCTACCAGAGCTGCAATTGTAGTGTCTCCGGCGGGAGATTTTGCTGGAGCAGCTTCTTTTTCAATTTCAAATCCAAGAATGACGTCTGTTTCAAGTGTTACAATTAATCTCACCAATATTTCCGGAAATCCTGAAAGCTTATATTCAGGGCATTTCTATGTAATGATTAATGAGTTTTAATTCCAAACAATGAAATCTAATCTGAAGTGTAATGAATAATGATGGGTGAGTTTGCTTCGGAATTGAATGTTGAATTTTTGTTTTCTTTGGAGATGGGCAATGATTTTAAAGTTTTATGATCCGAAATTATATGGAAACAAAGAAGGTCCCAAATCGAGACCTTTTATCTATTTCTTCGAACCATTCTTCGTATATATTTTGAGCAAAAGCTCTTTCAAATAGTTTTTGAAATTTGCTATCGAAATCATTGATATTATACCAGTTAATTAATATAAACCTTTTTGTTGTTCTGCTGGTTTTATAAAATACATATTTAAAAGTTATGCCATTAACTTCCTTGTTGTAAGAAGTACAATGGAATATGAGGATAATTTGGATTTTCTCCAGTCCATAATTCTAATCCTTCAAAAAAATGATGATCATCTTCTTTTAATTTTTCATGGACATAATTATGAATTTTAAACAGTAGTTCATCCGCAGTGAAAAATTCTCCGTTATTTGCAGTCAAAAGAAAATCCGGCTCAATAATATCTTCAATACTTTTGTCCCAATATTCATATTGTATAGCCACTTTATCCGTTTGCAGAATAGATTTGTCCAGGTTTTCTAAGAATTTTTTGCCCGTTATCTTTTCATTATAATCTTTCAGGGCTATTCTAAAATTTTCAATATCAGAAAACTTCTGTTCAGTGAAATTCCAAAGTATATTTTGTAAAATTGTATTTTGATAATTCATAATTAGCGATAAAATCTTTTTAAATCGAAGCCGTGCTTCAAGGCTAATTCATTGTAAGACAGATTTGGATCTTCTCCGATAGCCTGATAGATTTCATTTCGAACGTCGGGGTTCTCTCTCAGATCTGAATCCCCAAAATAGGTATCCATAATATCGTCTTCATCTTCTATTAAATCTTTTCTTCCAGCAAAATCCAGCGTGGCAACAACTTCCCAATATCCACTTCCAAATGATGGATAAACTCCACATTTATCTCTAAATGCCTCATCAAAAGAAGTTGCAATAGTAACTTCTCCTACACAGAAATAAACTTTTCCATTGACAAATCTTAAAACTTCAGGAAATGTTATATATTCTGAGGGTACCGGAAAATTTAGGTCTGTAATTTCCCATTCGTCTTCATCAGAAAAAGTATCGACAGGAATAAAGCTGCTTTTAACGGCCACATTTTTCAAAAGTGTTTCATCAAATTCTTTAACAACTTTTCCAAAGGTTTCTATCAGCACACACTTTTTGTAGACATCAAAATAATTCTGATTATTCTCATTTTTACTTTTTTCTAAATAATCATCAACATTAAATAAAACTCTTCCAAAAATTTTTTCGTCAGATGAAACGTTTACAGAGAAAATAGTTCCAGATTTAATATTCATACTCATATATTTTAAGATTTAACAAGGATTATGTAAATTTTTATATTTATCAAATTTTGGTTTGGTAATTTCATTTCTTCCATTTTGAAGGCTGGCCTTTCCACCGTTTTTATCAATATAGTGCTGTTCCCAAACAGATGCCTCGTAAGGATCCCAATTTCCACTGGCGACTTCTCTTATTTTATATTTTTTACCCCAGTCTTTCTTATGGTTACTTTTCTTTTTACCTTCTGCTACGTGTTCTTTAAAACGGTCTGCCACATTCGGTTTATCTGTTTGCCCTACGTATACAGTTTTCCCTGTTTTGGGATCATAAACTTCATATATTTTAGTAGGTTTTTTAACCGTACTTTCAAATTTAGAAGGTTTGTTATCATTGTGCACCAGGATTCCCTGATTACCAACAAAATAATTGTGACTATTTTCAACTTCAATATTAAAAGTTGATATTGCCACATTGTTTTGATAATCAATTTCTTTAATTAAAATATTGCTTAAGGATAATGACTTTAAAATCATATCCGTTTTTAATTCTTTAGCTGTTATCCATTTCCTTTCATCTTCAATCCAGAAAAGATGTTTGAATGTGGTATTAATTATTTCTTTATCAGTAGTAATTTTAATAAAACGATCAGTCCAATTTTTATAAACATTAGTTACCTTATTCTTGATTGTTCTTTTATTAATATTGTCATAGCAAAATACAGTATCACCAATTTGAATATTTTCAATAGGAACCAAACCATCCATTGTGTGAACAAAAGTTCCTGCCAGGAAACAAGGGGCAGTAGTGCCCAAATCATCATATCCTAATTTCGCCCATCGTTCAGCGGCCTCTTTTGCAGCTTTTTCAGCGGCTTCTTTTGCAGCTTCAGCAGCTAATTCATCTGCTTCTTTTGTGATAACCTTTGCAATATCTCCACCTTCTTTTTTGGCGAGCTGTTCCATGGTTTCCGCAATTCCCTTTTTTGCTCCGGCCTCCAGTACATCATCGCCACCTTTTTTTACTCCTTGCTCTACGGTTTCTGCGGCGATCTCTTTGGCCGTTTTTTCTACAACTGCTTCAGCGCCTTCTTTTAAAACTGTTTTTCCGGCAGTAGCTGCCAGAGATGTTCCTCCAGAGTAGACTGCAGCTGCAGCATCCGGAATAAATTCTCCTACTGTTGTTCCTATTTTTCTCGGATTTTCAGCTACCCAGCCTGCGGCATCTTTGGTTCCCTGCCAGGCTGCACTTCCTGCATCAGCCCAGTTTTGACCGTCACTGGCCCAGTTCCAGGCTCCTTCTGCTGCATTGCTCCAATTGTCTCCTTTGCTGGCCCAGTCCCAGGCATTTCCAACGCCTTCAGTAGCAGCATTCCATCCGTCGCTTACCATTCCACCGAGTGCTTCAGCAGTACCTACCGGATCCTGGCCGACCTGATAAAGTGTTTCTCCTAAGCCAACTACACCATTTACAGCGCCTTCCACCAAACCGGTCCCCAGATCATTGAACCAGTCGCTTACACCAGTTACGGGCTTCATCCAATCTGGTAGGATCTGATCTCGCGCCTCACGGGATTTTTTGTTCTGCTCGGCAACCCAGTCGAAACCTTCTTTGATATAATCGGAAGGCATTTTTCCTTCTCCCACACCAAATGCTACGGCTGCTGCCCTGTCAAAGAAGATATTGATCTTCCCTCCAAATATACAATTACAATAAGAATCTTCCAAAAGCATTCTGCTGCCGTTTATTTTGACACCGTCTTTAGGCTGCTGCCATCCTGTGATGATTGTGGGAAGGCATGAGGCACCTGTTGCCCATTTAAGTGGATTGGTACAAAATCCCATGGGTTTAATATTAAAGAAAGGAATGAAATCCAATTCCGATGCCATGGGAACACTGTATATCGTAGTATTCTTATTATTGCTCACCCGGAGGGTAGAGGGGCTTGTTCCTTTGTCGCAAGCTAAAAAGGCACCTTCGGGTACATATTTTTTTGCCATAATGCGATGATTTAGTGATTAATTTTATTTGACCTCAGAATTACATTTTTAAACTTTCTAAAAAGATTTTCCAGCAGGTTAAGATTGGTTTTAGTTTCCAGAACAATTTTATCATTAATTTTCAGAACCTCTGAAATTTTACAACCGTTAACAGTGCACAGATATTCTCCGTCTGTATAAACATACCATATATCTGACACTTTTACTGTTTCTAATGAACTTTCATGATCAAAAAGAAGGTAATAGCGGTCATTCTGAAATACAATATCAAGCAGTGGAATGGTCATGAGGCAAAGCTTTTAAAATGTTTTTTTCTTCACGATATAATGTGCCGGGAATCTGTGCCAGACTCATGCACATACTCTGTTCAGACCAAGGCCATTCTTCCAGCAGATAACGTTCCATATAGTTAAGCTGGAGCAGGGTAGGCACACGGGGACGGTTCTTTAAAATACGGATCATGGCTGTAACTTTATCCTGTCCGAAACGGTCTTCGTCTATGCTTCCTTTTACATCAATCTGGTATCTGCCGTCTTCTAATTCTGAAATTCTTTCTTCGGTGATGATGGGAACGTTTTTCGTAGCAATGAAATTTGGAAGTTGCCGATAACCGTTTAATACCTGGTTTTTTTTAAACTCTTTAAAATGAATGCCGGGAAAAAGAAGCTGATAAGGCATTGCAAAACGTAAAGCATCTGCTAGCTGTTCACCATCTTCCAAAAGCTCTTCTACACCTTTAATGAAAATTTCACGGTATTTTTCGCTCCTGTGCTTCAGTATGATTTTCGGTTTTATTTCCCGCCACTTATTCTGAACTTCAGTCAGGTTGATAATTTTTCCCAGCTGTCCGTTTTCATCCAGGGTGCATACTATTTTTTCCCTAAGCTCATGCAGGTCTCCCACCCATTTGTACATGCCGTCTTTATTGGATTGTTTGTAGAAAGGCATTTCAACGGTAAAAACAGGTTTTTCATTTTGAATGGAACTTAGTGTTACCTTGAGCTCGGATTCTATATAGTTTTCATTCCGGAGACCCTGAAATTGATACCTTTCTTCTCTGAGAAAGATATATTTCCGGTATTCGCCCTGATTTTCTATATTCACCTGCATGATTATCCTTTATTGATTTCCACATCAGCCCCTTTGATATTGGTAGGTCCTGAGGATGACATATTAATTTTTGCTGCATTGGAATTGATATCAGCGTCAATTTTAATTCCGGGATTTGCAGAGGCTTTTCCAAGCTCTGTTGTCGTTTTTCCTATTACTTTTACATTGAGTCCTTCTATGGTAATGTCTCCGCCTGTGGTCATGGTAATGGAACTGCTTCCTGTTTTAATGGTGATATTGGTATCGCATTCCAATGTTATACTTCCTGCATTATCCATTTTAAGCATAGAATTGGCTCCTCCGCCTTCTTTACCTCCAACATTGATAGCACTGACACTTCCTACATTGACGGTATTATTATTTCCTACGGTGACTGTTTTGTTATTATTTGCATTGGTTGTTGCATTTCCTGCACCGTCAAATTTCATATTGGCTCCTCCCTGATCGGTTAAGAAAACAGAGCCTTCGCCATCGTTGAGTTCCAGTTTATTGCCGCTTCTGCTGCTCAGGCTTTTGATGTTATTTCCGGTTCCGCCACCGCCGCCAACTCCTCCATGGAACATACCTCCCATGACAAAAGGACGATCGGGATGTTGGTGAACGAAATTAACGATCACCTGATCTCCAACTTCTGGAATTGCCATGAATCCACGGTTTTTACTGACTTTATCACTGTTTCCGGCATCCGGTGTCATCACGCGGATAAATTCTGAAGTATCCTGTCCGTTTTGCCAGTCAAACTGGACCCGAACACGACCTTGGTTCAACGGATCTGTATTTGAAATTACTTTGGCGAACTGGGGATCAGCTTTTGGCATTTCAAATTCCGGCCGGGGAATAAATCCGGTATCTGCTGCGATAGCCTCGAAGTTTCCGGTGTAGTAACCTCTTGCATCTACTTCGTGACTGACCTCAGTGATCATCAGTTTGGTAAAATAAGCAGTCTGATTGGTTTCAGATTTTCGCATTTCTACATCTGCAGTACATCCTGGATATAGGAAGGGGACGCTTGTGGTTCCTGAAGTAACAAAAACATCTACTGCTTTGCTTCCTGCCGTACCTTTCTGTGAAGCATCAATATCCATAAATGTAGATGCTTTGATCGGAGCAACTCTCAAGGAAGGTGTGGTGAAAGTTTTTTGGGATATTTCGTACGCCCTTTTGGCAATATCTGACTGGTGGTTTATTTTTGAAGTCCCCGTGGTAAGCTTTTCATTCTTGCTGCTGTTGTAGCCATAAAAAGTTGGATTCACGTGCTGGGCTCTCATTTTGATCTTAATATCATGTACACTGCTGCCATAGACGAGCTGCACGGGCTTTTCCTGTGGTGGCAGCTTTCCGAAATGAAGAACTTCGCCATCATAATAAAACTGCTCCCCGTAAGCTTCTGCTATCCTTGAAAGATAGTTGAAATGGGTTTCCTCATATTGAGAGCTGTAAGAAACATTTCCATGCTGGGAATCTACTCTGAAATCAAATTTATTGGAACCCAAACCTTCCTTGATCACCCAATCTGCAATACTGTTCAGGCTGATTTCCTGGGCACCGCCAAAACTCTGAATATGTGGTGCCGCATCCAAAAGAACGGTAGGACTGCATCCGGTAAGGACAATATTCCCAAGACTGCCTTTATCCTGGCTGAAACCTACTTCGGTAATGACGCCTACAAAGTTACGTTCGGGACTTTCTTCTACATCTTTATACTTAAATACTACTGTGATTCTTTTCCCCAGGAAATTTTGTGCCTGTTCCAGATTGTGGTTTTCAGCTTCTCCCAAAGTATCATGAGCAAGTGTGAGGTCAAATTGATGATGCTTAACGGCACTCTGAGTGAGTTTAAAATGCTTGAAATGTTTTACAATTTTCCCTTCAATAATGATTTCGAGTTTCACGACACGGTTGATCCCCAGAAGTTCACTTTTGGGAATGGAGCCGGCATTGTGAATTTTGGAAGTGGGCTGCTCTGTCCAGATTTTATTTTCAGAGATCAGAGGAGTATTGGGCAGGGAAACTTTGTTCATGAAACTGCCGGTATAGGAGAGTGCCTGTCCGGCTGTCTGTACTGATTTTTTTATTTTGTCAGTTTTCTTTACAACTTCTTTAGCAGCATTCAAATCTGCCGGATCTATGCTTTTCAGATCTTTTTTAGATTTTGAGATCTGATTTTTTTGAGATTTACTGTCCTGAAACATATCATATTTTTTCTGGTTAGTGTATATAAGCAGCCTACCGGGCAGTGCTGCATTATGGGTATTCTGTCACTCACTGCAGATAAATACTGTAAGAACCATGTCAACAGAATAGTATCTTTGTGAGGAATTTATCGTTCTGTTTTCACTTGATGATTGGAATAAATCCCTTTATAATATTATGCTTTAAAATATAATTAATATTTAGTTTAATGAATTTAATATTCTGAATTACAGTTTTGTAATGCTATTATTGAAATCACGTCCACGTGAAACAAATATAAGAAGCAAAGTCATAATGAGGAAAAATATAAAAGGCTATTTTTCTTTTTGTCGTAGTTCTACTACTAACAGTTGTTAGGTTCAAAATGAGACAAAAAAACCAATGTACGGATACATGATTGTACGGAATAAAGTACCCATTAAATAATCTGAAAATAATAGATACTGTTTTGAGTTTTTAAGAATGTGCACAATGAAAATTGCGGACAGTATAAATTGATTTAATTTTGCAATGTTTCTGCTTATTAAAAAGAATAAGATTTAAATCCTTAATGCATACACTTGAAAATTTATGAAGAAAATAGGAATTGTAGGCTTCGGCTGGCTGGGATCAAGGATTGCCGATTCAATGTCCGGACAGTATCAACTATATGTTACCACTACTACAAAAAGCAAAGCTGATGAGTTGTCTTTTAAAGGATTTAGCGCTTCTGTCGCCAGCTTCCCGGATTTTCAACTGGAAGAAAAAATCATACAATGGGAAGCAATCGAAAATATGGATGTCCTGATCATCACGATTCCCCTTTCCGGGAAAAGTTGCTGTGCCAGTTCGTTATATAACAGGATTCAGCATTTATTTTCATTTATTGGTGATTTTAAAGGACAGATGTTTGTGATGAGTTCTACCGGTGTCTATCCGGATATTCCTGGTGAATATACAGAAGAAAGTCTTTCTACAGATCATGTTCAGGGAGAGCGAATGATCAAAATTAAATATCCACAGGTAAATATTTTAAGGCTGTCAGGACTTATGGGAGATAACAGGCTCCTTAAAAATTATAATGTTTCAAATTTAGAAGCTCCGGTGAATCATATTCACTATAAAGATATTTCCTGCGTGATTGAAAAGATGATCGAAGAAGGTTCATCTGGGAAACTGTATAATGTAACAGCACCTCAACATCCGTCAAAGGGCCAGGTAATCAATGCCCAGAAAGATCTGCCATCTCCTGAGGAAACAGTAGGTGAGGGAAAAATAATAAACCCTTCAAAATTAATTTCAGAACTGGATTTTGTATTTAAACATCCGGATCCCAGAGCATTTCACTGATCTTTTTATTTGATAAAAATCTCAACACAAAATAAATCTGCGTAATCTGATCAGTCTTTGGGTATAAATAAAAAATATTTTCCCGCAGATTTTAACAGATTACGCAGATATTAGTATTGTATTTTAATGTAGCCGAAAAGGCTTAAACTTAAAATTGTAAGGCTCTGAATATTTTATTTAATAATTCTGTCCAGTACCCAATCGATAAGGTTTTTCTCGGAAGCATAATGGTCTGCAGAGAATTCTCCACGTCTTCTGTTCGCAATAACGTTATTTACAGTGATGGCTTTGTGGCCTAATAATTTTGAAAGGGCGTAAATCGCTGAGGTTTCCATTTCAAAGTTTGTTACTCCAAGATCATTCAATGTCTCCAGGAATTGATCGTCAATTACTTTCAAACGCAGCTGTCTTCCTTGTGGAGCATAGAACCCCGGGAATGTGGCTGTATTTCCGTGGTATTTGGCATCTTTATAATAATCTCCCATTTCTTCTGCCCAGTCTGAAAAATATAACATTGGTTTGATCTTTTCATAAGGGAATTTCTCCATGAAGTTTTTAGAAAATTCGTTTTCAAAGCTGTAATCCTGATAGAAATGCATCAATCCGTCCAGACCTACAACATTCTGGGTTACCAGCATGTTATCTACCTGTACATCAGGGTTTACACTTCCGCAGGTTCCCATACGGAAAAGTTCAAGGGCTTTGTGTTCCGTTTTAAATTCCTTGTTTTGAAGATCAATATTTACCAAAGCATCAAGCTCATTCATCACGATATCGATGTTCTCTGTACCAATACCTGTAGACATTACGGTAATTCTTTCTCCACGTAAAGTTCCGGTGTGGGTGTAGAACTCTCTCTTATTTTTTTTGATCTCTACTTTGTCAAAATATTTTGAAACTTTTGCCACTCTGTCCGGATCTCCCACAAGGATAATCTTATCAGCAATATCTTCAGGCAGAAGATTTAAGTGGTATACACTTCCGTCATCATTCAGCACCAGCTCTGAGGCAGCAAGTTTATTTAGCATAATTTATATTTTTTGTTTTTTTAATTAATGAAAATAGCTTCTTTATAAGGCGATCCGGCAAGATCATAGATTGTATCATACTCTTCTACAATTCTTTTTTGTCCCTGGAACATTTCGTAGACCGTGATGATCGTTTTTTCGAAATTTTTCGGATCTTTTCGTTGGGTGGTAATTTCGTAGAACTTATCTCCTTTTTTCAGCACAGAAACCATTTCTTCTTTAGTCGAATTATTGGAATCCATCATGCCTGGAAAATCCATGACAACGTCCTTTAGATCTGTATAATTTTTGTAAGGTTTTATAACTCCGTTTGAGTAAACATACACATTCGGTACCTGTTTGTTTTCTTCCAGGCGTACCAGGTAGTAGTCATTACCTTTTTTTTCTGCATAAACGGCCATCTCTTTCTTCTGCGAAAATGCATACATGGAAAGAAAAACCGCTGCAAAAGCGAATAGTACTTTTGTTTTCATAGTTATATTTTGTTTTAATGTGTTGTAAATTGATGTTAAAAAAATCCTCTCCCAATATCTTTCGTCATCATTTTTTTAAGCGGCTCATAGAAAGTCCACCGTTCTTAAGTATAATGAATTTGATTTCGGGGTTTAAAATTAATAAAAATATTTCTATAAGAAACTGCTGTTTATAGATTTTTACTCTTTTAAAGTAGCCTTGTTAAATTTGAATTTGCGTTAAAACTAATGCTCCAAACTAATTACTGTGTCAAAACGTAAACATTTTTTAATCTGCCGTTAAACTTGTGATAACATCAGAAAGGTAGTTTTGCCGCTAAAAATTCATGAGATTATATCCGCTGCTTGCTGTGATTGTTTTGATAGGTTTTGCTGTCATGTCCTTTAATCCTGTTTATAAAGGAAAGGAAAACGAAAATACCTTCGTCAATAAAGCCCTGTCAGATTTTAAAAACAGGCTTGAACGGCTAAAGTCAGATGTATATAAATTCTCAGAGGACCAGATTACCGTTGAAGAACTTCAAAATTCGTTGAGTGATACCAGAAAATCTTTTAAAGAAATAGAATTCTATATTGCTTACCATTACCCGGAATTCACAAAAACACACCTTAATGCCGCTCCGCTGTTTCATATAGAAGCGGCAGGTACGTCAGCCTATACATTGCCTCCTGAAGGACTTCAGGTTCTGGATGAGCTTATTTTTTCCGATGAAGCAGGTAAAGAGAAAGAAAAGATCAAAACGATTACAGATTTTTTGTATAATTCCTATTCAAGTTTTTATCTGAGCACAGTGAAGAACGGCTTAAGCAGGGGAAATAACAAAACGCTTCCATTAAGAATAGAATTGATCAGAATTTATACTCTTGGAGTAACAGGTTTTGATACACCAGGTTCCCTGAACATCTCTGAAGAAGCCAGCCATGCCCTTACCGGAATTAAAAAATACATCAACGATGATGCTTATTTTAAAAACTACAACGTTCAAAAAGCCAATCAAGTTCTTACTGAAGGGATCAATTATCTTTCCAAAAAATAAAGATTTTGAAACTTTTGACAGAATCGAATTTTATAAAAAATATATTCAGCCTCTTTATGAAGAGTTTGGAAAGTGGGACGGCAGCCCGGATGATCTTAAAGAGTTCTCCGGCTGGAATGTTGGGAATAAAAACTTTTTTAGCAGTGATTTTCTGGATCCCTATTTCTATACACTTTTAAAATCATCTGAAGATAACTCTGATCTCCGAAGCCTTGGGAAATCTATTTTCTATGACCAGAATTTAAGCCAGAACGGTAAAATGAGCTGTGCTGCCTGCCATCTTCAGGAAAATGCTTTTACAGATCTCAAAATAAAATCCCAGAGCAATGTGGAAGGAAAGACTGTTTTAAGAAATTCTCCATCCTTGTATAACGCCGTTTTTGCGAAAAGATTTTTTTACGACCTACGTGCATTTTATCTGGAACAGCAGGCAGAACACGTGATCTACAACGATGATGAGTTTAATACCAGCTATGAAGACATCATCAAAAAATTAAAAACAAAACCTGAATATAAAAAAGCTTTCCGTACCGCTTTCAAAGACGGTAAAATAAACAAAGAAAATTTTTCCAAGGCTTTAAGTTCTTATGTGGCATCTCTGTATTCTTTTGATAGTGATTTCGACCGTTTTATGAGAAATGAAAAAGACGTTTCTGATGATATAAAAAAAGGATACAATCTGTTTATGGGTAAGGCCAGTTGTGCCACATGCCATTTTGCACCTCATTTTTCAGGGTTGGTGCCTCCTTTTTTTAATGAAAATGAATCTGAGGTATTGGGAGTAACCTCAAAACCTGTTAATGATCTTCCTGTTGAACTGGATACTGATCTGGGAAGAGGAAACAGTCCCGTGAAAAAAGAAAAATCCTGGATCTACGATTATTCTTTCAAAACCGTTACGGTAAGAAATATTGCCCTTACCAAACCGTATTTTCATAACGGTGCTTTCAATACCCTGGAAGAAGTGCTGGATTTCTATAATGAAGGCGGAGGAGAAGGTCTCGGACTGAAAATGAAAAACCAAACACTTCCACCGGACAAACTGGATCTTACTAAAACAGAGATCAGTCAGATTATTGCTTTCCTAAATTCATTGACGGATGTGAGTAAGGCGAAGTGAGTTTTAGGGTTGGAGAGTATTAGAGTATTAGCGTATTAGGGTATTAGAGTTTGAAAATAATAGTCGTTAATTTTATTATTGATATAGTTGGTTATTTTGCTTCTAGCTTCAAATTTTCACTAATCAAAGGTTAATACTGATTGATTATCACGCTACAACCCTAAAACTCTCCAACCCAAATACCTTCGACTCAAAGTATCATTTAACAATTATTTAATTCCCTTAACATTGGGTTCCGAATTAATTAATATTTCTTAATCGATATTTAAAGTCCTATTAACAGAGGTTCTGCATCAAAAAAATAGTTTTGCAAGGTCTAATAAATCAATAAAAAATGAAGAAAAAATTACTTACAATTGCGGCATTGGCAATGGTTGCCGGATTTAGTGTGCAGGCACAGACCTTTTTATTCAATAAGAACTCGTCCTGGAGCTATAAAGATAATAACCAGGCCCTGGCAGGCCCATGGAAAGACCAGACTTTTGACATCTCAACATGGGCTATAGGAAACGGACCTCTTGGATATGGGGATCCTGTAACCACAACAATCAGCTCAGGTCTTACGGCAGCTTATTTTGCTAAAGATTTTACAGTAGACTTATCAACCCTTTCAGACACTATGGAACTGGGTGTAATGAGAGATGACGGGATTGTTGTTTATCTTAACGGAGTTGAAGTGGTAAGAGACAATATGCCTGCAGGTACTATTGCTTTCAATACGCCTTCCAGTACAACAATTGACGGTGCTGCAGAGAGTGTTTATAATATTTTCTCTATTCCAAAATCTAAGTTTGTCAACGGAAACAATAGGATTTCTGTAGAGCTTCACAACAGAACGGGGGCCAGCTCAGATCTTAGAATCGATGCTTATTTAAAGACAACAACTACTGTTACACCTCCTACGGCATGCACAGGAACACATATCAGCTGTTTTACATCTATTGTTCCTACTGCACAGACCAATAAACTGATCATTCCTGCAGAACATAAATATCAGCTTATCTTGAAAGAGGGCGATAATTATACAGAAGGTGGCGGAATGGTAGGCGGTCAGAATGATTTCACAGCTTATGTTGCCAAGACAGGAAGCAGTACAAACGGATATCTTTCTGTAAACCATGAAACCAATCCAGGCGGTGTTACGATGGCTGAGGTTAATTACAATGCTTCTACAAAACTTTGGCAGCTATCAAGATCCAGAGCAGTAAGCTTTTCAGATCCAAGTTTAGTTCAGACGATAAGAAACTGTTCAGGAGGTATTACACCTTGGGGTACCGTTGTTACTGCTGAAGAATCAGTAACGGCCAATGATGTGAACAATGACGGTTACAAGGACTACGGATGGCTAGTGGAAATTGATCCGGCTACAGCACAGGTAATTTCTAAAAATCCCGACGGATCCAAAGGAAAGCTCTGGCAGATGGGGATTATGAACCACGAAAATGTTGTAGTGAATAATGCAGGAACAACAGCCTATTACGGAGAAGATGGGGGAACTCACATGGTCTATAAATATGTAATGGATACGCCGAATAATTTAGCTTCGGGAAACCTTTATGTCTTGAAACTTGATCAAGGATTAAGTCCTTCAGGAGATCCGGTAGGAACTACAGCGACATGGGTTCAGGTACCTAATAAAGTGAAAGCAGACCAGAATAATACAACAGCTCTTGCCCAGTCATTGGGAGGGACAAGGTTTAATGGGGTAGAAGACGTAGATATCAGTCCATTGGACGGGAAAATCTATTTTACTGCAAAAGGACTAGATAAAATATACCGTCTTCAGGACAACGGAACAACGGCTTCTCAGGTGGAAACCTTTGCAGGAGGTGCTTCTACAGCATATTCATTCAATACACCACAGGGAATGAAGTCTGAAGCGTGGGGTGATGGAAATGATAACCTTACTTTTGACGAACTTGGTAACCTTTGGGTTCTTCAGGATGGTGGTAAAAACTACATCTGGGTCATTGCTCCGGATCATACACAGGCCAATCCTAAAGTGAGGCTTTTTGCTTCAATGCCGGCAGGATCAGAACCTACAGGGTTGACATTTACCCCTGACCATAAATTCGGTTTCTTCTCTATCCAGCATCCTGATTCCACTATTTCTACAGATGTAGATGCCACAGGAAATACGATTGATTACAGAGGTAAATCGGCAACCATTGTTATTGCTTTGAAGAGTAATTTGGGAACAGCCGGAGCATTAGGAACAATTGAAAGTCATAATGCGGAAACTACCGTTGACGTAGCCCCAAATCCTACATCAGGAATCGTTAAGATCAATTCACCAAAAGGACTGAAAGATATATCGGTTACAGCTTACAGCATGGATGGAAAGATTGTTTATACGAAGAAATTCAATGGTGTAAACAGATCATTGGATCTTGATTTTACCAATCAGCTGGAAGCATCACGTATCCTGGTTCTGAATATTGAAGCAGAAGGCGGATTCCAGAAGACCGTGAAACTTTTAAAGAAGTAAAATTATTAATATTCAGTTTTGGCGGCGGCAAAGCCGCCGCCAAAACTTTTACTCTATGAAAAAGCTTGTTCTATTTATTTCTATACTTTCATTATGCCAGATAAAGGCACAGATCGATCCTGTAAAATATCCTACATTTACCAATATCGATGAAGCATTGACCAGTAAGAAAACGGTTTACAGTATGAGTTTTCGTGAAAAAGGACTTTTCAACCTGCCTCCACAAATCTCGAAACTGGATTCTTTATTCTTCCTGAATATTATGGGAAATAAACTTGAAAAAATGGATCAGCAGATCTTTACTTTAACCGAACTGGAGATTTTAAATGTAAATGAAAACAGCATCAAGTATATTCCTAATGAAATTGGAAACCTGAAAAAACTGAATACGTTTTCTATAAACCTTAACAGCCTGACCAGCATCAATCCGAATGTCGCAAAGCTTCAGAATTTAAAAGCTGTACATTTTGATGCCAACAACCTGAATGCTTTTCCGGAAGCACTGATGGAAATTCCTGCTTTGGAGGAAATCAATCTTCAGGGAAATCAGATCAGCATCATTGCTGATCGTTTAGACAGAATTAAAAATCTAAAATTCTTAAACCTATCTGAAAACCAGATCAATGACCTGGGAAATCTTGCTTTTCCTAAAAATCTGAAATATCTTGAGCTGCAGCATAACGCTATTGTAAAGCTTCCTGAAAAACTTTTTAAAGCGCAAAACCTCGAATTTTTAAACGTCAGCGGTAATCAGATCACAGAACTGTCACCTAAGATAAAAGGTTTGAAGAATATTGTCAGTTTGAATCTGGCCAATAATAATCTGAAAAATATTCCTGAAGAGATTCAACAGCTTAAAAACCTGAAAACCCTTATTCTCACAGGAAACCCTATAGAAAAAACTAAGATTGAACGATTGAAAAACCTGATGCCGGAAACCCAGATCTATTTCTAGATCTATCCGCCGACTCTTTTGGTTTTATATCCCATTTCTTTAAGGATATTCATTATTTTATCACGATTATCACCCTGAATAATGATCGTTCCGTCTTTCTCTGAACCGCCTATTCCTAAGGTGGTTTTTATTTTTTTTGAGATTTTCTTCAAATCTTCTTCGCTGCCTTCCCAGCCTTCAACAACCGTTACTGGCTTACCGTTTCTGCCTTTCTTTTCAAACTTGCACACCAAAGGTTCCTGTTGCTTAAATTCTTCTTTAGGCATTTCAAAATCCTTTTCCTCATGTTCAGGAAAAAGGTTCTTTAACTGATCTCGTAAATCCATAAAGCAAAATTAAATAATAATTTATAAAAGCGTATCAGATCAGCAGTTAATTTAACGAGAAAGATAGATGGGAAATCCAAGGAAGCTGGAAGTAATTAACGAGTATGAAAAAGAGAACAATTCAGATATAATGATAAATAGCTTATAAATCTATGGGAGATCAAAAAGATTCTTCACTGCTATTAAATACTGTTTTGTCCGGATGTTTTTAAAATAACCCTTCCAAATTCTTTCATTCATCGGAAATTAGGTAAATTTGTGTAACAAAAAGTTATACGAAATGTCAAAAAAAGCAATATTAGCAATCCTTGACGGATGGGGACTTGGAACAAATCCTGAGGTTTCCGCCCTGGATAAAGCAAACACTCCATTTATAGACAGCTGTTATCAAAAATTTCCAAATACAACCCTTGAAGCCAGCGGCTTAGCGGTAGGACTTCCTGCAGGACAGATGGGGAATTCTGAAGTGGGGCACATGAATTTGGGAGCCGGAAGAGTAGTATATCAGAATCTTGTAAAACTGAATATGGCCGTTGAAAACGGAACCCTGGGACAACAGCAGATTATTCAGGATGCCTTTGATTATGCTAAAAGAGAAAATAAAAAACTACACTTCATAGGACTCGTTTCCAATGGAGGTGTACATTCACATATCAATCATTTAAAAGGTTTATTAACCGCTGCTCATGAGTTCGGGTTGAATGAAAACGTTTTTGTTCACGCATTTACAGATGGAAGAGACTGCGATCCGCATTCAGGATTAGGTTTTATAGAAGAACTTCAGAAGCACATGGAAACTACGGTGGGTAAACTGGCAACCGTAACCGGAAGATATTATGCGATGGACCGTGACAAAAGATGGGAGCGTGTAAAATTGGCCTACGATGCTATGGTAGAAGGCGTAGGAATACAAACGACAGATGCTTTGGCTGCTATCAAGGCTTCCTATGATAATAATGTGACCGATGAATTCCTGAAACCCATTATTCTCGTTAAAACGACAGAAACAGGAAACATTGTCCCTGTTGCTAAAATTATAGACAACGATGTTGTCATCTGTTTCAATTTCCGTACAGACAGAGGCCGTGAAATCACAGAAGTGCTTACCCAGAAGGATTTTCCTGAATTCTTTATGCGTAAGCTGAATCTTCATTATATCACTTTAACAAATTATGACAAAACCTACCAAAACGTACAGGTTGTCTTTGATGAAGAAGTGCTAAAAGATACGATGGGAGAAATTCTTGAAAGAAATGGTAAAACCCAGATCAGAATTGCCGAAACAGAAAAATATCCTCACGTAACATTCTTTTTCTCCGGAGGCAGAGAAGAAGAGTTCAACGGGGAAAGAAGACTTCTTTGTCCGAGCCCGAAAGATGTTCCGACATATGACCTTAAGCCTGAAATGTCAGCGTATGACATTACAAATATTATTGTACCGGAGCTTGAAAACGGAACTGCTGATTTTGTATGCCTGAATTTTGCCAATACCGATATGGTAGGACATACAGGCGTTTTTGAAGCCGCTGTAAAAGCCGCAGAAACTGTTGATAAATGCATTGAAAAAGTAGCCACAACCGCTTACGAGCATGGATATGCTGTATTTATCCTCGCAGACCATGGAAATTCAGATGTGATGATCAACCCTGATGGGACCCCAAACACACAGCATTCCACAAACCTTGTTCCGTTTATTGTAATGGATAAAGACCATACATGGAATTTAAAACCTGGAAAACTGGGTGATGTGGCACCTACTATTTTAAAAGTAATGGGAGTGGAAATTCCGGAAGCCATGACAGGAAATATTTTAGTTAGCTAAAAATTCAATAATATTGTCCGAAAAATGCCGTTATAATATAGATGGCGGCATTTTTGCATGATTTATATCAGTCATGGTATGGGTTGCATATGTTATTATGCCACAAATAATAAATAAATCATATCTTTGTAAATTAAAATCTATTTAGTAAGATGTATCAAAAGCTTGTTAGGAAAGAAGTAATGGGAATATTGGAAAAGGAAGTAAGTTCTTTTCTGGATAAATTTTTAACGCCAATTGAAAAAATATGGCAGCCTTCTGACTATCTGCCTGATCCATCAAGTTCAGATTTTAAATATGATCTGGAAGAAATCCAGACTTTTGCCCGTGAAATGCCTTATGACCTGTTCGTAACATTGATCGGTGACTGTATCACAGAAGAAGCACTGCCTTCGTATGAATCTTGGTTAATGGGAGTAGACGGAATTGATCAGGAAAAGCAAGAAGTGGGCTGGGCTAACTGGATACGAGCATGGACTGGTGAAGAAAACAGACATGGAGATCTTTTGAGCAAATATCTTTATTTGTGTGGAAGAGTGAACATGAGAGAACTGGAAGTCACTACTCAATACTTAATTAATGATGGTTTCGATTTAGGAACAAGTATGGATCCTTACAGAAACTTTATCTATACAAGTTTTCAGGAAACAGCAACCAATATCTCTCACAGAAGAGTAGGAACATTGGCAAAGCAGTCTGGAAACGGAAAATTAGCGAAAATGTGTGGTGTTATTGCTGCAGATGAAGCCAGACATGCAAAAGCTTACAAACATTTCGTAGCCAAAATTCTTGAGCTGGATCCATCTGAAATGATCCTCGCATTTGAAGATATGATGCGTAAAAAGATTGTAATGCCTGCACACCTTATGAGACAGTCCGGACAGAAAGCCGGAGAACTTTGGGGACATTTCTCAGATGCGGCTCAAAGATGCATGGTATATACAGGGAATGATTATATTAATATATTGTCGGATCTGTTGGATGAATGGAAGATTGAGCATGTAAAAGGCCTTACTGAAAAAGCTGAAAAAGCACAGGAGTATTTAATGAAACTTCCTGCAAGACTTCAGAAGATCACAGATAGAATTTCAACTCCGGATCTTCAGTTTGAGTTCAAATGGGTGAAAAGCTAATTCTAAATTATCATAATTATAAAAACTTAAGAGTGCCATCGTTTTCGGCACTCTTTTTATTTCTTATCTTTGCAAAGCTAAAAAAGACAAAATGTTAAATAATAAAAAAATTGCTGTGGATTTCGACGGAACTATTGTTGATGATGCATATCCGGCAATTGGCAAAGCAAAAATTTTTGCTTTCGAAACATTAAAAAAACTTCAGGCAGAAGGATATAGATTAATTCTCTGGACATACAGACACGGAAAAACTTTGGATGAAGCCGTAGAATTCTGTAAAAATAACGGTGTTGAATTTTATGCAGTGAATTCCAGCTTTGAAGGTGAGGTTTTCGATGCTGAAAATCAATCCAGAAAACTGGATGCAGACTGGTTCATTGACGACAGAAATTTAGGAGGATTTCCAGGCTGGGGAGAAATCTACAATATTATCCAGGAAAGAATAGAATTCCGTGTAGAAGGAAAAGAAGTCCTGGCCTACTCAAAACTTAAAAAAGAAAAGAAAAAAGGACTTTTCTGGTAAGAGAAATAATATAACAATTTAACAGTATAACAATCTAGGCAATGATGTATTGACCAAATTGCTATACTGGTACATTAATACATTGGTAAATTAATACAATGATTCAACTAAAAACAATAGAGGAACTCCGCCTGATGAAGGAGAGTGCCCACCTGGTTTCCAAAACACTGGGAATGCTGGCTAAAGAAATAAAACCGGGGATCAATACTTTATATCTTGATAAACTGGCGCACGATTTTATTAAAGATCATGGTGCCGAACCTGCTTTCTTAGGATATGGAGGTTTTCCCAATTCGTTGTGTATTTCTCCAAATGATCAGGTAGTTCATGGTTTTCCAAATAATGATATTGTAAAAGAAGGTGATGTTCTTTCTGTAGACTGTGGTGTAATCCTGAACGGCTTTGTAGGAGACCATGCCTATACATTTGAGATTGGGGAAGTAAAGCCTGAGGTTAAAAAACTTCTTCAGGTAACCAAAGAATCCCTGTACAAAGGTATTGAGCAGTGTGTAAGAGGAAAAAGGATAGGAGATATCTCCCATGCGATCCAGTCATACTGTGAAAAAGAAGGCTATGGAGTGGTAAAAGAACTTGTAGGACATGGTCTTGGAAGAAAAATGCATGAAGATCCTCAGGTTCCGAATTATGGAAGACAAGGGAGCGGAAAAGTGATTAAAGACGGTCTTGCCATTGCTATTGAGCCTATGGTAAACATGGGTACTGAAAAAGTAAAATTCCATAATGACGGATGGACAGTGACTACTTTGGATAATATGCCTTCTGCCCACTTTGAGCATGATGTAGCGGTAATCAATGGTAAGCCGGTATTGCTTTCTACATTCAAATATGTGTACGAAGCTCTGGGTATCGAAAGTGATGAAGAGAAGCCATTCCAATTGGATTTTTAATGAAAAAAGTAGCTAAGCTTTTACTCAATACAATACCCCGTCCGATGCTGATCAAAATGAGTATCTGGGCGAGACCACTTATCTACCAGTTTTTCAAAGGAGATAATTTTTATGATCCTATCGATGGGAAATCCTACCGGAAATTCCTTCCTTACGGCTATGGAAAACAGCGTGAAAATGCACTTTCTCCCGGAACTTTGAGTTTGGAAAGGCACCGTCAGATGTGGCTTTATCTTCAGAATGAGACTGATTTCTTTATAAAAAATGTTAAAGTTCTTCATATCGCTCCCGAGCAGGAGTTTTTGAGGAAATTTAAGCTGATGAGAAATCTGGATTATATTTCCGCAGATCTTTTTTCTCCTATTGTAGATGTAAAAGCCGATATCCTTGACCTGCCATTTGCTGATGAAAGCTTTGATGTCATCTTCTGTAACCATGTTTTGGAGCATATTGAAGATGATGCAAAAGCTATAAGCGAACTTTACAGGGTAATGAGGCCCGGAGGCTGGGGTATTTTTCAGGTTCCGATGAGAAACTCTCTCAAGAAGACCTATGAGGATTTCTCTATAAAAGATCCCAAAGAGCGTCAGAAACATTTCGGACAGTATGATCATGTCCGCTGGTATGGAATGGATTATTTTGACCGTTTAAGGAAGGCTGGTTTTGAAACAGAGCCGAATTTCTATTCACAGAATTTTTCAGAAGAAGAAATTAAAAAATACGGATTAAGACAAAATGAGATCTTACCTGTAGTTTTCAAAAAATAATAATAAACCCGTCCTCAATCTGAAGGCGGGTTTGTTTAATATCAATAGAAATTGTTTTTTGATTTTAATGTGAAACAGATTTTAATCCTACCACAGAACCAATCAAGGTTACGATAAAAAATACTCTCCAGAAGCTTACAGGATCTTTAAAAAAGAAGATACCCATCAGAGCAGTTCCTACAGCTCCAATTCCTGTCCATACTGCATAAGCCGTTCCAATAGGAAGCGTCTGTGTAGCTTTGATCAGTAGAACCATGCTGATCGTCATGGTCACAAGAAAACCGGCATACCAGTAATACATCTCGGATCCGGAGGTTTCCTTGGCCTTTCCCAGACAGGAAGCAAATGCTACCTCAAAAAGCCCGGCGATAACTAAAATTATCCAATTCATTTTCTTTAATTTTCTTTTACAAAGTTCTGCATTTGAAAGGAAACACAATTTTACATTTGTTAAATAATGAAATGATTTCTAATTTATATTTCCTTTGTTCATATTGATTATGTTTAGCCATAAGCACTTAATTATTTATTTTACTCTCCATTAAGAGATTAATTCTTATCTTTAAAACCTTACAAATTAAATTTAAACATGAAAAACTTAAAGAAAGTTTCAAGGGAACAATTAAAACAAATTAAAGGTGGAGCGATCGGTGGTATTTGCGCACCTGGTTATTACCTTCAATGTCTTTCGGTAGGTCAATGTGATGAAGCTCAAGATCTATTTGAATGTTCATGCCACTGCGTTCCAAAGCTATAAAATACAATCCCTCAATTTGAGGGATTTTTTATTCTGTTATGTACAGAGAGAATTATTCCTGAAAAATGAATTTATTTTAATTTGAATTTTAAAATCATATCGGGAAGCCTTGAGATGGTAGGAGAAAGTTATTAAGAGCCGAAACCATAACTACAATGCAACCTTAATACTACATCATTAATTTTATAGACTGTTGAAAAATTGCGACCAAAATTAACTTCAAGCCTCGCTCTTCCAGCTTCCATCCCGTACAAAATTAATTACCTTATTTCCGCCCGGATTCGGCTCAGACTCACCTGGGTAATCCCAAGATAAGAAGCAATGTGTCCCAACTGAACCCTTTTTAAAAGATCAGACTTATTTGTCATTAGATCTTTATAACGTTCCAAAGATGTTTTAAACTGTCTTGAAATAATAAGCTCTTCCGTTTTTACAAGCTCCCTTTCTGCAAATTTTCTCCCCCAATTGGCGATGTGAATATCTTCATTAAAAAGCTTTCTCAGGCTTTCTGTTTCCAAAGTATACAGATCGCAGTCTTCCAGAAGCTCAATGCTTTCGTAGCCTGGTTTGTTTTCTACATAACTTTTCATGGAAACGGCTGTTTCGCCTTCACTTCCAAACCAGAATGTAATATCATTGTCAACCGTTGATGCATAGGCTCTTACGATTCCTTTCTTGATAAAATAAATATAAGGAATGATCTTATCTGCTTCCATCAGGCAGAAATTTTTTGGATAGGATACTTCTGTAATATGTGCCTTCAAAGCAGTTTTGGAAGTTTCAGGAAGTACATAAATGTGGTCAAGGATCTGATCTATATCCATAAAAGAGTTCTATAGGTCAAAAATATCAGTTTTAAAGGATGCAAAACAATTTTATTCTGCTCAATTTACAATATATTAAGATAAATGCAGATTTAAACCTGTCAAATCCATACCAGCAGACGACTAATCAATAGGATTCTCTTTTTTCTCTTCTAAAAGTAGACTTAAACTACAAAGACCAGTTTTGTTTTAGTAACTTTGCAGTTCATAATATTATTTATATGCATAAAGCTGGATTTGTAAACATAGTCGGAAAACCTAATGCGGGAAAGTCTACCTTATTAAATCAATTGATGGGGGAGAAGTTAGCCATTGTAACGCAGAAGGCTCAGACAACACGCCATAGAATTTTTGGAATTTATAATGAAGAAGACTTACAGATTGTATTTTCTGATACTCCCGGAGTCTTGGATCCGAAATACGGTTTGCAGGAAAAAATGATGGATTTTGTAAAGGATTCTTTACAGGATGCGGATGTATTTCTATTTATCGTGGATGTTACAGATAAAGCTGAGCCTTCAGAATTTTTAATTGAGAAACTTAATAAAATTCCTGTTCCTGTATTATTACTCTTAAATAAAGTAGACCAAACCAACCAGGAAGGACTGGAAAAACTGGTAGGAGAATGGCATGACAGAATTCCGAAGGCGGAAATTCTTCCTATTTCAGCATTGAATGCTTTTAATACAGATGTTATTCTGCCCAAGCTAAAATCTATGCTTCCTGAAAGCCCTGCTTACTATGATAAAGATATGTATACGGATAAGCCGGAAAGGTTTTTTGTAAACGAAGCGATCCGTGAGAAAATTCTTTTAAATTATGAAAAAGAAATTCCTTATTCTGTGGAGGTGGTTACCGAGCAGTTCAAAGAAAAAGAAGGAATTATTTTCATAGATTCTATTATTTATGTTGAAAGAGATACCCAGAAGGGAATTATTATCGGACATAAGGGTGAGGCTATTAAAAAAGTAGGAACAGAAGCAAGACTGGATCTGGAAAAATTCTTTTCTAAAAAGATCCATTTGAACCTGTTTGTGAAAGTGAAAAAAGACTGGCGAAAAAATGATAGAGATCTGAAAAATTTCGGATACAGATAAACTAAAAATGCTTGTGATTCCGTTCTATTAAAAGATTTTCATTACCTTTAATCTAAATTTTTAGTAAATGAACTATTTCAAGCCAAATTCCAGCTCAGTACCTAAAGATATTATTTTATTTGCAGTGAGAGTGTTTATTGGTTTTGCCATGCTTTCTCACGGTTTTCCTAAGCTTCAGATGCTTCTGGAAGGCGGTAAAATAGAGTTTTATGATTTTATAGGGTTAAGTCCTTTGGTAACCCTGATTCTTACAGTTATTGCTGAATTTGTCTGTTCAATATTCCTTATATTAGGACTTTTTACCAGAATTTCATTAGGGTTTCTGGTCTTTACAATGATTATCGCCGCTTTTGTCGTTCATGGAGCAGATCCTTTTGAGAAGAGAGAAATGAGCCTTGTCTATCTATGTGTCTATCTTCTCCTGATGGCATTTGGCGCAGGAAAAGTATCAGTAGATCACATGATTGAAAAAAGAAAAAGAGCTTCAGACTGGTAATTCCGGTTGAAAATATAAAATAAAGAGCATTAATTATTAATGCTCTTTTTGTTTTTATTAGGGTTTGCAAGGTAGCGAAGACCAAACACATGTCCAAACTATTGTGCCATTCTCATCTTCCCCTGCAACGCAAGGTTTGTATCCGGAAGGGCACGCTGGTGCTTGTCCTCCAATAATGGTTTTCAATTTTCCTTTGCTTAACTTTCTTAAATTTTTCATATTGATTTTAATTTGATTGCTCTACTAAGATAAACATTTTTATTATATCACAATGAAGGGTATTAAATATTGCTTTCTGGTTATATCCTAAAAATCACTATTTTCGTAGAAAATGAATTTATATGAAGATAAAACTGACAATTTGCCTTCTGGCATTTCTCAATTTCTATGATGCACAGGAGAATATTACTTATCAAAAACCTTCTGCAGAGATTCTGAAACTCGCAGATTATGAAAGACCGCCAAGTGTTCTGATGAACAGCAAAAAAGACTGGGTGGTTTTCACCTACAGACCCACTTATAAGACATTGGAAGACCTTAATCAGCAGGAAATGAAGCTTGCAGGATTAAGGATTAACCCAGTTACCAATATCTCAAGCAGTGTCACCTATTCTAATAATCTTAAGATCAGAAAGATCAACGATAAAAATGAGACACAGGTGAAGAATATGCCTGCTAACGCTAAAATTACATACATTTCATTTTCTCCTGACGAGAAGAAACTGGCATTTACCAACACCACAAGCAAAGGAGTAGAGCTTTGGATTGTAGATATGGAAACAGCTGCTGCGAAAAAAATAACCGGAGATAATCTTAATGCCAATCTAGGAATGCCTTATACCTGGTATAATGATTCACAAAGTTTCTTAATCAGAACCCTTCCTCAAAACAGGCCTGCACTGATTGATGCAAGTAAAGATCTTCCAACCGGACCTATTGTTTCTACAGCTGATGGTAAAGTTTCGCAAAACAGAACATATCAGGATCTTCTGAAAAATCCTCAGGATGAAAAAAACTTTGAAGTCCTCACAGCTTCTGAAATTTATCAGGTAGACCTTAATGGGAATCTTAAAAAAATAAAGGATCACGATATGTACTCTGGGGTAAGTTTTTCTCCGGACGGAAATTATCTAATGACTACAGTGATCAAAAAGCCATTTTCTTATATCGTTCCTTTAAGCAGATTTCCAATGACTAACACGGTGTATGATATGAAAGGAAATGCTGTAAAAACAGTCAATGATGTTCCTTTGAATGAAATCATGCCGAAAGGTTTCTCATCCGTAAGAACCGGAAAAAGAAGCATGGGTTGGAGAAGTGATGTACCGGCGACTTTGGTGTATGCTGAAGCTCTGGATGGAGGAGACCAATCTAAAACCGTTGATTACAGGGACGAAATTTTCACCTGGGAAGCTCCTTTTGCAGCTGCTCCGAAATCATTCTTTAAAACAAAACAGAGGTATGAAGATGTAAGCTGGACAAACGATCATTATGCAGTAGTTTCTGAAGGCTGGTATGATACAAGAAATACAAAATCCTACCTAGTAGATCTGAATAATGGTGAATCTAAAGTTTTTGATGACAGAAATTATCAGGATGTTTATAGTGATCCCGGGAATTTTAATACCACAAAGAACCAGTACGGAAGATATGTGATTGATATGAAGGGAGGAAAAACCTACCTGATTGGTGATGGGTTTACGAAAGACGGACAACATCCTTTTATTGATGAACTGGATGTGAAATCGCTTAAAAAGAAAAGACTCTACACCTCAAATATTAAAAATGCCAAAGAAGAAATTATTGATATCCTTAATCTTTCAAAAGGTGAAATTTTAACGACTCAACAATCTCCAAGTCTGTACCCGAACTATTATAAAAAGAATATTAAATCTAATAAAGCAGAACCGGTAACCAATTTTGCCAATCCTTTTGAAAGCATTAAAGATGTATACAAAGAAGTAATCACTTACAAAAGAAATGACGGAGTTACTTTGACAGGTACCCTTTATCTTCCTGCAAACTATGACAGAAAGGCGAAGAAAGAAAAACTTCCTTTATTGATCTGGGCTTATCCTACAGAATATAAAGATAAGAATACAGCCGGGCAGAATACCCAAAACCCGAATGACTTTACCTTCCCGTACTATGGATCTTTTGTATACTGGACGACCAAAGGATATGCTGTGCTGGATGATGCCGCATTCCCTATCATTGGAGAGGGGAAAACAGAGCCGAATGATACTTTCATTCCACAGCTGGTAGCTAACGGAAGGGCTGCCATTGATGCAGTAGATCAGTTAGGGTATATCGACAGAACTAAAGTAGCAGTTGGAGGGCATTCCTATGGTGCATTTATGACTGCAAATCTTTTAACCCATTCTAAAGATTATGCTTGTGGTATTGCAAGAAGTGGTGCTTATAACAGAACCTTAACACCATTCGGATTCCAGAGTGAGCAGAGAAATTACTGGGATGTTCCGGAGATCTACAACACGATGTCTCCTTTTATGAATGCAGACAAAATGAAGACACCATTGCTTTTGGTGCATGGTGATGCTGATAACAATCCGGGAACTTTCACATTGCAGACTGAAAGATATTTCCAGGCTCTGAAAAACTTAGGAGCTCCTGTGAAAATGGTTCTTCTTCCGAAAGAAGCCCACGGTTATGTGGCTAAAGAAAATATTCTGCATCTTTTATGGGAACAGGATCAGTTCCTTGAGAAGTGTCTGAAGAAATAATAAAAAACTCGTTCAATTTGAACGAGTTTTTTTATTAAACAATTTTTTTTTCGTTATTTAAAGCTTCCTTAGCTTTAATTTTTTCAATTTTTTCTGTTATTAAAAGACTTGTTAAAGGAATTCCTGAATTAGATCTTTGTTTTTCATTCAGACAATATGGGGATGTTGATTTCGGTCTATACTTTTTAGGTATTTTATCCAATCTATTTTCATTCAATTTCCAATCAATTCTTTCAAGTTTGATATAAATTACTCTGTTTATAATGTAGTCTAATTCTTCACTATATCTATCCAAATCAGTATAGATGAATGCAGAGATCCATCCTTCATGTCTATTTTTTATTTTTTTTAAAAATTCTAAAAGATTTAATTTAATTTTATCTTCTTTTAATTCCCATATCTTATTTTCTAATTTTTTAAAGTTATCAATAGAGGGATACAGAAACTCTCCGTCAAAAGTAACTGATAGAAAAGTAAAACCATCTTTAGATATATCAGTAATTTTTGTTTTATCATTTTTTTCTAAAGAGTGGATTTCTAAATTTAAATCTTTAAGATAAGTTTCGCACTTATGATACGCTTCTTTACATTCTCTTTTTGTATTAGCAAGAATTATAAAGTCGTCCGCATATCTAATCAGGTTATAATTATTTGAAATGATTTTTTGATCAAAATCTAATAAATATATATTAGAAAATAGGGGAGACAAAGCATTACCTTGAGGTATTCCATTTTCAATTCCGTCAAAATAATTTTGTTTTTCCAGATCAAAATCAGAAAGGTTTCCCACCTTTTGGTTTAGAGCATCTTTTATTAATGAATTTAGGCTATCATCAGGAAGGTTCGGGAATATTTTCGTTTCTAATAATTCCATTTTATTAACTGTTCCAAAAAAATTAACTAAATCCGCTTCCAATACATATTTATTTCCCGAATTATAATATTCTTTGGCCTTTAACATTGCATCTTTTACACCTGTGTCTTTTTGATATGCAAAGCTATAACCATTACTTTGCATTAAAAGAGGGTTAAAAATGTTTTCTAATTCAATTGCAATTGCTTTAATAACAACTCTATCGGAAATTTCTGGAATTTGAAGTGGTCTAAAAGAATTTTTATTTTTTTTGGTGATAAGTACGCCTCTTGTGGGACTAAAATTATAGCTATTGGTTTTTAATTTTTTTGAAATTGATAAGATTTTATCGTCAAGATTTTGGCAAAATTTTTCAATAGTTTCACCAGACAATCCATGCGAATCTTTATTGAATTTTACTAATTTATTCCAGGCATCTTTTAATACTTCTGGTTTAGAAATTATTTTAAGTAATTCTTTATTAGTTTTTGTTTCCATATTTCTGTATTGCAAAGCCCCCTTGAAATGACAATATGTCAGTATGATAAACTTTACATATGAGACAGAGAACACTTCATTGAAAGAGTGATTAGGACAACCATCAAGGTTCTAACTAATCCTTTGCAAATGGGTTCTTCGGCAATCCTGACTTGCGATTGACTTCTCAATCTTATGTCGAGCGCGCACTTAAGGAAAATCTTAAGTCTTAAACTATGGGCGCAAGAAATTGCATTGTTGTTTGTTACTTTGCCATCCTGCGTTTGAAATAGGGATGTTCTTTCCATTATACTCAAAATTAAGGTTTTTTATGACCTGCGCAAGTTTTTTTGAACTTTCACATTTTTTAACACTTTGGCTTTGGGCTGCGTTCTCTCTCTACTATAAGAATAGCTTGATACCATCGTTTCGGTGGGCTTGTGTTTATCATACACAATGGCATCAAACGAGATTGACAGAGAACACTTCATTGAAAGAGTGATTAGGACAACCATCAAGGTTCTAACTAATCCTTTGCAAATGGGTTCTTCGGCAATCCTGACTTGCGATTGACTTCTCAATCTTATGTCAAGTAACGGCAAGTTTAATTCAATTTTTATTCCAATAAAATAAAAGATGACAAAAAGTCATGAATAAACTAATTAATATCAATGACTTCATGCAATTATGCAATTAACTACAGGTACTTCAACACTTCATCAATACTCTTCAGCTCCATGAAATTGTCATGTTCCAGATGATGTTCATGCTGTTCATGACTCCATGTCACATGGTAAGGAATATGTGCTGCAAAACCGCCGATTTCCAGTACTGGCAGGATATCTGATTTAATTGAATTTCCCAGCATCAGAAAATGTTCAGGCTGACAGTCCAGATGCTTCAACAGCTTTTTGTAATCATTTTCTTTTTTATCACTCATAATTTCAATGTGGTGAAAATAGTCCTGGAGTCCCGAATTTTTCAGCTTTCGTTCCTGATCCAGCAGGTCACCTTTTGTGGCAACTACCAGCCTGTATTTTCCTTTTAAAGAATCTAGTGTTTCCGTAACTCCCTCCAATAATTCTATGGGTTTCTGCAAAAGTCCCTGACCGATCTCAATAGTCCTGTTGATCAATTGCAAAGATGCCGTGCCGCCTGAAACCCTGCTCACCGTTTCGATCATACAAAGCATAAAACCTTTTTACCCCATAACCATAGAGATGAAGATGCTGCATTTCTGTTTTAAATAATTCCTGGGATACAGAATGTTGAGGCAGATAATCTTCAAGCAAAACACAGAATTCCTTTTCCGCTTCCTGAAAATAAGGCTCATTGATCCAAAGAGTGTCATCTGCATCAAATGCGATGGTTGTGATATGATTATTCATTTTAGTTTTGTATTTTTCTCCCGACAAAATTCAGTATAAAAATTCAATCAGAAAAGGACATTTGTCCCGGATAAAATATGTTAAGGACCAACCAGATATTTCTTAATTATATAGAAAACCTTTACGAAAAGAAGAAAAGTAAAGAAGAAATCGTCATAAGATCATTTTCTAAGGGAGAAAGGATGTTGACGCAAGACGAGAAGCCTTCCAAAATAATGCTTGTTAAACAAGGAATTACCAAATGCTTTTTTACAGAAGAAAATGGGAAAGAATATATAGTTGAATTTTTAGGAAAAGGAGAAATCATCGGTGAAATAGAGCTGATCCGGAATATCCCATGTTTGTGCAGCATTGAAGCAGTAACAGAAGTTGCCGTTTATGCCGTGACTGTATCTTATTTTCAATCTTTAATTAAAAATGATCTGACCTTGAACAATCTGCTTCTGGACGTTTTTGCAGAACGCATCATTAATACGTCCCGAAGAGCATCTTACCAGCAGTTGTATGCTGTAGAACATACTTTAGCGCAGCTTCTTGAGCTTCAAAAAGAGCAAAATATTGAGATTTCAAAGGAAGATATGGCTGCTTACCTGGGAATTACGGTGAGAAGTCTGAATAGATCTTTGAAAAATTTAAAATAATATTGTATTGAATTTAATTTAATAGCAGATTGGAGGGGGTATTCAATGAAATTTTTTATTAATATTCATTAGCCATATTGAAATAATGGGGGGGGAGTGTTTTTATTTTTGTTATTTTTGTATTTGAAAAAAATTGAATTGATCAATGGGAGAAATAAAGTTCCGCAATGCGAAATTGGGTGATTTACCAAAAATTGTAGAAATATACAATTCTACGGTTGCTTCAAGAATGGTAACGGCGGATGTAGAGGAAGTTTCTGTAGAAAGCAAACAAATATGGTTTGAAGCCCATAATTCTGAGACCAGACCGCTGTGGATCGTTAAAGATCCGGAAGGACAGACAATTGGCTGGGTGAGCTTTAGTTCATTTCATGAAAGAACTGCTTACAGCGGAACAGTAGAAGTAAGTATTTATCTTGATAAAAGCTGCAGAGGAAAAGGATACGGGAAAACCATTCTTCAATACTGTATTGAGAACGCCGGAAAATTTAAGGTTAATAATCTAGTAGCTCTTATTTTTCTGCATAATGAACCAAGCCTCAAACTCTTCAGATACTTCGGATTTGAGGATTGGGGAATGCTTCCTAACGTAGCTGTTTTAGATGGTATAGAAAGAAGTCTGGTGATTTTAGGGAAGAGAATAGTAGCATAGATAAAAATTATCAGCGCGGAGCCAAAGGCTCCGCGCTGATACTTTAATAGTGTCTTAAATTACTTTAAACAACTCTTTTATCCCGTTCTGAAGTATTGATTACTTTTATTAGTTTCCGAGTTGATCTATTGTTATAATTTCTTTTTCCTTCTGAGTGATTCTTTTGGCCGACATATTCAAAAATCGTTTTACCAGGAAAACAGCTGAAACCGTAAGTCCAAGGCCTAAAGCGATCCACATACCGAAAGCACCCATTTTTAAAGTGACACAAAGGAAATATCCTAAAGGAATTGTAATGACCCAATACGCTATAAATGTATAGATCGATGGGATTTTCACATCCTGAATTCCTCTCAGCATTCCTAAAGCTGTTACCTGAACCCCGTCTGAAAGCTGGAATAAAGCAGCAATAATCATTAATTTTGAAGCCAGCATAATCACTTCGACTTCTTCTTTTTTGGTGAAGAAAGTAGGAAGTATATTTCTTCCCAGAATGAAAAACAGTCCGCAAATACACATAAAAATAAAGGATATTTTCAGGTTGTTGATCCCTACTTTTCTTAATTCAACAAAATTCTGTTCTCCAAGTTTTCTACCGATCATTACCGTTGAAGCTACGCTGAATCCCACACATAAATTGAAAGTAAATGAAGCCATACTCAATGCGATTTGATGCGATGCAATGTCATGCGCTGAAATCAGTCCACAGATGAAGGCCGCTCCAGCAAAAGCAGTTACTTCGAAGAACATCTGTAAAGCGGTTGGAAGACCCAGTCTTACCATTTTATCAAACATATTTTTGGAGAAGACCTGTATTTTTAAAGAGAAATCTTTAATATACCGTCTTGTTTTTTTCTCTTTAACCAAAACAACATAAAGGAAAACCACCATGAAAATTCTGGAGATTAAAGTAGCTAAAGCTGATCCTTTCACTCCCATTTCAGGGAAAATCCATAATCCTTTGATGAAAACATAGTTCAGGACAATATTGATAATATTCGCAATGATGGTTGCCTTGGTAACACCGATGGTATAAGACAACCCTTCAGATACTTCCCGAAGCGTCTGAAAAGCCATAAATGGGATCATACTGATTGCCATGATGCTCAGGAAATCCACTGTATTAGGAATGATCTTTGCCGGCTGCCCTGAATGATAGAGTAGTGGCATTCCTAAAAGTAAAACTCCCATAAGAACAATTCCAACAGTCATATTAATTACAAATCCGTGGCTGAAAACAGAATTAATAGTTCCGTGATCTTGTTTGGAGTGTGCTTCAGAAACCAGCGGAGGTATGGCAAATGAAAATCCCAGTGCCAGTACAAACGTGGAGAAAAACACAGCATTTCCCAATGAAACGGAAGCCAGCGCATCTGCACCTAAAAGTCTTCCAACAATAATATTGTCAAAGAGATTCACCGACACCTGTCCCACCTGCGTAAGCATTACAGGAAGTGCCAGGGTCAGGCATTCTTTCGTATAGTTTTTATTTAAAAAGTTCATAATAGTTTATAATTCATATATAGTTTAATATTTAAAATAGCCAAAAAAAAAATTTGCAGTAGTCTTACTGCAAATTTTTATAATATATTTAATGTTACTTAAATTATTTCCTTACAAAACTTGCAACATCCTCCTCAGAAACAGTGTTTCCGCCAAGAATAATTAATCTTTCCACAACATTTCTCAGTTCTCTGATATTCCCAGTCCATGAAAGAACTTTAAGCGCTTCAATCGCTTTATTATCAAATTTTTTCACAGCAGTACCGTGTTCATCGGCAATCATACCGGAAAAATGATCTACTAGCAGACTGATATCTTCTTTTCTTTCATCCAATGGCGGAACGTAGATTTCAATCACAGAAAGCCTGTGGTAAAGATCCTCTCTGAATTTTCCTTCTTCAATTTCCTTCTGCATATTTTTGTTAGTCGCTGCAATTACTCTTACATCAACTTTTATTTCCTTATCACTTCCTACAGGAGAAACTTTGCTTTCCTGAAGTGCTCTCAATACTTTAGCCTGAGCGATAAGACTCATATCTCCAATCTCATCCAAAAAGATCGTACCTCCGTTAGCCTGTTCAAATTTTCCTTGCTTATCTTTAATAGCCCCTGTAAAAGATCCTTTTACATGTCCGAAAAGCTCAGATTCAATAAGCTCAGAAGGGATCGCGGCACAGTTTACTTCAATCATAGGACCTCTTGCGCGCTCACTTTGGTTGTGGATGGCATGGGCCACCAATTCTTTTCCGGCTCCGTTTGGACCTGTGATCAGAACTCTGGCATCAGAGGCAGCTACTTTTTCGATCATATCCTGAATTTTTTTCAAAGCAGGAGAATCACCGATCATCTGATATTTTTTGTTGACTTTTTTCTTTAACGTTTTATTTTCAGTCTGCAGGCTTTTATTCTCCAGTTTCAGACTTTCTTTAGCTAAAGCATTTTTTACGCTCGTTATCAGTCTGTTGATGTCGATAGGCTTAGAAATAAAGTCATATGCACCTTCCTTTAAACAAGATACGGCAGAATCAATATCCGCATGCCCTGAGATCATGATAAACGTAGTCTCTGGCTTTAAGAGCATACTTTGCTTTAAAAGTTCAGTTCCTGAAAGCTTAGGCATTTTAATATCGGAAATCACCAATGCGAAATCTTCTTTCTCTATCTGTTTGTAGCCTTCAAGGCCATCTTCAGCGATAACAAATTCGTAATCGGTAAGTTCATCAGAAAGAATACTGTGTAATACTCCCGAGATTGCTTTTTCGTCTTCTACAATAAGGATTTTTTGCATAGTTGCAAATTTAGATTTTTTGATTCAATTATTAGCAAAAACTATACCTAAATATACTATTTTGAGTAATCCCTTCTACCGAAAATAGCAGATCCTACCCGCACAGAATTGGCACCGCATTCAATGGCATCCGGGAAATCGTCACTCATTCCCATCGATAAGGTTTCTAATGTTTGCAATTGATTTAATTCATCAAAAAGTCCTTTTAAAATTAAAAACTCACCTTTTACCTGTTCCTTATCATCCGTAAAAGTTGCCATTCCCATCAGTCCAGTAATTTCAGCGTTTGGAAATTCTCCGTTTAGGTGCTTCTGAAATAGAGCCCTGGCTTCTGATAGATCAAGTCCGAACTTGCTTTCCTCTGCTGCAATTTTTACCTGAAGCAGTACTTTTACCGTTCTGCTGTTTTTACCTGCTTCTTTACTGATCTCCGAAAGAAGTTTTTCAGAATCCACACTTTGTATTGTATCTATAAATGGAGCAATATATTTTACTTTATTCGTTTGCAGGTGCCCGATCAAATGCCATTGAATGTCTTTAGGAAGGAGAGGATATTTCTCCATAAGCTCCTGAACCTTATTTTCTCCAAAGACTTTCTGTCCCAGATCATAAACCTCCTGAATGGCCTCAGCCGGATGTGTTTTTGAAACGGCTACCAATTCTACTCCTGATGGAAGCTGATTCTTTATTGCTGTGAAATTTTCTTTAATACCCATAAATGCAAATTTCTGAATTTTATAAGCAAAAAACTAATGAATCTGTAAAATTGTTTATGTAATTTGTTGCTAGTTGCTAAGTCAATGATATTTAATAAAGCACATCAAATCATTAATACATTTTACATAAATACAATAAATACAATTAATTCAGAATCTCATTAATCTTCGGATACTGGGAGATTTTTTTAAAGACAAACCTGTTGCTTTTCTGAAGCTTTTCAATAAAGAGATCCAGTTCGTTGATAGAATCTGCGTCCCTTAGATATTGGTCATGGGTAAGAAAAACCAGGTGTTTTGATGTCTTTTCCAGATCATTAAAAAAGATACTGTCTACCTTTTTAATCATTGCTTCATGACTTCCTTTTAAAGTCATTTTTTGAGAAGGTTTCCATTCAAGATCCCAGCCAATAACTTTATAACCTGCTTTTTTAAGGCCATTTGCTGCATTGGTGGAACTTTTTATATCGGTAATGGTAATATTGTTGAGCCTCCAGATGTTTCTGCCCGGAGTTCTTGCAATTTTATCGTAAAGCTTAAGGCTGTCTTTTGCAATATCAAAATCATGGACAACGGCATCAGCATTTTTATAAAAATCTGTATACTTATTGTGAGCGTGGGAAAAACTATGATTGGCCAGTTCGATCAGGGGATTGCTTTTTAAAAGCTCCAGATCATCTTTTTGTCTTTTGCTTCCGTAGGCATGTTTTCCTACCAGAAAGGCAGTGGCACATACGTTTCTTTTATTCAGAATTTTAAGAAGATTTTCTGTTCCCTGATTAGGGCCATCATCAAAAGTAAGGTAAATGATTCTTTTATCAGATTCTATGTCTTCATCATCAATTTTGGGGACCGCTTTTACGGTGGGATGTTCCAGTGAGATGGTTTTTTCAAACTCTTTCACGTCTGTTTTGCCGTTACAGCTGTTAAATACTATTGAGGCCGCACTCACCAATGCAGTCATCCCAAGAAAAGTCATGTTTTTAGACTTTTCCCCAAAGAATTTTTTCATAAAGATAATGGAGGTTTAGATCGTTAAAAATCGTTAAAATTGGTGCTAAAATGTTAACAAATTATATGCCATATTTTAATGATTTTTTGTTTTTTAATTTTATTTTAAGGACTTTGTTTTAGAGCATATTTGAAGTAAAATACTAAATGTGAGATTAAATTTTATTTTTCTTTAATTTTAACATTTATAGCTATTAAATTCATCTGCTTCCTGTATTTTAATTATAGTTTCGGTATTCTTCATATATTCGGGAATTATTTGATCTGATGAATCTGAAATATCTATTTATTATTCTTACCGCTGTTAATTTATCTGCCCAGAAAATTTCCGGGACTATCTTCACCGAAAAGGAGCAGCCCATTTCAGATGCGAGGATAGGAATTGAAAATGAAGATATGGGTGATATAACCGGTAAGGATGGGAAATATCTTATTGACCTTACAAATGTGGATAAAAACAGGATCATTAAAATTGATGTGAACGGATATCAGCCGTTTCGTATGAAAGTTTCAGATTTTGAAGCTTCGAACCATTATAATCTCTCTCTTAAGGAAAAGACGGTTGAAATTGAAAATATCAAAATTATTCCTAAAAAATATATTCAGAAAAATTTTGGAACGAGAAATTCGAAAAGAGCCTATTGCGGATACAATTCTGATGACAAGGAGAAGGTTTTCAGAGAGTACGCTATAAAAGTTAAAAACAACAGCAAGCTGAAGGTTAAAAAGATCAACCTTAATGTGGCTTCTTTTATTGCTGATCAGCCAATTACCCTGATTTTTGATATTCAAAGCGCTGCAGGGGATTTTCCTGGAGAATCTATTGTAAATGAAACGCTGAAACTTTCCATCACAAAAGATGACATTCAAAATAATGCAGTTTCCTTGGATCTTAATGATAAAAATATATGGACGAATGAAGATTTCTTTGTATCTGTACGGACTTCGGATGATTTTAAAGGAAAACTTTATATAGGGGGAAATATTTTTGCGTTTTCAAAAGCGACCTATTACAGAAATTATTTTGGAGTGTGGCAAAAGTTTTCAGCTGGTGAGCCATCCATTAACGTAGATGTTTTAATGGAAAAGTAAAGAATATTATTCCAAAATTTTCTTCAGATAAATTGAGTTTGTAATAGCAGCAGTTCCCCAGGTATTATTGAAAAATACAAATGCTTTTCTTTCTGAATTTTTGATTTTTTTTGCCAGGTTATCAAGGAATTCCTCACTGTATTCAGATTTGTATAGAATAGGTTTTCCGTGGAGTCTGTAGTACAAAATTTCCTGATGATTAATGATAAGATCTTCAGGAAGGTTACCGGGAAAGCTTACTCCTGAAAATACAACATTTTTCTCTTTTAAAATGGTAAAAATTTTCTCCGTCCACCAGGATTCATGTCGGAATTCAATAACATTTAAATAATTAAATTCAAGGTTAGCCAGGACGAGTCCAAGATTTTCCGGTGAATTTTTAAAAGAAGGCGGGAACTGGTATAAAAAACCAGCCAGTTTTTCTTTTAAATGAGCGTGAATATGTGAGCAGAATTCTGAAATATCGTCTTTTGCATCTTTAAGCCGTTTTTCGTGTGAAATAGCTTTAGGGATCTTGATAAAAAATCTAAAATCATCATTCGTTTCATCATGCCATTTTGTAAGCGTTTTTGCTGTTGGCTTTCTATAAAAAGTAGAATTGATCTCCACGGAATTGAAAACCTGGGAATATAATATAAGAAAGTCTTTACTTTGAGCATTTTCAGGGTATAGCGACCCTTTCCAATCGTTATTGTAAAATCCCGAGCATCCAACGTAAAGACTTCCTTTTTTCATATTCTACTAGTTTATTTTATATCCAAGTCTACGGAATTTAACCGCAGTGAATTCAGGATTACAGATAATGAACTGACGCTCATTGCTGCTGCTGCAATCATAGGTGATAAGAGTATTCCAAAGAAAGGATACAATAATCCTGCCGCTACCGGAACACCCAGTACATTATAGATAAATGCAAAAAACAGATTCTCTTTAATGTTTTTAAGGAGTTTCTCACTCAAAAGTTTAGCTTTGGCCACTCCTAAAATATCACCTTTCAGTAATGTGATTTCTGCGCTTTCAATGGCTACATCGGTGCCGGTTCCCATGGCAATACCTACATCAGACTGTGCCAATGCGGGGGAGTCATTGATCCCATCTCCGGTCATGGCTACGATTTTGCCCTGCTGTTGCAGTTTTTTTACTTCGTTTAATTTATCTTCAGGAAGACAGCCTGCTTTGAAATGTTTAATTCCCAGTTCATCAGCCACGGCTTTGGCGGTATGTTCATTGTCTCCCGTCATCATGATTACATCAATTCCTTCGCTTATTAAAAGCTGAACTGCTTTTTTAGAGCTTTCTTTGATTTTATCTGTAAAACTGATGAAGCCTAAAACGGTTTTATCCTGAGCAATGTAAGAGATGGTATGTGCTTTGGATTGCACTTCTACAGCCTTATTTTTTAAGCTTTCCGGAATAGCTAATCCACCGGAAGTCATAAGTGCTTCGTTCCCCAGATAAGCTGTTTTTCCATTGATGTTTCCTTTAACACCTTTTCCTGAAATGTTTTTAAACTGATCTACTTTTTCAGCAGCTATATTTTCTCCTTTTGCTCTTTTAATAACCGCATTGGATAACGGATGTTCTGAGTTTTGGTTTAATGAAAAGGCGAGTTTTAATAACAGATTCTTATCCCCGTTTTCAGAAGCTTCAATATATTCTAGAGAGGGCTTTCCTTCCGTTAAAGTTCCTGTTTTATCGGTGATCAGGACGTTTACCTTATTCATGTGTTCAAGAGCTTCTGCATTTTTGATCAGAATACCGTTTTTAGCACCTTTCCCAATTCCTACCATTAAAGACATGGGAGTCGCCAGACCAAGGGCACAGGGGCATGCCACAATTAAAACGGCAACAGCATTCACAAAAGCAAATAAACTTCTTTTACCTTCCGGTCCGAAAAATTGCCAAGAAAGAAAAGTCAGTATAGCGATAAGGATCACAGCAGGAACAAAAACCTTAGCAACTTTGTCGGTAAGTTTCTGGATCGGAGCTCTGCTTCGGCTGGCTTCATTTACCATTTTAATGATCTGCGAAAGAAGGGTTTCATCGCCTACTTTTTCAGCTTTCATTACGAAAACCTGATTTCCGTTAATTGTTCCGGAGGTAACTTTATCATCGATATTTTTTTCTACAGGAATGGGTTCTCCCGTAATCATGCTTTCATCAACCACAGAATTCCCTTCGGTGATCTTTCCATCCACCGGAATTTTCTCACCCGGTTTTACTTTAAGAAAATCGCCAATTTTTACCTGCGATAAAAGGACTCTTTTTTCTTCGCCATTCATAATGAGATTGGCTTCGTCAGGAGAAAGATTCATCAGCTCTTTAATAGCATTTCCCGTTTTTTTATGAGCGGCAGCTTCCATCAACTGTCCTAAAATAACAAGGGTTAAAATCACACAGACCGCTTCAAAATACAGCGGTATTTCATGATTGTGTCCACGGATCTCATGGGGAATAATATCAGGAAATGCCAGCGCCGTAATACTGAAGATAAATGCTGCGGCAACACCTAAGGCAATTAAGCTGAACATATTCAAATTCCATGTTTTAAAGGAAACCCAGCCTCTTTTCAGTAAAAACCATCCTGAGTAAAACATCACAGGGATAGTAAGCGCAAGCTCAATGAATCCCTGTACCTGATGGGAAAACGGGAAGCTGATGAACATTCCGCCCATCGAAAGGATAAAAACAGGAATGGTGAAGGCAAGAGAAATAAGAAATTTTCTTTTTAAAATATTATACGTTTCATCCTCTTCATCCTCGGCAGTGTCAGGCATTCTTACGAGATCCATACCACAGATTGGGCAGTCTCCCGGCTCATCACGGATAATTTCCGGATGCATGGGGCAAGTGTATTTTGCCGTCTTCTTTTCAGGGTATTTTACCAGATCCATTCCGCAAACAGGACATCCTACATTGGAATCGTAGGTCTTGTCACCTTCACAATACATGGGACAGTAATATTTTCCAGCCATTTCATCCGTTACTTTTGGAGCTTCATGATGATGAGTGTGATCATGATGAGCATGGGAATGGTTTTGAGATGGCGCATTTTTAACAAGATCTTCTGTGATCTCTTCCAGATGCATATGGCAAACCGGACAGTCCCCTTTTTCGGTATAAATTTTATCTCCTTCACAAAACATAGGGCAATAATGCTTTCCAATATTGTCTTTGAAATTTTCAGGAAGATTATTGGAAGAGTAGGTAGGCTTATAATTAGGATCTTTAGCCTGCTTTTCTTCTATAGGAACGAGATACATTTTACAAACGGGACATCTTTCGCCTTGCTTGAAATATACTTTTTCTCCTTCACATTCCATAGGACAGTAATAGACTGATGAGGGAGAAACCCTGTCCTGTGGCTTTACAAATGATTTTTCAGGTTGAGCCGGGTCTTCAAGCCTGTATTTTCCTATTTCTTCCAAAGCCTTATTCAGGTCTGAAAGTTGAATTTCTTTATCAGAAGTAATTGTGGCTGTATTGTTTTCCAGATTGACGTCTGCTGTAACTCCCTCAACGCTGTTGAGTTTTTCAGATATTTTTTTCTGACATCCAGAGCAGGTCATTCCCAGTATATGATATTGTCTTTCCATGATCCTTTATTTATAGTACAAATTTCCAAAATGGAATGGTAAAGCTGTTATAAATTTAAGGATAATAGTTATAGAATTTGGAATGGGGAGTGGAAGTGTTTGAGAGTTTAAGAGTGAGGGGGTTTGAGATAGGTCGAATGTTGATGTGAGATTGAGAGGTGGCGTTTTTTAGACAAAATATTTGAAAATAATTTAGGCAGATATTTTTAAAGTTTTAAAGACGAATTACTGACTGATTGATGGATGTTTGCTTATAAATAAAATTTAAGATAAGGGGAAATAATCACTTAAAATCAGGCACTCTCAAACTCTAATACACTCAAACACTTTATTCTCGAAAACTCATAAAGAATCAAGCGGTTTTCTTTGATGGTCTTTCAGCTTTTTGAATTCAGTTGGGGTAAAGCCTGTGATGTTCCTGAACTGGGAAGAAAGGTGCTGAACACTTTTATAGCCCAGCTTTCCTGCAATTTCCGTAAGGGTAAATTCATTATAGAGAAGCAGCTCTTTTACTTTTTCAATCTTCTGTAGGATAAAGAACTGTTCCAGTGTGATATTTTCGTTTTGGGAAAAGGTTTTGGACAGAGCGCTGTAATCTTTATGGATCTCTGCGCTTAAGAATTCAGAAAGAAGAAAATCTTCTTCAATGTCCAGTTCACTCACCTTTACAATGATTATGTTTTTGATCTTGTCTACAAGTTGGTGTGCAGAATCTCTGATCCTTTCAAAACCCGTTTCCACAAGTTTTTTTTCGAGAGCGGACATTTTCTCATCAGAAATAAGGTCGTCGGTTGAAACTTGTCCCAACGTGACAGAGTGTAATCTTATATCTGCCTCACTGAATATTTTTTCTACTGCAGCAATACACCGGTTGCAGACCATATTTTTGATGAAAATTTTCATGGCTTGCTCAGTCTGTCTTTTACAAATTCAATTTCTGTTTTTCCATGAGGCGCCGGATTTCCTTCATTGTCAAGATTCACCATAACGATTTTATCTACGGTGATTATGGTTTGATGGGTCATTTTATTCCGCACGTTACACTTTAAAGTAACAGATGAAGAACCGAAGTTGATGGCTTCAATACCGATTTCTATAATATCTCCCTGTTTTGCAGAGCTTACAAAATTGATTTCAGAAATAAATTTGGTGACCACTTTTGTGTTTTCCAGTTGAATGATGGCGTAAAGCGCCGCCTCTTCATCGATCCACTGCAAAAGTCTTCCTCCGAAAAGAGAATGATTGGGGTTCAGATCTTCAGGCTTTACCCATTTTCTTGTATGGTAGTTCATGTTTTAATGATTTGCTGTACAAATTTAGTGTTTAAAAGCGGGTTTTTCAAGGAAACAGCATTTACTTATACAAAGAAAGTGATTTATGATCTCAATCATTTTCTCTTGGAGCGCATCGCTTTTACTTTTTTAATAGAATTGTCATTGAAAAGCTTCTGGTATTCCTGGCTTTCAACGGCAAAAAGCGCTACTTTTTCTTCTGCATTATGATGGATCCCAAAACCGTAACGTTTTGCCAAAGGGGAAGATCTGAGGCAGGGTTGTCCTTTCGAGAAAAATTCTGTCCGGGCTTTCCGTTTTTCGCTTTCCGGAATATCATTCTTTTCAGCATAGCATTCAAAAATAATATCATCGGAAGAATAGTGATAAGGGTTTTTCATAATCCGCTCGTACTGAAGACTGGCCAATGTTTTGATCTTCTTTTCAGGCGGAATTTCTGCTTTTGAAACAGGACAGTCCTCTGCAACTTCAATGAAGGTATTCCTGTAATTGGTAGTATGCTCCATATATATAAGGTATAAATAAAATTAAGCTTCCCTGAACTCTAAAATATCACCGGGCTGGCAATCTAAAGCTTTGCATATGGAATCCAGTGTACTGAAGCGGATCGCTTTGGCCTTTCCAGTTTTCAGATTAGATATATTGGATAAAGTAAGATTTATTTTTTGGGAAAGTTCGTTCAATGACATTTTTCTCTTTGCCATCATCACGTCAAGATTTATTATAATAGGCATGGTAATATATTTTATCTCTTAATTGCCCTTTCAGGGTAGAAGTTTTTATTATGTTAACTAACTTTAACGTATGCAAATTTCAGCAAAAATTTATTGATTAACAATGTTTTATGTATTTTTATCAATAAAATTATGGCGTGAATTTCAAAATGATCTGACAATATTTAAAAAAAAGCTTTGATTTAACTATTTAAATTGTATCTTGCATACGTTTATATGTGGAATCAATATTTGTTCATTAATTTATGTTGTTTTTCTCTTATATACCAAATTTTTATTAATTTTTTAATTTTATTTAAAATGAACATTTTTGTTTCAAACATCAATTACGCAACTAAAGAATATGAGTTGCATGATCTATTCGCAGAATTTGGTGATGTATCATCAGCTAAAATCGTTACAGACAGAGAGACTGGCCGTTCAAGAGGTTTCGGTTTTGTAGAAATGGGTGATGAAGAAGGAAAGCAAGCTATCGAAGCTCTTAATCAGAAAGAATTTAACGGAAAAGAATTAAACGTATCTGAAGCTAAACCAAGAGAGGAAAAGCCAAGAAGAAGCTTTGACAACAACAGAGGCGGAGGTTACGGAGGTAACAACCGTGGAAATGGTGGCGGTGGCTACGGCGGAGGTAACAACCGTGGTGGTAACGGCGGCGGAAATCGTTGGTAAAAAATATAAGGCGGCTTTTAAGCCGCTTTTTTTATACATTATTTTGTCCTGCTCTAAGATAATTGGCTTTGTGTCGATTCGTTTTAGAACAGGACATTTTCTTGATTGAGATATAATTCATAGAAATTTTGATCTTTAATCATCCTTAAGTTAAAACCTTGATAAAGATATTTTCTGGATGCTTTTGCGTAAAATAACCTGAAGGTAGTACCGTGAAATTGATTTCTACAGTCTAAAATATTATGAAGGAAAGAATTCAGATTTTTAAATGTTTATTTCTCTCTGATTAACAACTGGGCATTGTCATAGAAAATGCTGCCATCTTTATTAGAAGGATTTCCTTCTTTCGAAATGCTTGTGAATAGTATTTTAATATGGTATTTTCCAAGGTCGCTTTCCGCAGCAATCTCTTTCAGTCTTACAATTCCTTTTTTGCCGTTGTTATCTTTAAATAACTTATCCAATGCTGGCGTAAAATCTACTTCCTCATTAGAATTAAGGCTTACTTTAATCTTCCTGGAGCTATCATTCTGATCTTCGCTAATGATTCTAAAAGTGTCACCATTAATCTTTTTAGGCTCATAATCATAACTGTTAAAGCTGATCAGGTATTGATATCCGTCAATAGGAATCACGCTATTTTCTGTTTCCACGGTCAGTCGTTCGTATTTTGAAACACCCGATATTTTGTCTATATGGGTAAAAGAATTTCTGAGGCTGTTATTGATTGTCCATGAATAAGGCTTTTCAAAGTCTTTCGATAATTGTTCTTTTGTTTTGGTGTTAACAAGATCTAATAAGAAATCTTTTTCTTTTCTTTTGGCAAGGAATTCAAATTTATCGGCAATTTCATCCACAACAGAGTCTGATATTTTCTTTTGAAAATCTATTTTATTATTGACCAAAAGTTTCTTGCTATCCAGAAGCGATACCAGTTCATTTTTCTGGCTTCTTTTCGCCACACTGAATGCATTTAAATAAGGAAATATCAATGAAAAAACACCAAATGCAAACAGGCTTACAGGAATGAATTTTATACTTGCTTTTTTATTTAATACAAAATAAAGCACAATACTCAGCAGCCATAAAGCAAGCAGCAGGACAAAGTATCTTGGTTCTGTGTATCCATATTCCAGAATCCTTGTAAATACTGCGGTAAACAGTAAAATAATTAAAGGAATAATGGTGTAATAAAACAGCTTTGAAAATACTTTCACCCACGATTTTGCTTTTTCCTCCTTTAACGGATAAACAAGCAGCAGTGCAAGGATACCAACGATGCTGTACGCCAGAACCAGGTAAGAAACCCAGCCTCTGGGAAGCTCCCAATTGATCACTATTTTAAATGAATAGATATAAAGAATGATCAGGTAAATGAAAAGAAGCGGGATCAATACAAACTGGGTGAAAAATTTTAAAATCACCGGATATGTTCCGTCTTTCTCAAGATAGCTCAGCCCTGTTTCATTGAACAGGAGAAAAATAAAACAACTCCCGAAAATAGCCAGAACATAGAACGTATTGAGATATAGATTATCATTGAAATTAAAATCAAATAATTTATCAACAGCCAGTATTGCTAATTCTACACCTCCGGTAAGAACTCCGGTGAATACAGCTGTCAGAAATATATTGACGAAAAGGTTTTTATTGTACTGCCAGAAATTAAGTTCCCTGTTTTTCTCTAAAAACGCTGCAAAAGAAACCATCAAATGAGATAGGAGAAGAGTGATAGCAATGATGAAGCCATTGACTTCGGTGAAGTTTTTCTCTTCTTCAGGAAGTATGAAATAAAATCCAACGAGAAACAATGTTCCCAGTACTTCCAGTAAGAGTCTTTTCCCGATTCTTTGGGAAAGTATTTTCAGACCAAACATCAGAGAAATTCCAAGGCAGCAGCACACAGTAAACTTTGAAAACGTAAATAAAAGTTCCCGGTCATATTTACTGTTCAGCATACGGATAGCTCCAAAAGAAGAGAGTAGGGCCATCAATAAAACCATAGGATAACGCAGTATGACATCCTGTGCTTTTCCGGCTATTTCCTGGAATTTCGTTTTCATGATCTGTGTGGCTGGTATTTATTCTTTCTTCTTTTTCTTCTTCTTGTCTTTATCCTTATCCTTTTCTTTTGTTTTGCTTTTTTTGCCCTTTTTAGGATTTAAGATCTCCTCAGCGTATTCAAATTTCGGTTCCTCAGTTTTTGTTGGGACAATTTCGATTTTAAGATCAAAATAATTTCTCAGATCATTCTGAGTGATCAGTTTTTCGTTAAATAAAAACTCTAAAATATCTTTCCCGGAATCATTGAAGAAATTATGGGCAAGCTCTTTCAGCATGAATTTTCTGTATTCTTCTAAAGGAAAAATCACGGTATATTTAAAAATCCTTCCTTCTTTCTGAGTGGTGATATAACCTTTTTCAACTAATATTTTCAGGTAGGTAGAAACAGTATTCTGGTGTGGCTTCGGTTCAGGATGCTGTTCCATAATGTCTTTTAGATAAAAAGATTCAAGCTTCCAAAACAGCTTCATAAAATTCTCCTCAGCAGCGGTAAGATGATTTATTTTCATAGAATGTCTTAATGTTGAAATTGTATATTGCAATAAAGATAAATAAAAGATACCACAAATGCTATTCCTGCACCCATAAATACCTCCTTTACGGTATGTCTTTTTAAAATAATTCTTGTAATTCCCACTAAAGCAGCGATTCCCAGCCATACCAGTCCGGCTTTCCAGTCCAGTGAGAAAAACAGTGCTGCAACAAATACATTAAATGATGTATGCATAGAGCTTTTAATATAGAAATTACTAATCTGCATGGTGAAGATCAGGATCAGGATAAAAAGCATGACAAGATCAATATATCCATTTCTGAAATAGTTGAAAATAAGATAAGCAATCACACATGCTGCAATGAAGATATAGAGCGTTTTCCTCTGCACCCGGTCTGAAACATCCATATTCGTATATCTTCCCGTTTTTACATTCCATACCAGCCAGATAACTACCGGAACCATAATCATCAATAATAAAGGAATAAAATATATCAGAGATTCTTTAAATGAATATTCTCTTACGCTCATATAAATAAAGAAAATAAATAAAGAGACCAGCGGATTGAAAAAATCTGAGATGATTTTTGAAATTTTATGCACCATTGAAGGCTGTTTTTCTTCCATGTTCAAGTTTAAAATTCAAATATAACACTATAAGCAAAAAAACAATTGGTATCTATACGATAAAAACAAAGTTTTTTTTATAATTTTGCTCAACTATTCATCATAAAAAAGCAAGAGCTAGCACATGAAAGAATTTTCTAAAGAGGTATACCTTAAGTGGTATGAAGATATGACAATGTGGAGAAGGTTTGAAGACAAATGCCGTTCTCTTTATCTAAAACAAAAGATCAGAGGTTTTTTACATTTGTATAATGGTCAGGAGGCTATTCCTGCCGGCTTCACGCATGCAATGGATTTAACAAAGGACAGTATGATTACTGCTTACAGATGCCACATTCATCCAATGGCGATGGGCGTAGATCCAAAGAGAATCATGGCTGAGCTTTGCGGTAAAGCTACCGGAACATCCGGAGGTATGGGTGGTTCTATGCACATTTTCAGCAAAGAACACCGTTTCTATGGTGGACATGGTATTGTAGGAGGACAGATTCCTTTAGGAGCTGGAATTGCTTTTGCAGATAAGTATTATGACAGAAAAGCGGTAAATATCTGCTTCTTCGGAGACGGGGCTGCAAGACAGGGATCGCTTCATGAAACATTCAATATGGCGATGAACTGGAAGCTTCCTGTAGTATTTGTGGTAGAAAACAACCAGTATGCAATGGGAACTTCTGTAAAAAGAACAGCCAACCACGAAGATATCTATAAATTAGGTTTAGGATACGAAATGCCTTGCCTTGCCGTAGATGCAATGGATCCTGAAAAAGTAGCTGAAGCAGCTTACGAAGCAATAGAAAGAGCGAGAAGAGGCGATGGGCCTACTTTCATAGAAGCAAGAACATACCGTTACAGAGGACACTCTATGTCTGATGCTGAACCTTACAGAAGCAAGGAAGAAGTAGCTATTCATAAGAATGATGACCCTATGGAACTGGTAAAACACAGACTTTTGGAAAACGGATGGGCTACAGAGGCTGAATTGGAAACAATCGACAATAAATCAAGAGATTTTGTAGAAGAGTGTATCGAATTCATGGAGAATTCTCCATATCCGGATCCTGATAAGATCTATGAATATGTTTATGCTCAGGAAAACTATCCGTTCTTAGATAAATTAGAAAATTAATAATTAGATAATTTGAGAATTTGAAAATGAGACATTTTTTTATTCTCACATCATCACATTAACAAATTATCATATTAAAAATTATGGCAGAAGTAATTACGATGCCCCGCCTTTCAGATACTATGACGGAAGGTAAAGTGGCGAAATGGCATAAAAAAGTAGGAGATCAGGTAAAAGAAGGAGATATTTTGGCCGAAATTGAAACAGATAAAGCTGTTCAGGATTTCGAATCTGAAATAAACGGAACTCTTTTATACATTGGTGTAGAAGAAGGCGCTGCTGCTGCTGTAGATTCTGTTTTGGCAATTATCGGGAATGAAGGGGAAGATATTTCAGGGCTTACCGGTGGAGCTGCTGCTCCTGCTGCAGGTGGTTCTGAAGAAAAAAAATCTGAAGAAGAATCCAAAACAGAAAACAACGCTACCAGTGTAGAGCAGACCTCTGCAGAAGTTCCTGCAGGCGTAGAAATTATTACAATGCCGAGACTTTCCGATACTATGACGGAAGGTAAAGTAGCAAAATGGCACAAGAATGTAGGCGATACAGTAAAAGAAGGAGACCTTCTTGCTGAGATCGAAACAGATAAAGCAGTTCAGGATTTTGAATCTGAATTCAACGGGGTACTATTGAAGCAGGGTGTAGAAGAAGGAGGTGCTGCTCCGGTAGATTCAGTATTGGCTATGATAGGCCCTGCAGGTACAGATGTTTCTGCTGTAGGTGCTCCAAAGGCAGCTGCCCAGACTTCTGAAAAACCGGCTGAAGAGAAAACTGAAGCTAAAGCAGAAGAAAAAGCAACTCCGGCTGTAAGCTCTTCGTCTTCAGACAGAGTAGCCATTTCTCCACTAGCTAAGAAAATGGCTCAGGACAAAGGAGTGGACATCAACAGTGTTCACGGTTCAGGAGAAAATGGAAGAATCGTTAAAAAAGATATTGAAAACTATCAGCCTTCACAAGCTGCACAGGCTCAACCAGCCGCTACTGCTCCGGCAGCAGCACAGGTTGCATTAAGCTTTATACAGGGTGAAGATACAGAGACTCCAAACTCTCAGGTAAGAAATATCATTGCGAAACGTCTTGCTGAAAGTAAATTCTCTGCTCCACATTACTACCTGATGGTAGAGATCAATATGGATAAAGCGATTGAGGCCAGAAAAGAGATCAACTCTTTACCGGATACCAAAATCTCTTTCAACGATATGATCATCAAGGCGACTGCTGTTGCTTTAAGAAAACATCCTCAGGTGAATTCAAGCTGGGCAGGAGATAAGATCATTCACAGAGGAAATATCAACGTGGGTGTAGCAGTAGCTATTCCTGACGGATTGGTGGTTCCTGTACTGAAGAATACAGATCAGATGAACTACACGCAGATCTCTGCAGCGGTAAAAGATATGGCTTCCAGAGCTAAGAGCAAAGGCTTGAAGGCAAATGAAATGGAAGGTTCTACATTCTCAATCTCAAACCTGGGTATGTTCGGAATCGAGACCTTTACAAGTATCATCAACCAGCCGAATTCTGCGATCCTTTCAGTAGGAGCAATCATCGAAAAACCGATCGTAAAAGATGGGCAGATTGTGGTAGGAAACATCATGAAGCTTTCATTGGCATGTGACCACAGAGTGGTAGACGGTGCTACAGGAGCTCAGTTCTTACAGACTTTAAAAACATATCTGGAAAATCCTTTAACCCTGTTACTGTAACAGTTCAGATTGTAAATATTAAAACCTCTCATTTCGAGAGGTTTTTTTTGAATGGTAATTATCACATGAAAAAATTATTATAGTGTAGTAAATTGACCTTTTACAATTGACTATATTTCAAATCAAATTACTATTTTTGAAACATGATTAAAGCAAGTAATATCCATAAGTCTTATGGGAATTTAGAAGTACTGAAAGGTGTTGACATTCATATCAAAACGGGTGAAGTTGTTTCTATCGTAGGGGAATCCGGAGCTGGAAAATCTACTTTGCTTCAGATCTTAGGAACCCTGGATCATCCTAGCAATTCTAGTAAGTACAATACGGAAATCAGTATTGCAGGGGAATCTTTTATCAATATGAATGATAAACAGCTTTCCAAATTCAGAAACCAGAATATCGGTTTTGTATTTCAGTTCCATCAGCTTCTTCCGGAATTTACTGCTTTAGAAAATGTTTTGCTTCCGACAAAAATAGGCGGAGCCAATGAGAAAGAGGCTTTGGATAAGGCTTATGCTTTGTTTGAAGATCTGAAAATAGAGCAGAGGCTTCACCACAAGCCCAATCAGCTATCGGGAGGAGAAGCACAAAGGGTTGCCGTTGCAAGAGCTTTGATCAATTCTCCGAAAATTATCTTTGCTGATGAGCCTACCGGAAACTTAGATTCCAAGAATGCGGATGATCTTCACCGTTTATTTTTTGATCTTAGGGACAAATACAACCAGACTTTTGTCATTGTAACCCACAACCCGAACCTTGCCGAAATCACAGACCGGAAACTGGTCATGAAAGACGGTATGATTATCGAGTAAATCTGCAAATCTCTAATGAGAAAATTCATTTTCCTGTTCCTTTTTATTATTTCCTGCTCTAAAGTTGAGTCTCAGGAAAGTAATGCTTCCGGAATTCTGCCGGCAGAAAGGGTATTGGAGATAAAAAACTTTCTGAAAGGGAAAAATTATAACAAGGATATTGCTGTTTTTATTAATTTTAAAACCTATTCCGGTAAATACCGTTACTTTATCTACGACCTGAAAAGTAATAAAATATTGCAAAAAGCTTTGGTTTCTCATGGGTCAGGCTCTGTGATAAAAAATTCCAATGCACTTAAATTCAGCAATACAGAAGGCTCCTACCAGTCTTCGTTGGGAAAATATGAGATACTGAACAGCTATAACGGAAAATTCGGAAAAGCTTACCGTCTGAATGGCCTTGATGCTACCAATAGCAATGCCATGGAACGGGCAATCGTACTGCATTCCCTTGGATGTGTTCCGGATAAGGAATCTTTAAATCCGGCCTGTTTAAGCTTGGGGTGTCCCATGCTTTCCACCAATGCATTGATCCAAAGTGCCAAATACCTTGATACATCAAAAAGGCCGGTAATTTTGTATGCGTTTTATTAATTTCGTACCTTACGTTTTTTAAAAACACAGATCAAAAATGACCATAAAATTCCTTGCCGAAGACGACAGACCCAGAGAGAAGTTTTTGCTGAAAGGTAAGAATTCACTTTCTGATTCCGAACTACTGGCCATTATCATGGGAAGTGGAAGCAGAAACGAGAGTGCTCTGGAGCTGGCAAGAAAAATTCTGGCATCTGTAAACAATAGCTGGCACCAGCTAAGCCTTCTTTCCAGTAAAGACCTGACGAAGTTTAAAGGAATTGGAGAAGTGAAAGCTGTTTCCATTATTGCTGCTTTGGAAATCGGGAAGAGGAGGGCCATTCAGGAAATTCCGGATAAGGCAGTCATTTCCAACAGCGGTGATGCTTACTCTATTCTTAAAAATAAGCTGTCAGACTTAAGGACTGAAGAGTTCTGGGCTGTATTTCTAAACCAAAGCAATAAAGTGATTCATATTTCACAGCTTACCCATGGAGGAATAAGCCAGTCGATTGTGGATGTGAGGATTTTATTTAAAACAGCCTTGGATCATTTTTCAACCGGGATTATTATTGCTCACAACCATCCGTCCGGAAGTCTAAAACCCAGTAAGGAAGATATCAGTATTACCAAGAAAATAAAGGAGGCCGGAGACACATTGAGCATTCAGCTTTTGGACCATATTATTATTACACAGGATAAATATCTTAGTTTCTCAGATGAAGGATTGTTATGATTAGAAGACTGAAATATAAAGAGATCGATTTTGAAAAATATGCAGCCTGCTTAGAAAACTCGGAACAGAGAAAATATTCGGCATCAAAGACTTTCTTAGATGTCACAACAAATAAGCAGTGGGATATTTTGGTTTATCAGGATTATGAAGCTGTAATGCCAGTGCCTTTTATCCTTAAAAAAGGGGTTAAAATTGTGCATAATCCACTGATATGCCAGCAGCTTGGCATTTTTTCAGCCCAGGATGATCAAAAAATCAATGAAAAATTTCTGCATTTTCTACAGAAAAACTATCTGATCAGAGCTTATCATTTTAATGAGACCAATACTTTAGATTCAAAATTAAAGACGAAAAAGAATTTTCTTTTATATCCTGGTGTCTATGATCAGGTTTTTGCGAAGTATTCACCGAAAAGAAAAAGGAAATTAAGACTGGATGATGAAGTGAAAGAAAATTCGGAGATCAAAGAAATAAGCTTTCATGAGGCAGAAGAATTTATAAGAAATAATGTGGTAGGACTTGAAAAAGATAATGATGCTAATGTTTTGATGCAGACACTTGAGACATTTTATTCACTTCAATATCTGAAGTTTTTAGCTTTTTATTATCACAACGAGATCACCAATATGATTGCAATTTATTCAGATTATGATACTATTGCTTTATTAGGAACTTTTAATGATAAAAAATACATTAAAATGGCTGGTGCATCTACACTTATTGATTATGTGATTAAGGAGAATATAGAAAGTTGTATTTTTGATTTCGAAGGAGGTAATCTTCCAAGTATTGAAGAGTTTTTCAGAGGGTTCAGACCAGAATTAAAGCATTATGCAGTCATAGAAAACTCAAAAAAGAAGTTGATTAAAGATTTTGCTAAATTTCTGATGAGAGGGAAACTTTCCTAAGATTAATATCATATAATTTTCGTTATTTAGAATGGTTTTAATTAGATATTATTCCGTACATTTATAAAGATATTTTACTAATAATCCAGCTATGCTAAAGCAGATCCGCCATTATAAACTGCCTTATATTATTTATAATTTTTTTAATAGGAAAAAATTGCACCACAATATTCCTTTGTACAAAAAATATGGTCTCAATAAAAATTACTTTTCCAGTATTTCAAGTGCTGATTTTGCCCATCTTCCGGCTACTGAGAGACAAATAGGAGAAAACAAGCTTAAGGAAACTGCGTTTTTCAAAGAATTATCTGCAGAGAATAAAGAAAATGCCCTGCAGTATGATGATAACGGGTATATGATCTTGAGAAATTTCATTACAACAGATGCGGCAGACCAGATCAACAGTGAAATTGAAAAGCTGATGGAAAATGGGACGCTTAAATTTATTTATGGTGGAAAATTAATGTTTGCCATTCATCATTCCGAGATCATTAAAAGAATTGGAAGTGATAAAAGTTTGCTGGATTTTCTGTCTGTACTTTTAGACGGTAAAGCCAAGCTTTTCCAGAGTATTAATTTTATTAATGGTAGCCAGCAGAAAACACACTCGGACAGTATTCATATGACAACCTATCCTTTGGGCGGACTTTTGGGAGTATGGATCGCTTTGGAAGACGTGGACGAAACCAATGGCGCACTGCATTATATCCCCAAAAGTCACAAACTTCCTTATTTCCTGAATTCTGATTACGATAACGAAGGTGATGCCTTAAGGATCGGTAAAAAAAGCTACCGGGCTTATGAAGAATTTCTGGAGAACAAAGTCAAAGAATTAGGTTTGAAAAAAGAAATTTTTAAAGCAAAAAAAGGAGATATGTTAATATGGCATGCCAACATTCTTCATGGTGGTGAGCCACATACCGATAAGAACAAAACCCGAAAAAGCCTTGTATATCATTTTTTTGACGAAAATAGTGTGTGTTATCACGAGGTGACGCAGAGGCCAGCTCTTTTCGAGTTATAATTGCTGAAGTTTCTGTAAAAAAGAACAAAACCGTTTACTGAAAGAATAGTTTCTTTACTTTTGCATTCTTAACTAAACAAATGCAAATGAAGAGAATTAATGTTATTCTTGTTTTCATATTTTCAATCTACCTATGCCTGATGTCATATTATCTTTATACACATCAGTATTACAATGTAGATATAGAAGCTTATGTAGGACTTGTTTACAAAACCGAATATCCCAATATGAAAATGGAAGATATTCATAAAAAGGTATATACAGAATTAGAAATCCTCAATCCAAAAATTTCTGCAATTTCCCAGAATGATGAAGAAGTTGCCATAGGAGAGAATACGTATTACAATACCCTTTCAAAAAATCCTAAGGCTTACGAAGAAGAACTGCAGCTTTTTTCAGTAAAACCTTTCTATAATTTTGTAAATCTGATGTTCTTTAAATTGGGTTTTAAAGTAACAACCGCAATATCTCTAACTTCCATACTTTCTTATGTTCTCATTTTAGTTTTAATATTCACTTATCTGACCAGGATTTTGAAGAATTATCCTTTGGCATTTATTATAACGTTGATCATCTCTTTATTCAAACCGCTTTTGGAGGCCAGCAGACATGCCTCTGCGGATAGCTTATCCTGTTTAATGTTGTTGTTAAGTTTCTATACTTTTGTTATCAGGAAAAACTACCTGGCAGCAACAGTTTTTGCCATGCTCTGTATTTTGACCAGACCGGAATATTTTATTTTGTTCTCATTCCTGTACATTCTGGTTTATTTCTATAAAAATGCTATTCGGATCAGTACTTCAAGGCTGTTTTTATCTTATGGCTATTTATTTCTCTCCTTTTTTCTCATTCAGTATTTCAACCAGATCTCATGGTCTACTTTATTTATGAATCAATTCACCAAGGTTCAGATCTATCCTATATCACACCCGGATGCATTCTATTTTCCGGATTATCTGAATTTTCTCAAGAAAAACGTCATGCTTGATTTTAACGGTTCCTATTTCCCTTTACTGTTATTGTTCATTGTTATTATTCTTGCGAATCAATTTTCCCTGCAAAGTAAGAAGAGTTGGGCGCAATGCATGTTTTTCGGTGCTGTATATGCATCTGTTTTTCTAAGATACCTGGTTTTTCCTAGTCTGGCGAACAGGATGATGATCGGTTTTTATCTCATCATTATCCTTGCTCTGATCTATATTCAGAATTCAAAGACCGATATATTCAAAAAGACTTTAGAAGCCGGAAAATAATTAGTAATTTTGCGGTCTAAAATTATGGCTAGTTTTTCAGGATATCTACCGTATGCTTTTGCATTGATTATCGCAATTCCTTTTCTGGTTTTGCTGAGACAATTTGTACACTCGTACATTACCCTTAAAAATCAGGAGATCAAGCTTCTTTCTGTAAAATCAAATTCGGAAAACAAAGCCCATTCCTACGAAAGGATGACTCTTTTTTTAGAAAGGATAAAACCGTCAAATATTATTCAGAAATTTGATAAGGATCTGGCAGTACATGAGTTCATCTTCCTTACTGAAAAGACCATTAATGAAGAGTTTGACTATAATTCTTCACAGCAGCTGTATATTACAAAAAGTTCATGGAAGAATATTGTAGATTCTAAAAATGCTTTAATAGATTTGCTTCACAAAACCTATGATGGGTTGAGTGGAAATGCAGATCTTGAAGAATTCAAAACTATTTTCATCATGAATTATATGGAAGGCAATGATTATATTGCTGCCACTATAGAAGACCTTAGAAGAGAAATTTTAATTATAACTTAAAAAATAACAGATAAATAATGATTCCAAATTTTAAAGCACATCCATGGCATGGGGTTTCTGCAGGAGAAGATGCGCCAAATGTTGTTAACGTATTCGTGGAAATCGTTCCTTCAGATACTATTAAATATGAAGTAGATAAAGAAACAGGATTTTTAAAGGTAGACAGACCTCAGAAATTTTCTAATATTATTCCCGCTTTATACGGTTTTGTTCCAAGAACATACTGCCACAACGAAGTAATGAAACTGGCTGTAGAAGCTGGAGCTGATGATGTAACGGAGGGTGATCATGATCCGCTTGATATCTGTGTATTAAGCTCTCACAATATCCATTCAGGTGGATTGCTAATGGAAGCTATTCCAATCGGTGGTTTCAAAATGATCGATGGAGGTGAAGCTGATGATAAAATCGTTGCAGTAATGATCGGTGACCATGCTTTTGGACACTTCAGAGATATTGCTGAGCTTCCGGAAGCTGAAGTGAAAAGACTGATGCACTACTTTCTAACCTATAAAAACTTACCTGATGAGCCTGCAAAATGCAGAATCCATGAGGTATACGGAGCTGAGCACGCTAAAAAAGTGATCAAAGCTTCTCAAAAAGATTACGCAGAAAAATTCGGAGGATAAGCAAACGCTTTCTCCCTAATATAATAAAGGCAGATGATTTTTCATCTGCTTTTTTATTTGGTTTAAAGTTTATATTAACATGGGAATCCTATAAAATACTTTACTTTCTTTTGTAGACTGAAACTCCCTTTCCATTAAGTTTTCCCATCTTTTTTTCTCTTCCGTAGTGCCTGCCTTTCGGATCTTTTATAGAGTCAGATATTCCCATAGTTAAAATAGTTCCTCCAAAATAAACGATATCGACCTTTTCTTGAGACGCTCTGTTCTTACAGCTAACCATAAGAAATGCTTGAAAGATTAAGTAAATTAATGCTTTCATAGTCATATGACGTTTTGCGGTGTTCTATAAATTTATGGAAAAATATATTATAAGGCAAGGCTTAATAAAACCATGGAAATTTTGTTATATTTATAAAACTAATTACTATTTATTAATATAAAAATAATAAACTATGGATTTGTTCTATTTAATTCCGGCTTTTGGCGTTGTTGCTTTGTTGTATACTTTTATACAAAGTAACTGGGTAAGTAAACAAAATGCCGGAAATGAAAAAATGAAAGTAATCAGCGGACATATCGCTGATGGTGCTATGGCCTTTTTAAAGGCGGAGTACAAGATTTTAACCTATTTTGTAGTAGTGGTATCTATACTGCTTGCGGTAATGGGATCCAGCAATTCCAATTCTCACTGGAGTATTGGAATTGCGTTTGCTGTCGGAGCCGTATTTTCTGCTTCGGCCGGCTTTATCGGAATGAAGATCGCTACCAAAGCGAACGTAAGAACTGCAGAAGCCGCAAGAACTTCACTTTCCAAAGCATTGAAGGTTTCTTTTACAGGAGGCTCTGTTATGGGAATGGGTGTGGCGGGACTGGCAGTTCTGGGTCTAGGATCCCTTTTTCTGATCATTAAACAGATCTTTGCTCCTGAGGCTACAGTAGACTCTCATGAAATGGAAAAAACTATTGAAATTCTTACCGGATTTTCTTTGGGAGCAGAATCTATCGCTCTTTTTGCAAGAGTGGGTGGCGGTATCTATACAAAAGCCGCAGACGTTGGAGCCGATTTGGTAGGAAAAGTAGAGGCTGGAATTCCGGAAGACGATCCAAGAAATCCCGCTACGATTGCTGATAACGTAGGTGATAATGTAGGAGATGTTGCAGGAATGGGAGCCGATTTATTTGGTTCGTATGTGGCAACGGTACTGGCAACCATGGTTTTGGGAAGAGAAACAATTTCTGATGATTCTTTCGGAGGATTTGCACCTATTCTTCTTCCTATGCTTATCGCCGGAACCGGGATCATTTTCTCTATGATAGGAACTTTATTTGTAAGGATCAATGATAACGAAGGATCATCTACTTCCAGCGTTCAGAACGCCCTGAATCTAGGGAATTGGGGAAGTATTGTGATTACAGCCATATCTTCTTACTTTTTGGTCAATTATCTGCTTCCCGAAAAAATGACTCTTCGAGACCATGAATTTACTAAGATGGGTGTTTTCGGAGCTATTATGGTAGGTCTTGTTGTGGGTACTTTAATGAGTATCATCACAGAATATTATACTGCAATGGGCAAAAGACCAGTGTCCAGTATTGTAAGACAGTCTTCTACAGGTCACGCCACCAATATTATCGGAGGCCTTGCGGTGGGAATGGAATCTACACTGCTGCCTATTCTTGTGCTGGCAGGAGGTATTTACGGATCTTATTTATGTGCCGGGCTTTATGGAGTCGCTATTGCAGCAGCCGGAATGATGGCAACCACTGCCATGCAGCTCGCTATTGATGCTTTCGGACCGATTGCAGATAATGCCGGAGGTATTGCAGAGATGAGTGAGCTTCCAAAAGAGGTACGTGAGAAAACAGATATTCTAGACGCCGTAGGAAACACCACAGCAGCCAGTGGAAAAGGATTTGCCATTGCTTCTGCAGCATTGACTGCACTTGCTTTGTTTGCAGCCTTTGTAGGAATTGCAGGTATTGACGGGATCGATATATACAGAGCAGATGTATTGGCAGGATTATTTGTAGGAGGAATGATACCGTTCATATTTTCTTCACTTGCCATTACGGCAGTAGGGCAAGCTGCGATGGCTATGGTAGAGGAGGTAAGAAGGCAGTTCCGTGAAATTCCGGGTATTCTGGAAGGAAAAGCACAGCCTGAATATGAAAAGTGTGTAGCGATATCCACAGATGCCTCCATCAGAAAAATGATGCTTCCGGGAGCTATTACCATTATTTCCCCCATTTTAGTAGGCTTTATTTTCGGACCTGAAGTTTTGGGTGGATTTTTAGCAGGAGCTACCGTTTGCGGTGTTCTGATGGGAATGTTTCAGAATAATGCAGGAGGTGCCTGGGATAATGCTAAAAAGTCATTTGAAAAAGGGGTGGATATCAATGGTCAGACTTATTATAAAGGCTCAGAACCCCATAAAGCTTCCGTAACAGGAGATACGGTGGGTGATCCTTTTAAAGATACTTCAGGGCCATCAATGAATATCCTGATCAAGCTGATGTCTATTGTTTCATTAGTTATTGCTCCGACATTGGCCGTGATACATAAAGATAAAATTGAAGCCAACAGAAAGGCTAAACTGGAAAGTCTGACAAAAGCCTATAATTCCAGTTCATCTACAACACAGATAGGTATTCAGACTGTTCCTGTTTTTCCAAAAGAGATCAAAGGACATCTTAACGAAAACGGAGATTTTGTTTATGAAACCGGAAATATTCAGGAAATTAAACTGAAAGGTGGAAAAACCATCACATTAGGAGAAGGAAGCAGTCTATTTCAGCTATACAGTGCTATAAAACAAAAAGATAAGAGTCTAACTGATCCAAATAACTGGTATACCATAGAAAATTTATATTTTGAGACGGGATCGAGCGATCTTAAAGCAGGCTCAGAATTACAGTTGAATAACCTTGCTGAAATTTTAAATGATTACCCTGAATTGAAAATAAAATTAGGAGGATATACAGATAATACAGGTAATGAAGAAGGCAATCAGAAACTATCCAATCTTAGAGCACAGACGGCAAAACTAAAGCTTCTGGAATTAGGAATTTCTTCAGAAAGGGTAGAAGCAGAAGGCTATGGCTCCCAGCACCCGGTGTGTGAAGCGAATGATACTGATGAATGTAAAGCAAAAAACAGGAGAATTGATGTAAGAGTTCTCACGCTATAACATTTATAACTTATTACATAATACCAAAGCACCGCCGCAGGCGGTGCTTTGGTATAAAAAATTATCAATATACTTTAAAAGATTTCTCCGTGAATCTGTGGTGAAAAAAGAGATGTTAAAACAGAAAAATCTGCTCAATCTGCAAAATCCGCGAGAGAAAAAATATACAATAAGCTTATTTTCCCACAGATTACACGAATGCACACAGATGTTTAAGCATAAAAATTGGAAAATAGAAAAATTAGATATTGTGTATCAAAGATTTTTCCGAAGGTGCTCCAGAGCCTGGATAATCACCTCATCTTTTTTAGCAAAACTAAAGCGTACATAATCAGAATTTTGCCTTGAATTGTAGAACGCAGAAAGCGGAAGACAAGCCGTTTTCTTTTCAACGGTCAGCCATTTTGAGAATTCTACATCAGTCATAGTTGTAGAAATATTCCTGAAATTAACAATTTGAAAAACACTTCCCTCAGCTTTCCTTACTGCTTCCAAAGGGGTGAATGCGATCAATTCATTAAATAAATCTCTTTTATGCTGCATAACCTGCCGGCTTTCCGAAGCATCAAATACCTCAAGATACTTGGCAAGGGCATATTGGGCGGGAGCATTGACACTGTAGGAGATATACTGCTGGTGGCATCTGAATTTCGCGGTTAATTCCTCAGAAGCAAGCAGATAACTTACTTTCCAACCGGAGGTATGAAACATTTTTCCAAAAGAAAAAATACAGAAAGTTCTGCTTTTCAGGTCTGCATGTAAAAAAGAACTATAGTGTTCAATGCCGTCGTAACAGTAAGTATCATAAATTTCTTCCGAAATAAGGTATATTTCCTGATGTTTTATCAATTCATACAACTGGTTCCAGTCGCTTTGTTGCCAGATTGTTCCCGTTGGATTTTGGGGTGAATTCACAATAACAGCTTTTGTTTTTTCAGAAATACAGTTTTGAAACTTTTCCCAGTTTATCGTAAAATCATGGTCAAGATCATAATAAACAGGAATGCCTCCATTTAAAACAACAGAAGGGCCATAAGTATAATAGGAAGGCTGAATGATAATAACTTCATCTCCTTGATTTAAAATAGATTTAAGGGCTGTATGTAAAGCAAAGGTTGCGCATGGAATGACCGTTACTTCATTTACTTTCAGTTGGATGCTGTTTTTCCGTTCATTATTAAAAGCAATGATGCTTTTTATCAGCATAGGATTTCCTGCAAGAGGTTCATAATGATGGCTATCATGGTCTGCAGCCTCCTTTAAAAATAATCGTAGCCTGGCATCAATATCAAAATCGGGAAGCCCCAAAGAAAGATCAAAGCTCTTATGTTTTGCGGCAAGTTCAGACATTTCCGTAAAAAACGAATAATGAGTGAACCCGTAAATTTTTTTCATCTATTTTGCATTTAATCAAATATAATAAAAATTGATATTCGTTAAATATATCTGATAAAATATATTGCCTTGTTTAGTAAATATGTATTGAAATAGTGTTTTTACTTCATAGAGTATTAAAAATTTATATTTCAACTGAATACAAATGAAAAAAGCACCTTTTATTTTCTTTTGGTTTCTGCACCTTTGCTGAGTACACAAACTTCTCCCGGCGACTTAGAAATGGCCAGCTGTCACTATTACGTCTTGTATTCAATAAAATTTGTTATTTTTAAGCAAATTATTATCATATGAAAAAAATACTTATCCCGTTGTTGGGTCTGACTGTAATGGTCAGCTGTGGAACGGCGAAAACTTCTGAAGGCGCTTCAGCACAGTCTACATCTGTAGTCAAAGGTGACAAAGCGTTTCTATCTGCATATAAGACGATTAAAGCTGACGAATTAAAGAAAAACTTATATGTAATCGCTTCCGATGAAATGGAAGGTAGAGATACCGGAAGTCCCGGTCAGAAAAAAGCGGGAGAGTATATGATTAATTATTATAAAAGCCTGGGAATTACTCCGCCGAAAGTATTGGGATCTTATTATCAGAAAGTTCCTGCCGATTTTATGAAAAAAAGAGGCGGTGGAAATCTTCCTGATTCTGAAAATATTCTTGCGTTCATCGAAGGAAGTGAAAAGCCGGATGAAATAGTGGTGATTTCTGCTCATTACGACCATGTGGGAACCAGAAACGGAGTAGTTTATAATGGTGCTGATGATGATGGTAGTGGTACGGTAGCAGTAATGCAGATTGCAAAAGCTTTTCAGGAAGCTAAAAAGGCAGGAAACGGACCTAAGAGATCGATTCTGTTTCTTCATGTAACAGGAGAAGAACATGGCCTGTTCGGATCTGAATATTATACCAGTAATCCAGTATTTCCACTTGCCAATACGGTAGTAGATCTGAATATTGATATGATAGGCCGCGATGATCCTCAAAACAGAGGAAAACAGTACGTTTATGTGATAGGCTCTGAGATGCTCAGCTCCCAGCTTAAAGTAATCAATGAAGAAGCCAATAGGAAAACCAATAATTTGGAATTAAACTATAAATATGATGATCCCGCTGATCCGGAACAGCTGTATTACCGTTCAGATCATTATAATTTTGCCAAAAATAATGTTCCTGTAGCCTTTTTCTTTGATGGTATTCATGAAGATTATCACAAATCGACCGATGATCCTGAAAAAATTGATTATCCATTGTTGGAGAAGAGAGCTCAGCTTGTTTTTGCTACTGCTTGGGAAATTGCGAACAGAGCAGACAGAATTGTGGTTGACAAGAAATAAAACATTATTATAATTAAAAGAATAGCTTACAATACATTCAATAGAAACGGGCTTTAGCCCGTTTTTTTTAGAAAACAACAGCAATAAGGCTTTAGCCAAATAAAATATAAAACAATTCTATACAATGAATATCATTATCCGTGAAGCCAAGCCTCAGGACATTCCCCAAATCCAGATCGTAAGAAATTCGGTAAAGGAAAATCAACTTTCCGATCCTGCGCTTGTTACCGATGCAGATTGTGAAGAATTTCTCTTCGTAAGAGGTAAAGGTTGGGTTTGCGAAATTGATTCTGAGATTAGAGGCTTTTCTATTGCTGATTTGAAGGAAAATAATATCTGGGCACTTTTTGTTCACCCTGATTTTGAAAACCTGGGTATTGGAAGAAAACTTCATGACATTATGCTGGATTGGTATTTTGAACAGACACAACAAGAGGTCTGGCTGGGAACTGCGCCTGGGACAAGAGCTGCAACATTTTACAGGAAATCAGGCTGGCAGGAAAATGGAACCCATGGAAAAGAAATTAGGTTTGAAATGACTTATGCTCACTGGAAAAACAGAAAATTATGATACAAAATGTAAAATCCATCAGGCCGTTTATAGGGGCTGAAAACTTTGATATAAGCAGGAATTTTTACAAAGATCTGGGCTTTGAGGAAATAGTTCTTGATCCAAAATTTTCTTTATTTAAAAGGCAGGAAACAGGTTTTTATCTTCAGGATTATTATGCTAAAGACTGGATAGAAAATACCATGATCTTTATGGAAGTAGAAAATACAGACGAATTCTGGAAAGAACTTTTGACGTTGAATTTAACTGAAAAATACCACAGTGTAAAACTTACCCCTGTAAGAATAATGGAGTGGGGTAAAGAATGTTTTGTTCATGACCCATCCGGAATCCTGTGGCATTTCGGTGAATTTTTTTAATAATAAACAGAGAATGATTTACGCTTTTGATACTTATTATTACGAGGATCATGCCAACACGGTATGTATTGCATTTGAAGACTGGAATTCTGAGAAAGAATACGGTATTTTCAGTGAAAAGACAGAAATTACTTCCGCTTATGAGAGCGGTGCCTTTTATAAGAGAGAACTTCCATGCATTTTGAGTTTACTTGAAAAAATTGAATTAAAACAAGGAGACCTTATCATTGTTGACGGTTATGTTACCTTAGATGACAATGGTAAAATCGGGCTGGGAGGCTACTTATATGAAGCTTTGAATCAGAAATATCCGGTCATTGGGATTGCAAAGAATGGGTTTGCTTCACCGGATTCTCAAAGAAGATATATTTTGCGTGGAGAAAGTAAAACACCGTTATTTCTTACGGCAGAAGGGGTCAATCTTGATGAAATCCTTCCGAAAGTAGTACAAATGCACGGTTCCTATAGAATACCAACATTACTTAAAAAGCTGGATCAGATGTCAAGAGCATAAAGTAATAATAGGTATGGGGAATATTCATTTATACATTTTAACGGGTTCATTTTTATTTCTTGTTGCATATTCTCTGCTTCAATATGATTTCTTTTTTTATTTCACACCTCTTGTTTTTATTGCGCTGGCCGTCAATTTTTATTTCATACTTAAATTCAAAAATAAAGTTCTGTATAGTTTACTCAACTGTTTACTTCTTATTACTCTTGTCTATTTTGCTGTTATTACAGTAGTTATGAGAGATGATTGGGATTATATTTAGGGGTATAAGTAGTTTATCTTTCCTGATTTCTGAATTATTCTGCAAAAGGTGACAAATGTCATTCGTTTCTTATTTTTATTGATTCTAAATAAATATAAATTTGTCTCAAGAAAATAAAGCAATTAAATGAAGAAACTATCTACTCTTTCTGCTGTAGTATTCTATATGATGATGAATGCACAATACTGTTCTCCGGCATTTCAATATGGAGCAGACAGCAATATGATCACCAATGTAATTTTTGGAAATATCAATAATGCTTCATCTCCTCAGTCCGGAAGTGCACAGGTTTATGAGGATTTTACCTCAATCATCACTGACCTTCAGGCCGGGAACAATTATCAGATCTCTGTAAAAGGTCCTTCCAGTACTTTTCCAAGTGATGTAGTTGTCTTTATAGATTTTAATAAAAACGGTAATTTTGATGATGCAGGAGAAAGCTTTTATATCGGAAGACTGGGAGCCGCCAATCCTTTCAATGCATTAACGATAAACGGGACTATTGCAATTCCTGCCAATGCAGTATCAGGAATGACCAGAATGAGAGTGCTTAAAAACACCAATACAGCTGCTTATTCTGATCCTAATGCAGCAAACTCAATCAATAATGCCTGTGATAACGGCTTAAGAGCAGGACAGACCGAAGATTATACAGTAAATATCATAGGAAATAATGCTGTTTTCCCATCACTTTATTGCGGAGCTGAAAGCGTGACAACTCTGAGTGTCAATGAAATTACCAAAGTTGAATTTGCAGGAGTTTCGAAAGACAGCAACATAGATGGTAATTCGGATGTAATAGAGAACTTTACAGCTACTGTTTTTAATGTGAACAGAGAGAATTCTTATACGATAACGGTAACAGGAGGAACACAGGGGCAAAGTACTGTGTCTGCTTATGCTTATATCGATTTTAATCATAATAATGTATTTGATGCAGACGAAGCATTTAACTTAGGCTTTTTGGATAACTCTGACCCTGTTTCCGGACATCAGTCTGGAATAACCTCCGGAACAATAGCTATTCCTGCCACTGCGATGCTTGGAGAAACCCGTTTAAGAATCGTTAAGGCTTACGAATCAAATTCCTGGATGGGAGTATTGGAAAACCTGGCCTGCCCTTCAGGATGGTTCATTGGACAGGTTGAAGATTATACCTTAAATGTTCAGGCGTCAAATCTGGCTACTTCAGAAGTAACAAAAAAATCTTCAGCAAGAATATATCCAAATCCTACATCAGGATCTATAACAGTGAAAACAGAAAAAGGACTTGAGAAATACGAAATTTTCAGTTTATCAGGTCAAAAACTTTCCGAAGGAAATTCCAGCATTATTAATGTGGAAAGCCTTACACCGGGAATATACCTCATCAGAATTTACACAAGAGATAAAAAGGTCATCACAGAAAAGATCATTATAAAATAAGAACACTTTATCTAATCATATCCATATCAATTTTTGTTTTTTTTAACCGGCAGGATAATTTCTGCCGGTTTTCTTTTTTTTAATTGCTGATATGCAGATTAATTCTAGAAGAATTTTATAAAGGTTTGGATTCTAATATTTCCAGCAGATCGTGCTTTGAAAGTTTCTGAATGCCGCTTCCATCCGTCTGAAGCAGGTTTTGCGCCAGCTCATTCTTCCTTTTCTGAAGACTTAAAATCTTTTCTTCCACAGTATTCGAGCAGATCAGGCGGACAGCAATTACGTTTTTGGTTTGCCCGATACGGTAGCTTCGGTCAATAGCCTGATTTTCCGCTGCAGGATTCCACCACGGATCTACCAGATAAATATAATCTGCCTGTGTAAGATTGAGTCCCACACCTCCAGCTTTTAAACTGATCAGAAATACCCGGACTTCTTCATTCTCCTGGAAATTATTAACAGCTTTAGCCCTGTTTTTCGTCTGTCCTGTAAGATATTCAAACGAAATGTTTTTATGTTCAAGCTCTGCTTTAATTAAATCCAGCATCTCTACAAACTGTGAGAATACTAATATTTTGTGATCTTTAGATTTGCTCTGGATCTGTTCCGTCAATATTTCTATTTTCACGGCATGATCGCCGGAATACCCTTCTTTTAAAAGTACCGGAGAGTTACAGATCTGCCGGAGCCTGGTAAGCCCTGTCAGAACATGCATACTGTTTTTATTCAGATCATCGTCATCATTGGCAGCGATAAATTCACGCAGTTCCTTTTCATAAGCATCGTAGATCTTACGCTGCTCAACATCCATTTCGCAATAGATCACCATTTCCGTTTTTTCCGGAAGCTCCTTAGCCACCTGTTTCTTTGTTCTGCGGAGAATAAAGGGTTTTATCTTCTGCTGAAGTTCCTGAGCCCTCTTTCCATATTCAAACTTATCAATAGGAATGGCGTAAATGTCTTTAAAATACTGCTTGCTTCCCAAAAGTCCAGGACAGGCAAAAGATAGCTGACTGTAAAGATCAAAAGTATTGTTTTCAATAGGAGTTCCTGTAAGAACGATCCTGTTTCTGGACTGCAGCAGACGTGCTGCTTTATACCTTTCCGAATTAGGATTTTTAATCGTCTGGGATTCATCAAGGAAAACATAATTGAAACGGAAATTCTTCAGGAAACGGATATCCGAAAGCAGCATTCCATAGCTGGTAAGCACCACTTCATAGTCAGATAAATGCTCCCATGCTTTCAGCCTGTCTGCTCCGTAATGCGTCATCACTTTTATGGAAGGAGCGAACTTGCTGATTTCTTCCTGCCAGTTGAAAAGCAGAGAAGTAGGAACTACCACAAGATTCGTGGTATGCCCCAGCTTTTCACGCTGAGACAGGACAAATGCAATGATCTGCAGCGTTTTTCCAAGTCCCATATCATCGGCAAGACAGCCACCAAAATTAAAGCCGTCCAGAAAGTTCAGCCAGTTTAGTCCGTCATGCTGATAATCTCTTAAAACAGCATTTAATCCTTCAGGGATATTGATTTGGGGAACATCTTTCACAGAAGAAAACTGAACCGAGTAAGAAGAAAGCTCCTCCTGAGCTTCCGAGCTTAAAATATCTTTCTCAAAAAGTGCCGATACTTCAGTAAAATTAATCTTAGGAATTTTAAGATCTTCCGCATCAATTTCACCGATTCTGAAAAATTCTGTCATTCTGCTGATCCATTCTTCAGGAAGAAGCCCAAGGGTACCATCATCCAGTTGAACAAACTTGCTTCTGTTCCGTATAGCCCGGTGAAGTTGTTTTAAGGCTGCGTCTTTCTGTCCGAAGCTTACCTTTAATTTAGCATTGAACCAATCAAGCCCACTGGTAATCTGAATATTGATTTTTGCTTTGTGCGAATTGATTTTATTGTTTTTTAGCTCACTAAAGCCCAATATGATAATTCCTTCATTCCTCCATATTTCAAAAGCATAGAGAAACCAGTTTTCGTCCAGGAATTTATCTTTATGCAGGTAAAAATAATCATACCCGTCCATTTGTCCTTCAAAGTCCGGATGCTGCTTCATGATAAGAGATGTAAAACGGGCTTCTTCAGCATCACTTCTGTCGATTTTAAATGCATTTCCGTTCTGATCCGTATCAAAAAGCTGTTTCCTGGAATAGACGGCAACTTCTACCTGACCGTATTTCATAACCGGGGTTAATGCAATATAATTTCCCTGCTGCCTTAAATAAATGATCCGTTCGTTCCGATATTCTTTCTCCTCAAGCTGTACAGGAGTTGCAGGCTGTATGTAACTGTAATTGATGTGGATGCGTTCTTCCAGTGAAGAAAGAATATTCTGCATAAATGCTTCATACTTTGAGGCATGAACAAGCAGAATTTCATTATTGCTTTTAAAAAATTTAATGACCCTTAACATGTCGGGATCATCTACAAAACTGAAAGTATTCCGGCTGTACACAAAATATTCATTCCTTATCACCGTATTTTTAAAAGGAACAGAAATATCATTAAATTCCAGCTCACCTGTAATTTCATAAAAAGGATCTTTTTTAAATACAGCCAGCCGGATTTCTGCCTGCAAAATTTTCAAGATTTACAGGAACAAGGGATTTTGAAGAAACCGTCTCTGAAAGATCCCTGTCATGATAGTAGGTTTCAAAACCCATGGGATTCTGAACGATCAGTTTAAGAGCTTCCAGTTCTGAAGAATTATAATCTTCGTTATAGTTGTTCTGAAAAGCATTAACAGCCGTGTAGAATTTTATATGCATCGGTTCTTCAGCCTTCCAGATCAGCTGCATGGCGTCAACGGAATTGACTGGGTTTTTAATCTTTCCTGCTTGGGTAGTCTCAGCCTCCATCAGTGAAAAGTTCAGATGGCTATAGTACCGGTGTCTTCCAATGACCAGTATCTTTTTCTTTCCGTTTTCCTGAAGTGCTAGTTCATTGATCACAGAAGAACGCTGGGGCAGAAGATATTGTTTAAAAGTATCTTCGTCTATAGGAAGCATCTCTTTAATCTTTGGCCGGGCATCTGTTTTACCTTCTGCATATTCCAGTTCAAAATAAGTGTCCAGATCAGCTTCATTTTCAAGACCGTAGATTTTAGCTTTAGCAATGAAGAGTTTTTTTCGTAGGAAAGGATCAAAAAAGATCCGGAAATTTTTTTCTTCCAGAATACCGCAGATAATTTCTGCCTGATGTTCACAAAGTTTTTCCTTGGAACTGCTGCAGGTACAGGTGCTGGCTAGCGAATGGCCAATCTGGCTTACGGAAACGGATGGAAAGTCCTGTAGCGACAAGTTTTTGGTAAATAGGCCGTTATTATTCTCAATGGCAATAGGATAAATATCATGAAATTCTCTGATCTCCAGGAAAGCACTGCCTGAAGTATGTTTCAGAAGATCATATACAGAAAGCGCACTGATGCTGGTATTTTCAAGAATATAGGCTGCCATAAGCATGCGAATTTACAAAAAAGGATGAAATGTATAGGGTTGAAAAAAATAAATCGACAAGTAACAGTAAATTAAAAAATAACAGATAAACTGCATTCAGCGGGCTTCTGCAGGGGCATGGTATGCTTTGAATACCAATATAAATATTCAATTCTATTTTATCATACGAATAATAGATATTTTATCGTTATTATTGTACAATATTTTGAATTCACGAAAAAACTGAAATGAGTTTAAAGAGATTATAATTTTTTTTTAATGACAAGCAAGATTATAGGCGTCGGTAATTATATACCGTCGGAAACAATTACAAATTTATTTTTTGACAAGCATCATTTTATTAATAAAAACGGAGAGTCATTAAAGGAACCGAATGATATCATTGCCAGAAAGCTGAAAGAAATTACCGGCATCGAAGAAAGAAGATACGCATCTGAAGATCAGGTGACTTCCGATTTGGGTCTGATTGCAGCACAGAGAGCGATAGAAAACTCAAAAATAGATCCCGAAACGCTGGATTACATCATATTTGCCCATAATTTTGGGGATGTGCGCTTTGGTACTATTCAGTCTGATGCTGTCCCAAGCTTAGCTTCCAGAGTGAAGCATCTTTTAAAGATCAAAAATAACTTTTGTGTAGCGTACGATGTTCTGTTTGGTTGTCCAGGCTGGATAGAAGGAATGATACAGGCTAATGCATTCATTAAATCGGGTATTGCCAAAAGATGCCTGGTGATTGGTGCGGAAACCCTTTCAAGAGTGGTGGACATTCACGACAGAGATAGTATGATCTATGCAGACGGAGCTGGAGCAGCCATTTTGGAACTGAGTGAAGATGACCGTGGAATACAGTCTCACCTGTCAGCATCTTATACATTAAATGAAAAGGATTATCTGTTTTTCGGTAAATCCTACAATAATGAAAGCTGTCCGGATACCAAATACATCAAAATGGAAGGCCGAAAGATCTATGAATTTGCCCTTGTGAATGTGGCTGATGCTATGAAGAAATGCCTTGAGGCCAGCGGATATTCTATAGACCAGCTGGATAAAATTATTATACATCAGGCTAATGAAAAGATGGATGAAGCTATTGTGAAACGTTTTTACCAGCTTTATGATCTGCCAATGCCGGAAAATATTATGCCGATGGTCATCTGTAAACTGGGAAACAGCAGTGTAGCTACTATTCCAACTCTTCTTACGATGATTTTAGACGGAGAACTTCCTACCCATGAAATAAAGGAAGGAGATGTCGTTTTATTTGCTTCTGTGGGAGCTGGGATGAACATCAATTCATTTGTCTATAAATTTTAATTAAAAATACAGAAAGGGAATATCAAACTTATAGATCCCTTCCTTTACTGATAAAAGGCTCAGATTTTTACAATCTGAGCCTTATTTTTGCATCTGCTTCATTAAATTTGTTATTTCTTCTGTACAGATTCATTTTGGATACATGTTTACCCGTTTTGGCAACTCCGCCTTTTATGCTATACCTGACCTTTGTCCTGTAATTTAAATACAGAAAAAAATGAAAACAATTTTTATAACAGGCGCTTCAACAGGATTGGGAAAAGCGACTGCACGATTATTCCAAAGCAGAGGTTGGAACGTTATTGCAACAATGAGAAACCCTAAAGCAGATACAGAGCTTGCCGGCTTAGACAATGTAACGGTACTTCCGCTGGATGTAACTAACCTTGAGCAAATCAGGTCGACCGTTAAACATGCACTTGATCTTGGACCTGTAGATATAGTTTTCAATAATGCAGGATACGGTCTAATCGGTCCTTTGGAAGCGTTGACAGATGAGCAGATCTTAAAGCAGCTGGATACGAATTTATTGGGAGTGATCCGTGTAACACAGGCATTTATTCCCTACTTCAGAGAGAAAAATAAAGGAATGTTTATTTCCACTACCTCAATCGGAGGGCTTATTGCATTTCCATTGGGATCTACCTACCATGCTACGAAATGGGCGCTGGAAGGATGGAGTGAGAGTTTGGCCTTTGAACTGAACAAATTTGGAATTGATATCAAGACGGTTTCACCGGGAGGAATTAAGACTGATTTTGTAAGCCGCTCCTTAGATTTGGCAACAAGCCCTGCATATGAAGAAATTTCCAATTCACTTTTTTCCAGTATGGAAGGAATGATGGAAGCGGCTTCTACACCGGAACAGATTGCAGAAGTTGTTTATGAAGCAGCCACAGACGGAAAAAAACAGTTGAGATATGTAGCCGGAGAAGATGCAAAAGCATTATATGCCCAACGTCTTGAATTGGGTGATGAACTATTCAGAGAGCAGCTTGGAAAACAATTTATCTAAAATATTCTGAATATAGAGGCAGCATAAATATAACTGTTTTATGCTGTCTTTTAAACCAAAAATTTAATACATTTATGTCATGGAAAAGAAAGATAACACTCCTCTGAAGATTTCGTCCATATCGGAAATGCACAATCTCCTCCAGCTTCCCAAACCGCTTCATCCCTTGGTAAGCCTGGTAGATAATACTGAAATGAGCATTAACAAAGAAATGCTCAAAAAAAGTTTTCTCATGAATTTTTATAAGATCTCTTATAAATTTTCTGAAAATGGGAAGATGGGCTACGGGCAGGGATATTATGATTTTAATGAAGGCGGAATGATGTTTACATCACCGGGACAGATCCTTTCTACAGATGGTAATAAAGAATATTGCGGTTATACGCTTTTGGTGCACCCTGATTTTATCCGAAGCTATCCTTTGGCGAAAAGCATTAAAAAATTCGGGTTCTTTTCTTATGATACCAATGAGGCCCTGCATTTGTCTGACCAGGAAAAAGGAATAATTACCGGACTTCTGAATAATATTAAAAGTGAATTGAACACAGCCATTGATGAGGTAAGTCAGGATGTGATTGTTTCTTATCTTGAAGTTCTGCTGAATTACAGCAACCGTTTTTATAGAAGGCAGTTTCTTACAAGGAAATCGGTCAACAGTGATCTTCTTTCCAAAATGGAAATAATACTGGACGACTATTTCAATAGAGAGGAAACATTAAACAAAGGTCTTCCCACAGTAGAATTTCTAGCTTCAGAGCTTAATCTCTCACCGCATTATTTAAGTGATATGCTTAGGAACCTTACCGGACAGAATGCCCAGCAGCACATTCATGAAAAACTGATTGAAAAGGCGAAAGAATATCTTACCGCAACGAGCTTTTCAGTATCAGAAGTAGCTTATGCCTTAGGATTTGAACATCCGCAATCGTTTAATAAACTGTTCAAGAAGAAAACGGATCTTACACCTTTGAATTATAGGCAATCATTTAATTAAAAATAACCTGTTTTTACAACAGCATCATGAGAGATAGAAGCCGTTAGTTTCTGTTTTCTTTACCCCACTGCCTTAACGTTATAAATACATTTTCAAGGGTTCGTCCTTTTTCACTGATGCTATATTCAACTCTCGGAGGGGTCTCCAGATAATCATGACGGATAATGAGTCCGTCATTTTGCAATTCTTTCAGCTGCTTGATCAGCATTCTTTCCGTGATATTGGAAAGCCTGTTTTTTATTTCCGAATACCGCAAAGCTTTATTGTCAAATAAGGAAGCCAGTATGCCTAATTTCCACCTGTCACCAATAAGTGACAGGGTATAGAACATTCCACAGTTCTCTACCAGGTCTGTTTCATTCAAAAAATTAGTTGAATTTTCCTTTCTCATAATCGTTTAGATTGTACATACAATTTTGTAGGTACTTGATTGGTGTAAAGGTATAAAATAATTTTGTCTGGAATAAAAAATAAAAAATGAAACAAAAAGTATGGCTTATTACAGGAGTATCCAAAGGTTTGGGTAGAGAAATAGCTAAACAGGCAGCTGAAACAGGCGATATCGTTATCGGGACCGTGCGCCGGGAAAAAGATAAGACAGAGTTTGAAAACAGCATTAATGCCAAAGCTTTTGTCATTGATCTGACCGATACAAAGCAAATACCATCGCTTGTGAATAGCATTGCCAAACAGTATGGAACAATAGATGTGCTGGTCAACAATGCAGGTTTCGGGCTCTTCGGAATGATTGAAGAGTTTAAAGAAGATGAAATTATTGATCAGTTCAACGTGAATTTTATTTCCGTATGGAAGCTATGCAAATCTGTACTTCCATACATGAGAGAAAAAAGGCAGGGAACCATTGTACAGCTCTCTTCACGGGTAGGAATTGCGGCTGGTATAGGGAACGGAATTTATGCAGCAAGCAAGTTTGCCATTGAAGGGATGAGTGAGGCATTAAAGCTGGAGGTTGAGCCTTTCGGAATAAAAGTATTATTGGTAGAGCCGGGCGCCTTACGAACTGATTTCTTTGGGGCATCCGTTAAATATGCTGAAAATGAATTGGCCGTCTATACAGAAAGATTAAATAATGTAAGGGAAAATACAAAAAGCATCAATGGTAGGCAGCCCGGTGATCCCATGAAAGCTGCAGAAGCTATCATTTCTGCGGTAAATACTGGAAATCCGGTCTTTCGTCTGCCGTTGACATCAGGCACCATAGAAACGCTGAAAACAAAGATCACAGAGTTTCAAAGCTGTATAGAAGTATCTGAAGCTATTGCAAAAAGCATAGATTATTGATCATAAAAAGCAACACATTATGAAAATTTCTTTTAAAACAGTACTTTACTGGCTTTGCTACACAGGATACCTGTATATTATTTTTCCATCTGCTATTTCAAAGATCATCCAAAAGCCTCAAATGATGGGAAGTATGCAGTCGTTGGGGTTTAATCAATCCTGGACAATAGCGATCGGCATTGCTGAAACAATAGGAGTGCTGATTGTTTTGGCAGGATTATTTAGACCAAAGTTTAGAACGTTGGGAATCTTAGTTTTGTTCCCTTTTGCTATCGGGGCATTTACAACGCACATGGCTCACCAGGAATACCATCATTATTACAAGTCGCTGGCGATGTGTTTCCTATCCGCTATCCTTTTATTTATGGACAACAGAATAACCATCAATCTTTCTGGAAATGGGAAATAGGTGTACAGTACAAGCCAATAAATTACTACTACATTCATCCGCTGTTTTTTTTCGTTCATGCACTTTTATTTGCTCAATTTATATCAGAGGAATACCTTTACTAAGCATTAAAAATTTATGTATTGAAAATAATAAGAAGAATATCGGCCTATTGGAAAATTCAGCTCATTGGGTGGTTTTTAGTTTCCTTTTATTGGGGATTTTCAGCATTTTTTACAGGTGATTTTAGTTGGAAAATAGGGATAGCAGATTTCATATTAGATGTATTTATAGGCATTACATTGACCCATATGTACAAAAAATTTGCGATAAGAAAAGGTTGGAATAAATTAAATCTGAAAAAGTTAGTGCCCAAAATTGCAATCAGTATTTTGATACTTTCTTTTTTATATATGTTTTTGATTGTTAGTAAACTTTATTTGGTACGGCTGTTTATTTTAAAAGGTAGCATGATTTCATTCGTAGTGTTTTTCAAATCTATGGAATTGCAGATTTTTATTACAGGGACCAGATTAATGTCTATTTGGTTATTGGCTTACCACCTGTTTCATTATTCAAGACTTGAAATTGCAACAGTGAAGGAAAATGCACAATTGTCACTTAGAATAAAAGAAGCACAATTAAATAATCTCAGTGCGCAGCTTAACCCGCATTTCTTTTTTAATTCATTGAATAATATAAAATTTCTGGTACTGGAAAACCCAGATTCAGCAAGACGGGCAATTGATCTTTTATCCGAGTTGCTGAGGAATTCCTTAAATAGTAACGTAGAAAGATTAGTACCCTTGCATGATGAAATTAATCTTGTTAAGGATTATCTTGAATTAGAAAAGATACGGTTTGAGGAACGTTTGCAAATAAAAATGGTGATAAATGTAGAGGTTTCAAAATATCTGATCCTGCCATTAAGTATTCAGTCCTTGGTTGAAAATGCAATAAAACATGGAATCGAAAAGAGAAAAAATGGTGGATTTATTATGATAACAATTGAAGAGGAAAACAATTATATCAACATCAGTGTCCAAAATCAAGGGAAACTGAGTAAAGAGATTAAAGGTTCAGGTATTGGATTGAATAATCTCAGAGAGAGGTTGTTGTTACAATATAATGGAAATGCCTTTTTTAAGATTAAAGAGAGCATAGACGAAACAGTTTTGGCAACTATTTTACTCCCATTCAAATGAAAAAAATAAAAGTTATAATTGTAGATGATGAGCGTTTATCACGGGAAGAACTGAAAAATACATTAAAAGGGTATGAAGACTTTGTTCTGATTGGTGAGGCTGAAAATGCTGATGCTGCTAAGAGTTTGATTGAAACAGAAATACCTGACTTGCTTTTTTTAGATATTCAGATGCCTGAGAAATCCGGTTTCGATTTATTGGAGTCTTTAGATCATGTGCCTGCAGTACTTTTTATTACAGCTTATGACCAATATGCCGTACAAGCATTTGAGGTAAATGCATTGGACTATCTCATGAAACCTATACGAGAGGAACGCTTTGCAAAAGCAATTACAAAAATAAGAGATTCTATACATCAGAAATCTTCTTTAAATAATGTGGCAACCAAAGACCGGAAGATTTTTATTAAAGATGGGGAGAAACGATTCTTTATCCAATTAGATGAAATTTATTTAATTGAATCACTTGAAAATTATACCAGACTTTTTTTTCAAGGGAAAAAAGCGCTTCAAAGACGTTCACTTCGTCAATGGGAAGAAATGCTGGATGAAAATATTTTTTTCAGAATAAACAGGACTGAGATTATTAATATTGAATATATCCAAGAAGTAAAACAAATAACTGGAGGCCGGTTAGTGGTAAAACTGAAAACAGGAGAACTGTTGGAAGTTTCAAACCGCCAATCTGTTAAGTTCAAAAATCTAAATAAAATCTAATAAATAGGATTTAAATAAAGCTAACCAATGAAAATATTCTTGAATTTCCTCATACTATTCCTGGCATTTTTCTATTGTCCGGCCCAACAAACAAAAAAAGCAAAAACGGAAGACTTAACGAGTATTTACAATATTCAGGATAGTGTTTCTGTAAGAACAAGAGATGGAGCAACCTTATCTTTAATAGTAGTGCGTAAAAAAGGAGACGAAACACCTGCACCTGTTATACTTCAGTCAACAATTTATGTTAGGGATGCAGGCAGGGATATGGTATCATTAAAGAGATCTGTAGATAATGGATACATAGGAGTTATGGCCTATGCAAGAGGAAAAAGATTCGGTCAAGGTGAAATACTTCCATATGAGAATGATGCCAATGATACCTATGATGTCATAGATTGGATCAGTAAACAAAAATGGTCTAATGGAAGTGTTGGAATGTATGGAGGAAGTTATAATGGATTTACGCAATGGGCCGCATGTAAAAATCTGCATCCCGCCCTTAAAACAATTGTACCTTATGTAGCGGCCAGACCGGGGCAGGGTTTGCCTGTAGAAAATAATATTTTTGTTAACCCTAATTATGAATGGGCATTCTATGTTGGAAATAATAAATACCTGGACACCATAGCTGGAAATGACAGACAACGTTTTAGAAAAATGCAAAATAAATGGTGGGAAACAGGAGTTGCCTATAAGAAATTAGATAGTATAGACGGTGTACCTAACAAATGGTTTCAGCGATGGATCAGCCATCCTTCTTTTGATCAGTATTGGCAAAAAATGACTCCCTATGAAAAAGATTTTGCACAAATAAAAATACCTGTTTTGGCATTTGACGGGTACTATAATGACGGGCAGAGCTCGGGCTTGTATTATTTGAGAGAACTCCAAAAGTATAGTCCTCAGACACCTGCTTATTTAATTATAGGACCTTATGGGCATTTTGGGACTCAAAGTGGAGGAGAAGCTATTCTGTACCAATATCAGGTAGATCCTGTTGCGTTATTTGATATCAATAAAATCACTTATCAATGGTTTGATTATATTTTAAAGAATGGGACTAAACCTGAAATGTTAAAAGATAGAATTAACTATCAGGTAATGGGTTCCAATGAATGGCGAAGTGCTCCATCTATTGACAAAATGAGTAATGGTTTTTTAACGCTGTATCTAACAGATAAAAAGTCAGGTAAATTCTACTCTTTAAATTCACAAAAACCTGCTAAGAAGAGTTATTTAGCACAGCAGGTAGATTTTGCAAACAGGGAAATAACAAATAATGATTATTACCCGGAACCTATTATCCGAAAGGAGATTGATACATCTAACGGATTTAATTTTGTTAGTGAACCTTTGGAAGAACCCCTGTTAATAAATGGTTCCTTTTTAGGGGAAATTAAGGCCAGCATCAATAAAAAGGATATGGATATCGGAGTAACGTTATATGAATTAATGCCCAATGGGGAATATTTTCATCTGTCTTATTTTATAGGGCGGGCAAGTTTCTCAACGGATATTACAAAAAGAAAATTGCTGAAACCTAATGAAATTGAAGCTATTCCATTCTCCAATACACATTTGGTAAGTAAACAGTTAAGCAAAGGAAGCCGGCTGGTCATCTCTCTGAATGTAAATAAAAATCCGTTTTCTGAACTCAACTACGGAACAGGAAAAACTGTAAGCGAAGAAACCATTAAAGACGCCAAAGAACCCTTACAAGTGAAATGGTACAACGATAGCTTTGTGAAAATTCCGATATTAATGAATTGACTTAACTTATTTTCTAAATACAGCTCTGTCCATTAACCTTAATTCTCAGAATGTGCGGTAGAGTAAATAATAATGAAACAATAATCATTATGGCATCTGGTAGCCCCACCAGGAATCGAACCTGGATCTAAAGTTTAGGAAACTTCTATTCTATCCGTTGAACTATGGGGCCTTGGAAAAATAAAAATACTAATTAATTTAAAAACATAAAAGATTTTACACTAATTACAGTTTGTTTTTCAATGATTTTATTTAGAAACTTAATCAATGTAAAAAAAGAATCCGCTCTTTAGAAGCGGATCCAGTAGATAAATACATCTCATTTTTTTAATTAGACAACAATAAAAAGCACAGCCGACAATGCTGTGCTTAAATTTTTATTTCAAATTTAATTGCAATTTCAAAGCTGAAAAAAGCAAAAAATGATTTCATTTCAGTTGTATTACATAGTAAATTTAGCACTATTTTTAATACGAAACATGAATTTAATGTTAAAATTCACAAGTTATCCACAATTTATTGTGGATAAGTATTTAAGTTATTGTATTTCAGTGTATTTAAAAATCATACTTTTCAATATTTCTTTCTCTTCATCACTTCCCTTATTGTCCATGTGGCCGTGATTAATATCAGTTTGCTGTACAGTAATACCATATTTTTTCTGCTCTTCAGATGTGGGTAATACGCCTTCATCAGCAGGATAATCATTAGAACGAATGGTGTATATTTTAGGAAGGGAAGTTCTGGGAAGATACATTCTTCGGTTGTCCATAGTAATAATTTTATACACAAGAGAAGAGTATTTATTAGCGAATAAAGCTGTCATGTCTCCACCATTGGAATGCCCAATTAGAGTCAGGTGTTTATAGTCAAGATCCGGTCTGATCTTTTTAAGTTCATTCAGAACAAATAAAATGTTATCTGTCCCACGTTCCCAGAAAGGCATTCTTACGATTTGTGGCTTTCCTTCCATCGGAATCAGCTCATCAGTGGGAAGCTCATGCTGGATGCTGACTGTGAAATACCCTTTTGAAGCCAGCATTTCGGTTAAATAGGAATAGACAAAGTAATCACCTCCTTTATTAGCTCCGTAGCCATGACTGAAAATGATGATTTGTTGTGCAGGAATTTTTTGATCGGTTTCCGGGCTGTAGAAAGCAACGGGAATTTTACGGTTTCGGCTTTGATCAAATAATGTCAGCGTATCTAACTTTGTTTTATATATTTTGGTTGAACTGATATTTTTTTTAGAGGCGCAATTGCATAATGACAGAATAAGAAAGGAAGTGAATAGAATTTTATATTTCATGATGTTTAATTCAGATTAAAAGGCGAAAATCAATCAATGTTTTAGGAAATAGAGGAAAATAATTTTTCTTTCTAAGATAATAAAATAGGTTTGAAAAAAGCTTTGGAAAATTAACTTTATCAACGTATAATTTTTTTAAATAAATACTTATATTTGACTCATTAATATCTCTTTATAAAATATCATCACTGGTTCAGGTAAATTTCTAAATGCCTGAAATTATAAGGTTCAATTTTTTCAGAACCTTAATTTACTATTATTCAATACTAAAATATCAAACAATAAATGTCCGGGTTGCTGCCCAGTCATTATTGTATCTTAATTTTTAAACAAAAAGAGAATATTATGAAAACAAATAAAATTGCTGTTATAGGTGGTACTGGAAAAACCGGTAATTATCTTGTTCGGGAACTTGTGAAAAAAGGATATCCAATGAAGCTGCTGCTTCGAAATCCCCAAAACTTTAACGTAAAAGATCCTCTCATTGAAATTTTAAAGGGAGATGCAAGAGATCCGGAAGCTATAGATACTCTTATTGCAGGTTGCAGTGCAGTGATCAGTAAAATAGGACAGCCTGTAGGTGAAGAACCTATATTTACAGATGCTACCAATAATATTATACAATCTATGAATTCCCATGGAATTAAACGATATATTACCATTACCGGTCTGAATGTAGACACGCCTTTTGATCATAAAAATGATAAGGTAAAAGCTGCAACAGAGTGGATGTATCAGAATTATCCAAAGACAACAAGGAATAAACAAGATGAATACGAAATCCTAATGAACAGCAATCTGGACTGGACATTGATCCGGCTTCCATTGATTATTCCAGCTTCCGAACATTTTGAAACAGAAGCCAATCTAAGAGATTGCCTAGGAGAGAAAATCAGTGCAGCAGATTTATATCAATTTTTGGTTTCCCAGCTTGACGACACATCTTTTATTAGAGAATGTCCGTTTTTGTATAATGTGTAAGTCAGGATTGAATAAGTGAATAAAAAAAATAGAGAGCCAAATGGCTCTCTATTCATATCTAGTTTTCAAGTTTTTCCTTAATATATTTCGCAGTGTGCGACTTTTTATCATTCGCGAGGTCTTCCGGTGTTCCGGCAAAAACCACTTCACCACCATATTTTCCTGCTTCAGGACCAATGTCGATAATAAAGTCGGCCGACTTGATAATATCCGGCTGATGTTCGATAACGATCACAGAATGTCCTAGATCGATCAGAGCCTGCAATGATTTCAGCAATTTCTGAATATCATGGAAATGCAATCCTGTAGAAGGTTCATCAAAAATAAACAGGGTCTTGTCTGTTGTCACTCCTTTCACAAGGAATGAAGCCAGTTTCACACGCTGTGCTTCACCGCCGGAAAGGGTAGAAGAGCTTTGTCCAAGCTGCAGGTAGCCTAATCCCACTTCCTGAAGCGGTCTCAGTTTAGTGACGATCTTGTCTTCATTATTATCTTTAAAGAACGCTAATGCTTCATCTACCGTCATATGAAGAATATCGGAAATACTTTTCTCATCGAATTTCACTTCCAGGATTTCGTTTTTGAAACGGGTTCCTTTACAAACCTCACATTCCAGCTCAATATCTGCCATGAACTGCATGGAAACATTGATAACCCCTTCACCTTTGCACTCATCACATCGTCCGCCATCTACGTTGAAAGAGAAATGTTTAGGCTTATAACCCATCATTTTTGAAACTTTCTGCTTAGCGAACAGATCTCTGATATCATCATAGGCTTTCAGATAAGTTACCGGGTTGGAACGCGATGATTTCCCGATCGGGTTCTGGTCGATCAGTTCAATATTTTTAATCAGTTTCTTAGGAAATTCTACAGAGTCGTAATCTCCTTTTTTGCCACCCATTCCAAGCTGGATCTGAATATCATTCGTTAAAATTTCCTTCATCAGGGTAGATTTTCCACTTCCGGAAACCCCGGAGATCACCGTAAGGCTTTCCAGAGGAACATCTACGTCTATATTTTTAAGATTATTTTGTCTCGCTCCTTTAATATGGATCCATTCCTTGGCTTTTCGTCGTTTTTTAGGAACTTCAATCTCCATTCTTCCGGTTAAATATTTTGAGGTAAGGGTATCTGCATTTTTAAGATCATGATAATCTCCTGCAAAAACCAGCTCACCGCCAAGGTAACCAGCTTCCGGACCAATATCTATAATATAATCTGCAGCTTTCATGACATCTTCATCATGTTCCACCACAATAACGGTATTTCCCAGATCACGAAGATTCTTTAAAACTCCGATCAGGTTTTCAGTATCTCTTGAGTGAAGACCAATGGAAGGTTCATCCAGAATATAAATAGATCCTACCAAAGAACTTCCCAAACTTGTGGCAAGATTGATCCTCTGACTTTCACCACCGGAAAGTGTATTGGAGGTTCTGTTGATCGTTAAATAACCTAAACCTACTTTTAATAAAAATTCAATCCGGGTCTTGATCTCGTACAACAATCTTTTGGCAACATCCTGATCATGCTCAGAAAGTTTCAAACCTTCTATTAAAGGATATAGTTCATCCAACGGAAGCTCAATCATTGACTGAATGTTGTGCCCGTCTATTTTTACCCAGCTTGTCTCTTCACGCAATCTCAGTCCATCACAGGTATGGCAGAGTGTTTTCCCTCTGTACCTGGAAAGCATAACGCGGTATTGTATCTTGTACAGGTTTTCTTCAAGCATTTTGAAGAAATTATTGATCGATGGGAAACTGCTTTTGCCGTCACCTTTCCAAAGAAAATTTTTCTGCTCCTTGGACAATTGATGGTAAGGCTTGTGAATAGGAAAGTCCCCGGCTTTTTTAATGAATGATTTTTTCCATTCACTCATGCTTTCGCCTCTCCAGGAAACCACTGCATCTTCGTAAACGGATAAAGTTTTATTGGGAACCACAAGGTCTTCATCTATCCCGATCACTTTTCCGTAACCTTCACATGCAGGGCAAGCGCCATAAGGATTATTAAAGCTGAAAAAATGAACATTCGGTTCAAGGAATTCCATTCCGTCCAGCTCGAATTTATTAGAAAATTCTTTTACTTTTCCTGTGTCTGTATTCTTCAGTGCACAATAACCGTGGCCTTCATAGAATGCCATCTGTATGGAATCTGCGAGTCTCTGAAGGAAACTTTCATCTTCTTCATAAGAGAAACGGTCGATCACAAGATTGATGGTCATTCCCTTTTCAGGAGTGAAGCCAAAGCTCTCCAAATCTTCAATTCCAGCGACATTTCCGTTAATTTCAAGTCTTGTGAAACCAGCCAGTTTTAAAACATTCAGTGCTTCCTTAAAATTTTCTGTATCATATTCCAAAGGAGCGGTCAATAGGAATGAAGTCTCTTTTTCAGATGCTTTAATGAAATCAATCACATCAGAAACAGAATCTTTCTTTACCTCTTCTCCGGAAACAGGAGAAAATGTTTTTCCAATCCTTGCAAAAAGAAGTTTCATATAATCGTAGATCTCCGTAGAAGTTCCTACAGTAGACCGCGGGTTGGAAGAAATTACTTTTTGCTGGATGGCAATAGAAGGGGCAAGCCCTTTGATGTCGTCTACCTTTGGTTTTTCTAATTTACCTAAAAACTGACGGGCATATGAGCTCAAACTCTCCACATATCTTCTCTGTCCTTCTGCATAAATAGTATCAAATGCCAAAGAAGATTTTCCACTTCCGGAAACTCCCGTGATCACGATCAGTTTATTCTTCGGGATCAGAACGTCTATATGTTTCAGATTATTAAGATGTGCATTCTTAACGAAGATCTGTTTTTTTATATCTATTTCTGTTGTTTTAGCCATGTTTATCCTTAAAAAAAGATTGTTGTCATCTTAAAAATAATGACCTACAAAATTACGAATTTTTAGCGAAAATAAGATGCTTAAAATATTTTCATTAAAGGATTATATTTAATGGATTTTAGCTTTACAATGAACCCAAGTTTCCGTATTGCAAAGTTGTTGTTAGATAAATTATTATTATTTATTTTATTCTATGGCTGAGGTGTTGATACGGGATTTTTAATTAAATTATGATTTTCATTATTTTTTTAATTTTTACTCTTGCTTTGTATTTTAAAAATTTGTTAAAATTGCATTCATAAATATGTAATGTAAAGATGGTAAAACTATTTAGAGATCTGGTTACACATTTAATGAGAAAAAGATAGAAATTACTTCCCGCAAAAGATGCAGTATAAACCATACTGCATCTTTTTTTTATGACAACTATCATTTGCCTGTCTTCGGGAACTCCCTTACTTTTGAGCCGCTATTTAAAGAAACTGATTTAGAACAAAAACCGGAACTATTATGATCAAAAAGATTGGGAGTATATTTTTATTGGGATCAATGCTATGTGCTCATGCACAGGATAAAACCACAGCTATTGAAAACATCGAATTTCAGGGAAAATTTATTTCCACACCCTATAAAAGTGCCAATCAGAATATTACTGTAATTACCAAAGAAGATATTGCTAATTCTCCGGCCAAAAGTATTGATGAGGTACTTCAGCAGGTTCCGGGAATGGATATCAGAAGGAGAGGTGCCAACGGAGTTCAGAGTGATATAGGATTCAGGGGAAGTTCTTTTGAACAGGTTCTGCTGTTGCTGAATGGCATCCGGATGAATGACTCCCAGACAGGGCATAACTCAATGAACATACCTGTGGATATGGATGATGTGGAAAGAATCGAGATCATTAAAGGACCTGCTGCCAGAAGATTCGGACAGAATGCTTATGCCGGCGTTATCAATATTATTACGAAAACCACTCCCGGGAAACGGGTAAAAATAAGTGCAGAAGGCGGAGATTATGAAACCTATGGCTTCGGATTCAACGCGCAGCTGGGAAATGAAAAGTTTTCTAATTCTCTTCAGGCTAATTCTGCCTCATCTCAAGGGTATATGTACAATACGGACTATGAGATCCGAAATGTCTTCTACCAAAGTAAACTGAACATTAAAAACGGTGATCTGAAGCTGCAGGCCGGCTTTTCTGAAAAGAAATTCGGAGCTAACGGTTTTTATGCATCTAGCACAGCCACCGAACAATATGAGGAAACACAAGCTTCTATTGTAAGCTTAGCACATCAGCAGACATTCGGGGCTTTAAAGATTAGTTCTAATGCATACTGGAGAAGAGGGCAGGATATGTATCTTTTTACAAGAAGCAATCCTGATGGTTACAGAAATATGCATATCGGGAATAATGTAGGTGGGGAAGTGAATTCCAGCTACCAGTGGGGATTGGGAACTACTGGTGTAGGTGTGGAGTTGAGAAAGGAGTTTCTGGCGAGTAACAATTTAGGTGAGCGAAACCGATTTGTTTCACAGGTTTTCTTTGAACATCATTTCTCATTGCTGGATAAAAAGCTGAACATCAGTCCGGGAATTTCCTGGGCGAATTATTCCAAAGAAGGAAACTTTTTTTATCCCGGATTAGATGTAGGATATAATTTCAATCAGAATAACAAAATCTACGGAAATATTGCAAAAGTTCACCGTGTTCCCACCTTTACCGACCTTTATTATGTAAGTAAAACCGAGCAGGGAAATCCTGATCTGCTTCCTGAGAACGCTATTTCATCAGAAGTAGGATACCAGTACCAGAATAGCAAAATCCTGGCAAAAGTAAGTGGTTTTATGAGAAATTCTCAAAATTCCATCGACTGGATAAAGACTGACATTAATGCTCCTATATGGTACGCCCAGAATGTGGGAAAAATTGATACAAAAGGTGTTGAATTGGAACTGAGCCACAGAGTGTTTGACTGGCTGAAATATACTGCAGGATATACGTACCTGGACAGTAAAATAAGTAAATCCAACGAGATTGTTTCAAGGTATATTTTAGATAATCTGAAGCATCAGGTCGTGGCCAAGCTGGAAACGAGATTTCTGGGATATTTTATCAATGAACTGGTTTACAGATATAATGAAAGGATGAATCTGGGAACTTATAATCTTCTTGATGAAAAACTGAGTTTTGCCAAAAAAGATTTTTCTGTTTATGTGTTGATCAATAATTTAACGAATACAAAATATACAGAAGCTTTTGGAGTTAAAATGCCTCAGAGATGGTTTCATTTAGGCTTCTCATATACGATCAATATTAAGTAAATGTTAATTCCAAATGAATGAAAGTTAATATTAACAAATTGTTAAATAATTTATTTTTGCAAAAATTTTTTATGAAACTTTTTTTAAGTCTGAGTTTAGTTTTGAGTATGACCTTTTTAAAAGCACAGGAGCATGTTTCCAGCTTCAATGCAGTGACTCTAACCTATAAGTTTCATCCTAAATTCTTCCTCTATGCGGAAGGTCAGCTCAGAGGAAATGAAGACTATACTTATCCGGATTATTACGAGATCAAAGGGGGAGTAGGATACAACCTGACTAAAAACCATAAACCTTTCGTAGGCCTTGGAAGATATGTGAATTATAAAGATCACAGTCTCAGCAGAGAGGAGTTAAGGGTATGGCTTCAGGACGTGATCGACCTGAAAAAAGGGATCGTCAAGTTTGAAAACCGTTTCCGTGCTGAAAAAAGCTGGTTCTACGAACCGGCTACAGATAAATCTTCCCAAAGAATGCGTTACCGATACCGTTTGAACGTAAGCGTTCCCCTTAATGCAAAAACCGTGAAAAAAGGAACTATTTTCGCCAATGCTTATGACGAGATTTTCCTTGTAAGTCCAATGAAGCCTACTTTTGCTAGGAACAGGGTTTATGGAGGTTTTGGATATCAGATCGATGATTATTTCGGGATTCTGACGGGATATTTATGGCAGCGTGAATTTGAAGCCAAGGGAAATAAAAACCTTCACTTTATTTATCTTGCTTTAAATATCAATATCGACGGTACGAACCATCCTACAAAAACATATGATTTCCCTGGAGCGGATTAATACTTCTCAATCAGGTAATGATAGGCTTTCAGGTATTTGTTAAACCTCTTGATATCCTTAGGTGTAAGCTCCCTGTTTACCCTTCTGAGATCCATATTATCGCGCAGATCATTCAGTTTTACGGCAACGGCAAGAGGAGATCGCTCTGTTCTTTTAACGAATTCATCGTAATCTTCCTCGGGATCAAATTTGGTCAGGCAGCTGATGGCAAAAATAATATATTCAGGAAAGCCTTCAGCTCTTAAATATTCAAGGCTGAATTCTTCCGGATGATCTTCCACTACATCGTGGAGAACGCCTACAATCTTTTCGTCAAGTGTTTTACCATATTCCATTACCCGCATTACATGAGCGATGTACGGAGCGTGGTATTTATCGGTTTGTCCTTTGTGTGCTTTATCAGCTATTTTTATGGCTCTGTTGAGCTGTTCTTCTTTTGTCATTTCAAATAGAAAATAGAATACAAAAATAAAAAATGCCTTAAAAAATAAGACATTTTTATTGAGATTATTTTACGAAATATCAAAGAATGGTCTCATCCTCTACAGAAGCGCCTGGAGCGTTGTTTTTTACGGATTCTATACCGTTTTCCATTCCGTTTTCAGATTCATACATCTGGCTGGTTCCGATGACCTGACCGTTTCCTGCCTTTAAATTGAAATAGCAACGTTCGTCTTTTGCTTTATTTCTTTCAAATTTTGAATCATCTTGCGAATTGGTGCGTACAGATTCTATTCCGTTTTCGCACGAGGATTTTGAGGCGTATCCCTGACTAGTTAAGATTACCTGTCCGTTTCCGGCTTTCAGACTGAATTTGAAATCACCGTCTGTTCTTTTCGAGATTATAAATTTTCCCATAGGTTTTTATTTTGAGTTTGATGGTTTTGAGTTTGAATATAAAAAATAGCTGCCCGTATTTTTATTAAAATTATAAAAAAATAAGGAAAATAAAAAATGATCTATGCAGGTAGAAATATTTTCTGTCACTACCCCTGCGTTGGGTAGAAAAAGGAAATATATTACCGGAAGTTTTTATTGCTTAACTTAGGCCATCTTTAAATGTTTACAATGAAAAATCTTCTGATCTTTTTTAGTCTTTTTGTGTTTTCTGTATCTGTTTTTGGGCAAGACATGGAAATGCCGGGTTTTAAAGAAATAAAAATTGAAGGTGGAAGCACTTTTAAAAAATATGAAAATGGAAAATTGGATAGTATAATTGTAACGATGGCAGCTGTAAATTACGGTAATGCTTTACTATTTTCTAAGACCAAAGATGCAATACACATCACCAATGCAGCAGATAAAAATTCATTGATAAAAATTGAACTGAAAGATAAAAAGCAAATCAGAACTTTTTTATATAAAAATGAACCCATTATAATAATCGAAAGTATTGATTTTGATATTAATCATTTACCCAAGAATGCTATGATATCTACTTCTATTTCTAATAATATAGTTAGCAGCTGCACTGTTTACACCAATTACAATAAATTAGGAAGTGATAATCCGGATAAAACCTATAAGCTTTTTTATAGATTAGATATCCGTTCGGATTTGAATAATCTGGATGCTATTTTCAATAATATTGGAGATTTTTTCAGTCAAGAAGATTCACTTTTGAAAATTTTTTATGGAAATTATGCTGAAAAATTTGCACCCCAGGCTTTAGCTTCTTTACAAACAGATTCTTCAGGAAAGATAAAAGATGGAATTATTCTGAATTTTAAAAGCTTAAAAACCAATGAAAAGAATGAATACAGCATCTATAAAAATGGAAAAATCATCAAATCAGGAACAGCCAATTTAAAAGATTATCAAAATATTTTTATAGATTATCAGGAAAAGCTTAATGACTAGGCAATTTTGTTTTACTAATTAAGGGATTGGTTTTAATTTAATATCATTTTGTTGAATAACGGCGTAAAAAAAGCGCCTCAAAAAATGAGACGCCTTGAAATCAAATTTATTTTATAAAAGACTAATAAGCTCCTTTAGCAATATAATGAGCAGCTACTTTTTCAGTTAAAGCCACTACATTCGGATGGTTGGTATACTTTGTAAATCTTCTCAAGCCTGAAAGCATCATTCTCTGTTCATCACCTTCAGCGAAAGAAATAATTCCTTCTTTAGCGGCTACGATAATCTTTTCAACTGCCTTATAAAGGTTAAGTTGAGCCATTGCTGCTTCTACAGAATCAGGAGAAAAATGTTTCTCAGCTCTTAATATAGCAGATTCTGCCATATAGATCTGGTTAAGAATTTCAGAAGCATTCAATAATAAATGCTGCTGTTTCTCAATATCCATCATGAATTTTTGAAGAGCAGCACCGGAAACCATAAGGAATACTTTCTTAAGGTTGGCAATGATTGCTTTTTCCTCGCTCATGAATGCTGAATAATCAGGAACTTCAAATGAAGGAATTCCCATTAATTCTTTACTGATTGCCATTGCCGGAGATAATAGATCCAGTTCTCCTTTCATCGCTCTCTTGATCAGCATTCCTACTGCCAATAATCTGTTAATCTCGTTTGTTCCTTCATAGATTCTGGCAATTCTTGAATCTCTCCAGGCAGCTTCCATAGGCATATCTTCAGAGAATCCCATTCCACCATAAATCTGAATACCCTCATCAGCAGTATGTTGAGTTAAATCAGAAACGAAAACTTTCAAAATAGAAGCTTCCACAGCAAATTCTTCAACTCCTTTTAGTTCAGCCTGCTGGTGATCAAGACCGCTTGCAACCAATTCATTGATTTTGTCTTCAACATCTTTTGCCGCTCTGTAAGAACCTGCTTCAGCAACGAAAATTCCGGTCGCCATTTCTGCCAGTTTCTTTCTGATCGCTCCAAAAGTTGAAATAGAAACTCCAAACTGTTTTCTTTCGTTAGAATATTGAAGAGAATGGTTTAATATTCTTCTCTGTCCGTCAAGGTTGGCAGCTGCCAGTTTGATTCTTCCTACATTTAAAGCATTTAAAGCGATTTTGAAACCATTGTTTCTTTCACCTAAAAGGTTTTCTGCAGGAACTTTCATATCATTAAAGAAAACCTGTCTTGTAGAAGATGAACGGATTCCCAATTTATGCTCTTCCTCACCGAAGCTAAGTCCTTCAGTTCCTTCTTTTTCTACGATGAAACCAGTAATGTTTTTATCATCATCAATTTTAGCGAAAACAATGAAAATTTCTGCAAAACCTGCATTAGAAATCCACATTTTCTGCCCGTTGATGATATAGCTTTTTCCGTCTTCAGAAAGTTTGGCTCTTGTTTTCCCGGAGTTGGCATCAGAACCAGCATCCGGTTCAGTCAGGCAGTATGCTCCGAATTTTGTACCTGTAGCCAGATCCGGAAGGTATTTTTTCTTTTGCTCCTCTGTACCGTATAATAGGATAGGAAGGGTTCCGATTCCGGTATGAGCTCCATAAGCTGTAGCCAAAGAACCGTTGGCTCCTGAACAATAGTCACAAGCTAACATGGTATTCACGAAGCCCATTCCAAGACCACCGTACTCTTCAGGAACAGCAACTCCAAGAAGTCCCATTTCACCTAACTGACGCATTTTTTCTTCAGTTAAAGCATAATCTTTTTTCTCAAATCTTTCTTTCTGAGGAATTACTTCTCTGTCGATAAATTCTTTTGCCGAATCACGAAGCATTTTTTGCTCTTCACTCAGTTCTTCAAGACTGAAAATGTCATTTGCAGGAACTTCCTTGATCAGGAATTCTCCTCCTTTTAATGTTTTATTAAGTGTATCACTCATTGTTTTTTATTTTTAAGATTAGAAGAATAAAGAGAAAAGAATAAAGACTTTACAGTTTTAAGTTTTTCTGAAAGCCCGAAATCATTCTCTGTAATTCTGTGATTTTATTTTCTATAATTTCATTTTTAGATAACCCAAAATAATTCCTTTTATTTGATATTATTACTTGGGTCTGTAATTCATAAAGAGAACCAAGGCTTATTTCTAAAAAGCGATTAAAATCTTTATTAGAACTTCTGCTCGAATCTTCTGCAATATTTGAAGCAACAGAAACCGAACATCTTCTAAGCTGAGATTTCAATCCAAATTCTTCGCTTTTAGGAAAACTGTCAGTAACGGCATAAATTTCATCAGCCAGTTCAATAGATAGTTTCCAAATATTGAGGTTTTTGAAATTATGCTTCATCCTGGTCTTTTCTCTTTATTCTTTTCTCCTTTAGTCAGTTATTAAAGCAGTTCAAAGATACTTGCCGCTCCCTGTCCTGTTCCCACGCACATAGAAACCATTCCGTACTTGTTTCCGCGTTTTCTCATTTCATCAAGAAGCTGAACGGTTAATTTTGTTCCGGTACAACCAAGCGGGTGGCCAAGAGCAATGGCACCTCCGTTGACGTTCAGAATATCAGGATTTAATCCTAATTCTTTTTTAATAGCAACAGATTGTGATGCGAATGCTTCATTTAACTCGATTAACTCAATATCTTTTAGTTCCAAGCCTGCTTGTTTTAAAGCTTTTGGGATTGCATAAATAGGTCCCATACCCATAATTCTCGGCTCAAGACCTGCAGCTGCATAAGCTACTAATCTTGCTTCCGGTTCAAGGCCTAATTCTTTTACCATTTCTTCGCTCATTACCATGACGAAAGCAGCTCCATCACTCATCTGAGAAGAGTTTCCGGCAGTTACGCTTCCTCCGTTGGCGAACACAGGTCTTAGTTTAGCCAAACCTTCCAGAGAAGTATCTTTTCTAGGACCTTCATCTACAGAAAAATCGAACTTTTTAGACTGCATTTTCTGGTTTTCGTCCAGGAAATTATATTCTACAGGAATAGAAACGATCTGGTTTGCAAATCTTCCTTCAGCATTAGCTTTTAAAGCTTTCACGTGAGATTCATAAGCGAATTGATCCTGTTCTTCTCTTGTAATATTATACTGTTTTGCCACTTCTTCTGCAGTGTAGCCCATTCCCCAGTAATAATCAGGGTTTGTTTTTGCGATATCTGTTTCAGGGACCGGCTTATAACCACCCATTGGGATGTAAGACATCGACTCTGTACCACCAGCGATGATACAATCCGCCATTCCAGCCTGAATTTTTGCTGAAGCAATAGCAATAGCTTCACTTCCAGATGCGCAGTACCTGTTTACGGTAACTCCGGGAACTTTATCCGTATTCAATCCCATTAAAGAGATCAGACGGGCAACATTAAGTCCCTGTTCAGCCTCAGGCATTGCATTCCCTACAATAAGGTCATCAATTCTGTTTTTATCTAATTGCGGAAGCTCAGCCATCAGTTTTTCAATAACTGTAGCAGCCATCACATCGGGTCTGGTAAATCTTAAACTTCCTTTTGGAGCTTTTCCAACGGCAGTTCTGAACCCTTTTACTATATATGCTTGTTTCATTTTGTTGTATTAATGTATTTATGTAAAATGTATTTATGATTAAAATGTTTGAGTATTAATTTTTTGTTTCAATTTTGCTAACATATTTTGTATGTATTTGATTTCTGAATAAATAATCTTAAAATCATCATTTTTGAAAAATCCTAAATCGTTTGCGATTAAGATTTGAGTTTCAAATTCAAATGAAGAACCTAAAGCAATATTCAGAAAATGTGAAAATTGAGCGTTGGTATCTCGACCCGCACCTTCAGCAATGTTAGAGGGAATTGAATAAAGACTTCTTCTTGATTGAGAGGTAAGTCCAAACATTTCGTCTTTGGGAAAATTATTTGAAGCCAGGTAAAATATTTTACAAAGTTTCATTGATTTTGTCCAAACTTCTAAATCTCTGAAATTGTGCATCGTGAATACATTAATACTTTTTACATTTTACAGAATAATTTAGTTCCTTAATGGTTTTCCATTCTGCAACATATACTGAATTCTCTCCAAAGTTTTTCTCTCTCCACAAAGTTGTAAGAATGTTTCTCTTTCAAGATTCAATAAGTATTGTTCCGTAACTACAGTTGGTTCGGAAAGATTTCCTCCGACCATTACGTTGGCTAATTTGTCTGCTATTTTCTTGTCGTGGGCAGAAATGAAATTTCCGGTCAGCATTTGGTCTGTTCCTACGTAGAACATTCCTAAGGCATCTTTACCAAGAACTTTTACTTTTTGTTCGATAGGTTGAGTGTAGCCTTGTTCTGCCAATAGTTTTGCCACTTTTTTAGCCTCAGCAATTTGTCTGTTTTTACTAACGGAAACAATGTCTTTTCCTTTTTCAAGAATTCCCATATCGTAAGCTTCGTAAGCAGAAGTGGCTACTTTACCCATAGCGATATTCATGAAAGCTTCACGAAGTCTGTTGTTTTTAACATCATCACTGTGGAATTCTCTTGAAGTTCTTAAAGTAAGTTCTTTAGTACCACCACCGCCAGGAATTACCCCAACTCCGGTTTCTACCAATCCGATGTATGTTTCTGCTGCTGCAACCACTCTGTCTGCGTGCATGGTCATTTCGCAGCCACCACCAAGTGTCATTCCGTGAGGTGCAACCACAACTGGAATAGAAGAGTAACGAACTCTCATCATGGATTTCTGGAAATACGCAATCGCCATATTCAGATCATCCCAGTCCTGTTCTATAGCCATCATTAGGATCATAGCAAGGTTGGCTCCAACAGAGAAATTTGTTCCCTGGTTTCCAACAACCAATCCGTCATATTCTTTTTCCGCTAAATCAATGGCTCTGTTTAATCCGTCAAGAACTTCGCCACCCAGAGAATTCATTTTAGAGCGGATCTCAAAATTGATGATACCGTCACCCAGATCTTCAATTGCTGCCCCTGAATTGCTCCAAAGTGTTTTGTTTTTTCTGATATTGTCTAAGATAATAAAGGCATCCTGTCCAGGAATTTTATTGTATTCCCCTGAATTTTTATCAACGAAAATACTTTGGCCTTCATCATTTACTTTATAGAACGTTTCTACATTTTTTACCCAGTCTGAAACTTCATATCCTGCGTCCTTAGCCAGTTCGATACCTTTTTGAACGCCTACAGCATCCCAAATCTCAAATGGACCGTTTTCCCACCCGAAACCTGCTCTCATGGCATCGTCTATTTTATAAACTTCGTCAGAGATTTCAGGAACTTTATGAGAAACATATGCGAATAATGCTCCTAAAGATTTTCTGTACAATTCCCCTGCTTTATCTTTTCCACCAATTAAAACTTTGAATCTGTCAATTGGCTTATCAATATTTTTAGTTAATTCTAAAGTAGGGAATGATGATTTTCCTTGGAGTTCGTATTCTAATGTATCAAGATTTAAAGCATGAATTTCAGATTTCCCTTCCGCATTTTTTACTTTTTTGTAAAAACCTTGCTCTGTTTTAGAACCCAGCCACTTATTATCCATCATCGTCTGGATATAGCTTGGAAGAGCAAAGACATCATTGAAATTATTGGCTTCCGCTCCGCTCTGGCGAACACCGTTGGCCACCATCACCAATGTATCAAGACCTACAACGTCAGCTGTTCTGAATGTTGCTGATTTCGGACGTCCGATGACAGGACCTGTCAATTTGTCGACTTCAGAAACGGTTAATCCTAATTTCTGTACATTATGGAGAAGATCCATCATGGAGAAAACACCAATTCTGTTTGCGATAAATGCGGGTGTATCTTTTGCTAAAACGGTAGTTTTTCCCAGGAATTTAGCTCCATAAGTCATGTAGAAATCTACGACTTCCGGATCTGTATCATGAGTTGGGATAATTTCTAAAAGTGGAAGATATCTTACCGGGTTGAAGAAATGCGTTCCCGCAAAATATTTTTTGAAATCATCGCTTCTTCCTTCCGTTAAGAAATGGATAGGAATTCCTGATGTATTAGAAGAAATTAATGTTCCCGGTTTTCTGAACTGTTCAATTTTTTCATAAACAGATTTCTTGATGTCAAGTTTTTCTACCACTACTTCAATGATCCAATCAGTGTTTTTAATCTTCTGAAGATCATCATCAAAGTTTCCTACTTTTATTCTATCTGCAAATTTTGGCGAATAGAGAAGGGCAGGACTCGCTTTTTTCAGTTTTTCAAAGTTTTCAGAAGCAATTCTGTTTCTTACCACTTTGTCATCTTTGGTCAAACCTTTTTTCTGCTCAGCTTCTGTCAGTTCAAAAGGAACGATATCTAAAAGAGACACTTCTACACCAATGTTGGCGAAATGTGCCGCAATACCGCTTCCCATAATTCCCGAACCAAGAACCGTTACATGTTTGATTCTTCTTTTCATATGTAAATTTTTATTATTTGCTAAAATCATATGGAACCTTATGGTTTCATGATCATTTATTTTCTGTTATTTAATAATTCGTTGGCAATTTTCATGATTTCAGACATAACTTCCTTGAAGGTTTCAATTTTTTCAGGAGCAATCTTTTCCATTACTTTCTTATTGAAATTGACCACTACTTCTTTTGACATATTCCTTGAATTCAAACCTTTATCGGTAAGTTTAATGATCACCTCGCGTTTATCGGCGGTAGTTTTCTCCTTATAGATATATCCATTATCTTCAAGAAGCTTGATGATTCTCGTCAAAGAGGTGGGTTCAATAGCCATTTTCGGACCCAAGTTGGTGCTTCGGGTGCCTTCCTTGGGATCAATTTTAAGAAGAGTGAGGGCTTGTACTGCTGTAGAATCATGCTCTTGGGCAAGTTCTGTATACATTTTTGAAACAGCCAACCAGGTCTGCTTCAAAACTAAATCTACGTTTTCTATTTTTTCTTTATTATTATCCATCATTTATGTACGAATGGTGTTATCCAAATTTAGTAAATATTATGCATGCATAGTATTTATTAACGTTAAATTTTGTTAATAACTTGATAATAAAGATGTTAAATTGTATGAGTAGCATAATACTATGCATGCATAGTATATGAAATAATTAATGAAAATACAGTATTAATGAATGTTTCTGATAGAATCTACTATTTCTTCAAATGATTCGTATTGAAGTTTGGAATTGGAGCTGAGGATTTCCCAAAAGCCCTGCTTATACTCAAAATGTAGTGAGGAAAGGTCTTTTTCGAAGTTTTTCTGAAGAAGTGAGTAAAGCATTTCTTTATGAACAGGAGGAGCTATAATGATTGGTGGAACGAAATTTTTATTGATCTGAAATAATGACGCATTGGTCAACTCATTATGCTGAAGCAAAATATCTTCAACGATACCTGAAAAAAGTTGTTCATTTTTCACATACCATATTTTGTCTGCAAATTCTTTAGCCAGTCTCCAGTCGTGGGAAGAAAATAAAATGATTTTATTTTGCTCTTTAGCCAGGCTGCGAAGGGTTTTTAGGATGATAAGTTTGTTTTTTTCGTCCAGATGCGTTGTAGGTTCATCCAGGATAATAATAGGTGAGTTTTGAGTGATAGCACGCCCAATAAATGCTTTTTGCAGATTTCCATCCGAAAGATTTTTAAGAAGAGTATATTTATATTGACCAAGATCCAGTTCCTCAATGATATGAGAAACTTCTTCTCTGTCTTCTTTTTTAAGCTCAAAATAAAAAGGGTAGTAGATATATTTCCCAAGTGAAATCAGGTCTTCAACGGTATAATGCTGTGGAACATTGGATTTTGAGAATACAACAGCGATATTTTCTGCGATTTCTTTAACGGAAAGGTTTTTTATATTTTTATCATTGATCAGAATTTCTCCATTTAAAAGTGAAATCTGATGCAAAATAGATTTAATCAGCGTTGTTTTCCCAACTCCATTATTTCCAATCAAAAGACATACATCGCCTAGTTTCAGATCTGCATGAGCATTTGAAATTAAGGTTTTGCCGTAGCCTATATGGGCTTGTCTGATTTTTAGATGCATATTTAAACAAAAAATAATTGTTCTGAATTTTTCATAAAGTAGTCTCCATTTTATAAAAAGCTTAGATCTATTTTATTATAAATCAAATGTATTAATTATAAACTTCTTAAAGATCTGCCTAATCTGCTAAATCTGCGGAAAAAAAATATAATGCTGCAGATTACGCAGATTTTATTTACGATCCTAAAATTCACTATTGACCATTCACTTATTCACTTTTACACCTTATTCTGTTTCAAAAGCATTAATAAAATAACAGGAATTCCAAATACAGAACTTATCACATTCAAAGGAATCTGGGTTTTTTCAGCCACTATTGAAAAGAGCATCATGATCAGCATTCCAAGAAACATGTTCAGGATCCATTGCTGCCATAATTTAGACGGATTATAGATCAGTCTGCAGAAATGCGGAACAATAATTCCAATAAATAAAATAGGTCCCAGAAACGCAGTAACAGATGCCGAAAGTAGGGAAGAGGCGGCTATGATCAGTATTTTTAGCTGATTAAGGTTCACTCCCAAACTCCGGGCATAAGAAGTGCCCAACGAATTTCCGATTAGTGGTTTTATGGTTTTGAAACAGAAAAACATGCCTATGAAAACCAATATGAATAATACATAAATCTGGTTCCTGGTCACCATATTGTTGGCCCCAAATGACCATAGAATATAATTTTTAAGACTTTGATTTTCTGCATAGAACTGCAAAAGTGAAACGACAGCACCGGCAAATGCGGATACCAGAAATCCAAAAATGATAAGATAGGATTTATCCTGGAATTTATTTGACATGGAGAGCAGTACCAGCATCAGAACAAGGCTTCCGGCAATGGCTGAAAGACTGAGAAAACTATTTTGCAGGAATTCAGGAATCAGAAAATCGTGGGAAAAGAAAATGTAAAATGCTACGGATAAACTGGCTACAGAAGTGATTCCTAAAATATCCGGGCCGGCCAATGGATTTTGAAAGTATTCCTGCATCAGGAAACCGGAAGTCGGGATTGAGATCCCGGCCAAGAGCATGACCAATACCCGGTTGATACGGATTTCAGCGATCTGGCTTTGAGGAGAGTCCTGAAAAAAATCCTGGAAATTTAAACTTAAAAATCCTGTGTTCAGATTGATGACAGCTGTGAAAATAATGGTCGCTGCCAGCAGTAAACACAGGATTTTGAATTTTTTTGACATGTTCAGATAGAATCTGGATGTTTATTTTAATAAAGCTTCAACTTTAGAATTCAATACTTCTTCTGTCATCATCCCTAAATATTCATCGGTCTTATCTCCTTTTCTTAAATAGGTAAAAGGAATTGAACCGCCGTCCCACTGCTTAAAATTAGTAGTGAAAAATGTCGAATCCAATTTTTTACCATCCAAAAGAATAATATGAGCAGCAAGATTATTTTCCTGTGCAAATTTCTTTACAGAGCTGCCCCACTCAGATTTATCATCTAAATTAATGAATGTAAATTTGACAGGCTTTCCTTTTAATTCTTCCATCTTATTTTTAAAATGAGGAATTTCTCTCATACACGGTCCGCACCAGGTAGCAAAAAAATTGGTAACATATAAAGTGTCGTTATTTTTAGACAGATATTTTCCCACATTTTCCGGAGAAAGTTCTTTAGAAACATAGGCACCTTCTGTTATGCTTGCATTTTCAGTTACAGCAATAGAATCAGCAGCATCAGAATTCTCAGTTTTCTGGCCTTCATTTTTACAGCTGTAAAGTGCAGTAAGAATAAGCGTGGATAAAATTATCTTCTTCATAAATTATTTTTTGACTATTTTTGAATTGAAGTATGGAACAACAAATCTATAAAGGGAAACTGATACAGTTTCATCCGTTAAAAATAGCGAAAAAGGAACAACTGACCAAAAATACTTTTTCCCTGGAATTCGAGATTCCTGAGAATTTACAAGAGATTTTCAAATTTGAAGCAGGACAGTTTGTAAGCATAAAATTTATTGCTCACGGCCAGGAAATCATTAATGATTATTCAATGACCTCAGCTCCATATGAGAAAAGAATAAGCCTGGGCATAAAAATAAATTCTTCTGAAGGTGCTACTGCTGAATTGTTTAAGAATTATAAAGCCGGAGATGTGTTGATGGTGGGAGAGCCTTCCGGAAGGTTTACGCTGGTTTCCAAGCCAAGTGAATTCAGGACAATTGTTGCTTTTGCAGCTGGAATAGGAATTACCCCGGTCTTGAGCCATTTTAAAAACATTCTACATACGGAACCTCGTACCAGACTATTTTTATTCTTTGGAAACAAAAGCTCTGAAGAAGTTATCTACAGAGAACAGTTGGATAATCTTGCCAGAATACATGGTGAAAGGCTTCAGATTTTTTACTTCTTTTCAAAAGAGAAAACAGCTGACCAATTTTTTTATGGGAGATTGGATGAAAAAAAACTGAATCTTATTATCAATCAGATTCTCCATCTGGATGATACGGACGAAGAATCTACAATCTGGGATGCAGTAGATGAAGTGTTGATCTGCGGGAAAGGGGAAATGATAAAATCACTGGCCAATGCCTGTTATCACCATGGAATTCCGAAAAAGAATATTCATTTTGAGCTTTTTGAAGAATATAATGACGATATTTATCCAGTAGAAAAGGAATTTCCTTTGATCGAAAATATAGAAGTGGAATTTAAGATGTTTGGAAAAGAATACGAAACAAAGCTTTCTGACAACAGAGAGAAGATCCTGCAGCAACTTCTTGTTCAGAAATTTCCGGTGCCTTATTCATGTAAATCAGGAATCTGCGGAAGCTGTGAATGTTACCTGGAAGAAGGTGAAGTGGAGCTTCTTGAAAATGAATACCTAACCGAGAAAGAAGAGCGGCAGGGAAAGATATTGGCGTGTATGTCTATTATAAAAACTAAGAAAATTAAGCTTAACTTTGACATTAGTTGAGAATTATTAGGAACATATTTAACTTGACTTTTGTATCAATAGAAATTGGAATTCTGTTGATATGTCTCTGTAATGCTTGGGTTTTTGCCCTTACCGGAGGACGTACCTACACCAAAATATCTAAAATACCACCCCGGGAAATTGCGCTTGTTCTTGGAACTTCCCCCAAAATGAGATCCGGACAGTCCAACCCTTATTTCACGAAAAGAATGGATGCAGCAGCACTTCTTTATCATCATGGAAGGATCAAAAAGATTATTGTAAGCGGAGAAAAAAGCAAAGGTTATAACGAACCGGCAGCCATGAGGAATTATCTTGTCAATCAGGAAGGCGTTCCGGAAGATATTATCTTTGAAGATCCAAAGGGGTTTAATACCTATAAAAGTATTCTTCGCTGCAAAGATATTTACAAAAAGAAAGATGTGATTATTGTATCACAAGGATTTCATAATCTCCGTGCTTTGTTTTTTGCAAGGAATAATAATATGAATGCCCTGGGTTTTGATGCGCAGGATGTTTCTAAGCCTGAAAGCTATTACAGAAATCAGGCGAGAGAAATACTCGCCCGGGTGATTGCTGTACTGTATTTTGTTTTAGGAATTTCTCCGGATTAGAAAGGATATCCGAAAGCGATATTAAGGGTAGGTTTGAAGGGCTGGAAGTTCTTGAATCTCCAACGGTCTCCTTCAGCTTTGTTCGGATCATAAATTTTATACGCAAGATCAAGCCTGAAAGTAATGTAAGCGATATTCAATCTTAAGCCGAATCCACTTCCGATTCCCATTTGTCCTAAGAATTTATTGAATTTAAATTCATCATCATAACTGCTGTTCTCAGTAGAATTATTAAGACTCCAGGTATTTCCTATATCGGTGAATATGGCTCCTTCATACATTTCATTAAACGGAATTCGATATTCTATGTTGGTCGTTAGCTTTATATTTTCAGTCATATAGGTACGAACTCTTTCGTCAAGTTGAGAATCTGCGGGACCTAGTCCTCCGAAGGCTACCCAAGCTCTGATATCATTGGATCCCCCATTGAAATAAGACTTGATAACAGGCATATTCTTAGAGTTTCCATAAGGAATACCAACTCCAATGAACTGACGTAAAACCAAGGTCTGATTTCCATTGAATTTAAAATATTTTCTGGTGTCAATATCAAATTTCACAAATTGAGCGTAAGGAATTCCAAAGATGGTTCTCTGTGGACTTGTTACCACTCCTCCTTCATCTCTTTTCTGATTGAATATGCTTAAAATATTACCGGCAAGCTCTACTTTTCCATTAAAATAGAAGGCATTGGGATAATCTTTTTTACCAATCTCATTATAAACAAAATTATAAATCATAGAAGAAATAATAACATCCTGGGTTTGTCTGTCTTTATTCACTAGAGTTCCCTTGAATGCTGTCAGAAGATCTTGCCCTTTCTGATCAAGTGTCCCCTGATAATTGGGATCATCAACAATTTTTTTTGAAATGTAATCGATGGATAACTGACCGGAATTAAACTGCTGTCCAAGCTCTGGCTGAGTGGCAAAGTAACTTGCAAACACATCTCTTCTGATGAGCTCATCATTGGCAAAATAATCATAATAAGCATCTTTGTTTTTGGTAAGACTGACCTGTGTATTGAAAAGGGTAAGCCTGTGAGACACCTGATCATTGACATTCGCCTGGTAATTTAAACCTGTATTAAAATTGACTCTTCCCAAGCCGATATTATTCTGTACCGAAGCTCCCAAAAGGATAGAGGAAGTTGGTGTATATCTTTTTGGCAGGAATTTATAATAATTGAATGGTAAAAGCAATCTGGGAAAATTAAGGGATGCCTGTGCCGAAATCTCGTAAGCAATCTCTCTCTTATCAATATTCTTTGTACTTCTGATAGATCCGAACGTTCCTGAAATGCTGGTGGAAAGGTTTTCCGCCCCTTTGAAGACATTTCTGGTGGTAAGATCCACAGAAGGAGATACCCCAAGATTCAGGAGCTGGGAGTAATTGATATCTGTTCCTAACTTAAGTTCATATTTTGGAAGTGGTTTTAAGATATACAGAACATCAACAATACTGTCGTTTGGTGATGTGCCACCACCTCTTCTCAGAGAATCTCTTGCTTTCAGAATACTGAAGTTATTCATGGCAATGAAATTTCTCTTTGTAAGGTCCAGATTTTTCTGTTCATAAACCTTTTTACTGTCTACAATAACAGCTCTCCACAAGGAAGATGTCTTATAGCTATTGTCCATTTTATGGAACCTTATTCTTCTTAAACTGTCCTTAACTGTATTTTTAGGAAAGTCGCTCGCTTCATTCACAATAGCAACGTCTATATTTCCTATAGTAGCGACTTTGTAAGGATGATCTGCAGAATCTTTATGGATCTCCAGGGTAAGAGGAACCTGTTTTTTACTTTTCAGGGAATCTGCTACGAAATAGATTTCTTCATTGGAACTGTTAAATCTGTAATATCCGTTTTCGCGCATCATATCAGTAATTCTTGTCACTTCCTTTTCAAGAACAGTCTGATCCAGTCTTTGCCCTGATCTGATAAGACTCTTGTCCAGTTTTTGCCAATAGAGACCTTTTACCGTAGGGTCGGTAATATTATAATAGTAATCCTTAATATAGGTAGGATCATTATGTTTAATCAGATAATTTACGGTAGCTTTTTTAGAAGCAGAATCAATATCATGTTTAAAGCTTACATCAGCATCCCAAAAACCTCTGTAAGTAAGTCTTTTTTCAATAGATTGTGCACTTTTTTCACTTCTTGTCTGATCCAGGATTACAGGAGGACTTCCCCAGCTGTGAAGCAAACGGTCCATAAACAGAGATTTTCCTACACTGCTTTTCATATCATATTTAAGAAACAGGGAATCTCTTAGTTTTTGGTCCCTCATTTCACTTGGATACGTCATGTATTCGTTGAGTAAAGTATCGTATTTAGGATTGGCCATATTATAAAACCCTAAACTCAGCGGCATGAATAGAAGTTGCTTTTTATTGGGCTTCTGCTGTACGTAATCTTTCAGTTCATCATCAAAAGATTCCTTCTGATCTTCAAACTTAAAGTTGTTTTTGGTAAGCAGATATTCGCCCTCCGGAACTTTTTTTGTTGTACTACACGCATAAAGTAAACCAACAAATGTTGCAAATGAGATAATTTTATAATATTTTTGAGGAGAATTCTTATAATGCTTACAGCTCATACAATAAAAGTTTTACAGTCTTTAGATAAAAAGAAGTTCAGACAAAAATACAATTTGTTTTTGGTTGAAGGTAATAAAATCATTTGTGAACTTTCTGAATCTAATTTTAAAGTTAAAGAAATATTTTCTACCGATCCGCAAAAATTGGACCGTACAGATGTTCCCGTTACCCAGATTACTGAAAATGAGCTGAAAAAAATCAGCTTCCTGAAAACACCCAAAGATTCCGTGGCGGTATGTTATCTGCCAGAGGAAGAAAAAATGAAGGATAAAGATGTTCAGCTTGTTCTGGATGGAATTCAGGATCCTGGAAACCTGGGGACAATCATTCGCTTGGCCGACTGGTTCGGAATAGAGCAGATTATCTGCAGCGAAGATACCGTAGACTTTTATAATCCGAAAGTGATCCAGGCTACTATGGGATCTTTTACGAGAGTAAATATGGTTTATACAAACCTTACCAATTATCTTTCAAAAACAGAAAATGTAAATATAGGAACGGATATGGAGGGAGAGAATATTTATACTTTTGAACGGCCGGAAAAGATGAACCTGATCCTTGGGAATGAAGGAAACGGTATGAGGCCGGAAACGGAAAAACTTCTTCAGAAGTGTGTAACTATTCCAAGATTTGGAAAATCCCAGTCTACAGAAAGTCTTAATGTTTCTATGGCTGCGGGAATTATTTTGGGACAATTATTTAGTAAATAGATTTCAGATACTAGATATTAGATTTCAGAATTTAAATAGGGTGATAATTTTAATATATCTGAAATCTAATATCTAGTATCTGCTGTCTCATAGGTTTTCTATATCAGCTGTTCCAGGCTTGAAACACTTTTATTTTTCTGGTAAACCTCCAGTTTTTTTCTGACATACTTCAAGGCAATAGGAGCTAGGTAAATCATGGCGGCACCAAGAAGTTTTTTCTTCCAGTTGGGGCTTTTCATGTTCTTTTTAGCGTAATTTCCTACCAGCGCTGTGATGCCCAGTTTGATCAAGCTGTCCGTCACATTACCACCTAACGCTGTACTTGCAATACCTACTGCAGTATTTTTATTGATGAACATATCTTTAACTTCGGAAGTAAGCTGTCGGGCAATGACATCTTTCCGGAGTACGACTTTTTCATCCCCATCTTCATCTACTTTTTCCTGCAGGTATTGATCTGTAAGACCATTGGTAAATGCGCTGAGGCTTTCTTTTGTATTTTTAAAGGTAAGAAGATTCTCAAGATCACTGATTTCACTTTTAAGCAGTTTTTTCTTTCTTCTTAATTCTTCGATGCTTTCGTAATTTCTGCCCATAGTTTAATGATTATGATTTAAAAACTTAATAACCTGGTCTGCAACCGTATTGACAAGCTTATTTTTAAAAGCAACAATAAACGCCATCACGATTACATAAAATCCGGCAACGATCAGGAATCCATAAGAGGTATTATTCAGAGCCTTGCCAATCAGAAATGCAATTCCAAAATTAAAAAGGATAATAAAAAAAGTAAAAGCAACTAGCAGCACTACAAAGTAGGTGATGAGCCCGGCAGAAAGAGAAGACTTTTCGGTGGCTTCTATTTTCAGAAGGTCTATTCTCTTTGAGGCGTATTCTTTTATAGTCTCTATCATTGTTTTTTTTTAAAGTTACAAAAAAAGGAACTTTTGCGCAAAAAGTTCCTTCCCATAATTTACCTAAAAAATAAATTATTTATTTTTTAAGATCATTCAGTTCCGCTTCTACATCTTTTACTACATCTGCAGTTTTGGAAACAATCTGATCTTTATATTTATCATATCCGTCTTTTACAGTATGAGCTACAGTGCTTGCGGTTTCTTTGAAAGTAGAAGATATGTTGCTGTACTGATCTTTTACTTTTTCAGAAACTTCACCATACTTATTTTTAGCCTGATCTTTTAGATCTCCTGCTTTATCTTTGATTTTTTTTCTTGTTTCTTTACCTTCTTCGGGTGCATAAAGCATTCCTAAGATTACACCTGCTGCAGCACCTGCAAGAAGTCCTGCCAATATACCTGCTGTATTTTTTCCGTTTTTAGACATTTTTAAGCTTTTTTAATAGTTAATAAATATTAGTTTTTTTACCGTGTTAAAATGTACAATTTGTATACCAAAAGAGGCTGTAGCTCTATTAAAAATTGTTAAAACTTTTTGATATAGGATAAAATAAGTTCTATTGTTTCTTCTTTTGTAAGCGTCGTATTGTCGATCACTATGGCATCTTCAGCCTGCTTTAAAGGGGCTATTTCCCTTTCACTGTCTATCTTATCGCGAACTATAAGGTTTTGTTTTACCTGCTCTCTGTCTGCCTGAATTCCAAGGCCTGCCAATTCAAAATATCTTCTGTTGGTTCTTTCGTCAATACTGGCAGTAAGAAAGAATTTATAGTCCGCATTTGGCAGAACTACTGTCCCTATGTCACGTCCGTCCATAATAATGCCACCTTTTTCTGCCAGCGAGCGTTGGGAGTGGAGTAGAAAGTCTCTTACTTCTTTTTGTTTGGCCACAATACTTACATTGTCTGAAACTTCATTGGTACGGATCTGTTTGGAAATATCAATGTGATTAAGGTACAGAACCAGCTCGCCGTTGTCATTTCTGAATTCAAGTTCAATCTGGTCTAAAGAAGAGAACAGTTCCTGAAGATCAATGGAATTATTTTTATCGATACAGTTCTGTAATGCAAACCATGTAATTCCTCTGTAAAGCGCACCGGTATCCAGATGTATAAGACCCAGTTTATCGGCAATGACCTTAGAGATTGAACTTTTTCCGGTAGACGAGTACCCATCGATAGCTATTACAGGTTTTTTCATAACGCAAATTTCAAGATTTTTTTTAGAAAATCAAGGAAACTCAGAAAAATTTCTTTATTATTCTGCAGATTTTTGTTGCAAATTATTCCCCTGCGTGGCTGCTAAGATCCATAGAAACTCCTATCTGGTTCACATTGGAAGAGTTGTGGTAACGTACATGAGCATAGTCTATACGGAATCTTCTCAGTTTAATTCCGAATCCTCCGGAAAGCCCTGAAAAGTTTCTTTGATCCGCTACAGCAAGTTCATTTCCTCTTTTAACATTATAACCCAGTCGTATATTAAAGCCTTTTTCCGGGAAGAGTTCTGCACCCACAGAAAAGTGGTCTGCAAGTTTTCTTCCAAAACCTACCTCCTGTCCGTTTACGTTATAATCGGAGGAAATATTAAGCTCCTGGAGGTCGTGAGCCGTAATGGTAACAGCAAGTGGAATGACTTTAAGGATTCTTGTATATCCCAGGTCTACTCTGAAAGGAAGATTTTCCCGGGTTCCGTTAAATGATTTCAACTGGAAACCGAAATTTCTCAATACAAGAGAAAGTGCTTCTTTGTTCTTTTTATTATGGTATGTGATCCCTGCAGTTCCTGAAATTGCAGAAGAAGTATAGTTGTCAATTTTTGAAGTAATAAAATTAATTCCCCCACCAATGGTCCAGTCTTCTTCAAACTGATAGGCGTATCCTGCACCGATAGCTACATCTGATGCTTTGAATTCACCGTTCTCGTAACCGCTTTCATCTGTTCTGGGAATACTTCCGTAACTCATGTATCTGGCATTGATTGTGGCCATATGTCCATTGTCAAAATCTCTGGCATAAGCTACTGTACCATATTTGGAGTCGGCAAGATAAGCCGCAGCGTTTACTGAAAGCTGTTTATCTGAATCTCTGTTTAAGAGGGAAGGGTTTGCAATAGCAAAGGAAACATCATAGTCTCTGATGGAAATTGCATCGCCACCTAAGGCGGCCTGTCGGGCAGATACAGGGATGTTTAAAAAAGGATAAACATTTGTTCCTGTTTGTGCATAAGAAACAATTCCTGACAGAATTAATGATAAAATGACAATTTTCTTCAATTCAATTTATAATTAATGCAAAAATAATCCTTTTTCGTACTTATCAAAATATTTCTGACATTATTTCTACGTAAATATTTTTCTTTTTTCAATATTTTTAATGATTATATTTGCAAAATCAAATTTCGGAGAAAACAGCTCCAGTAAAGTTTATTAAAAATTAAAGATGAAATATAAAAGAATCCTTCTAAAACTGAGTGGCGAGGCCTTAATGGGGAACAGACAATATGGTATAGACAATGAAAGACTGCAGGAATATGCTGCTGAGATCAAAACTGTAGTGGAAAAAGGCTGTGAAGTTGCGATCGTCATTGGAGGAGGAAACATTTTCCGTGGCGTAGCGGGAGCTGCAAAGGGAATGGACAGGGTGCAGGGTGATTATATGGGAATGCTGGCCACAGTGATCAACGGAATGGCACTTCAGGGAGCACTTGAAGATGCAGGAATCAAAACAAGACTTCAGTCTGCCATAGAAATGGATAAAGTAGCTGAACCTTTCATCAAAAGAAAAGCAGTAAGACACCTTGAAAAAGGGAGAGTAGTGATCTTCGGTGCAGGAACAGGAAACCCTTATTTTACAACGGATACGGCAGCAACTTTAAGAGCTATCGAAATCGGAGCTGATGTGATTTTAAAAGGAACCAGAGTAGATGGAATCTATGACAGCGATCCTGAAAAGAATGCTGATGCTGTAAAATATAATTCACTGTCATTCGACGAGGTGTATGCCAAGAACCTTAAGGTAATGGATATGACGGCCTTTACTTTAAGCCATGAAAATAAATTACCGATTATTGTATTCGATATGAACAAGGATGGGAATTTAGAAAAGATTGTGGATGGCGAAAATGTAGGTACGTTGGTTGATTTATAGTTGGGAACAGGTAATTGAGAGATTTAAATACTGAATCATTTAAAGATTCATAAATTTACAAATTACCCATTGTTTATTACTCATTACCAGTCGTTTATCAATCATCATTTATAATAATGTGTAACTTATCAAATTTTAACTATATAATGGAAGAATTAGATCTTATATTAGAATCTGTAAAGCAGGACATGGATGGCGCTATAAAGCACTTGGATCATGCATTTCAAAGAATTAGAGCTGGACGTGCTTCTACGTCGATGGTTCAGGATGTAATGGTAGAATACTACGGTGCGCCAACTCCTATTAACCAGGTTGCCAATGTTTCTGTACCGGATGCGATGACCATCTCTATCCAACCTTGGGACAGAACGGCTATCGGTGCTATTGAAAAAGCTATTATTAATTCAAATTTAGGTTTTGCACCTTCTAATAACGGGGAAAATATTATTCTTAACGTTCCGCCTTTAACTGAGGAAAGAAGAAGAGAACTGGCAAAGCAGGCTAAAGTAGAGGCTGAAGGAACAAAAGTAACTATAAGAAACGCAAGACAGGACGGTTTGAAAGAACTAAAAAAACTGGAAGGAGTTTCTGAAGATGTTATAAAGGGCGTGGAAGAAGAAATCCAAGGCTTTACTGACAAGTACGTGAAGCTTTGCGACGAGCATCTTAAAACGAAAGAGGCTGAAATTATGAAAGTGTAATTTCATAACCTATCAATTATACAAAAAGCACCGGATAGGTGCTTTTGCTTTTTATAATAACATGTTGGTTTTGAAAATAGCAACTGCACTGCCTTTAATTTTCACCTGTTCAGGCTTTCCATTATTCACCAATACTTTTACATTTACTGTTCCCAGGCGGTTAATCTTTTCACCCTGCCTGCCGTTAAACTCAAAATAATCATCCTTGTAGGTGGCCAGCTATATTCTGAACCAGATATCCGCCCAAAGGCCCGTTTGCATTTCCGGTTACGGGATCTTCTGCAATTCCGATGGCAGGGGCAAACATTCGCCCGTAGGTCAGCACGTCTTGATGGTCGGAATCAAATGTAAATACAAAATATCCATTACATCCAATTTCGTGACTTAACCGGGTGAGAGCGCTCATGTCGGGCTGAAGTTCATTCAGTATTTTCCGACTTTTAATGCCTATCATTACTTTTGAATGGCCGGTGGATGCAATTTGTATCGGGCAGCTTTCTTCAAGATCAGAAGCGGTCAGATTCAATGCAGCTATCAGTTTTTGAGCTGTGTTATCATCAAATTCCGGACTTAAGGTGAAAGTTCCCTGCGTCATTGTGATCAGATAATCATTATCTGTTTTTTCAATTTCAATCGGAAGAATTCCAATTTTGGTATTGATCCGTAAAACACAGGATTCAAGATGGTCTTCAATTGCCTTGGCATATATGGCAGCAATGGTAGCGTGTCCACATGACGGAACTTCTGTAGATGGGGTAAAATAACGAACCGTATAATCACTTTGGCTATCCGCAGGAGAAAAAATAAAAGCGGTTTCTGAATTATTAAGTTCCCTTGCTATCAGCTGCATGATTTCGTCACTCAGTCCATCCGCATTTAGCACCACGCCGGCGGGATTTCCTTTGAACTTTTCTGAGGTGAAAGAGTCTATCTGATAAATTAATATATTCTTCATTTTATAATAATTAAGACTAAAATAAATATAGCCGGAGGCTTATGTTCCTGGATTGACAAATTAAAATTTGAAAAAACAGCTGATGATTTTTTTACAGGCATTTTATTTCTCCTTTTTTATCCTTGTTTCTTAGCAAAGACTGATAGGTTTTCATCAGCTCATCAGTATCGCATTGGGTTTCTTTGCTGGGAATGGTGTCGGGAGAAGGTTGTGCTTTGTTATCTGATCTTATGCTGTACTTCTTTTCAAGGCATTTCAGTATTTTTCCATTTTGTAAATAGATGCGTGTTTCTGTGATATCATCTTTGGTAATTGGTTTTTCCGGAGTTCCGCCATCAAAATTCCATACCGTTTCTTCTTTAAAGATGAAGAATGGCTGTCTGTTTTTAATGAAATATTTTTCAGACGCTGAAAAATGACTGTGTTCGGCATAAAAGTGCTCTATCACTTTAATTTCTCCCTTATCCGTATAAAAAGTAATTTCTTCCGAAGGCTCTTCATTACAATCGTAGGTCAGGTGCGCAGATGTAAGCTTTTTTGCTTGCAGTTGTTCCTGAAGCCTGTTGTATTGATTTTTAATCTCTTCTATAGGATCCGTTGCATTTTTCAGCTGTCTGGAATCTTTTTTTGAAGTAAAAGTGTCTTTTGAGAATGTTGCCTGAGACATTTTAACCTTGTCATTTTTACATGAAAATACAAGAAGAAAGGCTGCTGCAATGAATACTGTTTTCATACCATAATTTTTGGTGGCTTATAAAATTACAAAAAATTAAAGCTAAAAAAGAGGCTTCCATTGAAAGCATTCTGATTTTTGGTAAGGTTGTTAAATGCTTTGATATTACCGCTCAAACCTCCGGTTGCCGTATTGAACCTTCTTTCGTATTGGTATACTTGATCATTTCAAAATGTCTTTCATCATTGTTTTCGTCAAAGGCAGCATACTCCTTAATGTCATCCGGATCAAGGGTTTTGAACTTCTGTTTCTTTTTAACCTTATCGATATCAGATACAGCAACAAATTTTACTTTTTTCTGGTTGCTCCACGGGTTCATGCATCTCCGTTCAGCCTTACGATCCCTTCGATCTTTTTCCCACTTTTATCTATAATATAGCCATGTTTTTCATCTGTTCTCAATTCATAGTCAGTGTTGTCGTCTTGTGCATAGGCATTAACATATGCAAGGGCAAACAGACTCAATAGTAGTGTTTTCTTCATGTTATTATCGTTTTTAAAATTTGTTGTAAATATAATTTTTAAACTCTATCTTAAAAATACCACAGCATTAAATGAAAAAGACCCGGAAATTCCGGGCCTATATTTCAATGATTAAATTCTGAAATCTTTAAATAAAACTATTGGTATCTCTTATGTTCCTTAGTTTTAACAAATAACTTTGTAATAGGTTTGAACAGTGCTTTATACTTTTCAGCATCGAACAGCTGTGAATCGGTAAGCGCTTTATAGGTCATCCATATTCCAAAAGGAAGAAGGATGAAATTGGGGAGCCATGCTGCTAAATACGGGCTCATTCCTCCCCCCCATGATACATTCTCGATACCGAGATTCATTACATAGAAAACAATGAAAATGACGATCGCAATGATGACCGGAAGTCCCATTCCCCCTTTTCTGATAATCGAACCTAAACTCGCACCGATCAGGAAGAAAATAATACACGTTACAGAATAAGAGATAATTCTCTGCTGATAAATGACCACTTTGCTGAAATATTTTATATTGGAGCTGAACTCATTAGTCTTTCCGGTAGCGCTAGTCTTCAAGTTGTCCAGTCTGTTGTAGGCATTAAAAAGGATTTCCAGTTTTTTCTCTCCTTTTAAAGTATCTAGCTTTACCTGCTGTTTTGCTGCCACTTTAGACTTGGTTTTGTCCATATAGCTGATTACTGAATTGGACTGGCTAAGGACATCGGCGCTAATGCTTGAAAAGAACGCGGCATTATCTTTTTTGGTTTTAGCAACCGTTTCATTAAGCTGTCCGTAAGTCTGGAAACGGTAGTCATCCGTGATCTGCTCTTTTTCAATAGCCTTATTGATAAGCTCCGCAATATCAAAATGGGAAACAAGAGTATCAAATTTGATGGCCTGATCCGGTTGCTTCAGTCTTACATTTTCACCTCTGCCTGCAAAGTTATCTTCAAATACATAACCGTTATACAGCTCCAGCTTAAGAAAGTTTTTATTGGCTGCAGGAACAAATCTTCCCTTTTCAGCTATAATAGACTGCTGATTTTCGTAAGTGCTGGCTTTTCGGTGGATAAAAACACCTTCAATGATTTCACCATTTTCACCGTAGATCTTATCAAACTTCACCATATATCCCGGAATCTGGTCAAGGAACTGTCCTGGCGTAAAATTTAAGGCAGGTTTGGTTTGAGCAATATTGAAAAGCATATTCTTGGCCTTCTTCTGAAAATCAGGAATAATATTGTTGGAGAAGAAAAAGAGCATGATGGCCAATACCGTTGCAACTCCCAGCAGTGGAGCCATTACTCTTGTCAAAGAAATTCCTGCTGCTTTCATCGCTGCAAGCTCGTATCGTTCTCCAAATTCACCAAAGGACATAATGCTGGCCAGAAGGATGGTAAGTGGAAGTACTAAACTGACAACACTTACCCCAAGGTAAAAAAGAAGTTTCAGGATCTGCCAGTAGCTTAATCCTTTTCCCATGAACTGCCCCAGCTGAACCCAGATAATGTTTACAATAAAGATGAAAAACAAAACGCTGAATATAAAGAAAAACGGTCCAAAGAAGGTTTTTATAATATATCGGTCTAGTATTTTTAACATGCGCCAAAATTAATCAAAAAGCCACAAAGTTTACTTGTGGCTTGTATAATTTTTATTACTTTTTATTTAACGGTCAAAAGGGCGAACTGCTGTTTTAGAATTGGCAGATATCCTTTACGCTTTTTAAAGCTCTGTGATCACATAATTTTTGAACTTATTCTTATCAAAAACAAACATATTCGGATCCAGCTCCTGGTTTTCCTTATATTCTTTGATAGCAATTACTGCCACATCTTTGTTATTTCCGTGCTGCTCCAGTTTTACCATTTGTTTCTTCACAGAATCTACAAAAATGTAAACATACTGTATTCCGTTAGATTTTACAGGAGTCAGTTTAATGAAATCTGCATTTACACCATTAACGTTTTTCTTACCGTTATAAGTTACGTTGTAATCGTTTCTATAGGTTGAAAGATAATTGATAGGGGAGAACATGCTGCTGCTTCCGTTAGGTTTTGCAATTGTTACTTCCATATCATCTGCATTGATGTTGTAAATTTTAGCCCCGTCAAAGATTTGTTCCGTATCCATGATCTTAAGCTTATACTTTTCTCCTGCAGAATAATAAATTCCAGGCTCGGTTTTGTTGACCTGACCGTTTAAACCTGTTCCGAAAGAAAACTTGAAGTAAGAATTCTTTTTTGACTTGTAATTGGCTGTAATATCATCCAGAATTTTTTTAGCTTTTGCATCAATTTTCTGAGCATCGGCAAATCCTACTGCACCTATTACAAAACTTCCGACTATAATTTTTGAAATACTATTTTTCATTTTCTTTTTTAATAAACTTTAGACATTCTAATGCTTTAAAGGTTAAACTTACCAAGCATTTTTCCTTTAACTACGCAGATATTTCAAAAACTGTTCCAATAATAGAAATGTGTTCTTACAGATGAAACCTTAATTACTTCTTTCCGGTCTGTAAACATAATTCTCGAAGTTTTTGGGAAGAACGTTCGTTATCGTTAATTTATTAGAGGTAATGGTAGGCTCGATATTAATTACTTTTGTATTTTCATTAATCTCCACCTGATGTTTGCTTCTCATATTGACCATATCTATATGAAGAGCAGTAAACTCATATTTTCCTTTTGCCAGGTCAATGATCAGATATTCTTTTGGTCTGATCTGTCCCAGAGATTTGTTATCTATCCAGATATTCAACCTTGCTGTATTGTCTACCGCATGTAAAAAACCAGCTCCGTTATAGATAAGTACTTTGCCATTTCCCAGTGTATTAGTATCCACAGTGTCTAGTTTTACAGTGCTGTAATCACTTGGAATGGATCTTAATGCACACGAGGATAAGGTAAGTACCGATGCAAAAAGGCAAGCATTGATAATGTTTTTAACAATTTTCATGGTAATATTTTTTTATATGGTTGGTTAGTTTCTTAAATCTTCTAAAAACTGTTCCAGCGAATGAAGATCACTGATGATTACCTCTCTTGCTTTTGCACCATTGAAGCCTCCTACAATACCGGTTGCTTCAAGCTGATCCATGATCCTTCCTGCACGGTTGTAACCTAATTTGAGTTGTCTCTGAAGCATGGAAGTTGATCCCTGTTGTGTCGATACGATAATTCTTGCCGCTTCTTCAAACAATGCATCTTTTTCATTCGGATCAAAAGCGCCTACCGTACTGGTAGAATCTTCAGAAACAAATTCAGGAAGCAGGAATGCTGAAGAGTATCCTTTCTGTTCACCGATGTATTCCGCAAGTCTTTCCACTTCCGGAGTGTCTACGAAAGCACACTGAAGTCTTAAGATTTCATTTCCGTTAAAATAAAGCATATCTCCCTTACCAATCAACTGATCTGCTCCTGTAGAATCCAGGATTGTTCTTGAATCGACACTGGAAATTACTCTGAAGGCTGCTCTTGCTGGGAAATTGGCTTTGATCATCCCTGTAATTACATTTACAGAAGGTCGCTGTGTAGCAACAATCAGGTGAATTCCTACCGCTCTTGCAAGCTGTGCAAGCCTTGCAATCGGAAGTTCCACCTCTTTTCCTGCGGTCATAATAAGGTCGGCAAACTCATCTACAACCAAAACAATATAAGGCAGGTAACGATGTCCGTTCTCAGGATTTAATTTTCTCTCGGTAAACTTCTTATTGTATTCTTTTAAATTCTTACAGAATGCATTTTTAAGAAGATCATATCTTGTATCCATTTCGATACAAAGAGAATTCAGGGTATTGATCACCTTATTGGTATCGGTAATGATTGCTTCTTCAGCATCCGGAAGTTTAGCCAGATAATGTCTTTCAATTTTTGAATACAATGAAAGTTCCACTTTCTTAGGGTCCACCATTACAAATTTCAATTCGCTCGGATGTTTTTTATAAAGAAGAGAAGTAAGGATAGCATTGATCCCTACAGATTTCCCTTGTCCTGTAGCACCGGCCATCAGTAAGTGTGGCATTTTTGAAAGGTCTGCCATGAATACTTCGTTAGAAATAGTTTTTCCGAAAACAACCGGAAGATCCATATCTGTATTCTGGAATTTATGGGAAGCAATCACTGAACGCATGGAAACCATTGTAGGATTTTTCCTCGGAACTTCAATTCCGATGGTTCCTTTTCCTGGCATAGGCGCAATTATCCTGATCCCAAGTGCGGAAAGATTCAATGCAATATCATCCTGAAGCTTTTTGATAGCAGATACTCTGATTCCTGCTTCAGGAACAATTTCATATAAAGTAACGGTAGGTCCTATCGTCGCTTTGATCTCGGAGATCCCAACGTTGAAATTCTTTAAAAGGCCTACAATTTTATTTTTATTTTCTTCTAATTCTTCTTTATTGATAGAAATTTCTTCGTTACCGTAATCTTTAAGCAATTCTACAGGTGGCATCTGAAATCCTGCAAGATCAAGCTTGTGATCATACAGTCCGTGTTTTTCTACCAGTTCCTGTGACTTTCTATCTGAATCATCCAATACATCGATCACCTGAGCAACTTCAACATTAAATTTAATATTGTCCTGAGCCGGTGACGAAACTGGTGGAACAGGAACATTAATAGCCGGGCTCACCGGTGTCATGTCAAAAGCCTGTTCAGGCGTAGAGGTAGGAAGAGATGGTCTGGTATTAAGATTTAAACTGACGGGTTTTTCTTCCTCCTCAAAAGAAGTATGATTAGGAGTTACAATAGTTTCTATATCAGCTACAGGCTGTACTTCCGGAAATCCTTTAGGAACACTCACAGGTTCCTGATCTTTAGCCTTTGGTTTACTGCTAACATCAGTTACGGTAACATTCGGTATCGTTTCTTCAGCCTCTTCTTCAAGTTCTGTATCTGCTTCAAAATTTTCTTCTGAGCTCGGCATCATAGATTTAACCTTGCCAATCGTATGATCGTTGATTTTGTCCAGTTTGGCCTTAATAGAGCTTGGACGAAGATTGAATTCAAGGATAAAATATAAAAGGATACTTGATGCAAGTACTACCCAAAGTCCTACAGGTCCAATGATGGCATTAAGATAATCCATGATCTGATAGCCGTAAACACCTCCCAGAACTCCTTGGCCTTTAGTAACCGCTCCCATAAAAATAGGAAGCCAGCAGATAAAAAACAAAGAATGCCCTATGGTTTTCCACGGTTTGAAGGTTCTTTTCTTTAAGATAAGCGTTCCCACAACCAAAAATAAAAAGGCAATAATAAATGAGGCAATACCTATGCTTTCGAATATAAAAATATTACCCAGCCAGTCGCCTACCTTCCCAAAGACATTGGAAGATTGTATTGTTTTGTCTGTCATTGTTCCAGCTTGGCTCTGATCAGCCTTCCAGTTCATCAGATAAGAGACGAAGGAAAGGGTCAGAACGATAGAAAATAGAATGAAAGTAAGCCCGAAAAATATACGGGGCTTAGATAAGATTTTGCCTTTATCAGGCGATTCAGTCGGTTTTGTCTGTGTCTTTTTATCCATAATATCAATGTGGGCAAATTTAATGTTTTTTCAACATTAATAGAATCTTTTTTTGTTTAAAAGATAGCGTAATTTAGGTTTATTTTTTAAAATCACACAGCGTTTTTGAGATATTTTTTTCATTAAAATCTAATGCAGCAGGTGTTTTTTTACTAGTTCAAATGTTATTACCAAAACTCCACTAATTTTGTTCCATAAATTTAAAAATAAGAGAAAACGAAAATTTTATTTGAAAGTATCCTGGTTTATTCATGCCTCTATTTTCATTATTATCTATTAGCGTACAGCAAAAAAGAAAAATGAGAAAGAGGACCTTATTATTTTATTGATGTACAGGATGATTATTTCCTGGATGAAAAAAGGAGAATAGCTGACAGCAGGTTGCTTCTAAATAGCGATGAGCTTTTAAGTAAGATCAGAAATAAAACCTTTTCAAAAAAAAACAGTTGGCTGAATATCATTAATTTGAGTGCTGTTAATGAATATTTAGGAATAGAAAATTTTAATAAAACAGATAGGTTTAATATGTCCGGAATTTCATAATATTAGAAATTGAATTTTTCTTAATAAATTTCATGTTATTAAGAATGATTCAAAATAAATGAAATAGGCCTCAAAGTGACAAAAAACAGCTTTTTTTAGCCGCTTTGTTGTTTATCATCCTTATTTTTGCATGTCAAGTAAAATATATCATGAAGAAGCTCCAAGATATTCTTATCTCAACCAGGACAATGGCTGTGCTGTTACTGGTGTACGCATTTGCAATGGCTTATGCAACGTTCTTAGAAAATGACTATGGAACACCTACAGCCAAGGCTTTGATCTATGAAGCAAAATGGTTTGAATTAATCATGTTTCTGCTCATTCTCAACTTTGTAGGAAATATCGCAAGATACAGACTGTGGAGAAGAGAAAAATGGCCGGTTCTGGTCTTTCACCTTGCTTTTATCCTTATTTTTATAGGAGGTGCTATCACTAGATACATCAGTTTTGAAGGTACAATGCACATCAGGGAAGGCGAAACTTCCAATGAGATTGTAACGGATAAAAATTTCTTTAAAATTAAAATAGAAGAAAAAGGAGATGCTCTTGATTATCAGGATATTCCTTACTTGATGTCACCACTGCATAAAGACTTTAAAGCAACTTACGATTTCCATGGAAAAGAAATAAAGGTCTTTACAAAAGAATTTATTCAGAGGAAAAAAGACAGCTTAATTGCTGAGCCGAACGGCGAAGAATATCTTCACCTGGTTTCTACGGGATCTACAGGCAGACAGAATATCTATATCAAACCGGGGGAGACAAAATCTATTAACGGAACTTTGGTAACATTCAACAGAGCGATCGAAGGGGCTGTAGAATTTAAAAAAGAAGACGGGAAAATATTCATCAAAACACCTGTAGATGCAGCTTTCATGACGATGGCAACACAGGCTACAGGAAGTACCAAGAAAGATGAATTCCAACCTTTGGTTTTGAGAAGTTTATATACGATCAACGAATTGAAGCTGGTGGTGCCTGAAGGTCTTAAAAAAGGAAGGCTGATGGCTTTTGAAGGAGATAAAAAGAAAGATGCTATGGTACCTGATATGCTGAGAATAGAGCTTCAGGGACCAAAAACAAAACAGCTGGTTGATCTTTCTGTAGAAAAAGGTAATCCTAATGCCTTTAAACAGGTAACTATGGACGGCCTGAATATTATGCTTGGTTTCGGTCCTAAAGTATATAATACCCCTTTTGCGCTGAAGCTTGATGACTTCGTAATGGAAACTTATCCGGGAAGCTCATCTCCAAGTGCTTACGAAAGTCATGTTAAAATCATTGATGAAGGAAAGGAAACTCCTTATAAAATTTATATGAACCACGTTTTAAATCATAAAGGATACCGTTTTTTCCAGTCAAGTTTTGATCCGGACAGAATGGGAACTGTACTTTCTGTAAATCATGATTTCTGGGGAACTATTATTTCTTATATAGGATATGCACTTTTATTCTTAGGAATGTTTGTAATCTTCTTTTGGAAAGGAACTCACTTCTGGAAATTGAATAAAATGCTTACTGACGCCAATAAAAAGAAAACAAAAGCAGCAGCAGTATTATTCTTGTTTTTAAGCTTAGGCTTAAATGCCCAGAAAATTGAGACGCATGGAACAACAGATGGAAGCAGAGAACATGTACACGTAGAAGGTGAAAATAATATGCATGCCCAGCCTTTGGACGGCTCTGCTCCAAAGCAAAACTCATTGGCGACCCCGATGGCAAAAATGAGATCTATCTCACCTGATGAAATTATTGCAAGAAACAGAATCAGCAAAGAACATGCAGATAAATTCGGATACCTTTTAGTACAGAATTTTGACGGAAGAATTGTTCCTATTAATACAGAGGCATTAGATGTTCTTAGAAAATTATACAAAAAGGATGAATTTAAAGGAACAGATGGAAAGTCTTTAACTGCTAACCAGTGGTTTCTTTCAATCAATACAGATACTCCAAGCTGGACTATGGTGCCAATGATTAAAGTGGGGCCAAAAGGAGGTGACGAACTGAAAAAGAAAACAAAAGCTAATGATGATGAGTATACCTCATTAATGAATCTTTTTCCTGCAGATGCCAATGGTAATCTAACTTATATTCTAGAACATGATTACAATACGGCATTCCGCAAGAAACCGGCTGACCAGACAAACTATGATAAAGAAGTAATTGCTGTAAACGAAAGAGTACAGATTTTCAATGAGTTTTTCAGCGGCCAGTTTATGAGAATTGTTCCTGTTAAAAATGATGCGAATCATACCTGGCATTCATGGCTGGATCAGAAATTCGAACCGGATATGGAATCTCAGCAGGTAATGGGACCTTATTTTGCAGAGGCGCTTACAGCACAGAAAACCGGAGACTGGAGTAAAGCTGATAAAGAATTGGCAAAGCTTTCAGAATATCAGCAAAAATGGGGCAAAGCAGTAGTTCCTGCAAAATCTAAAGTAGATCTTGAGGTTTTCATGAATAAAGCAAATATTAATTTTAAATTATTAATCTTTTATACCATCATTGGTGGGCTTCTTCTGATCTTAGGATTTATTGAATTATTTAAGCCTAAAAAAGTTTTAAATAAAACCATTAAAGTAATTATTGCTGCTGGTTTAATAGGATATATCTGTCACTTCCTGGGCCTTGTTGCAAGATGGTATATTTCAGGACATGCACCTTGGAGTAATGGATATGAAGCCATTATATTTATCTCGTGGGTAGGGATTACAGCCGGATTATTCCTTTACAGAAATTCTAATGCTCTGATACCTGCATCAGGATTTATGGTGGCCGTTATTATGATGGGATTTGCACACGGAGGTTCAGCGCTTGATCCACAGATCACACCGCTGGTTCCGGTATTGAAATCTTACTGGCTGATTGTTCACGTAGCGATCATCACATCGAGTTATGGTTTCTTTGCCCTCTCAATGATTATTGCAGTGATCTCTCTTGTATTCTATATTATATCAAATAAAGACACCTATAAACTTCACCACGATACTACATTAAAAGAATTGGTAATTGTGTCAGAAATGTCACTGACCATTGGTCTTTTTGCCTTAACAGTTGGAAACTTCTTAGGAGGAATCTGGGCCAATGAATCATGGGGAAGATACTGGAGCTGGGACCCGAAAGAAACATGGGCCTTCATTTCAATTATGGTCTATGCTTTTGTACTGCATATGAGATTGGTTCCAGGATTGAGAAGCAGATGGGCATTCCATGTAGCAACTATGTTTGCATTCTGTTCTATGGTAATGACTTACTTCGGAGTTAATTATTATCTGAGCGGACTTCACTCTTATGCAGCAGGGGATCCTGTTCCGGTTCCGGCATGGGTTTACATCGGATTGGGAACAATGCTTCTTCTGTCAGCTGTTTCTTATTTCAAGTTTAAAACTTTAACGAAGAAATAATCTTTTTTAAATATAAAAACAAGATCCCGGAATTTATTCCGGGATTTTTTTGTGATGCGAAACCCTTGTCAAGGTTTAAAAACCTTGACAAGGGTAACAGGAGTCTAATCTTTTCTTTCAGCTTTCTTAACCCGTATTCAGGAACCACAAAAAAATTATCAATAATCATTCAGGATTCAAAACTTATGTATATCTTTATGATATCAAATTAATATCAAATTAAATTTACAATCATGGAAAAAGTTTTAAAGCCCATGTCTGGGTATCTGGCATTAGTATTCTGTCTGATTTTATTTGCAGGAGCTATTTATTTCTTTATTTCCGGAGTTGAGCAGAGTATTACCTACGTCATTCTTGCTATGCTGTGCTTTCTGTTGTTTTGTTTCTTTCTGAAAGGTCTGATGATCATTCAGCCGAATCACTCAAGAGTACTCAACTTCTTTGGAAAATATGTAGGAACCGTAAAAGATAACGGGCTGTTTTTCATCAATCCTTTGTATTCATCCCAGAAAATGTCTTTACGTTCTGAAAACCTGCAGGGTCAGACTTTGAAGGTAAATGATAAAATGGGTAATCCTATTGAAATTGGGGTTGTTATGGTCTGGAAAGTAGGAGATACCTACAAAGCTGCTTTTGATGTGGAGCGTTATTCAGAATTTGTAAGAATGCAGAGCGAAGCTGCGGTTCGTCACCTGGCGATGAGCTTTCCTTATGACAATTTAGAAGATGATCATGCTCCGATTACTTTAAGGGAAGGCGGTGATAAGATCAATTCTATTTTGGAACAGGAGCTTACCGACAGACTTTCAAAAGCAGGAATCGTAATTCAGGAAGCGAGAATTTCTCATCTGGCCTATGCATCAGAAATTGCAGGTGCGATGCTTCAGAGACAACAAGCTACAGCAATTGTAGCAGCAAGAACTAAGATTGTAGAAGGTGCTGTAGGAATGGTAGATCTGGCATTGAAAAAACTTTCCGAGGAAAATATTGTAGAGTTGGATGATGAAAGAAAAGCAGCAATGGTGAGCAACTTAATGGTGGTGCTTTGCGGTGAAAAAGCAGCTCAGCCGATCTTAAATGCAGGAACTCTTTATTAAAAATGAAGATGGTATACTTAGATTTTATAACAAATTTAACTGAATAACGTCTTTACAGGCTAACATCAGGTTTATTAAACGAAATCTTTGCGTCCTGTACGTTATTGAAAAGTATTACTAAAAAACAGGCAAAAAGAAAAAAATGAAATCGGAAAAAACTTCAAAATCCTCCGAAACCAAAGGCAAAAAATCCTTTGTCATAAGGATTGATGAATCTACCTATAAAATGGTGGAGAAGTGGGCGAATGACGAATTCAGGAGTGTAAACGGACAGATCGAATATCTCTTACATCAAAGCCTGGTCAATTCGGGGAGAAAAAAGAAAGACGAAGAGGAAATCAAGTAAAGCTTAAAGCAAAACAGTTGAAAATAAAAAAACTATAAAAAATTATTCAATTTACTCTAACAATAAAAAAGCAGAGAAATTTTCTCTGCTTTTTTATTGTTAATTGTCCCGTCCTAAAATAGGTTGACCTAAAATCGATTTATTTATGGAAGACGAAGAATTATCTAGAAAAAAGCGCAGTCAAAAAGATTATACATTGTGCTTTAAATTGAGCGTTGTTTCTCAAGTAGAAAAAGGCGAACTTACTTATAAACAAGCTCAAAAACACTATGGAATTCAGGGAAGAAGTACGGTTTTGGTCTGGTTGAGAAGATATGGTAACTTAGATTGGATAAAACCAAGTATCCATACCATGTCAAGATCCAAAGAAACCCCGGCCCAGAAAATTAAACGTCTGGAGAAAGAACTTTCCGATGAAAAGCTGAAAAATAAAGTACTCAATACAATGATTGAGATTTCAGATGGGCAATATGGCACTCAGATCAGAAAAAAGTATTTATCCCAACAATCCTCAGACTCCAAAAAGAGGGATTAAGCCTCTCCAAAATATGTAGATTGTTTGGGATAAGCCGCCAAAATATTTATCAGACTCAAAAGCGGTATATCAAGCGGGAAGATGAACTTTTGAGAATCAAGGAAATGGTTAAAGCAATACGAATGGAGCTTCCCAGGCTGGGAACCCGAAAGCTTTACTATTTGCTGAAAGAATGTTTTGATAAAGAAGATATTAAAATAGGCAGAGATGCTTTATTTCAATATTTAAAAAGAGAAAATTTATTAATTTATCCTAAAAAGAAATATATAAAGACCACTTTTTCAAAACATTGGCTCAGAAAGCATCCTAATTTATTAAAAAATATTAAAGCAGAACGGCCAGAACAAGTTTTTGTAAGCGATATCACTTATCTGAAAACAAGGGAATCGGTATGCTATTTATCTTTAGTGACGGATGCTTACAGCAGAAAGATTATGGGGTTCTCGGTGAGCACAAATATGAATTCTGAAAACGTTGCAAAAGCATTGAAAATGGCAGTGAAGAACAGAATTACCCATAATTCTCTTATTCATCATTCGGATAGAGGATTGCAATATTGTTCGGGATATTATCAAAAGGTACTTAATCAATATCAAATTCAACCTTCCATGACGGATGGATATGATTGTTATCAAAATGCATTGGCAGAAAGAATTAATGGAATATTGAAGCAGGAATTTCTATTTAATAAAGCTAAAAATAAAGATGATCTTAATGAATTGATAAAAGAAAGTATTTATCTTTATAACAATAAAAGACCTCACTTAAGCCTAAAGATGCAAACACCGGAGCAAGTGCATAAAAAATCCGAAGAAAAATATTCCTCCGGATTTAGTTAAATATTGTTTAATTATTGTCAATCTATTTTAGGACGACTCAAATATATCAATTATTTATTCAAACAATGCCGTAAAGTAATTACTGATTACAGTCCAGAAATTTTTACCCAGAAAATAAATAAGGGTAGAAGTAATGATTCCCTTTACGGTAAAGAATATAATACCGCCTATACCAAATTTTTTAACCAGGCTTTTCCATTTGGAGCTTTTCTCCTCTTTTGCAGGTTCATTTACCATCTTATTATTTTCCATTCCTGAAATTCAAATGATTACCTTACAAAGATAAGCATGTTTATAATTAGTCCAAATAAAAAGCGTGTTAAAAATTAAAATTTTGAGGTTCGCATAATATTTCTATCTTTAAAGGAAACGAAAAGTAAAAATTTTATGTCTAAAAAAGTAAAGGATTTCGGAATCGAAAAAACACTTAAAAACCTTGGTATTAAAGAAGAAAACAAAGGGGCTTCAGTGGGCGGAAAATATTTTGCTTCGGGAAAAACGATAGAAAGTTTTTCACCCGTAGATGGCAAATTAATAGCTAAAATAAAGACTTCCGGAGAAAGTGATTATGATAAAGTAATTGAGACCGCTCAGAAGGCGTTTCAGGAGTTTAGAGCCATTCCTTCTCCTAAAAGGGGTGAGATCGTTAGACAACTTGGCCAGAAATTAAGAATATATAAGGATGACCTTGGAAAATTGGTTTCCTATGAAATGGGTAAATCTCTTCAGGAAGGTTTGGGAGAAGTTCAGGAAATGATTGATATCTGTGATTTTGCAGTAGGTGTCTCAAGACAGCTTCACGGCTATACCATGCACTCGGAAAGACCGGGCCACAGAATGTACGAGCAGTACCATCCGCTTGGTGTGGTGGGAATCATCACCGCTTTTAATTTTCCGGTTGCTGTTTGGGCCTGGAATACAGCTTTAGCATGGATCTGCGGAAATGTTACTATCTGGAAGCCATCAGAAAAAACACCATTATGTGCTATCGCATGCCAGAACATTATGGCTGAAGTAATAAAAGAGAACAACCTTCCCGAAGGTGTTTCCAGCGTATTGGTTTCAGACCATGAGATCGGTCAGAAGCTGGTAGATGATAAAAGAGTGGCATTAGTTTCGTTCACAGGTTCTACAAGAGTAGGAAGAATGGTTTCTTCCAAAGTAGCAGAAAGATTCGGGAAATCTATCCTTGAATTAGGTGGAAACAATGCCATCATTATTTCTAAAGATGCAGATATCGATATGTCTATTATCGGAGCTGTTTTCGGAGCTGTAGGTACGGCAGGACAAAGATGTACATCAACACGAAGACTGATCATTCACGAAAGTGTTTACAATGAAGTGAAAAACAGATTGGTAAAAGCGTACGGACAGCTGAAAATCGGAAATCCATTAGACGAAAATAATCATGTTGGACCGCTTATCGATGTTGATGCAGTGAATCAGTATGAAGAAGCAATCAAAAAATGTAAAAAAGAAGGTGGGAAATTTGCTGTTGAAGGTGGTGTTTTAAGCGGAAAAGATTACGAATCAGGATGCTATGTAAAACCATGTATCGCAGAAGTGAAAAACTCTTACGAGGTCGTTCAGCACGAAACGTTTGCACCGATTCTTTACCTTATTAAATATAAAACATTGGAGGAAGCTATTGCTATCCAGAATGATGTTCCTCAGGGATTATCATCTGCTATCATGACTCAGAATTTGAGAGAAGCAGAATTATTCCTTTCGTATGCAGGTTCAGATTGCGGTATTGCCAACGTAAACATTGGAACTTCAGGTGCTGAGATAGGGGGTGCTTTCGGTGGAGAAAAAGAGACCGGAGGCGGAAGAGAATCCGGTTCAGACGCTTGGAAATACTATATGAGAAGACAAACCAATACTATAAATTATACAGCTCAACTTCCTTTGGCACAGGGAATTAAATTCGATCTGTAAAAATTCTAATTTAAACGAAGACCATTAAAATATTAAGAAAGCCGGAGATTTATAACACATAACAAATTTCTAAATCTCCATATTTCTTAATCACTAAATTCTAAAAAATATGGAACAAACAATTGATATAAAAGTAAATAAAGTAAAAGAAACAGTAGGAAGACACGTTTTGGCAGACGGCTTTGATTTCGTGATGGATATTGAGAAATCCCATGGCTCATGGTTGTATGACAAGCTTACAGGCAGAGAATATCTGGATATGTTTTCCATGTTTGCATCAGCATCTGTAGGCTACAATCACCCTTATCTTGTAGAAAGGTCAGAATGGTTGGGAAGAATGGCGGTGAACAAGCCAACCCTTGCAGATGTATATTCCGAAGAATATGCTCATTTTCTGGAAGTTTTTGAAAGAGTGGTGATTCCTGAAGAACTGCAGTATGCTTTCTTTATTGAAGGTGGAAGTTTAGGGGTGGAAAATGCAATGAAGGCTTGCTTCGACTGGAAAACACGTAAGAATTTCGAAAAAGGGCTTCAGACAGAAGCCGGAATCTGTATCCATTTCAAACAGGCTTTCCACGGAAGAAGTGGTTATACTTTAAGCCTTACCAATACTTCCGATCCCAGAAAATATCAGTATTTCCCATTGTTCGACTGGCCAAGAATCTTAAATCCTAAATTATCTTTCCCAATCACAGAAGAGAATTTAGAAGAAACCATTAAGAATGAAAGACTGGCGCTTATTCAGATTGAGGAAGCTATTCTGATGAACCCGAATAAAGTGGCATGCATCATCATCGAACCTATTCAGGCTGAAGGTGGAGACAATCACTTTAGAGACGAATTCTTGCTAGGTTTAAGAAAGCTGTGTGATCAGAATGAGATCTTATTGATTTTTGATGAAGTTCAGACCGGTATCGCAATAACAGGAAAAATGTGGGCGTTCCAGCATTTTACAGCAAAACCCGATATTATTTCTTTCGGAAAAAAAGCTCAGGTTTGCGGTGTTTTAGCGAACAAAGAAAAATTCGATGAGATCCCGAACAACGTTTTTAGAGAAAGTTCAAGAATCAATTCTACTTTCGGAGGAAACTTTATTGATATGCTTCGTTTCCAGCTGGTGATGGAAGTTATCGAGAAGGAAAATCTTGTTGAAAATGCAAGAGTGGTTGGTGATTATCTGTTAGAAAGATTAAAAGAACTTGCTCAAAAATATCCTCAGACCGTTTCCAATGCAAGAGGAAGAGGTTTGATGTGCGCTGTTGATCTTCCTTCAGCTGAACATAGAAACCATCTGATGAACGAGCTTTTCAAAGACGGATTAATCATTCTTCCGTGTGGAGATCAGTCACTTCGTTTCAGACCACACCTGAATGTTTCCAAAGAAGAAATTCAATTGGCTTTAGATAAAATAGAGAGCAATATTAATAAAATTTAAAATCAAAGATTTGTAATTTTAAAAAAAACATTGTACATTTAGATACTCAAACGATATAGAATATGGAAAGAAGTACGAGAGTATCGGTTTTTGAAAGCGACAAGCCTTCAGAAATCCAACTCATAAAGTCTAAATTGGATGATGCACAAATTACAAACAGCGTCGAAAACAGTTACCTTACATTTACGACAACGCCTACCGCAACATCATTAAAAGTTTTGGTAAAGTTGGAAGACGAGAGGAAAGCATTTGATATTATTGATGCTTATCTTCAACAAAATGAAAATTAATAAAAAACAATTTCATAATTTTAAATTTTACTACTTCGAACCGAAAATTAATTAAATTAATTTTCGGTTTTTTAATTCAAAAAATAAATATTAGCAGAAGATTTAAACATTAAAAAATTGAGAAGTTTAGAAATTAGGGCCATTAGTTTTATAAGATATTTGATGATAGAGTTGGTTTAATCCAATAATAAAAATCAAAGAATGTCCTGATTTTTCAATTCCTTAATTAAAATTAAAAAAATGAGTTCAGAGATTAAATTAAGAAAAGCACAGATTGATGACAGGGATGTAATCTGGGGAATTATCCAGCAATCCATTGAAAGAAGAAAACAGGACGGAAGTACCCAATGGCAGAATGGATATCCAAACATAGGAACCGTAGAAAGCGATATTGCAAAAGGTTTTGCATATGTACTTACCGTAGATGGAGAAATTGCAGTTTATGCAGCCCTTATACTCAACGATGAGCCTGCCTATAGTTCCATCGAAGGAGCATGGCTCAGCGATGGTGAATTCGTAGTGGTGCATAGAGTAGCGATAGATAGGAAATTTGCAGGTCAGGGAATGGTAAAGAAGCTCTTCGACCATATTGAGGATTTTACAAAGTCCCACGGAATTCAAAGTATAAAAGTAGATACAAACTACGACAATATTGCCATGTTGAAAATCCTGGAAAGTAAAGGGTATTCCTACTGTGGTGAAGTTCTTTTGGCAGACGGAATGAGAAAGGCCTATGAGAAGATTATATTTTAGGCAAAAAGTTAAATCAACTCTCATTGAATTTTTAAAAGAGACTGTATTTATAAACTCTATCATGTTTGTTCGTTTAGTTCTGAACTAATTTCTACTTTTGTCAAAATTTTTATATGATGCACCAAAGTATAGAGATTGACGAAAAAATTTTTCAAGATGCCGTAAAATTCTACGGTACCGTTTTCAATCTACCGCCGTTAGCTTCAAAGATCTATTCCTATCTTCTTTTCGATTATGAGAAAGTAGGAATTACTTTTGACGAATTTGTTGAAGTACTTTCTGCGAGTAAAAGCTCTGTTTCTACCAGCATCTCACTGCTGCTGAACGCCCAGCTGATCATAGATCATAATAAAATGGATGAACGGAAACGGTATTTTTTTATCAATGATGAATACAAAAAGATAAGATTTGAGAAAATAGTACAAAAAATGAAGGATGAATTGAAATTACTGGACGACCTAAACAATTTTAAAAAAAATCATGATGATGAATACAACGAAAGAATAGAAGCTTACAAAGCTCTTTTATATAAAAACATAGAAAATATTCAGGAATCTCTTAATAAACTTTAAAATGAATAATAAGCTAGTTATACTTTCTATTGCAGCGTTTTCACTGACAGCCTGCAAAAAAGAAGCTCCAAAACAGGATGGTGCAAAACCCTATCCTGTTATTAATGTGGAGGCAAAAAATATCGTAGGTTATCAGACATTTCCAGCTACCATACAAGGAAGGGTCAATAATGATGTTCGTGCGAAAATACAGGGATATATCACTCAGGTTTTAGTGGATGAAGGGCAATATGTTACCAAAGGACAGCCCTTATTCCGTCTTGAAACCAATATCTTATCAGAAAATGCAGCCGCAGCAAAAGCCGGAATCGGTGCTGCTGAATCTACGATTGCAGCTTCACAGGCAGCAGTAAATGCAGCACAGGTTGAAGTCAATAAACTAAAACCTTTGGTGGCTAAAAATATCATCAGTGATGTTCAGCTGCAGACTGCGCAGGCTAATTTAGCCCAGGCAAAAGCTCAGTTGCAACAGTCAATGGCGGCAAAACAGCAAGCTTCTGCAAACTATAAAGGAGTAGCTGCAAATATTGAATATTCTATCATTCGTGCGCCTATTTCCGGAGTTATCGGAAAACTTCCTTTAAAAGTGGGGAGTTTGGTTGGTCCAACAGATCAGACGGCTTTAACAACAATTTCAGATACATCTGAATTGTTTGCTTATTTTTCTATGAATGAAAAAGAATACTTTGATTTCCTTGAAAAATCTCCGGGAGCTACCATGCCAGAGAAGATCAAAAATCTTCCAATGGTTGAGTTACAGTTGGCTAACGGAAGCATTTATTCTGAAAAAGGTAGAATTGAAGCCATTACAGGACAGATTGATGCTACAACAGGTACCATTCAGTTCAGAGTGGCCTTCTCCAACCCTCAGAAATTATTAAGCAACGGGAACAGCGGATCTATCAGACTTCCAAAAACGTATGATAATGTATTGGTCGTTCCTGAAAGTGCAACGTATGAGCAACAGGGTATCGTTTACGTTTATAAAGTTGATAAAGGAGACACGGCAAGAAATGTTGTGATTAATGTAATGGACAGAATTGACAACATGGCTTTAATAAAATCCGGAGTAAACAAAGGGGAAACTATTATTGCTGCAGGAATCGGAGGTTTAAAACCGGGAACTGCCGTGAAGCCGAAACCTGTAAAAATGGATAGCCTTGTACAATCTATAAAACCGAAATTCTAAAATGATTAAAAATTTTATAAACCGACCGGTTTTATCCACCGTAATCTCAATCCTGATTGTGATTCTCGGTGTTTTGGGATTAATTTCCCTGCCAGTCACACAGTATCCCGATATTGCACCTCCCACAGTAAGCGTTTCAGCAAACTACACCGGAGCCAATGCGGAAACTGTAATGAAAAGTGTGGTCGTACCTTTGGAGGAGCAGATCAATGGGGTGGAAGGAATGGACTACATTACTTCCAGCGCAGGAAATGATGGTTCTGCCCAGATTCAGGTGTTTTTTAAGCAGGGAATTGATCCTGATATTGCTGCGGTAAACGTGCAGAACCGTGTTACCAGAGCTACACCGTTACTTCCAAGTGAAGTAACCCGTTCCGGAGTCGTTACACAGAAGCAGCAGACCAGTGCCCTGATGTATATGTCTTTTTATTCTGAAAATAAGGACCTGGATGATGTGTATCTTCAGAACTTCCTGAATATCAACGTTATTCCAAACTTAAAAAGAATTAATGGGGTAGGTGATGCCAACGTTTTCGGAGGTAAAAATTACTCCATGAGAGTTTGGTTAGACCCTGCAAAAATGGCAGCTTACGGATTAACACCGGATGATGTGACGGGTGCAATTAATGAGCAAAGTAGAGAAGCCGCCGCCGGTTCTATCGGACAAAACAGTGGTAGCTCATTTGAATATATCATTAAATATGTCGGAAAATTTAATGAAAAAGATCAGTATGATAATATTATCATTAAAGCACTTCCGGACGGACAGAATTTAATGCTGAAAGATGTTGCTAAAGTTGAACTGGCAGGACAGTCTTATACAGGAGTCGGGGAAAACGGAAACAACCCATCTATCAGCATGGGGATCTTCCAGACTCCCGGTTCTAATGCTCAGGACATCATTAAAAATATTAAATCTTACCTGAAATCAGCAGAAGGAAGCTTTCCTGAAGGGGTAAAATATACATTTAACTTTGATACCAATGAATTCCTTGAGGCATCCATCGATAAGGTTGTTCATACCTTGATTGAAGCATTCATTCTGGTATTTATTGTCGTGTATATCTTCCTGCAGGATTTCAGATCTACATTAATCCCGGCGATTGCGGTTCCGGTATCTATTGTGGGTGCCTTTTTCTTCCTCAACCTCTTCGGATATTCCTTAAACCTTTTAACCTTATTTGCATTGGTTCTTGCGATTGGTATTGTGGTGGATGATGCGATTGTCGTCGTCGAGGCTGTTCACGCCAAGATGGAACATGGTATTGCCGATGCCAAAAAAGCAACTGTAGAGGCAATGGATGAAATCACAGGAGCTATTATCTCCATTACATTGGTAATGGCAGCGGTATTCGTTCCGGTGACGTTTATTACGGGTCCAACGGGAGTTTTCTATCAGCAGTTTGGTATTACCTTGATTATTGCAATTATTATTTCAGCAATTAATGCCTTAACGTTGAGTCCGGTTTTATGTTCATTATTTTTAAAACCTCACGATGCCCATCATGCAGAATATAAAAACTTAAACTTTTTACAGAAGTTTTTCTATAAATTTAATATTGCATTCAAAACAACTACCGAGCGTTACGGAAGAGGATTTGTATTCCTGTTGAGACATAAATGGGTAACCTTAATTATTTTTGCTGTTACCGGAGGGATTCTATTCTGGGCAAGCAGCACGATGAAAAAAGGTTTTGTACCTACAGAAGACAGGGGAATTATCTTTACAGACGTTCAGCTGCCTCCTGGAGCATCCATGGAGAGAACCTACAATGTTTTGAAAACACTTCAGGCCAATGCAATGAAAGTTCCTGGGGTACAAAATGTAACGATTTCTACAGGTAGAGGTTTCCTATCCGGAAATGGAAGTAATAACGGTCTTGCTTTTATCAAACTTAAACCATTTGACGAAAGGAAGAAAGATGGCCAGACTTCTGAAGATATTACCAAGAAACTGTTTGGGATCTCAGGGAAAGTTCCCGATGCGAAAGTTGTATTCTTCCAGCCGCCGAGTGTACCAGGTTTTGGTAACAGTGCCGGTTTTGAAATGGTATTGCTGGATAAATCAGGTGGAGATTATGCAGATCTTGATGATAAAACAAACGAGTTTATCGGAAAGCTGATGCAGAGACCTGAAATTGAATTTGCCCAGTCTTCATTTAATACAAAATATCCTCAGTACCAAATGGACATCAATGTTCCTTTGGCTAAGCAGATGGGCGTTTCTGTAAGTACTATTTTAAGTACCATGCAGGGATATATTGGAGGCGTTTACACCGCTGACTTTACCAAATACGGAAAACAGTTCAGAGTAATGGTTCAGGCACTTCCTGAAAACAGACAGAATATCAATAATTTAAATGAATTGTATGTAAGAACGGCTTCCGGAGTAATGTCACCCATTTCTCAGTTTGTAACGCTGAAAAAAGCATACGGTCCTCAATCAGTAAGCCGATATAACCTCTTTACTTCCGTGAAGATTACCGGAGCCAACTCTGCAGGGTTCAGTTCCGGAGATGCAATTACAGCAGTACAGGATGTGGCGAAGGAAACTTTAAATCAGAATTACGATGTAGAGTTTACGGGATTAACAAGAGAAGAATTGAATTCAGGATCCCAGACCCTTCTGATCTTTGGACTAAGTTTAATTTTCGTTTACTTCATTCTTTCTGCCCAGTATGAAAGTTATATCCTTCCTTTGGTGGTGGTAATTTCTCTTCCTCTTGGGGTAATGGGAGCTTATTTCGGACAAAAAATTATGGGCTTGGAAAACAATATTTATTTCCAGATCGCCTTGATCATGCTTGTTGGATTGCTCGCAAAAAATGCCATTTTGATCATCGAATTTGCGGTTCAGAGAAGACACCACGGTGAAACCATTGTGATGTCTGCCATTAATGCGGCAAAAGCAAGGTTAAGACCTATTCTGATGACATCATTTGCTTTCATCTTCGGTTTATTACCATTGGTTTTAGCGAGTGGAATTGGTGCGGTAGGTAACAGATCTATTGCAACAGGTGCTGCGATTGGATTATTGATAGGTACCATTTTAGGACTTTTTGTAATTCCTGTTTTGTACGTGATTTTCCAAACTTTACAGGAAAAAGTGAAGCCAATTAAAAAAGAAGAAATCAATTTAGCTGAGTAAAATTAAAGTTTAGGATCTTAGAAGTTAGAATTAAAAACTAACTTCTAATTTCTAAACTCTAACTTCTAATTAACAAAAATGAAGAGTTTATTAAACATCATAAAAGGAATAACTTTTTCAGTCGCAATCCTTGGCGCCGTTACCTCTTGTATGGCGAGAAAAGAATATGAAAGACCGAAAAATGTTGTAGACGAAAAGCTTTTCCGTACAGATATGCTTCCTTCTGACAGTACAACGGTTGCCAATGTTTCCTGGAAAGAAATATTTACCGATCCTATACTTCAGAAGCATATTTCTAAGGCTTTAGATAATAATTTAGATATAAGAATTGCGTTGCAGAGCATCAACTCTGCAGAAGCTTATTTAAAGCAGAGTAAAGCAGCTTATGAACCGACTTTAACGGTTGGCCCGGGTTATTCTTTTCAGACTCAGTCTTTAAATACGCAAACCGGGCAGTTGTTCGGTGAAAGACGTTATATCAACCAGCTTGATATTACAGCAAGTATAGGTTGGGAAGCTGATATCTGGGGCAAACTGAAATCTCAGCAAAAAGCTCAGTTAGCTACTTATCTAGGGACAATTGCAGCTCACAAAGCAGTTAAAAGTGACTTGGTTGCTTCCATCGCTTCCGCTTACTACCAATTGCTGACTTTTGACGATCAAAAAAGAATCATTACAGAAACCATTGCGGTTCGTGAGAAAAATTTAGAGACTACAAAAGCTTTAAAAACTGCGGGAACAGTAACGGAAGTTGCCGTTCAGCAAAGTGAGGCACTGGTTTTCAATGCAAAATCTTTACTGATCGATATGGATACTCAGATTCAGCTGTTGGAAAACACGATGAGTCTGCTGATGGGGGAGCCTTCTGGGACTATTGAAAGATCAACGCTGGAAAGCCAAAATGTTCCCATCGATTTGAAATTAGGATATCCTGCTCAGTTATTGGCCAACCGCCCTGATGTAATGAGAGCAGAGTATAACCTGATGAATACTTTTGAACTTACTAATGCTGCAAAAGCTCAGTTTTATCCGACTTTAAAGATTACAGGAAGCGGAGGAATCCAGTCACTTGATATCGACCACTTATTCAGTGTAAATTCATTGTTTGCAAGTGTAGTTGGTGGTTTGGCTCAGCCGATCTTAAACAGAAGAACGATCAAAACCAATTATGAAGTAAGTTTGGCCAATCAGGAAACTGCTTATCTGAATTTTAGAAAAACAGTCCTTACGGCAGGAAAAGAAGTTTCAGACGCAATCCGTGTGTTTTCAGTACAGGATTCTTTTATTGAATTAAAGCAGAAAGAGCTTAATGCTTACAAAAACTCTGTTGAATATTCTCAGGAACTTGTCAACTACGGTATGGCAAACTACCTTGAAGTATTGAATGCAAGTGTAAATTCATTAAATGCTGAACTTAATATTTCCAATGCGGAATACAGTAAAATGAAAGCTGCTGTAGAGCTCTACCAAGCTCTTGGCGGTGGCTGGAAATAGTATTTCAGTTCACAAATAATATTAACGTATGTCAGTAATGGCATACGTTTTTTTATGATTTTCTTTTAAGTTATTCCTTGCTGAAAATCTGTGATTCCATTTTTTTTGAAATCGTTGTTTCTTTGAATTTTCCAACCGTTTTATTTCGTTAAAATTAATATAAATAAAAATTTTGCTTGTATATATGTAGCAAACTACGTAGTTTTGTTGTATAAATTATACATATTATGAAAATACAAATCCAGCAACTGGACAATAGCTATTCTGATCAGCTGATTGATCTGATCCTGACTATCCAGCAAAAGGAATTTAATGTTCCGATTACGATAGAAGACCAGCCGGATCTTAAGCAGATCGAAGAATTTTATATGAAACCTGGTGGAAATTTCTGGGGAGCTTTTATGGATGGAGAATTGGTAGGTTCCATAGCTTTGGTTAAATTTCACGAAAAAGCTGCCGCAGTCCGGAAAATGTTCGTAAAAAAAGAATTCAGAGGAAAAGAACTGAATATTGCACAGGAACTTTTGGAAGTTCTGATTTCTTTCTGTCGCCAAAATGGAATAGACTCAATATATCTTGGAACCGTTAATATATTGAAAGCTGCAATGCGCTTTTATGAAAGGAATCATTTTGTACAGGTTGAAAAAGAGAACCTTCCGACCCTTTTTCCGCTGATGAGTGCCGATAATGTTTTTTATCATTTAAATGTAAATCAAACAGTATGAATATAATAGATGAATCCGGCATTTTGGCCATATCAACAAGACTTCAGCGTCTGAGCGAACAGCTGAGAAAAGATGGTGCCCTGATCTATAAATCTTTTGATATTGATTTTGAACCGAAATGGTTTCCTGTAATTTTTACGCTTCACCATAAAAAAATCCTGAGCGTTGTAGAGATCGCCAATGAAATAGGGTATACTCATCCCTCCACCATAAGTTTGCTTAAAGAACTGGAAAAACAAAAGCTTATTCAATCCAAAAAAGATAAACAGGATGAACGTAAAAGGCTGATCGTATTATCACCAAAGGGTATTGAACTGATTGAGAAAATGAAACCGGTTTGGGAACTGGTATCAAAAGTATTGGGTGATATCGCTGACAATAAAAATCACCTTCTGGCTGCTATCAATGAAGCGGAGCAGAAAATTGAAGAACAGTCTTTTTATCAACGGGCACTTCAACTGAAAAATTCAAAAGATGATGCTATAATCCTGTAAAGAAAAGCAGTACCCATAATAAGTACTGCAGATCTTTAATAATAGATTTATAGATTCCCTTTATACGATTTCTTTTAAAAAAAATACTTTAATAAAGTGAGTTAATTTAATCATTATTTAATTTAATGATCCATCCTGAACTCTTGCAACGTAATATGCAACATATCCTGAACCGGAATTACAGTTGATGCTGACATTAAGTTTTGGATTTTCACTGGATGCTGAATAGCTTAATACATTTTTTGAATCGGTTTGATCTGCCGCATTTTCTGATGTAGAATTAATTTCACAGAAGCAATTGTTATCTACATAAAGGCTGGTTAGAGGACACTCAACACCAAAATTCACATCATATTTGTTTAAAGCGTTTGAGTAGGTGAATCCATACTGGGTTCCTACTAAAGCATTATCCCTCTTATCTGTCTGAACAATACCTGCATATACATACAGTCCGGCTCCGGGAATAGGCTCGGGAATATTGATTGCTGCGCTTATGGTAGGCGTGTAGCCTATCGGTTTGCCATGAACATTATAATCATCTTTCCATTTTAGGTCATTACTGGTTTCATTAAGCACAAGGGCAAAACAGCAGGCAGGCTTAAGCATAAAATAAATGATCGGAATAATAATGGCCACGATAGCCACCGCTATCAGGGTGACAAGACCTGCAACAGTAACTGCTGCTACACCTGCTGCAACGGCAATTGCTTCTACTGCCCCGGCTAATACGCCTGCACCAAATGCTGCACCAGCCACTGTACCGATGGCAGTCATTCCTCCTCCTATCAGGGTGGCGACGGTTTGGCCAACACTAAAATCGGGCTGAATTACCTGAGCCTGATTTAACATCGATGTAACGTACACTTTGATGTTTGATCCGGATGCTGTTATCAGATTGGTATACTGTTGCGGAGTAAGTGCCATGGCAGGAAAACCTGTAGGATCATCCCCTTCCGCTAAATAAGGTCGGGCTTTCTCAAAAGCATCAGCTCTGATTTTTTCATAAGTTTCTTTTAACTGTTGTTCAGTTTTACAGGCTTCTAATTGATTATAATAATCAGGGAACGCTGTACTGAAAGATTTTTTCAGATTGAGTAATTCGGTTTTTGTAAACATGGTGTTGAATTTATAATTTTCCTACTCTTGAGGCTTTTCGGATTCCGCCATTAGTAATATTTTGTTTATTAATACACCAAAGTAACGGACTATGATAAATTGACAAAAGAGTAGAAACGACCATTTTACTTGTTCCGTATTTTCACTTAGTGATACCGGTCAAACATTTCCAAACGTTTTTAAATTAAGCAAGCCTTCCTTTGTGAAGAATATGGGGATCGCCGTGACCAAGATGGAGCAAAAAAATGCCGGAAGTGCTGGATAGAAAGCTGTAGGAGCAAGAAAAGAAGAAATAACTCAAAAAAACATCAATTTTCCTTAAATAATATTTTCAGGTATGAGGATATTTTCTATCTTTGCCGAAGTCTTTTTTAAAAAGAGTAATTTTTATTCAAGAGGCTTTAATAATGGGGAATTAGCTCATCTGGCTAGAGCGTTAGACTGGCAGTCTAAAGGTGGTGGGTTCGATCCCCATATTCTCCACAAATCAGATGAGAAAAAGTCTGGTTAAAATATTAACCCCTTGTAATTATAATGATTACAGGGGGTTATTTTTTGTTTAATATTTTGAAACGGAGCATACTGTTATTGGGTTGCTCATCAATCTTTTAAAGCACTAAAAATCAGATTTTAAAACTTTTAATAATTCGGTCTGCTGCATCACTTCATTCTTACTGTTAATCAGGTTATAATTGGCCTGGAGCCAGTTATTTCGGACAACAAAAAAGGTGTATGCATCCATTAATCCTTCTTTATATTTTTCCTCGGATTTTTGAAATGATAACTTTTGATTGTCAAAATTTGCTTGCAGTAGAGTGTATTTTTCTTCTGAATTCAGGAATTGCGCTTTGATGGAATTAATGCTCTGCGTAAGATTATTGACCACGATTTCTTTCTCATAACTGTAATTGATTACATTGAGCTTTGCAATTTCTACATTGTTTTTAACCTGCAGCTTATTAAATACCGGAATAGAGAGCCCGAAGGTAACCTGCTGGTTTTTATTTCTTTTAAACTGATCTGAAAAACTGTCTGCAGATTCGCCCAGTGTTTTGCTGTAAAAACTTGACCAGTTATAAGAACTGTTGAGGACAGGCAGGTAAGCTGATTTTGCAATGCTGATATTTTTTTCAGCGGCTTTTATTTCTGTGGCAATGCTTTTATAGGCTGGATTTTTCTCGATCAGGGTTTTTATAAAATCAGGATTATCAAAGTCTGAGCCTGCAAGTTCCTCTTCATTCATTTTAAAATCCAAAGAATCATTGGTAATAGCAAGTGCATTCAACAAATTTATTTTGGAAAGATCCCGGGAATTCTTTGCGGATACCCATTGCTCCTGTAAAGTACCTAAATTCGCTTTGATGTCATAGATGTCACTTTTTGGGCGGTTTCCGATTTCTACTTCCTTTTCAGTACGTTTAATCTGATCTTCAATTCCTGAAATCTGGGTTTCCAAAACATCAAGCCAGCTTTTGTTGTTCTGATAGCTGAAAAACATTTTGATGACATTCATCTTCACTTCATTCTGAGCCTGCTTCATTCTGAATGTAGAGCTTTCCTTATTGATTTTTGAAAGAGAAATATTGAGATAATTCCGCCAGTTCATCAGCTCCCAATTGGCTTCCGCAAATACATTGTCGTTTTGCGTATTGAGAGCTTCCCGCTGATTGTTCTGCGTGTTGATTCCCAATCCAAAACCATAATTATGACTTATGCCCGCATTAACCGATGGAAGCAGCATTCCTTTTGCAGCAGAGATCTGACGGTCATTTTTTTGAATAGTAACGATAGATTGCTTTATCAGCGGATGATTGGCAGATGCATAATCCAGGCACTGATCCAGAGTCCAGCTCTGCTGAGCCGGAAAAAGGTTGATCATCAATATAAAGAAGAGTTTTTTCATTGTTAAAATTTTTATCGGCCGATCAATTTGATTTTTATTCCAATAAATTCAATAGTAAATCAACATGAACAGAATTGACCAGCCGAAGTAGAAAAATAGTGTACTACTCGTATTTCAGATATTTTACAAGATCCACTTTGGTTGCTTTATAGGCTTTGATACTCACCACTGCAAAAGTCAGCAGAAGTAAAATCACAAGACTCAGGATGAATGGTAAGACCGGCATCTCAATCCTGTAGGCAAAATCTTTTAGCCATTCGTTCATCAGATAATAACTGATTGGAATACTGATAATAACTGCAACCAGAGTAATCCAGAGGAATTGTTTCGTCAATCCGGCAATCAGAACTCCATCGGATGCTCCAAGTGTTTTTCTGATGGCAACATCTTTAAGTTTCTGCTCGATCATTAGGGATGACAAGGCAAATAATCCTAATAAAGCCACCATTAAAACCATAGCATTCAGAATAGTGAAAAGAGTCTGCTGCTTCTGATATTTTTCGAAGGTCTTGGCAAATTTCTGATCAAGGAAATAATAATCGAAAGGGTAGCCCTGTTCTATTTTGCTTTGCCAGTACGTTTTGATTCTTTTTACAGTTCCATCGATATCATCAGGTTTTATTTTCAACTGGATATTATAAACATTGAATCTTTTCCACTCCGTTTCTCTGTAATGGAAAAACGCAATTGGTTCTATTTCTGTTTTCAGGTTTCTGATATTGAAATCCTTCACGATACCTACAATATTATATTTCTTGTTATCAAATCCGGGACGAACTGCATTTTTCAAAGCTTCATTATCGTTCCATCCGAATTTTCTTACAAAAGCTTCGTTGACCATAATATTATTAATAGTGTCTGATGAAAGATTCGGATCCAGCCAGCGTCCGGTTTTCAATTTTACATTGATGAATTTGAGGTAATTATAATCCATAGATCCGTGTTGTGCCTGGATACTTTTGTTCATGAAATCTACATTGGAACTGCTTGATCTGCCATTCCCGGGAACTGCTTCTCCATAAGAAATATCGGCGACGCCTTCTATTTTACTCATTTCGGTTTTAAGGCGTTCATATTTCTGCCATGGTTTATCATTACTTTCATTGAAGTTAATCATCATGATCTGTTTTCCACTGTAGCCCAGATCTTTATCCATCATGTGTTTTACCTGCTGATTCACAATCAATCCGCCAATGATGAAGAATGAGGAAATGACTAATTGTAAGGTCAGAATTCCGTTTCTCAGCCATACGCCGTGTCTGCTTCTGGCAAAATTTCCTTTCAGCGTTTCTATGGCTTTGAAATTGGATAGGTACATGGCAGGAATCAATCCTGAAATTAACGTTACGATCATGACCATCACAAAAGAGTAGAAGTAAATATGCCAGTCGTTCATCTTCATTTCTTTGTCATAAAACTTGTTGAAACTTGGTAAAAGAAGCTCTGTCAAAGCCAGCGACAGTAAATAGGAAGCCATACAAATTATAAATGTTTCCAGTAAAAACTGAAGAATAAGATTGGATTTTGTACTGCCAATGGCTTTCCTTACTCCAATTTCTTTTGCCCGTTGAGAAGCCTGCGCCGTTTTTAAATTGATGAAGTTAATAGCTGATAGCACTACAATTAAAACCGAAAGCGTAAACAGGATAATTAGTGTTTTGAAATCAGGATTTCCGAACCAGGATGCCTTTGCATACAATTTTATTTCATCCAGAGGCGTCAGTACACTGTTCGTTGGACCATACAGATCAAGATATTGCTGGATGGTCATTCCTGACGAATCCTTATCCAGACTGGCGCGGTATTTATAGATATCTATGAATTTTTGCTCTACAACAGCAGGATCTGTTCCTTTCTTAAGCATGAAAAGACCGCCATAATTGAAATTCCCCCAGTTATTTTCGTCACTTTTAATCTGTTCCACAGGATTAATGATGAATTCCGGCTTTATCTGACTGTTTTCTTTTGGTAATTCATACACCGCAGTCACCACATAATTTTTTTTGTCAAATTTTACACTTTCTCCGGCAACATTGGTTTTGCCAAAAAGGTTTTTGGCAGCAGTAGTGGAAAGTGCAATGACACCTTCACCTTTCAGAGCATTCTTATAGCTTCCAGAAACGAGCTTGAACGGAAAGAAATTGAAAAACTGTTCGGAAGATGTCATTCCATCTTTTTGGTAGACCGTTTTATTTTTCGTGGTCATCTTTAGCCCTATTCCGGAACCATTGAACAAAACATAGTCCTGAACGCCGGGAATTACTTCCTTCGCGCGTTTTGCCATCGGAATTGAAATGTTATTTCCATACGAGTTTTCTCTCTTGTGATACGTTTGGAAATAATAGATATTGTCCTTTTTCGGGTTCCATTTTTCGTAGGATTCTTCATCATTCCAGTGCATGAGAATGAGCATAAATCCGGTAAGTCCTACCGTCAGTCCAAACAAATTAATGATGGTGGACAGCCAGTTCTTTTTATAATTAATGAAGGCAATTCTAAGCCAGTTTTTTAACATAATGGTTATTGTTTGATTGTTAATATGGATAAGTCTGCATTGTAGAAATTTTGTTGTAAACTAAATCACACAAATGAAAAACTACTCATTACTCATATTTTAGATATTGAATAAGACTTACTTTAGTTGCCTGATAAGCTTTGATACTCACTACAGAGAACGTCAGTATAAGCAGCAGTAAAAGACTCAGAACAAATGGCAGCACAGGCATATCTATCCGGTAAGCGAAATCCTTCAACCATTCGTTCATCAGGTAATAGCTGATGGGCATACTGATGAAAACTGCAATAGAGGTAATCCATAGGAATTGTTTTGTCAATCCGGCAATCAAAGCTCCGTCTGAAGCTCCAAGTGTTTTTCTAATGGCAACATCTTTAAGCTTTTGTTCAATCATCAGTGAGGATAAGGCAAATAATCCCAGTAATGCTACGATCAGAACCATTGCATTCAAAATGGTAAATAAGGTCTGTTGCTTCTCATACACTTCAAATGTTTCTGCAAATTTTTTATTAATGAAATAATAATTGACTGGATAACCCTGTTCTACAGTATTTTGCCAGTAACTCTTCAGTTTTGTTATGGTTCCGCTGATATCATCACCTTTTATTTTCAGTTGAATATTATTCAGGCGAAAGCGTTTCCATTCCGTTTCTTTATAGTGGAAAAATATAACAGGTTCCACCTTATCTTTCAGGTTTCTGATATTAAAATCTTTTACAATACCTATAATGTGATAAGGCTTTAAATCAAATCTTGGTTTGATCTCCTTTTTTAACGCTTCCTCATTCGTCCAGCCGAATTTTCTCACAAAAGCTTCATTCACCAAAGTATTATTAATGGTATCAGAAGAAAGTTTAGGATCCAGCCCGCGGCCCGCGGCAAGCTTTATTTCGCTGAACTGAAGAAAATTATAGTCCATGCTTCCCTGTAAAACAATGTTGCTTTGGTCCATGTAATCTACACTGGAATAATCATAGTTATCAGTTCCCGGGAACGTTTCTCCGAAAGAAACTTCTGTGACACCCGGAATTTTTGCGAGCTCTGTTTTCAGCCTTTCATATTTTAGCCAAGGCTTGGCTGTATTTTCATTAAACCTGATCACAAGCGTCTGCGCTCCATTGAATCCCAGATCTTTGTTCATCATATGTTTTATCTGGGCATTCACTACCAGTCCGCCAATAATAAAGAATGAAGAAATAACCAATTGTAAAGTCAAAATCCCGTTTCTGAGCCAAATCCCGTGTCTGCTTCTTGCAAAATTTCCTTTGAGTGTATCAATTGCTTTGAAATTAGATAGATAAAAAGCGGGAATCAATCCGGAAATTAAGGTCACTACAAGCGCCATCGTGAATGAATAAAAATAGACATGCCAGTCATCCATCTTCATCTCTTTCCCATAAAACTTATTCAAACTTGGCAAAAGAAGCTCTGTTAAAGCCAATGATAACAAATAAGAGGCAAAGCAAAGAATAAAAGCTTCCATCAGAAACTGTAAAACCAGATGAGTTTTGGTACTTCCAATTGCTTTTCTTACCCCAATTTCTTTTGCTCTCTGGGATGCCTGCGCCGTTTTTAAATTGATGAAATTAATGGCTGATAAAACGACCAGTAAAACAGATAATGTAAATAAGATCATCAATGTTTTGAAATCTGTACCTCCGAACCAGGTTGCTTTTGCGTGTAATTTCATCTTATCAATTGGCGTTAATAAAGACGATGTCGGACCATAAGTAGTGAAGAATTGTTGAGGGGTCATTCCTGCATAATTAGAATCTCTCTTGGCACGCATCATGAGAATATCCACGAATTTTTTCTCAAAAGCCCTGGGATCTGCATCTTTTTTAAGCATAAAGAATCCTGCATAATTGAAATTGCCCCAGTTGTTTTTATCGTTTTGCAGAAGTTCCGTCATATTCCTTATAAAATCAGGTTTTATCTGGGTATTTCCTTTCGGTAATTCATAAACTGCCGTTATTGCAAAATCTTTATTGTCAAATTTTAAAGTCTCGCCGGTAACATCTGTTTTTCCAAATAATTTTATTGCTGCCTGAGAGGATATCGCAATACTGTTATTGTTTTTTAAAGCATCTTTATAGCTTCCCGAAACTAATTTGAAAGGAAAAAAACTGAAAAAATTATCAGTAACCATCGCACCGTTTTCTATGTAGGCATTGTTGGTTTTAGTGGCCATTTTATAGGCAGATCCCGTATTCGTCATCAATACATAATCCTGAACTTCCGGGATACGTTTTGCTGCATTATCTGCCAGCGGATAGGAAGTGGAAGATCCATAAGAATTATCTTTTTTTAAATAAGTCTGAAAGAAATAGATCTGATCTTTCTTAGGATTCCATTTTTCAAAGGATTCTTCATCATTCCAATGCATCAGAATGAGTATAAATCCTGTTAGTCCTATTATTAATCCAAAGAGATTGATAATGGTGGACAGCCAGTTCTTCTTATAATTGATAAAGGCAATTTTCAGCCAGTTGTGTAACATATTTTATTTTTTTTCTTTTTGTGGATGAATGCAGGATGCCGGAATTTTTATTTAGCATCCTGTATCAGACATCCGTCATCTAACAATTATTGGAAGTTCTTGATATCTGCTTTCTCAAAAACATCTTTCCTCTGAGAGGAATGCTCTTCCGAGAAGATCTCACCGTCTTTCATATTCACAATTTTTGAGGCATAGCCGGCATCATAGGAAGAGTGTGTTACCATTGCGATGGTAGATCCTTCTCTGTGCAGTTCTGCCAAAAGATTCATCACTTCGTTTCCATTCGAGCTGTCCAGGTTTCCTGTAGGTTCGTCAGCAAGGATCAGTTTTGGTTTAGTAACCAAAGCTCTGGCAACAGCGGCCCTTTGCTGCTGACCGCCCGAAAGTTGTTGCGGATAATGTTTTGCTCTGTGGGCAATATTGATTTTCTCCATAATTTCTTCCACCCGTTTTTTTCTTTCAGAAGAAGAAATACCATTGTAAATTAAGGGAAGTTCTATATTTTCATAAACTGTGAGTTCATCGATCAGATTGAAATTCTGGAAAATAAAGCCGATATTCTTTTTTCGGATATCTGATTTTTTCTTTTCCGAAATGCCTATCGTTTCTGTAGTTTCAAACTGATAGGAACCCGAAGAGGCACTGTCCAGCAATCCTAAAATATTAAGGAAAGTAGATTTTCCGCAGCCTGAAGGTCCCATTATGGCAACAAATTCGCCTTCTTTGATGCTTAAGCTTACATTGTTCAGCGCATTGGTTTGCACATCTTCTGTTTTATATACTTTGGAAAGATTTTGAATATTGATCATTGTTTAGTTTATTTAAAATTATAATTTGGAAATTAATTTAAAGCGTATTATTATTATTATTATTATTATTATTATTATTATTATTATTTTAGTCTAATTTAAGATAGTCTGGATATTATTTCTTTATATCAAGTATTTCATATTTTTTGAATTCAGTATAATCTGATGTAATTACGGTCTCACCTTGCTTAAGCCCGGAAACCACTTCGTAAAACATTGGGTTTTCTCTTCCGAGACTGATGTTTCTTTTCACTGCTTTGTCTCCTTTTAATACAAAGATCCATTTTCCGTTTGTGTCTTTGTAGAAGTTTCCTTTCGGGATCATCATGCTTTGGGTGTCTGCCGATAGCTTTAATTTTACTCCGAATGTCATTCCTATCTTAAGGTTTTCCGGTTTTACATCACTGAAATTCAGCTCTACAGAAAACTGACCGTCTTTCACTTCCGGAAGAATTTTGGTGATGATTACATTGTATTCTTTTCCGTTGCTGTCCAGGCTTCCTTTAATTCCGTTCTGAAGCTTGTTGATATAATATTCATCCACTTTGGCAATTAGTTTATAACCGCCCATCAGGTCTACTTTTCCGATGCTTTCACTTGTCGTTAGATTTTGTCCCAGCGAAATATTAAAAGAAGATAACCTGCCTGAAACCGGTGACATGATAAGGAAATTATTTTTGTTGGAACGAAGGATATTCAGACTTTTTTCCATTTGCCCGATGGAATTATTGATGGCTGTCAGCTGGGAATTTCGGGATACTTTTTCACTGGAAGAACCTTTCTCCACGATCTTTTTACGATCTTTCTGGTAATTGAGATTCTGCAGGGCAATATCATAATCCGTTTTCTTTCCGATCTCAGCTTCATAAAGTCTTTTCTGAAGATTGAAAGACTGCAGCGCCGTGTTATAATCATTCTGAGACTGCAATACTTCTTTATCCTGATTGAATTCCTGGTTTTTAAGTTCCAGAAGTGAACTTCTCATCTGGCTGATCTGCTGCATAATCCCGGTCTCCTGATTAAGATAATTGAATTCCGTATTCGGATTGTAAACTCTTGCGATCGGCTGTCCTTTGGTTAGCATTTGCCCATCTTCAGCAAAAATTTCCTTTACGGCACCACCTTCCAGAACGTTGATGAGCGAAGAATTCAGAGATTGTGTTTGTGCAGTAACCATCAGCATATCTTCAAATTTCCCTTTGGTAACTTCATCCACCTGAACATCTTCCAGTTTTATATTATATGTTTTTTTCTGATTGAGGAAATACCATCCAAAAACTGAAACTGCCAAAGCAGAAGCAGCAATAATCAATATAAATTTTAATTTAGACTTCTTTTTTACTATTTTCGTATCCATATTTAAGATAACTTATTTACTTACAGAATGTTACGCAATACAAGTGCCAGTAATTTATAAGAATGTAAGTCTCTGAAAATGTGATTAAATATAATTTTATTAATTTTAAAACTGTTCATTATCGGACACTTTTTGTGCGGAAACGGACAATAGCAGGCAATGTATACCATAAGATATACAAAGTCCAAGATAGAAATTCAAGTTTATGCGAAAAAAAGAAGCTCATATTTTAATTGTTGATGACGACGAAGATATTTTATTTTCGGCAAGAGTCTGGCTGAAAAAATTTTTTACGGAGGTGAATTGCCTCAGTCAGCCAAAAAGCATTCTTAAATTTATGTCGGAACAGCAGGTTGATGCCGTTCTCCTGGATATGAATTTTCGCAAAGGTTTTGAAAATGGACAGGACGGATTGTACTGGATGCAAGAAATTAAAACTCTGGAACCGGAACTTCCGATTATTTTGATGACAGCTTACGGGGAGGTGGAGCTGGCGGTGGAAGCTCTGAAAAAAGGTGCTTCAGATTTTATTTTGAAGCCCTGGAATAATGAGAAGTTATACGCTTCTGTAAGTCTTGCAGTTGATATTTCAAGAAAAAATAAGAAGCTGAACCAATGGGAAAATGTAAGTGTAAAAACCAATCAATATAAGCTAGAAACACAGTCTTTTGCGATGCAGGAGGTGATGGATCAGATCCGAAAGGTTGCTGCAACAGATGCCAATGTTCTGCTTTTAGGAGAAAACGGGACAGGGAAATATGTTTTGGCAGAGCATATCCACGAATTATCGGAAAGAAAAAACCAGCCTTTTGTGCACATTGATCTGGGAAGTCTGTCTGAGAATCTTTTTGAATCTGAATTGTTTGGGTATAAAAAAGGGGCTTTTACAGATGCTCATCAGGATTATTCAGGAAAGATTGAAAATGCCCAGAATGGAACGGTTTTTCTTGATGAAATAGGAAACCTTCCGCTTCATCTGCAAACGAAATTATTAAGTCTTATTCAAAACAGAAACATTATCCAGACTAGGAGAGAGCAAGGAAAGATTATTGGATGTAAGGTTTATTTTCGCCACAAATGAAAACCTTAAAAAAGCGGTGTCAGAGAATCGTTTCCGAAAAGATCTCTATTATAGGATCAATACCGTTGAATTGCAGATTCCAAGCTTGAGAGACCGGCTGGAAGATATCCCGGCTCTCACCAATTATTTCCTGGAAAAATACAAGCAGAAATACCACAAACCGGAATTGGCTTTAAATGAAACGCTGACTAATGAACTGATCAATTACTCATGGCCGGGAAATATCCGGGAGCTCGATCATTGCATTGAGAGAAGTGTGATTCTTTCCAATGAAAAAAACTTGAAACTACTGATGCCACAAGATGAAGAATCGGAAAAGACAATCATTAATCTGAACATCGAGGAAATGGAAGAAATTCTGATTAAAAAAGCACTGAAAAAACATAGAGGAAATATTTCTTCGGCAGCTGAAGATCTGGGATTGTCAAGAGCAGCACTTTACAGAAGAATGGAAAAATTTGAATTGTAAATGAATAAGCAACAACTTATATCACTGCTATTTATTCTGTTGGCTACCATCAGTGGGATTTTTGCATGGGACTTTTTTTCGGAGAATAAGTGGATCAATTTCGTTCTGTTTACGATAATCAGTATTGGGTGTATTGTTCTGGCTCAGATTTCAGCCCTATCATTCGTTCAGAAAAGCGAAAAAATATTGCTGGCTATTCAGAAAAAAGACTTTTCCCTTTTTCCGGAAACGGAAGATAATAACCTGGTGGATCATGCTGTGAAATTGTATTATCAAAGCAAAGAGGAACATCTTTCTTATTCTTCTTACAAACTTTTATATGAAGGAATTTTGAATCAATTGGAAATTGGGCTGATGATCCTCTCTGAAACAGATAATAAATGGGAAGTATTTTATGTGAATCCGGTTTTTCTAGAAATACTGAAGATTCCGAAGTACAATTCCTGGGAACTTTATGAGTCTAAAATACCTGACTTTTATAAAATTATAGAACAGACGAATTACGAAAATTCTCAAGAATTTTTTGATATCTCAATCAATGAAAATGTAAGACAGTCGTTTTCTCTGAGAACAAAAAAAGTGGAAAACGTGAAGAACCGTTTCTGCATCATCAGCCTGGAATCTCTCCAGAAAATTATCGAGCAAAAGGAAAAACTTGCCTGGAACAACCTGATGAAAGTGATCTCCCATGAACTTCTGAATACGCTGACCCCCGTGAATAGCTTAATACAGAACCTGGAATATATTGCAAATCAGCAGGTTGTCGGAAAAGAAGATCAGCAGGAAATGAAAGAAAGCCTGACGGTCATCAATTCAAAATCTAAACAATTACTGAATTTTGTGGATGATTACAGACAGGTGGCCGAACTGCCGAAGCCGGTTTTCAAAATTATTGCATTAAAGACTATAGTAGAATCTGCCCTTAATTTCCTGAAATCCGAATTTGACAAAAGTAATATTACGGTCTCATTACTTCATTGGAAGATCAAAGAATTTTAGCCGATGAAAAAATGATCGAAAGATGTCTGATCAATCTTTATCTGAATGCAATTTATGCTGTTGCCGATAATTCCGAAAAGATCATTAAAACAGAGATTAAAACACTTAATAAGCGGATCATTCTAAGTGTGGAAGACAATGGAATGGGAATTCCAAATGAAATAAAAGACAAAATTTTCATTCCTTTTTTTACGACCAGAATCAGCGGATCAGGGATTGGCCTCACACTCAGCAAAAGTATCATTGAAGCGCACAAAGGTTATCTCACATACAAGCCGTTGGAAAAAGGCAGCCGTTTTGAAATCTGGTTTGTGGAGTAAGATAAACAGGACGTTTTTTCTTCTATTTCCATTGTTGGTATTTTTCAGGAATCATAGGTATACCTTTTGGAAAATAAATGCCATCGAAATCAAAATAGAAGAAGCTTCCACTTTCGGAATGCCTTATTTGAAGAAGCGCTTTTGAATTTTTTGAGGTGCTTATGTAGCGGTAATCAAATTTGTCATTTCCCAATACCGGTAAAGAATTCTTTTTTGTGTTGACCAATACCAGTTTATCCGCCTCAGGTATTAAGCTGAATTCCTGATTTAAAACAATTATTTTGTTATTAGATCTGATGGTCTCATTCTTTACTCCCGGAGGAGCAATCATCCTACCTCTAAGCTGGATTCCGGTGTTGAACAGTTTAGCAATACGGTCTTCACGATAGGGAACACTACCTGTTTTTTTAAGATGGATATCATATATTTCCACAGTTTCATCAGATTGGGAAATTCCATATTGCTGCCCGAAACTACGGATTATTGCCGTTTTTTTTCCAAGTGCAAATCCGGCCAGAGTAGGAGGAGCGCCGTTGTTTGTCCTGAAGATCAGATCGAAACTTTCAAAGTTAGGCAGCCCCTTAACTGCTGCAAATTTCTTCTTGCCATCAAGAATATCATAAGTCCCGTCCTCTTTTAGTGCCCAGATGAATTGGTCATCATTTAAATTTTCATTATCCCATGAACTGGAATTGGGTTCTATCTTTAAATAACTTTTATCTAGGTTGATAACTGTTTTTCCGGAAGCTAATAATGCAGATCTCTCTGCAAGTCTGAAATGATAATATGTATCGTTACCAATTTTTAACTGTCCACAGTCAGTATCCAGGTTTCCTGTGAATAATTCTTTCCCAGCTGTGGCATCTATCACTGCATCCGAATCTTCTTCTGTATGTATTATATAGCTTTGAAAATCGCCTGCCAGATAATAATTTCCAAATTCATTCAAATAACCAGGTTCTCTGTATTCTTTTCTGGATACATACATGATGCCAGTTTTACCGTTAAACTTAAAGGGAACATACTGAGGCTTATCCTGAGCATACATATTTAAAAAGAATAAATAGGCAAAAAAGGAGAAAATAAATTTCATTTTAATCGATTTTGAGATTATTTGAAGCATATTATCCATACTAAGTATAAATAAATGCTTGAGGTATCTGAATCAAATTTACATAAATCCAACCTAATGTGATTTATTTTTTATGATAATAACGAATCAGTTTAAAAATTGTATTTTTATGAAATACATGAAATATTGACTGAAGAGGTATTTTCCGCACCACAATGGATTAAAATCATCTGTTACATTTTTGCTCCTGTTTTGTTGGCTGCTGGAGTAGGTCTTTCTATGATGGAAAATAGTAAAGGTGGGTTGCTACTAATAGTCCCGGTACTTTTTCTTATCGCTGTTTCTATGTTGATGTATACTCGTCTGAAGCTTATGGTTTCAGATTCCGGGATCAAATTATTAAGAGGTATTAAGCAATATAATTTTGGTTGGAATGACATCACCAAAGTAGATATGATTGAGCTTGGAAAATTTAAAACCCCTAAAGTGATCATATATTACTCTGACCGGAAATTGGTGCTGGACAGAGGATTTTACCTCAAGCAAAATTTCAACAGGATTTTAGCACTTATGGAAATGAAAATTAGTCCGGAATTATTTACTGAACAATATAGAGATATTCGTGATCAACTCATTTAAAAAATGAGTTTTGTGATCTATAGGCAATGGTTTTTTATTGCTGATTTTACACCTTTAGATAAATAGTGATTATGGTAAACGATTATAAAAAATATGACCTTTTTGGTAAAACTCTGATGCAGAAGATAGCACTGACTTCGCCGTTCAGATTTGATTTTCCAGTCACAGAACAAGCTTGTTTTCTATATGTTTTACAAGGAGAATTCCAATATAAAATGGATAATTCAGAAATTAATATTCCTGCAAATTATTCCCTGTTTCTGAATTGTATAACCTCCGGAAAGCAGATCCATAATTCCGCAACTGAAAATAACTGTGAAATTGTAATTGTCACTTTCTATCCGGATATATTAAAGAAAATTTATGAAAGAGAATTGCCATTCATCCTGCAATCTCCGAAAAATAAAATTTCAAACAAATCAAATGAAAAGATAAATAATGACTTCCTGATCCAGAAATATGTAGAGGGATTGTTATTTTACTTTGAAAACCCATCCCTGGTCAATGAGGATATTCTCGTTTTGAAATTAAAGGAAATTATTCTTCTGCTATCACAAACTAAAAATGCAGAAGCAGTACAGCTGATATTGTCTCAATTGTTTTCTCCTATGACGTATACTTTTAAGCAGGTTATTGAAGCCAATCTGTTTTCACAGTTGACAATAGAAGAACTGGCAGAACAAAATAACCTGAGCGTATCTTCCTTTAAAAGGGAATTTGCGAAACTATACAATGATACACCTGCCAGTTACATTAAAAATAAAAAACTGGAAAAAGCTGCCGAACTGCTTGTAGTTTCTAATCAGCGGATCACGGATATTGCATTTGATTGCGGATTCAATGATCTCGCTAATTTTACAAAAAGTTTTAGCGATAAATACCATGTCAGTCCCTCGCACTATCGTCAGGAAAACAGGTAAAGGAGCGGGACGAAATTTTTGGACAAAGTTATAGAACTCAAGAAAAGCAATGTTAAATGAATATTTAGGATTGCTTTTTTATTGGACTAAAATGCCAAATAATTGAACGGAATCACAAAATCAATTCCTTTTTTCTGTCGCAATTTTGCAGTGTCGACAATTTAAAAATAATGGAATTAATATTTAAAAAATTAAAAAATGGGACTATCAAGTTTAGGAATTTTTCACACAATCATTGGTGTTAGCTCAATTGCAGGGGCATTAATAGGATTTATCAGATACGGTAAAATCAATTTAAAGGAAATATCAGGAAAGGTTTACTTTTACGGAACCCTTATTACTTCGATCACCGCATTGGGTATATCAAAACATGGAGGATTCAATCCGGGACATGCTTTTTCAATATTTATCATTCTGTTGGTATCTGTTGCCTATTTTCTGTTTTCAAAAAAAGAGCATAATAATAAAGCCCGCTATTTTGAAAACTTTCTGCTTTCCTTCAGTTTTTTCCTGTCTCTTGTGCCAACAGTTAATGAAACTTTTACCCGTGTACCGTTAGGGCATCCTTTAGCAAAGAATATCAGTGATCCTATCATTGGTAAAACACTTTTGGTTCTTTTCCTACTTTTTATTGCAGGCTCTGTTTACCAGTACCTTAGACAAAAGAAAATCAACAAACCAACTTCAACTTATCTGGAGAGTTAATAATAAGTAAGACATTGTAATCTATCAAGAGAAAAACAGGAGCCTAAATATTTTAAAACTCTAACTGCCTGACTGGAAGTAGTAATTTTTTCTTTGCGGATACTTTAACGTAAGTTTAACTCTAATTGAAGTTTCTTCTGTCTTTGATATCTTCAGTAATAGCGTATTTTTGCCGTCAATAAAATAATGGAATATGGGATTGTTTGATATGTTTACACGGGAGATTGCTATAGATCTTGGAACAGCTAATACCCTGATCATATACAACAATAAAATCGTCATAGACGAACCCTCTATTGTTGCTATTGATCGGGCTACGGGAAAGCCTATTGCTGTGGGAACACAGGCTAAGCTGATGCAGGGTAAAACCCATGAAAACATTAAAACGATACGTCCTTTAAAAGACGGCGTTATTGCAGATTTTCATGCATCCGAACACATGATCAAGGAGTTTATTAAGAAAATTCCGGATATGAGTGGCAAATTCATGCAGCCGGCTCTTAGAATTGTGATTTGTATTCCTTCGGGAATTACTGAAGTTGAAAAAAGAGCAGTAAAAGATTCAGCACTGAAGGTAAACGCAAAAGAGGTAAAACTGATCTATGAACCAATGGCAGCTGCTATTGGTGCCGGTATTGATGTTGAGAACCCTGAAGGAAATATGATCGTTGATATAGGTGGGGGAACTACCGAAATAGCCGTTATTGCCCTGGGGGGAATCGTCTGCGACAGATCTTTAAAGATCGCTGGGGATGTTTTTACCAATGATATCACCTATTTTATCAGGTCTCAGTATAATCTGGATATTGGGGAGAGAACAGCTGAAAGAATAAAAATTGAAATAGGTTCTGCATTAGAAGAACTTGATTTTCCTTTGGAAGATATCCCGGTACAGGGTAGAGACCTGATCACCGGTAAACCCAAAGAGATTATGGTAAGCTATAAAGAAGTTTTCAAAGCCATAGATAAATCCATCATGAGAATTGAAGATGCAATTATGGAAACGCTGGCCATTACTCCGCCTGAACTTGCTTCCGATATTTATAAAACTGGTATTTTCCTTGCCGGAGGAGGTGCTTTACTTAATGGGTTGGCAGACAGGATCCACCTGAAAACAGGATTGCCGGTTTGTGTAGCCGAAGATCCTTTAAGAGCTGTTGTTCGGGGAACCGGGATCGCCCTAAAAAACATCAATAAATTCAGATTTTTAATAAAGTAATCTACACATTATTTCTGTTAAGACTTATTGTCAGTACAAATTCATACTGGTAAGGAGATGTACATCCGTTGGTGAAATAATAGTTGACTAAAAAAACAGTTAGTTAGGGAATGAGTATATTTGGAATATTGAAATAACTCATTAACCAAAAAATTATATGCGGAAAATTTTACTTATTCTGGGGGTTGTCCTGTCTTTCAATATAAATGCTCAGGAGAATCTTTTAGATACTTCTTATGGGACTAACAGCGGATATACTAATTTTGCTTTTTACACCAATGGCCAAACCTCCGGTGGTTTACAAGTTCATGAAACCATCAAACTTCCTGACGGAAAAATATTAGCGGTTGGCACCAATCTTTTTGCCCGCTTTACTGCCAATGGTCTTCTTGATACAACTTTTAATGGGCTGGGATACAAATATATTTATCCCACAGGAAATTACGGAAGAATAGAATCTGCGAAAGACGGAAATTTTATTGTTCTTGATTTTGCAACTGGTGGAAAACTGGAAAAGATAAATGCTGATGGAAATTTTGTACCTGGTTTTACCACCTTTACCAATACCGGCTCTTTTATTGATATTTTCGTTGATCCCGACGGCAAAATTTATCTTTTAAAACATGATAGCTACAATTACTTTATTTATCGTATCCTTCCAAACGGTCTTTTAGATAGTACTTTTGGGAGTAACGGAAGAATTGATTTAGGTTCAACTTACCGATATGGTAAAATAAAAGTAAATTCAAACAACGAAATTTTTGTTGCAGGAAAGCACGAGATTTTTGTTAATAACCGTAAGATTCTGGTTACAAAAATTACAGCTGCCGGATCTATTGATACAACTTTTGGAACAGGAGGACATTTTATGTATCCTGGCGGAGAATATATAGGAGACTATACCCAGCTGGAACTTTTGGATGATGGGAAAATTCTGGGATTTACATCTGGAAGTATGTGTAGCGGAGGAAACTGCTTTGGGCTTGTTATGTACCGCCTTCTTCCGAATGGAGTTTTAGATACTACATTTAAAAATTCAGGAACCAATACTATTCCTATACAGTCAAATTCTGATCCTACCAAAATACAACGTTTGCAGGATGGATCCTACATTATTTCAGGAACCGGAATACGATCGATGTATGCCTTAAAAATGAATGCAGATGGTATTCTGGATTCTTCTTTTGGGTTAAATGGCCTGATCATTACACCTAAGTTATCAGGAGAAGGATATCCTGCTTATTCTGAGGGTTTTGAGCTTTATAACAATTCTATTGTTCTCATTGGTATCTACTCATTTTGGCATGGCGCTCAGTTGAGATATGCGGGTACAGCAAGAAAATACTTCTTTAGTACAAGCAATTTATCTACTCAGGAAATACATGCACAGAAAGCAAAACTATACCCTAATCCGTCAATGGATATTTTGCATTTTCAATCAGAGGAAAATGTATTAAGCTATGAAATTTATGATTTCACAGGGAAAAAGATAGATTCTGGTGTTCAGATCGTTAATAATTCTATCCATATCAGTTATCTTATCTCAGGAACATACCTACTTAATCTGAAAACAGAAAAAGGAATTATAACTTCTCAGTTCATAAAAAAATAAACCAGATCAAATTGCTGTAACGACAATTATTCGCCTATAATGGAAAATTAAATTTATAATAATTAATAAGAACTAAATGTTTAGCAATTCTCTATAAACAAAATAGCTGCATTCTTAGTGCAGCTATTTTTATTTAAATGAAAAAATTCTAGTTACTTTTTGAACGTGATACAGAGATAAGGTAGACCAGATGCGCAAACATACTTCTTTTTGCAGATTCTATTTTAACATCACCTGTACTTTGGTTGATCGTAGTCACAAGATCTGCATTACATTGTCCTGAGAAAGATCCGCTTCCCAAATAATTGGCAGAATTGGCCACAGGATATGAAATCCTTGGATAGTCGGGTGCCACCTGTTCAGCAGCTGTAGCTCCCCCCACATAACCCTTATTATCAATATATCGCGCAGACCAGACTCCCAGAAACTGTCCATTTGCTGTATTGATGGTCTGGCCTACCACAATTTGGGTGTCAATAGCTTTGGTAAAGCCGGCACATGAACTATAGTGATTGACATTAACTGTACAGGATGATGCATTGTCTGTAGGCTGAAAGCATTTCCCTTCATAAATTGTCAGTCTTTGTTCCGTGGGAGATGTGGAAGTATTTAATAAAGCCTTAGGCGAAAAGATCTCTTCAGGAGAGAGTAGCGTTAAAACACCTTGTGAGTCTGCTGAAACAATTTTTCTCTCGGCATTGGCCAGGGTTCTTACTCTTACCAATCCGTTGACATCCAGGGTGTGAGTAGGTGTGCTTGTGTTGATCCCTACCTGAGATTTGAAATTACTGAAAAAAGCAATAGCAACAAAAAATGGTATTCTTGTCTTCATGTTGATCATCGTTTTTAAATGGTTTTATATTTTTCACTAAAGTAGGAAATATTTATAACCGCTAAAAATAATTTCAATCTAAATTCCTTATAATCGAGATGAAAATAATATAATTAATAAAAATGTACTAAATCAATCTTAATATTTAAATTTAATAGGTATTGGGTATTTAAAGCAATTTTCAGTACTTCATGAGCTGTTTAGCTGTTTGTATTTGGAAAATAATTGTATTTTAGCCAAAATATGTAGTTAATTGATAAAAATATAAACAGCTGATTAAAATTCAGATAATCTGAATGAAAAAAATTAGTAGATTTGCACGGAACAAAACCAGAAAAATATTTAACATTAGTTCAGATCCCTATCTCTGGGGATAGAATGTAAATAGATAACAATAAAATTTGATTAGGTTATAAAACTATTAGAAACTATGAAGAAACTTTTTTTACTTCTTTTAACAGCATTTTTATTTATCGGTTGCAGCTCTGATGATGACACTATTTATGATTATATAGGAACATGGTCAGGAAAATATACAGGCAGTGACGACGGAACCTGGAACGTGGTAGTGGCAAGTGACGGAAAAGTAACCGGAACAATGCATTCAACAGTAAATGATGAAAACTACAATATCTCCGGACACTTAACTGAAACCGGTGATCTTACTGCTGTGATTGGGCTTCCTTCCGATGGGGAATTTAAAGGAACCCTTTCAAAAGATAAAAAAGGAAACGGAAACTGGTCAAACGCTGTTCCTACACCGGCAAGATACGGAACCTGGACAGGTGACAAAAAATAAAAACAGAAAGCCTGCAGATCAATCTGCAGGCTTTTTGTCTAAATAAATCCCATCCGGGTAATTTTATTGTTTTTTTTTAATACTAAAAAGTAGAGTAGGAGCGTATCATCCGGAAAATGCCTTTCCAAAAAAATCTCTTTCTCCTCAACCGAAGAAAGTTTCTCTTCAAAATATTCCGCTGAATATAGATCGAGATTGGGTTGTATCATAATGATCGCCATTTCATCTTCGGAAAGTTTTTTCCCTAAATTCAGAATTCTGTTTTTCTTTTTCTCCAAAACAAAAACGTCTGCAGGAATATTCTGGATTTCTCCAAAACTGAATTCTTTCAGTAACTTTAATCCCTGCTGGGTTGCAAGACCATTTTGCACCGTTCTTTTTCCTCTACCTGAAATGGTATCGAGATCTTTAATGACTGTCATCAGTTTTGCAAATTTCTGGTACAACACAGGATCACCTGCTTCCTTAGTATAGCTCTCAATACAACTTCGTATTGTTTTTCCAGCTTTTGAACAATGCCCAAATTCCGAACTGTTCTGCCTTACTTTTTCATAAGACGCACTTTTCTTAAATGCATTTTTATTAAATCCACTTTTTTTCCGGACTACATTTTTCCCGTTCAGGCTGTAAAAAACCAGATCGCCTACACTTCCTTTGATCTTTATTAAACTTTCATATGTTGCCATATCGCAAAATTGAATTCAAATATACTAATAAATATAGGAAAACAATATTTTAACATATATTTATACTATAGTTCTAGTATACTTATTATATAATTTAAATATAAAATGTATATTTGCGCATAATTAGTTACTTCATTTAAAATCAGATGACTATGAAAACGGGATTATTTGAAAAAAACTTAAGAATAAAGCAATTTTCTGTTCTACTGATAGCTTCTGCTGTCATTGTTTCATGCGGATCATCAAAAAACGTATCTTCAAAGAAAAATTCGGGGACTAAAACTGTTGCGAAAACAGAAAATCTCAGAAAACTGGATTCTAAATTTGATGGAAATATTTCCAGATCTGTCAACGATATTCTGAAAGATGCCGAAAGGTATATCGGGACTCCTTACAAATTTGGAGGAAACAGCTCGTCAGGATTCGACTGTTCCGGTTTTACTGTAAAAGTTTTTGAAGAAAATGATTTCTCATTGCCTCGCAGATCCAGTGATCAGGCGGATGCCGGTAAAAAAATAGATATTAAAGAAGTAAAACCGGGTGACCTTTTATTTTTTGCAACAGCCGGAGGAAGCAGAGTCTCCCATGTCGGTATCGTTCATGATATTGGTGCTGACGGCGAAGTGAAATTTATCCATGCTTCCACATCAAAAGGAGTAATGATCTCATCATTGAATGAGAAATACTGGAATAAAGCTTATCTCCACGCTCAAAGGGTTTTATAAGATTTATTTAAATCAATCGTTGATATGGAAAATCGAACCTTTGCTTTTATTAAAACAGATAAAAAACTGGTAAAACTGTTCTTTAAAGATATTACCATTATCAAAGGTTTGGGAAATTATGTGGAAATCAATACCACCTCCAACAAAAAATACCTTTACTACAAAGCCCTTAAAGATTTGATTGAAAGTCTTCCGGATGAATTCATGAGGGTTCATAACTCTTACATTATCAATTTGACGAATATCGAATATTTTGAAGACAACCAGCTTGCATGCCAGGATCAGAAAATTGCCGTGGCGAAAAGTTACAAAGACTGTCTGGTTACAGCCCTCAATAAAATGATGCTCTGAAAAAGAAGCATAAAAAAACTACTATTTTAATCATTCGTCGTTAAAAACCATGTCAAGGTTCAAAACCTTGATATGGTTTCACAACTTAATTTAACGACTTCTAAAAACAGAAAACATCAGAAAATCACCCATCCACATCATATTTCCTTCAGACCGAATAATAAATTGGTTAAACTGTTCCATTCATTTTACATTCGTTAAAAAATAACAATGAATAAAGACAGCGCAATAGATTACATCAACAGTCATAATATTACCGAAATTAAAGCAGGAAATCAAAGAACTACTTCCTTGAAATCTGGGTGGTGACCGTTAATAACAGAATTTTCGCCAGATCATGGGGCCTGGCAGAAAAAAGCTGGTACCATACTTTTTTAGAAGATCCGGAAGGGCAGATCAGATGCGGAGAAGTAATTTTCAATATTAAAGCGCTCATTCCTGACGATCTTAAAGAACTTACATCTGACATTAACGAGGCTTATTTAACAAAATATAATACAGGTTCCAATCTCAAATATTCAAAAGGCATTATTGAGGCAAAACACGTTGAGAAGACGATGGAATTCATTACTTGCGAATAATAAAGCTGCAGATTACCGTAAATAATTCCCGTTGAAGACTTGTTTAGTAACTTGTATACTAAAACAATCTTTTGTACTTTTGATCCTTCAAACTGTGGGAAGCTACAGGGATAATTTATACTAAAATCAAACAAGAAACATGTCGTTACAACAAACAATTGAAAACATTTGGGATCATAGAGATTTATTACAGAATGAAGACAGCCAGAAGGCGATAAGAGAGGTTATTTCTTTATTGGATTCCGGAAAACTTCGTGTTGCTGAGCCTACGGAAAACGGATGGCAGGTGAATGAGTGGGTGAAGAAAGCCGTAGTAATGTATTTCCCGATCCAGAAGATGGAAACTATTGAAGTAGGCCCGTTTGAATTTCATGACAAAATTCCTTTGAAGAAAAATTATGCTGAAAAAGGAGTGAGAGTTGTACCGCATGCGATCGCCAGAGAAGGATCTTTCGTAGCTTCAGGCGTTATTTTGATGCCTTCTTACGTAAATATCGGGGCTTATGTAGATTCCGGAACAATGGTAGACACCTGGGCTACGGTTGGAAGCTGTGCACAGATCGGTAAAAACGTTCACCTGAGTGGTGGTGTAGGTATCGGTGGTGTATTGGAACCGTTACAGGCTGCTCCTGTGATCATTGAAGACGATTGTTTCATCGGTTCAAGATGTATCGTGGTAGAAGGTGTTCACGTAGAAAAAGAAGCCGTATTGGGTGCGAATGTCGTATTGACAGCTTCTACAAAAATTATTGATGTTACAGGGGATACACCAATTGAGATCAAAGGAAGAGTTCCTGCACGTTCAGTAGTAATTCCGGGAAGTTATACAAAACAGTATCCTGCCGGAGAATACCAGGTTCCTTGTGCATTGATCATCGGTCAGAGAAAAGAATCAACAGATAAAAAGACATCTCTTAATGATGCTTTAAGAGAGAATAATGTAGCCGTATAAGCTGTGTTTTCTCTAAATTTTAAAGATTGATTTTTAAAATTTATACAATAAACCCTGAATAGTCATTTAGGGTTTATTTTATTTATACCTTTAAACCGCTTAAAAAATCTTACTAAAAACATGAATATGAAGATTGCCTTCGACGCAAAACGTTTTTTTCATAATACGTCCGGATTGGGCAATTATTCAAGAGACCTGGTCAGGATTCTTTCTCAGTACTATCCTGAAAACGAATACCTGCTGCTGAACAAAAACCGTTCAGAAAGAGGAAAAGACATCTTCGAAAGACCCGATGTCCGTTTTGTGGAAACCTCAAAAGGAAACCTTTCCCGCCAGTTTAAAATGGGTAAGGATGCACAGAAGGTAGGCGCACAGATATTTCACGGTCTTTCCGGCGAGTTGCCTCTGAAATGGGGTAAAGAACCCATCAAAAAGATAGTGACGATTCATGATCTGATTTTTATGCGATATCCTCAATATTATTCCTTCTTTGACAGGAAAATACATCTGTGGAAATTTAAAAAAGCGGCAGCTTCTGCAGATAAGATCATCGCCATTTCGGAACAGACTAAAAGAGATATTATCACCTATCTAAAAGTTCCTGAAAACAAAATAGAGGTCATTTATCAGGGATGTCATCAAGCTTTTAAAGAACAGCAGTCTGATAAGTTTATTCAACTTACCAAAGAGAAATTCAATCTTCCTGAGCGCTTTATTTTAAACGTTGGAACCATTGAAGACCGTAAGAATCTGTTAAACATTGTCAAAGGAATCAGCGGAACGGAAATCCCGTTGGTTGTTGTTGGGAGAAAGACGAATTACTATAAAAAAGTAGAAGCTTTCATCAGAAAAAACAAAATGGAAAAACAGGTGCTCTTTCTGGAAGGAGTTTCCATGGATGAACTGGCTGTGATCTATAAACTGGCCGATATTTTTGTCTATCCGAGTTTTTTTGAAGGCTTCGGAATCCCTGTGATAGAAGCTCTTTTCTCAAAAACGGCAGTCATTACCAGCAACGTCAGCTGTCTTCCGGAAGCGGGAGGGGAAGACTCCGTTTATGTAGATCCGAAAAGTTTTGAAGATATCGGAGCCAAAATAAAATTTTTATGGGAAAATGAATCTGAAAGAAAACGCCGTGCAGAAAAGAGTTTCACGTTTGTTCAGAAATTTAATGACGAACCCATTGCAGCTCAGCTGATGGATGTCTACAAAAAAATTCTGTAAAAAAACTTTGCAGTTTAAAAATAAGTCCTACATTTGTACCACAATTCAAAACAATGAAACCGAATTTTTTAACACTTCATCATTATTATCATCATCTCTGCTAAGACGGAATTGGTTGATATAAACATGTGTTAAAATCAAAAATAATTAAAACCGTCTGAGTAAACAGACGGTTTTTTTGTTTCCCGGATTCTCCCGGAAATATCCAACAGATCAGTTTTCATTTACTCAGACCCCAAAACAATACAATGAGTAAATTAAAAATTGCGATCCAGAAAAGCGGCCGGCTCTACGAAGAATCTTTACAGCTCCTGAAAGACTGCGGGATCTTCGTCAACAACGGAAAAGACCAGCTGAAAGTCTCTGTAGACAACTTCCCCATGGAGATCATGTATCTCAGAAATTCAGACATTCCCCAATATCTTGAAGACGGAGTGGTAGATATCGCCATTATAGGTGAAAATCTTTTAGCCGAAAAACAAAAGAACATCCAGATCGTGGAGAAGCTTGGATTCTCAAAATGCAGAGTTTCACTGGCTGTTCCCAAAGAAGTGGAAACGGATGATCTTTCCTTCTTCCAGGGTAAAAAAATTGCTACCTCTTACCCCAACACCCTTAAAAATTTCCTTGACCGGGAAGGCATCACTTCCGATATTCACATCATTTCCGGTTCCGTTGAAATAGCTCCGAATATCGGTTTGGCAGATGGAATCTGTGATATCGTAAGCTCAGGAAGTACCTTATTTAAAAATGGTTTGAGAGAAACGGTGACCCTTCTGAAATCGGAGGCGGTTTTAGCAAAAACATCCGTACTCAATCCTGAAAAAGAAGGTATTCTCAATAAATTTCTGTTCCGTATACAATCCGTTTTAAGAGCAAAAAATTCAAAATACATCCTGATGAATGTTCCCAATGACAAGATCAGTGATATCGCATCCGTCCTTCCGGTTCTGAAGAGTCCAACGGTTATTCCTTTGGCGGAAGAAGGCTGGAGCAGCATTCATTCGGTGATTGATGAAGAAAGATTCTGGGACGTCATTGATGAGCTGAAAGAAAACGGAGCGCAGGACATTCTTATTATTCCAATCGATAAAATGGTTATTTAATGATGAAAATATACAGATATCCGGAAAGAAAAATCTGGCCAGACCTTGTAAAACGGCCGGTATTGAAGCGTGAAGAGATCTCAGAATTGATCGCGAAAATATTTGAAACAGTAGGAAAAGACGGTGATAAAGCGCTTATTGAGTTTAATAAAAAATTTGATAAAGCAGTAACTCCGGAAATTCTGGTTTCAGAAGTAGAAGTAGAAAATGCCGAAAACGAAATTTCTGAAGACTTAAAAAAAGCTATCAGGCAGGCGAAAGAAAATATTTCCAAATTCCACGCGGCTCAGATAACGGAAACAGAGAAAATTGAAACGGTAAAAGGCGTAACCTGCTGGAGAGAAAACCGTGCAGTAGAAAAGGTTGGGATTTATATTCCCGGTGGAACAGCCCCTTTATTTTCTACTGTACTTATGCTTGCTGTACCTGCCAATCTCGCTGGATGTAAGGAAATTATTCTTTGTACGCCTCCTGACAGTAGCGGGAATATTAATCCGGCTATTCTTTTCACGGCGAAACTCTGTGGAATTACTAAAATATTCAAAACGGGTGGCGCACAGGCTATTGCTGCCATGACTTTAGGGACAGAAAGTATTCCGAAGGTGTATAAAATTTTCGGACCGGGAAATCAGTTTGTGGTTGCTGCCAAAGAATATGCACAACGTTTTGGTGTGGCCATCGATATGCCGGCAGGTCCCAGCGAAGTTCTTGTTATTGCAGACAGTAAAGCTGTTCCAGAGTTCTGTGCCGCAGATCTTCTTTCCCAGGCGGAACATGGAAGCGACAGCCAGGTAGTTTTTATCACGACTGATTTCAAAATTTTTGAAAAAACCATTGAAGCCGTAGAAAAGCAGATCAAAAAGCTTCCTAGAAATGAAATGGCCCAACAGGCCCTGGATCACAGCCTTTTTATCGTGACTCAATCTATCGGGGAGGCTTTGGAATTTAGCAATCTGTATGCTCCGGAACACCTTATTCTGGCTTTGGAGGATTTTGAACAATACATTCCGATGATCAGCAATGCAGGATCTGTTTTTCTTGGAAATTACTCCTGTGAAAGCGCCGGGGATTATGCCAGCGGAACCAATCACACGCTTCCTACGAATGCCTATGCAAAAAACTACAGCGGAGTTTCTCTGGACAGTTTTGTTAAGAAAATCACATTCCAGCACCTTTCCAAAGAAGGTCTTAAAAATATAGGAAAAACCATCGAACTTATGGCAGAGGCAGAAGGTCTTATCGCCCACAAAAATGCAGTGTCTATCAGATTAAAATAATACAATGAAAGAATTCAATACCAATAGTTTAGTAAGAGAAAATATATTAAAATTACAGCCTTATATTAGCTTCAGGGATCACAATGAGTTCAATGCTCCGGTCTTGCTGGATGCTAATGAATGTCCGTTCGGGGAATTCAACAGATACCCGGATTCGTCTCAGAAAAAGCTTAAGAATAAATTAGCAGGCCTTAAAGGTCTTTCACCGGCACAGATTGCTATAGGAAACGGAAGTGATGAACTGATCGATCTGATCATTAAAATCTTCTGCGAACCTAAAAAAGATGCCATTCTGATGATGAATCCTTCTTTTGCGATGTATGGTTTCTATGCAACAGTGAATGAAAATGAAGTGGTTAAGCTGGATCTTGATGAAAATTTTGAAATTGTAAAAGATGATTTTCTAAAAATCACTCAGGAAAGGGAGATTAAAATTTTCTTCCTGTGTTCTCCGAATAACCCAACCGGAAACAGCGTAGAAGACATCGAATTTTTCATCCAAAATTTTAATGGTATTGTTGTTATTGATGAAGCATATATCGAATTTTCGGGAAACAGATCAGGGATTGAACTGCTGGCTCAATATCCTAATGTCATTGTGCTTCAGACTTTCTCAAAAGCATGGGGAACAGCAGGAGCAAGGGTAGGAACAGCTTACGCTTCCGAAGAGATCATCCGTTTTATCAATACGGTAAAAGCGCCTTATAACGTCAATTCATTGAGTCAAGAGCTTATTTTGAGTATTCTGGATGATGAAAATAAGCTTAAAGAGAACGTGGAAAATGTTTTACAGGAAAGATCTTGGCTGGAAGAACAGTTTAAAACTATTAAATGCATTGAAAAAGTGTTTCCAACGAATGCCAATTTCTTTCTGATCAAAATGAGAGACGGGAAAAAAGTATATGAGAAAATGCTTGAAGAAGAAGTTCTGACCAGCCAGAGAGCACCTGCGATTCCGGATTGTATCAGAATCAATGTAGGAAACCGGGAAGAAAATGAAAAGTTGATTAACGTTTTAAAAGGAATACCATCATGAAAAAAGTACTGTTTATAGACCGCGACGGAACATTGATCGTAGAGCCGCCGGAAGATTTTCAGGTAGATGCTCTGGAGAAGCTGGAATTTTATCCCGGGGTTTTTCAGAATCTCGCCAGAATTGTCAGAGAAATGGATTACGAACTGGTGATGGTAACCAATCAGGATGGCTTGGGTACGGAGAGTTTTCCTTTTGAAGATTTTATACAACCTCACAAAAAAATGTTGAAAGCCTTCGAAAATGAAGGAATTATTTTCAGTGATATTCTGATCGACAAAAGTTTTGAACATGAAAATCTTCCTACCAGGAAACCAGGAATTGGGATGCTTTCAAAATACATTTACGGAAAGTATGATCTTGAAAATTCATATGTAATTGGTGATCGAAGTACTGACGTTCAACTGGCTGTCAATTTGGAAACTAAATCTATTTATCTTAATGGAAACTTTAATGAAGAAGCGACGCTCAGTACAGACAGCTGGAGCGGAATTTATTCGTTTTTAAAACAGGAATCCAGAAAGGCAAAAGTCTACAGAAAAACGAATGAAACGGAGATTAATATTGAAATCGATCTTAATGGAACAGGAGTTTCTGAAATTTCAACCGGCCTTCATTTTTTTGATCATATGCTGGACCAAATTGCCAGACACGGAAATTTAGATCTTACAATCAAAGTGAACGGAGATCTTCAGGTCGATGAACACCACACGATTGAAGATACAGGAATTGCATTAGGAGAAGCTTTCCTAAAAGCGCTGGGAAACAAGAAAGGAATCGAGAGGTATGGTTTTCTGCTTCCTATGGACGATTGTCTGGCTCAGGCTGCTATAGATTTCGGAGGCAGACCTTGGCTGGTTTGGGATGTTGATTTCAAACGAGAAAAAATAGGAGATGTCCCTACAGAAATGTTTGTTCACTTTTTCAAATCATTTACAGATTCTTCCCGGTCCAATCTGAATATCAAGGCAGAAGGCGGCAATGAACACCACAAAATAGAAGCGGTCTTCAAAGCATTTGCAAAAGCTGTTAAAATGGCAGTCAATCAGTCCGATAGCAGTTATAATTTACCATCAACCAAAGGAAGTTTATAGATGATAGCATTAATAAAATACAACGGAGGAAATGTCAGTTCAGTCCAAAACGCACTGTCCCGACTGAATATTGAATCCATAGTGACCGATGATCCGGAACTGATTCTGAAAGCGGATAAAGTTATTTTTCCGGGCGTAGGAGAAGCTTCTTCCACTATGAAAGTATTGAAAGAAAAAGGGCTTGATACGCTTATTCCTACTTTAAAACAGCCTGTTCTGGGGATCTGCCTGGGGATGCAACTAATGTGTGGTGATAATGAAGAAGGAAATGTAAGGGGGATGGGAATATTTGATGTTGATGTTAAAAGGTTTCCACCGGAAAATCTGGTTCCCCACATGGGCTGGAACACGCTCTCGGATCTTAAAAGCCCCTTATTTTCAGGAATTGAAGAAACGAACGATGTCTATTTTGTACACAGCTATTACTGTGGATTGGCAGACTCTACCGTTGCGGTATGTGATTATATTCTGCCGTTCAGTGCAGCGCTGCAGAAGGATAATTTCTTTGCGGTACAGTTTCACCCGGAGAAATCGGGAATGGCAGGCAGCAGCATATTAAATAACTTTATAAAACTGTAAATGATGAAAATTATTCCAGCTATTGATATTATCGACGGAAAGTGTGTCCGTCTTTCAAAAGGAGATTATTCGACCAAAAAAATATACAGCGAAAATCCGGTGGAAATGGCCAAAGAATTTGAAAGCTATGGAATTCAGTTTCTGCATCTTGTAGATCTTGACGGAGCCCGGTCCAAACACATTGTCAATCAAAAGGTGTTGGAAAATATTGCCAGGGAAACATCGCTTCACATTGATTTTGGAGGCGGATTAAAAACCGGGAATGATATAGAAAAAGCTTTTAATTCGGGAGCAAAACAGATAACGCTTGGAAGTATTGCGGTACAGGATCCTGAATTCTGTTTTGAAATGATCCAAAAATATGGCAGTGAAAAAATTATTTTAGGTGCAGATTGTGAAAACCGAAAGATAAAAACGTCCGGATGGGAAGAGGAAAGTAATTTAGATATTATTGATTTTCTGTTGGATTACCAAGAAAAAGGAATGGTTCAGACCATTTGCACGGATATTTCAAAAGATGGAATGCTGGAAGGTCCTTCTTCTGATCTATATCAAGAAATCCTGATGAAAACAGCGATAAAGCTTACGGCAAGCGGCGGTATTTCGTGCATAGAAGACGTCCACAGAATGAAAGAAATCGGATGTTCGGGAACGATTATCGGAAAAGCGATTTACGAGGGAAAAATAACATTACAACAACTTCAGAATTATATTGAAAATGCTTAAAAAAAGAATTATTCCATGTCTCGATATCAAAGACGGGACAACGGTAAAAGGCGTCAATTTTCAAGGTTTACGCAATGCGGGTGATCCTATTGAACTTGCTGTAAAATATGAACAGGAAGGTGCAGATGAACTGGTTTTTCTGGATATTACGGCAACGGTGGAAGACCGGAAAACATTTGCCGGACTGGTGAAAGATATTGCGGCACATCTCAGTATTCCGTTTACGGTAGGAGGTGGGATTTCTTCTGTTGAAGATGTCAGAACACTTCTGGAAGCTGGCGCAGACAAGATCAGTATCAATTCTTCTGCCGTTAAAAATCCAAAACTTATCGAGGAACTATCGAAAGAATTTGGAAGTCAGTGCATCGTTGTGGCTATTGATACGAGACTTACTAATGGATCAGATCTCGTGTATGTCAGAGGTGGAAAACTAGCAACAAATTTAAATACTGTAGCATGGGCGAAAGAAGCGGTATCTTTAGGAGCCGGTGAAATTCTTCTGACCTCAATGGATGGCGACGGAACAAAAAACGGCTTCGATATTCGCATTACAAAGCTGGTTTCCGAGGCGGTCAGTATTCCTGTAATTGCTTCCGGAGGAGCTGGAAATGCAGATGACTTTGTTAAAGTGTTTAATGAGACGAAAGCTACGGGTGCATTGGCAGCCAGTATTTTCCACTTTAATGAAGTGCCCATTCAAGAATTAAAAAAACAATTAAAAACTCAAAAAATTCCTGTACGATGAAAATAGATTTTAATAAAGATAACGGCCTGGTCCCGGTAATTATTCAGGACAGCAGAACCCAACAGGTATTGATGCTGGGCTATATGAATGAAGAGGCTCTTGAAAAAACAGAAAAGGAAGGCATTGTCACTTTTTTCAGCCGTTCCAAAAATCGACTTTGGACAAAGGGCGAAGAATCCGGGAACTTCCTGACTGTTAAAAATATTAGTATAGATTGTGATCAGGATACGATACTCATTCAGGCGGTTCCGAAAAACACCGTTTGTCACACCGGAAGCTTCAGTTGTTTCGGAGAAAAAGAATCCAAAGGGTTTCTGTATGAAATTGAAGACAAGATAAGTGACAGAATAGACCGCAAGGCTGAAGATTCGTACACGTATTCGCTGTATCAGAGGGGAATTAACAAAATGGCCCAGAAAGTAGGAGAAGAGGCTGTAGAGCTTGTTATTGAAGCCAAAGATAGTAATGATGATCTTTTTAAAAACGAAGCCGCAGATTTGCTGTATCACTTTCTGATTCTCCTTAAGGCGAAAGGGTTTTCTATGGAGGATATAGAAGGAGTTCTTAGCGATAGGGATAGATAGAATATAGGAATTTAAAATTATTGTATCATAATTATTAAAAGAGATTGTCGGAAAGGCAGTCTCTTTTTAATTTTAATACGTCAGGTTCTGTCGTTACCTCGGTATATCTTTACCATAATAAATTTAATGATAAAGAAATTGGGTGTATGAATAATGCAGTGAGATATATTAAGAATGTAATAATATTCACATATCATAGATTTAATATTGTTTCGTATTGTTAAAAAATGTTAATTTTACAGCCTTAATTATAAAAACTAGTACTAATTTAAAAAACACAACAGATGAAGAAATTCTACTCTGGTGCATTGGTCTTATGCACGGTCTTTGGGCTGTCTGCCCAGGAAGTTTTATGGCAGAAAGATATCAAATCCTCTACACAGGATTTTCTAAGCCAGATTACGACAACCATCGATCAGCAATATTTAATTACCGGAAGCTCAATCCAGTCTTCTAAAATTCAGGAAGGAAATAAACAGAATAATGGCTATGACTTCCATGTGGTAAAACTCAACCAACAAGGAGAAGAGGTCTGGGAAAAATATTTCTCAGGACAGAACCATGATTATCTGTCGGCTTCAGTAGCCACCCAGGAAGGAGGATTTCTTCTTGCCGGAACTTCCTATTCCGGAAAAGGTTTAGATAAAAAAGAAGATTCCAAAGGCGGATCTGATATCTGGTTAATCCGTATCAATGAATTTGGGGATGAATTATGGCAGAAAACACTCGGAACTTCTTCTGATGAAGAAGCAAGATCTGTTATTCAAACAACAGATTTCGGGTTTTTTGTAGCTGGAAACGTCCAGAACTCAGCTAACGGGTATGGTTCAAAAGATGTTTTGATTGTAAAACTCGACAAAAACGGGAAAGAACTTTCTCAATCTATTTTAGGAGGAAAAGGCTTGGATGAAGTTGAAAAAATGATTCCTACCAAAGACGGTGGAGCCTTACTGGGGATCTATTCAAGAAGCACTACAGGCGGTTCAAAGAAAACCGAAAACTTTGGCGAAGGTGATTACTGGATCATCAAACTTAGCAAAGACGGAAAAATAGAATGGGAAAAGAATTTTGGTGGAAAAGGAGATGATCACATCAGAACACTGTCATTGACATCAGCAGGCTATTTGATTGGTGGCGAATCCAGATCCGAGAGATCAGGAAATAAAACTGTTGGCATTGAAGAAGGAACCGATCTATGGCTTATTTCATTGAACGAAAGAGGGGAAGAAATCTGGCAGAAAACCTACAATTTTGGAAACCGTGATATTCTGATGGGGACAAGTGTTATTCAGAGCCAGGATCGGGGAGCCAAGAACCAAGATGTGACCAAAGGAATTCTTTTGGGTGGTTATACCCAGGCAGAAGGCAAAATTGAGACTGATGATGAAACTTTTTGGATGCTCTATTTTAACTCTGATGGAAACGAGCAATGGAGAAAACATGTCAAAGGCGAATCCAGAAAAAGAGAAGAAAGACTTTCAGATATCAAGCTGAACAGGGATGGTTCTATTATTCTGGCAGGAACCAGTGCCGAAGAACTTGGCAAAGAGAACTGGAAGATTGTGAAGCTTGGAGATAAACAACTTGATCAGTTGATTGAAAAACAGGATGTTAAAATCTACCCGAATCCGGTTTCAGATTATGCTTATGTAGAAATAGGGTTTGATTTTAAAGAGGCGGATATTATGTTGTATGATATGGGTGGAAGACAGCTTCAGAGTTTGAAGACTAAGAATAAGGTGACGAAGATTAATACCCAGAATTTGATTCAGGGGGCTTATTTAGTTACTGTAAAAACGGATGTGAATAAAACGGCTAACGCTAAATTGATTAAGAAATAAACACAACTTATGAGAAAAGTAATATATGTAAGTATAATTTGCTGGATAAATTTCACCTATTTACAAGCTCAATCATCTAGTGAATCCCAAAAATACTTCAATAAGATATTACCCAGTTCACCAACCACCTCATCTTTAATGAAGTTTGAAGAGATACCAGTAGATAATTATACAGGTATTCCAAATATAAACATTCCTGTTGCAAATGTTAATATAGAAAATGATTTAAATTTAAATATAGAATTAAAATATCATCCTGCATCAATTGCTGTTGAGGAAAAAGCAAGTGACGTTGGATTAGGATGGAATCTAATTGCAGGAGGAACTATTACAAGGACTGTAAGGGGACTACCTGATGAATATATAAGTAATGTAAATAATAAAGAAAAAAGAGGAATATATCAGAAAGACGAAACAAATTTTCCTAATAGATATAACCAAGTACAAGAAATTCTTAAAAATGGAAATCTTGGATTTGATAATCTAGAAAGATATGATAAGTATAATGAATTTGCTTGGCAGGCTTTTTTGAAAAATACTTATGATACCGAATATGATTTATACCAATATAATTTTTTTGGAAATATTGGTAGATTTATTATCAAAAGAAAAGAAAATGGAGAATTTGTAGTAAAAAATCTTGATCAAAATAATTTGAAAATTATTGTTACTAATAATTCTAATTTTGAACCAATAGGATTTTCTATAACTGATGAAAAAGGTTATATATACATATTTGAAATAATAGAAAAGTCTGATTCTAATGACGTTGTATTTACATCTGGTTATGGTAATATCGGAAATTCATCGATTTCAAGAACAATAGAATATAACAGCGCTTTTCATTTAAACCAGATAAAAAATACAAATAATGTTCCTTTGGTTATAATTTCATTTGAAGAGCCTAGCAAAGAAATTGTTATAATAAATAGTGGAAGTACATATAGCTTTTTTGGATCATCGGGTTTTTTAGAAGTAATTAGAGCAAAGCAATGTGAAGAAGAAGTTTTTCCATATTTTAAACCAACCGACATATCAAGTATTAATCAAATCATAACTTATACTCGCAAACTTAAAGAAATTAATATTATAGATAAATCTTTAATAAAGTTTGAATTTGAAACTGGAAGAGAAGACTCTAATTTGCATAATCCTTCTCAATCTAAAGTTTTAAAAAAAATAATTATAAATGATATTAATTCTAAAGTATCTAAAAGCTATGTTTTACAACACTCCTATAGAGAAAGTATTTACAAAAGACTTTTCTTATCAGGAATTAATGTATTAGCCCGAAATAATATACCTTTATTTAACTACGAATTATTTTATAAAAGCATGCCCGATTCTGAACCTATCAATGTACAGGATACTAAATTAGGAAAAGACTACTGGGGATATTTGAACAAAAGGCCAAAATATTATTTTTCAGGATATTATAGAGAGGTTACTCCTAGTTTTACTGATGTTGATGTACTGACAAAAATAAAACTTCCGACCTCGGGACAAATTGAATTTAATTATGAAAATAATACTTATTCATATAATTCTGCGTATGAAAATATAACTGAAACTTTAACTAATTGGGATGAGAATATTAATAATTGGGATGAAAAAGAAATAACATTAGAGTATAATAAAAGTGATAAAGATTTAGGAGTAAAAAAACAAATTTTCACATTACAAGAAACGACAAAAGTATATTTTTTAATAAATAATAGCTTCGGTCAAAACAATCCAAGCGACTGGAGATATATTTTGTATAAAAACACATCTTCAGGCCAAGTTACAATACCATTAGTTCAATTCACAGGAATAGAAGATCCAGATACAACAGATAAAAAGATTATTGATTTAGAACCAGGACAATATACTTTACAATTTAGTTCTGTTGATTTAAATTTCAATAAACCTTTCACTTCAAAAATCAATATTTTTTATAAAGAAAAACATTTAAGGGAAAAGTATCAATTGGCTGCTGGGCTAAGGATAAAGGATATTTCTTATAAGGATCAAAATATTGTTTCTAAAAAATTAGAATACAATTATCAAGATTCGGAAAATAATGAATTAAGCAGTGGGTCTTTAGTTATTCCTAAACCTATATATGATTATGTAGAAACTTCAAATAAAAAAGGAATTAGATGTGTTATAAGGAGTTATTCGGGTATACCAATTGATATAGTTGATATAGAATCTCCTGATTATTATGTTACAACAACAAATAATATAGTTCCTGTACAAACATCAAAAGGTGATATTGGATATAAATATGTTGCGGTGAAGGAAGATGGAAAAGGACAAATAAATTCAACTTATACTTCTCCAATTGAGATTCCTAATAATTATACAAAATCGACCTCACCTCCAATTTTATATTTGGAATCTCCTGATTATAAAAGAGGCTTACTTAAAAATGTAAAAAAAATAGATATTAATGGAAAAACTTTGGAAAGCACGGCAAACGAATACTCATATAATGATACTATTGAGAACGTAGGTATTATGTATTTCAGAACATCAATTCCCATTTCCGAATACTATTCTTTATTTAATAATTACAAAGACTTCACAGATCATATAAGGGGCTGTGGACAGCATTCATTACCAGCTCACTCTAATACAATTAGATATGTAGGAGCAATTGAAAAATTTTATGATACTACATCACAATGTGCTTTTTATAGTGGTGAGGCGCCAGGTTTAATTACATTTAAACTTAAAAATGAAATTGTTGGAAAAGCAAATTTAATTACACAAGATGAATCTGCATTTTTCTCTAATCAGAATGTAATTAAAACTTTAAAAAACATACAATATAATGTATTAAACTATCCAATTAAACAAACTATTATTAGCCCTGATAATACTATAGAAGAAACCTCTTACAGTTATGCGCACGAAAAAGGCAACCTGTTGATGATCAGTAAAAATATGGTTGGTATTCCATTGGAAACAGAAACGAAACAGACTATTGGAACTTCAACAAAAACACTGTCGAAATCAGAGACTTTTTATCCTTTAAGCCAAGCTGAAGCTGATACAAAAACATCAGGATTGGTATTACCTACTTCAGTATTATCTTATGATCTTCAAACTCCTACATCTGCTTCTACTGAAATTACTTACGACAAATATGATTCCAAAGGTAACCTTCAGCAATACACCACTAAAGATGGTATTTCAACAACAGTTATTTGGGGTTACAATCAGTCCCAGCCTATTGCTAAAATAGAAGGAGCAAAATTATCAGATATCTCACAAACATTGATGGACAGTATCGTTAATGCATCTACTAATGATGCCCAGCTGGGTACTGATGCCTCAGAGCAGTCTTTAATTTCAGCTTTGGATATTTTCAGAAATAACTCTGCGTTATCAAACTATCAGATCAGTACCTATACTTACGATTCTTTAATCGGAGTTAAAAGCATTACCCCGCCGTCAGGGATCCGGGAAATTTATGTTTATGACACAGCTAATCGATTGAAGGAAGTAAAACAGCTGGATAAAGATGCTGCAGGAAATCCTGTATACAAAATAGTTAAAGAATATAAATACAACTATAAAAATTAACACACGATGAAAAAAATAATTACTCCAATAGGGATATTGCTCATGCTAAATACAGTACAGGCACAGATCAATCCCGATAAGGATTATAACAAAATCATACCTTCTACTCCAGAGACCTACAGTATTTTTAAGGCTGGAGATTATCCTGTAGATTACAGAACAGGAAAATTAAATGTTTCTGTACCCCTGCATACAGTTTCTACCAAATATGGAGTTTCTATTCCAATTAGCTTAACTTATAATACAGGAGGGATAAAAGTAGATGAAACCTCAAGTACGGTAGGCTTGGGATGGGCTTTGTCTATCCCAAATAGTATTTCTGTTGAAGTTCACGGAAAGGAAGATTTAAACAGTAGTGCACGATGGTTTCCCAGCAATATTTATGATTATCAATATATTGACCCTATCAATGTAGAAAGTTTTCCTAATGATATTCTTGTTAAACTACAAGCCATCAGGGATGATGTAGTGGATACGGAGCCCGATATATATCATTACAGCCTTCCTACCATTTCGGGGTCTTTTACAAGAGATACCAATGGTAACTTTCATACAATACCTTATGAAAACATCAAAATTTCTTATTCAGATGCTGATAATAAATTTACTATTACTGACCCCAACGGTATTGTTTATTTATTGAGAGTGGGGAATTCTCTTAGCTCACTAAGTACATCTCCTTTTTCCTATAGGGCATCATTCCTATTAGAGAAAATTATGCTTCCAAATAATGAGGAAATTACGTTTAAGTATGACAAGTATATATCCTATAAAAGCATTACTCATGGATATACGGATCTGTATTATCCAATTCCCACAGCAACCGACCCGTGCGTAGCAGGACAAAAAGATATTCATACCGCCACGACCAACCGCTATATAGATAAGTTGCCAACAGAAATTACGTACAATAATGAAACAGTAAAGTTTAATTATACCAATACCATCAAGGGAACAATTGGAAGGAAAGATGTATTTACAGACACCCCTGAGAATACCTATGCATTATATGAAATCAATGTAATTAATAATCAAAACAATCAAATTACTAGAAAATTAAAATTAATTCATGATTATTTTACTTCTTCAGACAATATCACTTCGGATTACAAGAATTACAGATTAAAGCTTTTAAGAGTAGAAAATCTATTGGAAAACAGTAAATATTCTTTTGATTACAATGAAGAAAACAAACCGCCTATAGGTAGCTATGCCCAGGATGTCTGGGGTTATTATAATGGAAAAGGAGGAACAGGGCTGATTCCCAATATGCATTATTTTAATAAAGATTATACCCAGGGAGCGGATAGAAATGTGGATGCAATGTATACCCAAGCCTATATTTTAAATAAAATTACCTATCCTACAGGCGGATCATCTGCATTTACTTATGAAAACAATTCTGTCTGGAGGAAATTAATTATTCCAAAAAGGCAGGAGACGATATATAACTATATTAATAATTCCTATACCAGTAATCAGAATGAGTATGATAACATCCTGATGACTACGCCCTCGAATGAATATTTTTATATTGATGTAAATCCTATCAATCCTGATGAACAGCTTTGGGTTGAATTTCTTAATTCATGTTCTAATCAGATTCCTAATGAAATTCCTGAAAATGGAAGCAGTATGGGAACGGCTTACCTTGATGAATTTGTCAATAATCAATGGAAGAATCTGGCGACTTTTAGCGGAGCTGATGTTGTTGGACAATTAACAGATGGTAATGTAGCACCAGCGAATAATAAATTTTTTCTAAACCCACAGGCTCCTAAGAGAATAAGGGTAAGAAGGATGGGAAATTGTTCAACAACACTAAAAATATTCAAAATAAAATATGTAAAAGAAATTAGCAATCAAAATAATATTGTAGGAGGGCTTAGAATAAAAAGTATAAAAGATTTTGATGGTACCACAACCTACACAAAACGACAGTTCCAGTATCATAATCCGACTCTTGCCGGAGAGCAGTCCTCAGGAGTTTTTGCTTCACCTTTGAAATTTTTAGACATCATCCCACGAGAAGTTGAGTTTGAAGGGAAATCATTACTTTGCAATATGTATGGTCTGAGTGCCGATCAGGCTATAAACTCCAGTTTGCTTGGGAAAGATGTGGTAAATTATGAATATGTGACAGAGTACACCTTAGGAAAAGGCAGAAAAGTTTATCAATTCATTGCAGAAGGAAACGAACTCGATTTATCCAATGTTGGAAATGGATTTAATCCATTCCGTTTTACCAATAAAAATCTGATCAACGAAAAATTTTATGCAGATAATGGAACAAGCCCTGTAAAAGAAATTATTTATAATTACACTCTGACCTATTCTAAAAATGCTTTATCCTCCAATTCTTACGGAAATCCACTTATGATAGCTCCTTACGGGAAAATTATCATGATTGACAGAAATGTAAGCACTGCATCGGGTGGTATGTATTCTACACAAGTATTAGAATCTTATCCTATAGAATCAGGAAAATTCTTATTAGATGAAGTTCAGACAAAGGATTATATTAATGGAAGTTTCATTACTACGAAAATAAATAATGAATATTCATTAAGTGATATTCAAAAGCCGATCAATCTTTTAAAGCAAACCGTCATTCATACTAATAATGATAAAAATACGGAAACCAATTATAGCTATGCCTATGAAAAAAGTAATCAATTGATGATCAGTAAAAATATGATTGGTATTCCACTAGAAACAGAAATGAAACAAACTATTGGAACTTCAACAAAAACACTGTCGAAATCAGAGACTTTTTATCCTTTAAACCAAGCTGAAGCTGATACAAAAACATCAGGATTGGTATTACCTACTTCAGTATTATCTTATGATCTTCAAACTCCGACAGCTGCTTCTACTGAAGTCACTTACGACAAATATGATTCCAAAGGTAACCTTCAGCAATACACCACAAAAGATGGTATTTCAACAACAGTTATTTGGGGTTACAATCAGTCCCAGCCTATTGCTAAAATAGAAGGAGCAAAATTATCAGATATCTCACAAACATTGATAGACAGTATCGTTAACGCATCTACTAATGATGCCCAGCTGGATACTGATGCCTCAGAGCAGTCTTTAATTTCAGCTTTGGATATTTTCAGAAATAACTCTGCGTTATCAAACTATCAGATCAGTACCTATACTTACGATTCTTTAATCGGAGTACGAAGCATTACCCCGCCTTCAGGGATCCGGGAAATTTATGTTTATGACACAGCTAATCGATTGAAGGAAGTAAAACAGCTGGATAAAGATGCTGCAGGAAATCCTGTATACAAAATAGTTAAAGAATATAAATACAACTATAAAAACTAACACACGATGAAAAAAATATTAATACCGATAGGAACTTTACTCCTATCAAATTTCGTGAATGCCCAGCTTACCCAGCTTCCTAATACCGAAAACTATATTCAGGCAAAAACATATCTGGATTATAGCGGAACTACACCTACAAAGACCTCAGAAACCGTTCAGTATTTTGACGGACTCGGGAGACCCAAACAAATCGTTAATGTCAAAGCATCACCATTGGGAAGGGATGTTGTTACTCACATTGAATATGACGGATTTGGAAGACAAGTAAAAGACTTTCTTCCCGTTCCGCAATCTGGAACCCTGAACGGAGCTATTGTTCCAACACCACTAGGAAATGCTTCGTCAGTGTATGGATCAGAAAAGATCTATGCGGAAAAAATACCGGAAAACTCTCCATTGGATAGAATCCAACAGCAGATTCAAGTAGGAAATGACTGGAGCAATAAGCCTGTTAAATTTGACTACGATACCAATATTGAGGAAGACTATGTAAGAAAATACGAAACCACTACAACATGGGTAGATGGCAGAACCCAAACCTCTGTTCAGCTCCTTCAGTATTTTCAAGCCTCAAAATTATACAAAAACACAGTAACCGATGAAGATGGTAACAAAACCATAGAATTCAAAAATGGGAAAGGGCAGGTTTTACTGGTTAGAAAAGTATTAAATGCTACACAAAACACAGATACTTATTACGTTTATAATGAATATGATCAGCTGGCATTTGTGATACCTCCTTTAGCATCAGCACCTACTGTAGAAACCACTACTGTAGAAAACCTTTATTACCAATACCGTTACGATGGCAGAAACCGTTTAGTGGAAAAGAAACTTCCTGGAAAAGGCTGGGAGTATATGGTGTATGATAAAGCCGACCGTTTGATTCTTACCCAGGATGCGGTTATGAAGCCGACAGAAAAATGGCTGATGACTAAGTATGATACATTCGGGAGAGTCATCTATACAGGAATTGTGGCAGGAGGTAAAAGACCTGTAATGCAAAACCTGATTAAAGATCTTGTTATTACCGAATCCCGCAATACAACTGGATTTACCCAAAATGGGATGGCTGTTTATTATACCAATGTTTACTTCCCGGCTGACACACAAACCATTTTAAGTATCAATTATTACGATACCTATCCTACGGGATCTTCTGCAGTCACCAATGTATTTGCACAAGAGCTCCTTACTGACAATCCGGCTAATTCACAAACCACCAAAGGAATGCTTACCGCTTCCTATGTCAAAAACATAGAAGATGACAAGTGGACAAAGAACTTTATCTGGTATGATACCAAAGGAAGAAACATCGGTTCAAGAAGCAACAACCATCTGGGAGGATATACTGTCGTTAATCATAAACTTGATTTTGCAGGGGTTGTCCTTCAGACCAATACCTATCACAGGAGGCTTGGCACAGATCCGGAAATGCATATCGCAGAAAAATTCACTTATGATTCACAAAACAGGCTTCTGACCCATACCCATCAGATAGGCAGCAATCCTGTTGAATATCTGGCTCAAAACAAATACAATGAGCTTTCTCAACTGGAATCTAAAAAAATAGGAGGTGCCAGTATAGCATCACCACTACAGACCATCGATTATAAATATAACATCCGTGGCTGGATGACTAAGATTAATGACCCTGATAACCTTAATGGAAAATTATTCGGATACTCAATGAGATACCAGGATCCTGCTATTCCCGGCACATCAACTCCCCAATATGGAGGGAATATTTCAGAGGTACACTGGAAAGCGGCAAATGATGATGTTTATAAAGCATACCATTACATTTACGATAAATTAAACAGACTCACAGATGCTATTTACAGAGAAGCGTATACCACGGCTCCCAATAATAATTTCTTTAACGAAAATGTAACCTATGACCTGAACGGCAACATAACCAGTTTAAAAAGGAATGGGAAGACCCCTACAGCAGAGACTCAGCTTATTGACAATCTTACCTATAATTATACAGGGAACAGGCTGAATCAGGTTATTGAAACAGTGAACACGGCAGGGTATGAAGGCGGTAACAATATCATAGACTATGATCTGAACGGAAGTATGATTAATATGAAGGATAAAGGTATTGAGGCTATTGTTTATAACCATTTGAGCTTGCCGGATTCATATTCGATTACCCAGAATAATCCTTTAGGAAACATTGTAAGTTTTGGTTTGAGTTATTTATACCGGGCTGATGGGTCAAAACTTCGTAAACAATACACTAAAGGAGGAGGAAAAGGTCAGTCTATGACCACTAATATTACAGATTACCTGGATGGTTTTCAATACAGTTATAGTGAGACCACAGCAAGTTGTGCGTGGTGCAGAACAAGTGTGGCCTACGAAGAGCAGGCTTTCAAAGAAGTTATTTTAGATCCAATTTTACCCGACCGTCTACCGGAATGGAAACTGGACTTTGTTCCCACTTCTGAAGGATTTTACAGTTTCACGGAAAACCGTTATATTTACCAGTACCGAGATCATTTGGGAAATGCAAGGGTAAGTTTTGCCAAAAACAGCGCAGGAATTCTTGAAATTACAGATGTCAATAATTATTATCCATTTGGCTTAAGTCATGTAGGAGGAAATAAGGGGCTTTTGGGTGACTATAAAAACTACAAGTACAATGGAAAGGAGCTTCAAGAGACGGGAATGTATGATTATGGAGTAAGATTTTATATGCCTGATCTGGGAAGATGGGGTGTTGTGGATCCGCTGGCGGAGAAGATGAGAAGGTACACTCCATATAATTACGCATTTGATAATCCAATAAGATTTATCGATCCTGATGGGAGACAAGCAAAAGATATTATTATATTAACGGCGAATGGTTCTTTCAAAGCTTCGAAAGAAATAATGTATAAGACTGAAGAAGGGAGACGTATTTGGGATAAGTATGGAACTAGCAAAGGCTGATGATATATATATAAATTCTAAAAACTTTGGTACTAGTTCATCAACTGTAGCGGAAACCATTGCTGATGTAAAGTCTATGGGACTTACAAAAGATGGAAAAGTATCTATTCCTGAAGGATATTCCAATTCTTCAGAATTCAACAATCTTGATATAACCCAATCAGGCGATAAAAATGTACACTTAATTTCTTTAAATGAAAATTTTTTCAAAGAAGAGAATAGTGATTCAAGATACAGCGCTACATATAAAAACAAACGAGGTATTGAGAAAACAACTGGATATAGCAATTATGATTTAGCGGAAACTGTTTATCACGAAATGAATGCACATATAGAAAACAGAACAGGAGATGAAGATACAGAACACACTAAATATGGAACAGATGGGTTTAAATTAATAACTCCAAGAACTCCTGGAACTGATTCGGAGAAAATAGTCAACCAACTTGTAAATGTTCGAGAAGAAGAAAAGAAAAAAAATAATGGAACAAATTAAAAGAAAAGCATTTATATATATTCTGCTGTTATGTTTTGCAGGGAATGCAAAAGCACAGATATTAGAGTTTTATGAACCAATTATTGTAACTTATAAATCAGGAATGCTAAATAATGAAAAAATTGATTTAGGAATATTTGATTATTTTCAAGATGATACTTCAAAAATGAAGTATGAATATTTAAAATACAATTCTGATAAAGAAATATTAAGCAAGTATGATAGTGATAATATGACTTTCCAAACAATACTTTGTTTGAGTACCCCAAATTTTAAATCAAAGCAGGAAATAAAATTAGGTATGTTTGATGGATTTGTTTTAACACGAGAAAATTCTGGTAGTTTTATAGCTACCTCGCCATATGGAAATGGAAGATATCCTTCACACCACAAAATAATTAAATCAATAGATGTACTTCAAAAAACAAAAAAGACATTAATAATAAGAGTTAATTATCAAGATGAATTTGAATGGAAATACTTCGGAATACTAGTTCTTAAAGATTATAAATATGAAAATTTGGAAGATGAAGAATAACTAGAGGGAAACCTTAGTGCAACTTATAAGAATTATAAATACAGCGGTAAAGAATTGAAAGAGACTGGAATGTATGATTATGGAGCGAGATTTTATATGCCGGATATCGGAAGATGGGAGTAGTGGATCCGCTCGCAGAGAAATATTTTAATATATCGCCATTTAATTATACCGCAAATAATCCTATTCTTTATATTGATCCCGATGGGATGCAATTAGATTTGAGTGATATAATGAAGAAAGGTAATGAAGAGCAATATAAAGCTTTTGTGTTTTTTGCTAAAACAAAAGAAGGACAAGCTTTTTTATCTAAATATATGGAGAAAGGGCAAAAAGTTGAATACGGAGGAAAGACTATTTTTGAAGCAAAGGCTAATGAAGAGTATCATAATAAAGGCATAGATTTATCATATGGAGTCAAAACAAACTCATCCGTAGGTGGGTCTACAACAGGCAAAACTAAGGAAGATGAGAAGAATGTCTCGATTTTGATTTCAAATAAAGCATATGGCGATTCTGGCAGTCAGTTTTTTAATACTTTAAGACAAATAGTTCACGAATCTTTTGTTCACGCTGATTTGGAAGCTAATGATCTTCAAGATGACGGTTATCTTAATTCAAGTAGCATTCCAAAAGAATATAGAAAATATGACACTTGGGAATCTCAACATGGGCAACATTATTATATCCAGAATGAGTATTTAAAATATCCTACAAACAATAAGGTAAATACATACACTAAGGAAGGGTTTCAAATTCTTAAGCAAGCAAACGAGGCTCTAAAATTAAAGTTAGGTAATTTCTCAGATAAAAACTGAAATGTGGAATTTTAACGGGTCTATGATAAAAGTAGATAAAAATGGAAGTCTCAACATAAAGATCAATAGTCGTATGAAATTAATTAGTATTATAATGATTAGTATACTATTGCTTTCATGTCATAAAGAAAAGCAAGAGTATATTGAAGTATCATTGGGATTTAGTATGAATCCTAATGAACCAAGGATTGGAATCCTCATAAATGACAAAGACTCTTTGTATGTATGTATGTATGTATGTATGTATGTATGGAAGATTTAATATCAGTTGACAAAGGAATAAAATATAAATATTTTAAATCAACTCAAAAGATTGATTTTGCTTCTTAAAAAAAAAATATTAAACTCTTTTTATGATTCAATTCAATTTAAAAGTATTCCTGATGCCCAGCCACGACAGATAAATTATTATTTAAATGGGAAGAATCTCAAATTTAGATTTAATTCACACGAATTATCAAAGAGACAAGAGGAAATTATTGAGGACTTGATTTTACTAAAAATAGATAAAAGACTTAAAGAAATTCCTTATTATAAGTTTTCACGAGATTTGCTAGATTCTAAAATTCCTAACCCTCCACCTAAATAACGTTACAATTATAAAGTACAACGGGAAGGAACTTCAAGAGACGGGAATGTATGATTATGGCGCAAGATTTTATATGCCGGATGTAGGGAGATGGGGTATTATGGATCCGTTAGCGGAGAAAATATTAGATTTGAACTAGATTTTTTTTGAGAAGCACCATTTTAGATTGACACAGTATTTCACATTCCCGATAAATTCAAAAGCCATTTTATACAGTCTTCTGGTTCTACAATAGACCAGGAGTGTGGATGTCTTGTGCCGTCAACCCTGTAGCCTTTACCAATGGCAGGAATAAATTCTGCTTTTTTATTTCCATTTTGCATTAAAAAATTGGTCATAGCCGAAAGGTTGGCTGCATTCATATCATAATAGTCTCTGCTTTTGTTTTTAAGCTGCCAAATTATATCCGGGTCGCAATACAACCTTACAGGAACATCAACCAAATATTTGGCATTACCGCCGTCGTCTCTGCTTCTTGTAAACATCGAGGCGTCTACATATCTTTCAGGAAACTCTTCTGGCGAACCACCGTAGAGCTTTTTAAAATCATCTACTATAAAATGGTCTTCCTGCAATGCGATTTTTTTACTTTCTGATAACTGATCACCTTCCTTTTCGTATTTAACAATTGCATTTTTTGCTCCATTGTATAAATCCATCATATCTACCGGTGGGTCAATTCCAATTACTGCCAATGGCTTTAAATAAGTGGCGTATTTTGCATTGCGAGACATTTCGGTGTATTGAAGTGCATTCATTCCACCTAATGAAAACCCACTCAGAATGAATTTATTCTTTGGCGCTTTATATTTGATAACAACATCTTCAAAAACGGCATCAAAAAATTTCTTTGCTGTTGTATCTGTTTCTAATGTATTATTTGTATTTGCAGCTACAACAACTGATAAAATATTTTTCTCGTATGCCTGTTGCATTAAGTTTTTATTGCAGCTGATTACATTTTCAGCAGATTCACCGTAAGATGGGAACAATATTAAAACAGCTTCTATAGATTTTTTCGGTGCAAGTGCATAGTAGAATAGATTATCGTCCTTATTAATATTGTTATAAATTTCCGTACTGTTTTTAATCGATATCGTTTGCTTTTTAAGAAGGGGCAAATATTTATCGTCTAAATTCAGAAAATTACCATCTACAAAATTGCCAATGGTTTTTCCACCGTTATCGAAATAAGCTGCACCTTTTCCATTTAAAGCACCATTGATAAAAGGCCCTTCAAAACTTGCATATCCAATGATTTTAAATTTCCCTTTTCCGTTGAATTTCCCTTGCTTCATTTCTCCTTTGTAAGTAGCTGCCAGTTTATTATTTTGAAACCATTGTAAAAAACCAGCTCCGGATGCAAAATTGTTTTTGCAACTGCCGTTCCAAATAAGGCTGTCTGTAGGACTTGGTTCATCTAACCATATTTTGCAATTGGATTGATGTTCTTTAACAAACTGTCCATTGCTTTGGGCAAAGGAATTTGTAGTAAGTAATATTAAAAGTCCAATAAATAGTAACCTCATTTTTTCTCTTATGCTTAATTGTTGTTGAAAATTACGCAAAACGTTTTATTTATTACCGAAGTCGGACAATAGAAAACCAAAATAAAATGTATTATTGATAGAACTTAGAGCAAAACTTCTTTTCCATTTAGCACTTGATAGATCTTAGACCATATTATTCGCTTCCTCAATTTCTTTTTGAGTAGTGACCACAGAACTGTCACTTTTATTGATGTAGTAAAAGCAACGCGCTTATGATACAGACAGTCTGTGGCAACTTCCCAGTCATTATCTTTCATGATTTTTCCCGGAGTGTATTGAATTTACTGATATAAGCCTTTGGATTATTTCCAGTTTCATTTTCATACAGCTTCAGTTCTTTCCTGTAAAGTATCTTCCTGGTTTCCTGTTTATTACTTTATGCGTTATGCATTGAGGGCAGTAAAAAACAAAAAGTAACCATTAATATTTGGATATAATTTTCTCCATTCCAGCCTTTTTCATAGATTCAGTTCGATACAATTACATAATTACATAATAGGTGTAATATTTTCATTGACAGATTGATAATTCTTATTTGTTTATCAATTGTTTTAGCTCTTTTACAAGAGTTTTGTTGAGCAGTAATTTTAATACTATTATTTATTCCACATTACCTCTCGATCAATACTTTACGTACTGCCGTCTGCCCGTCAGCTTTTATAATCCCGATATAAGCTCCTGCAGCTATTTCTGACACGTTAATTTTTGTCTCATTATTTCTTTTTAACAATGACTTTCCTGAAAGATCTGTAATTTCGAAGCTGAAATCTTTTACCTCTGCAGGAAGTTCAATATTAATGGTATCTTTTGCAGGATTAGGGTAGAGTGAAACAGATTCAATAGAACGTTCTGAAACAGGTTCTTTTGATCTTAAAGCAATTGAATTGGCTGCGGTAGCAACGGCAAAATGCTGTAATGCTCCTACAGTGGCTTTTCCTATTTTGTAAATGTAAACAGGATCTGTATTGGCAAAAGTATCATTAGAGCTGTGCGGATAGCTACTTCTTATCCTTTCAAAAAAGCCGGTGATCACTTCACCTTTTCTTTCAAAAGGAATATAGTCCGTATCTTCAGCAGGATCAACAGCCGTCTGAAGTGGAGAGTAGAGTACAGTACAGTTTCTAAGCTGCTGGGTTACGGCTGCAGATGCCGCATTATTGCCGGTTGGTCCGGCCTGATCCTGATCGCAATAAACGGTATTGTTATTATTTCCCATCACTCCGCCCACCTGATCAAGATTGAATACCAGTTTTATATCCAGTACTCTGGTCCCGTTTTGGTAAGCTACTTCATTAACATAGTGAGAACTTCCCCGGAGACCCTGTTCTTCTCCGGAAAAATGAATGAACTTGATAGAATATTCCGTAGGAACGTTTCTTAAAATTCTGGCAGCCTCTAGTATTATAGAAGTCCCGCTGCCGTTGTCATTTACTCCGGGACCATAAATACTGTCGAAATGCCCGCAGATAATAACATATTTATTAGGATAAACTGTTCCTGTTTTTGTAATGACCAGGTTTTTGGAACTGGTACTCCCGAAGGTAAAGGGATCCTCTACAATCTGGCTGGCAGAATATCCGTAAGAAATATACTTGTTTTTGATCCAGGTAAGTGCGTTTGCATTCTTTACAGATCCCGTTGTTTTTATTCCCAGGTTGGAAAAATCCTGGAGATTCGTTGTAATATTGGTTTGTGAAACCAGATTGGCTCTGTCCTGGTAGGCCTGAATAAAAGTTTGCGCCTTCCCGCTGAAGACAGCTAAAAAAATTGGTAAAATTGTGATTAATTTTTTCATTTTCAATTTATTTTATGGTTGGTGTTGGTGATAATTTTAAATGAAAAATCCCGACTAATAGTCAGGATTTTATGAATTGTTATTCAATAATTATTTTTCTTGTTACGCTGGTATTTTCCGTTTTTACAGTACAGAAGTAAACACCATTGCTCAGGCCTGAAACATTCACCTGAGTGTTGTTTTCTTCCTTTAACACAGATTTTCCTGCTAGGTTGGTAATTTCAACAGAGAAGGGTTTGGTATTTGAATCCGGTACTTCAACAGTAAGAATGTTCTTAACAGGATTTGGATACATTTTTACAGGTTCTGAAGTTTGGAGAGGTTTTTCCCTGGCTGCAGAAGCAGCTGTAACAGTAGAAGATGCCGTTGCAAAATGCTGCATAGCGCCTACAGCAGCTTTAGCAACTTTAAACACATAAACAGGATCCACATTCGCAAATGTATCATCCACAGTGTGTTCATTATAACTCCTTGTATATTCATAAAAACCGGTAATTACATATCCTTTCTGTTCAAAAGGCATATAATCTGAAGAATATGCATTGGAAATACTGGTCTGAAGAGGCGAGTATAGGGTAGTACATGCTGCCAGCTGATCTGTGACAGTTTTAGATGCCGCATTATTTCCCGACTGTCCTCCGGTATCCTTTTCGCAGATAATTTTACTGTTAACATTACCCAACTGACCCCCTACCTGGTCAAGATTGAAAATCAGTTTGATATCCAGTTTTTTTATCCCACTTTGGTAAGCCACACTGTTTGCATAGTGAGAGCTGCCATACAAGCCCTGTTCCTCTCCTGAGAAATGAATAAACTTGATAGAATATTCCGTGGGTATATCTTTTAATATTCTGGCTACTTCCAATATAACAGAAGTCCCGCTGCCGTTATCATTGGTTCCAGGGCCTGTGATGGTATCATAATGCCCACAGATAATAACGTATTTATTAGGATAGACCGTTCCCGTTTTGGTTATTACCAGGTTTTTGGAGCTGGTACTTCCAAAAGTGAAAGGATCCTCTGTGATCTGGCTGGCAGAATATCCGTAGGAAGTATACTTGCCTTTGATCCAGGCGAGTGTATTGGCATTATTTACAGACCCTGTGGTTTTTACCCCTAAATTGGAGAAATCCTGAAGATTTGCTGTAATGTTGGGCTGGGAAACCAGATCAGCCCTGTTTTTGTAAGCCTGTATCAATGTCTGGGCATTGAGGCTCCCTACCGCTAATGCAGTGCATAAAAATGGAGTAAATTTTTTCATATTAAACTTTATTTTGGATTGGTGTGTGTCTATTTCTTGATGATTACCTTTTTGGTGATGCGGTTTTTATCTGATTTTACAGTGACCATATAGGTTCCGTTTGTAAGGGTAGAGGTGTTCATCTGCTTTTCATTTTCTGCATTCAAAACCAAACGTCCATTCATATCGGTAATTTCTATATCGAAATGCTTAACATCATGTGGCAGATCAATATTTAAAATATTATTGGCTGGGTTAGGGTAGATCCTGATGGTTTCCAATGAGTTTTCAGGATATACTTCATTTGTTGCCAGGGTAGCTGAGGCGTTTGCAAAATGCTGTAATGCACCTACAGCTGCTTTTCCGATATTGAATACATACACGGGATCTACATTCGCAAAAGTATCACTTGAACTGTGTGGATGAGGGCTTTCCAGATACTCGTAAAATCCTGTGATCACTTCCTTCTTAGATTCAAAAGGCATATAATCTGATGAATAAGTCGGTGAAAATACAGTCTGTAGAGGCGAGTACAATTCGGTACATACAGCCAGTTCCTGCGTTATCTGGTTCGAAGCGGCATTGTTTTCGGGTTGACCTCCGGTATCTCTTTCACATTTAACCGTATTATTATTGTTTCCAAGTTTACCGCCTGCCTGATCTATATTGAAAATAAGTTTTATATCCAACTGGCGGATATTATTTTGATAAGCTACATTATTTGCGTAATGAGAGCTGCCATACAAGCCTTGCTCTTCTCCTGAAAAATGAATGAATTTGATAGAATAATCAGTAGGAACATCCTTTAAAATTCTGGCTGCTTCCAGAAGTATAGAAGTTCCGCTTCCGTTGTCGTTCACTCCGGGACCGTTGATTGTATCATAATGTCCACAGATAATAACATATTTATTGGGATAGACTGTTCCCGTTTTGGTAATGATAAGATTTTTAGAGTTCACAACGGTTGATCCATTATCAAATGAAAAAGGATCTTCCACGATCTGGCTTACTGTATAACCATAGGAAAGATATTTATTCTTAAGCCAATTTAATGCAATTGTGTTATTTGGGCTGCCCGTGGTTTTGATGCCTAAATTTCCAAAGTCCTGAAGATTAGCTGTAATATTATTTTGAGATATCTCATTGACCCTATTTTGATAAGCCTGTATAAAATTCTGGCCCTGAAGACTATAAGCTGATAAAGAAAGGAGTAAAATAGTCGTTATTTTTTTCACTTTTAACTAAAGTTTTAAAGATTTAATAATTCAACAAATGTAGATAATAAAAATCAATTTTATTTTACACAAAAGTAAAATTCTCCAATGGGGCTTTATTTTTTTTATAAAAGATATTATTGACGAATATTAAACTACATTATATGAAATTTTGTGAAAAAAAATTACATCATACCACACTAAATAAAAAAATCCCGAGCAAAGCCCGGGATTATATTGATAACAAAAAATTCTACATTATTTTACTTGATCTACAACTGCTTTGAAAGCTTCAGGGTGATTCATTGCTAAATCAGCTAAAACTTTTCTGTTAAGCTCAACGTTGTTCTTTTTAAGAGCTCCCATAAACTGAGAGTAAGACATTCCATGCTCTCTGGCACCCGCGTTGATACGAGTAATCCAAAGTGATCTGAAGTTTCTCTTTTTCTCTTTTCTACCACGGTAAGCATATTGCATTGCTTTTTCCACGGCGTTTTTAGCTACAGTCCAAACGTTCTTTCTTCTACCGAAAAAACCTTTAGCTTGCTTAATAATTTTCTTTCTGCGAGCTCTTGAAGCTACTGCATTTACTGATCTTGGCATAATTAAATTGTTTTTTTGAAAAGGGCGGCAGTCAAACTGCTCTTAGTGGCACCGTTTCAGGGTTAAATTTTTTGAATTGTTTTGAATTCTTATAAACCGAATATAGATTTATAAAAACTACTTAATGGCTAATTGACGTAGAACGCTTTTTTCGTCCACTTTTGCAACATAAGAAGTCTGCGTAAGATTTCTCTTCTGCTTAGTTTCTTTTTTTGTCAAAATGTGACTTTTGAAAGCATTCTTTCTTTTAATCTTACCAGTTCCGGTAAGTTTAAAACGCTTTTTAGCACCTGATTTCGTTTTTAATTTTGGCATTGTTCTGCTTTTTTATTGTTTTGTTATCAATATCTTGTCCTTGATTCCTACAATACTGAGGAATAATAGTTTGCAAAGATACAAAAAAAACACCAATTTTTTACCTGTCCCTATTGAATTTATACAATTTCTTCAGGAATAAAATCTGCATACTTTCTTTAGCTGTAAGGGTCTCATTAAAAAACTGCAGATACACAGATCTGCAGTTAAATAATATTAATTGAATGGAACTATGATTTAAAAAACTCCAAAAGATCTTTATTAATAGTGGCAGCTTCTGTAGTTGGCATACCGTGAGGGAAACCTGGATAAGTAATTAGCTTCCCGTTTTTAACCAATTTTGCAGCTACAACACCTGTGATTTCGTAAGGTACAATTTGATCGTCTTCTCCATGCAATACCAATACCGGTACTTCCACACTTTTAAGATCTTCAGTAAAATCTGTTTCAGAGAAAGCTTTGATACAGTCATAATGAGCTTTGATAGATCCCATCATTCCCTGTCTCCACCAGTTTCTGCGGATTCCCTCAGATTCTTTTGCCCCTTCTCTGTTATAACCGTAAAATGCCATTGAAAAATCTACAAAATACTGTTGTCTCTGAGTTGCTGTGTTTTGACGGATTTCATCAAAGATAGACATTGGAATTCCATTGGGGTTATTTTCAGTTTTCACCATAATAGGAGTCACTGCACTTATCAAAACAGCTTTTGAAGCCCTTCCTTTGCTGTGTTGAGCAATATATCTGATCACTTCACCTCCTCCTGTAGAGTGGCCTACGTGAATGACGTCTTTTAGATCCAAAGCTTCAACAATTTCTGCAACATCTGCAGCATAAGTGTCCATATTATGCCCTTCAGCAGTTTGTTCAGACCTTCCGTGGCCTCTTCTGTCATGGGCTATAACTCTGTACCCCTGCTCCAGGAAGAAAAACATTTGTGCATCCCAGTCATCACTCGATAATGGCCATCCATGGTGAAAGAATACAGGCTGTCCTTTTCCCCAATCTTTGTAGTAAATCTGCGTTCCGTCTTTTAATGTAAGTGTGCTCATTGTTTTTTTGTCTAAGTTTATTAATAATGTAGTAAATATTGCTCTTTGTTATTTACAATACAAATGTATACTTATATCTTTCATCGGATATTGATGTAGGATAATTTTATATAAATAATTTAATAAATTAAAAACAAAAAAGCCCCAAAACAATTTGAGGCTTTATATGATAGAAAATAGACATGATGTCTATAAAAACTATTTAGCTGGTTTTTTTGGACTCATCATCATGATCATCCTTTTTCCTTCAAGCTTCGGCAGTTGATCTACCTTTCCAACGTGCTCAAGTTCCTGAGCAAGTTTTAGAAGTAAGATTTCTCCCTGGTCTTTGAAGATAATTGAACGTCCTTTAAAAAAAACGTAGGTTTTTAGTTTTGACCCTTCTTCAAGGAATTTTTCAGCATGTTTCTTCTTAAACTCATAATCATGGTCGTCAGTCTGAGGTCCGAAACGGATCTCCTTTACCACCACTTTTATTTGCTTGGCTTTAAGTTCTTTCTGCTTTTTCTTTTGCTCATATAAAAACTTTTTATAGTCTAATATCCTTGCAATGAAAGGTTCAGCCTTATCTGAAATTACTACTAGGTCCAATTCCTGTTCTATAGCAAGTTGTCTTGCTTTATCAATTGGAAAAATCCCCGGCTCTACGTTATCGCCCACTAAACGAAGCTCTCTCACACGAATTTTATCGTTGATCAAGTGTAAGTCCTCCTGTACAGGACGTCTCTGTGGGCCCCTGTTGTTAAATCTTTGTGCTATTGTATTATAATTTTATTGGTTAATTACTTATCTATTCTTTCTAAATTTAAGAAATTAAAAAATGTAATCATTTAAAGATTAATCTAAACTCAATAATCTTTAATTTGTTTTAATTCTTAAATCTTTTAATAATTTAAATTCTATATCGCTGCTTCTTTCTTAAAGTAAGAAACAAAATCCTCCATGCTCATCACTCCAAGGTCACCTTCTCCACGTCTTCTTACAGAAATCGTGCCTTCTTTCTCCTCATTTTCTCCTACAACCAGCATAAAAGGGATCTTATTCAATTCTGCATCACGGATTTTTTTACCCGTCTTCTCATTTCTCTCATCAATCTGACCGCTAATATCGTGATTTTCTAAAAATTGTGAAACTTTTTTTGAATAATCTACATATTTTTCACTGATTGGTAGAATTATAAACTGATCAGGGCTTAGCCATAATGGAAAATCTCCCGCAGTGTTCTCTAATAAGATGGCAATAAATCGTTCCATAGAACCGAATGGTGCTCTGTGGATCATCACCGGTCTGTGCTTCTCATTATCACTTCCAATATAGTGAAGATCAAATCTCTCCGGTAAGTTATAGTCAACCTGGATTGTTCCCAGCTGCCATTTTCTTCCCAAAGCATCTTTCACCATGAAATCCAGTTTTGGACCATAGAATGCAGCTTCGCCATATTCTACAATTGTTTTCAAACCTTTTTTCTCAGCTGCATTAATGATAGCATTTTCAGCTTTTTCCCAGTTCTCATCAGAACCGATATATTTTTCTTTGTTTTCAGGATCTCTTAAAGAAACCTGAGTTACAAAATCTTCAAATCCTAAAGATTTAAAAACATAAAGAGTCAGATCAATTACCTTTTCAAATTCCTCTGAAAGCTGATCCGGAGTACAGAATAAGTGAGCATCATCCTGGGTAAATCCACGAACCCTTGTCAGGCCGTGAAGCTCTCCACTCTGCTCATATCTGTACACAGTTCCAAATTCTGCGTACCTTTTTGGAAGATCTCTGTAGCTCCATTGTGAAGTTTTGTAGATTTCACAGTGGTGCGGACAGTTCATTGGCTTCAGCATGAATTCTTCACCTTCATTTGGTGTTTTGATCGGCTGGAAGCTGTCTGCTCCATATTTATCCCAGTGTCCCGAGGTCACATACAATTCTTTTGAACCGATATGTGGCGACATAACAAATTCGTAACCTCCTTTTTTCTGGGCATCACTTAGGAAATTCTCCAGTTTTCTTCTCAAAGCAGTTCCTTTAGGTAACCAAAGTGGTAAACCTGCACCAACTTTTTCAGAGAATGCAAAAATTCCAAGTTCCTTACCCAGTTTTCTGTGATCTCTTCTTTTTGCTTCTTCCAGTCTTTCAAGATATTCGGTAAGATCCTTCTGTTTAGGGAAAGAAATACCGTAAACTCTTGTCAGCTGAGGATTTTTTTCATTTCCTCTCCAGTAAGCACCCGCTGCATTTAAGATCTTCACAGCTTTCACAATTCCTGTGTTAGGAATATGGCCTCCACGACATAGATCGGTGAAGTTATCATGGGTTACAAAAGTGATCTCTCCATCATTCAGATTAGAGATAAGCTCTACTTTGTAAGGATTATCTGCATATGTTTTTAAAGCTTCTTCTTTAGAAACAGGGTATAATGAGAATGTTGAAGCTTTCTTCGCATTTTCCAACACTTTCTTTTCAATTTTCTCAAAATCTTTTTCGGATATATTTTCGTCCCCGAAATCTACATCATAATAAAATCCGCTTTCAATAGCAGGTCCTATTGTCAGTTTAGCATTAGGATAAAAATCCAGGATAGCCTGCGCCAACAGGTGGGCAGAAGAGTGCCAGAAGGCTTTCTTTCCAAGATCATCATTCCAGGTCAGCAATTGTACCGTTGAATCTGTGGTTATAGGTGTGGTGGTTTCTACTTGTTTGCCGTTTACAACTGCGGAAATGGTATTTCTAGCCAATCCCTCACTGATAGATTTCGCCACATCTAAAGGAGTAACTTCTCCTTCAAATTCTCTGACACTATTGTCTGGAAGTGTAATTTTTATCATTGTTTACTAAGAAATTTTAAGATGCAAAAATACGCATTTTTTAGTTAGTATGCTATTTTTAAAGTATATTTGAAATAAGAATTACTGTTGAATCTTGAAAATGAGATTTGTGATTTTAAATAAATTCGTTTTTACTCCTGTTTTTTTTAATAAAAATGAAATTTTTACAGTGAAATGCTGTGAAAAGAGACTGTTTTTTCTACAATAATTCAAAGAAAGACATGATAATATGTATAATGATATGAAGAACTTTAATATTGACCTGCACTGTGATCTTTTATGCTATTTATTGGACCCGGCTGCAAAAATTGATGATAATGAATTGGGATGTTCGCTTCCTTTTTTAAAAGAAGGAAATGTCAAGCTGCAGGTGATGGCTATATACTCAGCGACAGGCGGTAACAGTACATCAGATGGAGCAATGCAGAGTGAACTGTTTGCAGATTTATTAAAAAATGAGAATTTCTTTTTATTTGAAGGCGAAAACTATAAAAATCCTGAAAATGAAAACAGGGTAGGAATTATTGCTTCTATTGAAAATGCATCCGGTTTTTGTGGAGAAGAGGACACTCTGGATTCAGGATTCAAAAAACTGGAAGCGATTATTGAAAAAACACAGAAGATCTTTTATTTAGGAATAACACATCACACTGAAAATCGCTTTGGAGGGGGAAACAATTCCACAGCCGGACTGAAAGAAGACGGAAAAGTCCTGCTTGATTATATTTCAGATAAAAATATACCGATTGACCTTGCCCACACCAGTGACCAGCTGGCATACGGAATTCTTAATTATGTAGACCAGAGAAACTACAACATACCGATTATTGCAAGCCACTCCAACTACAGGAATATTCATGATAAAAACAGAAATCTTCCCGATGAGCTGGCCAAAGAAGTGATCAGACGAAAAGGCTTGATAGGAGTCAATTTTATCAGAAACTGTGTAGATGACAAAAATCCTGAACTATTATATGAACATATCCGGTACGGATTGGATCTGGGAGGAGAAAATGCTGTTGCTTACGGTGCAGACTTCTTCTTTTGCAAAAATCATCCGGATAAATCCCGCCATCCCATTTTCTTTGAAGGATATGATGATGCTTCTGCTTTCAACTCTGTTAACAGTAAGATTGAAAAGGAATTTTCTCCTGAAATTATGGAGAAGATAAGCCACAAAAATGTGTTGGACTTTATGGAAAGAATTAAACTTTAGATAACTATTTTAGGAATAAAAACAAGCTGGTGACTAAGTTTTAGAAGCCACCAGCTTGTTTCAGTTCTTTCTCTTATATCTTACTTTCTGCTTGATAATTTCTATTACATCCACATTTTTTACCTTAGATTTTACCCAGCCATGAATATCGATATAGAACAATGATCTTCTGTAATATTCATTTTTAGCAAAGCCTTCCAGTATTTCATTAAAAGCTTCAAATGACTTTTGTTTGTCATTTAAAACCAGATTGTTGATGTTTTTAAAGAATTCAATACTTTCAAAATGAAAGGCTTCCGGCTTTTTCATTTTCCGGGTAAATTTTAACGTTGAATTGATAAATTCATCATAATCTTCATCATTTCCGGACTCATATTTCGCCATTAAAATCAGGATTCTGGTATGGAATAAAAGATCCTCCTGGACATTTCCTTTACACTCCACAACCTTCATAGAATATTCTATTGATTTCTTAAAGTTTTTGCTTCCGAAAAACATGGCAGCCATTTTCAGATAAAGGATCATAAAGTGATGTTCATCAATCTTTTCCCTCAGCCTTTCCATCTTCAGTTCAATTTCAGGAATAAGCTTTGTCCCTGTGAAGAATTCACCTTTTACAAAATGAATATTCATGAGGGTATTGTAATGGGTGAGGAAGATAAGTGCCTGCAGGTTTTCGTTCTGTACAAAATTCTGGGAATTTACCATCGTGTTGAAATTTTTAAAGTTCTCCTCCAGGATATCAATGTTTCCATAAAGGAATAAAGTTTTCAGCAGATACGTGTTTCCCTTGATATACCATACCGGATGACTGATGATCATTTCTGGCTTTTTATGAAAGAGATCTACCCATTGATAGGCATATTTCAGGGTATACTTATAATCCTGTAGCAGTTGGTTTTTCCATACATGGGCTTTGTAATACCACAACTTTTCTGTGAAGTTCAGCTTATTTAACGGTATTTTCTTGATCTGGGCATTGAAAATTTGCAAAACCTTTTCCCGGTCAGTATCATTTTTTACATAACCATGAATCAGCATTTCACTGTACAGCTTCAGGGAAAGATTAGAAAGTTCTGTAGCATAATGATTTTGTCGGTTGATCTCTGTAGACTGTTCTATGAGCTCATCTGCACGTCCTTCGATACTTCGGGTAATGAATTGTGATTCAATGACTTTTTCCAGATTGATGATTTCTGAAGCAATGCTTTTTTCATCTAATTCCAGAGCAGCCTGTTTAGCTTTATCCAATATTTTTAAAGCCTGCTTATAAAGCCCTTTCTGATAAAGGATAATAGAAAAATCAAGTTGTTCACGAAGCTGTATCCTGTAATTCTGATTGCTCGGATTCATTCGGAGGCTTACGAGGATCTGTTTATATAAATGAGCTTTCAGATTGGAAAGTTGCTGTTTCGTTGAAATCTTTTTATCAATAATAATATTTTCATCGTACTCTTTCATCTTATCCAGTTCCGAAAAAAGGAGCAGAAATTTAGCATCGACATTAATTCCGAGACGATTCACATACAGTTTAAACTGACGCTTTTCTGAAGTGGTTAATGACTTAATCAGTATAAACAAAAAATCTTTCTGCAGTTCTGCCATTGTAAATTTATAAAATTTAAAATATTGATTATTAAGTGATTGCGGCTATCATATCAGCTGTTGAATATTGTAATTTTCAGAAAAAATGAAAACGTAAAAATATTGTAAGCGGTAGTTTTGATCAAAATTAAGTAAAAAACTTCATTATGAATTCCGAAAAAATCGAAATTTTTGATACGACGCTGAGGGATGGGGAACAGGTCCCCGGATGTAAACTGAATACAAAGCAAAAACTTATTATAGCTGAAAGGCTTGATAAACTAGGGATTGACGTAATTGAAGCTGGTTTTCCGATTTCCAGTCCCGGAGATTTTGAATCCGTTTCAGAAATTTCAAAATTGGTAAGGAATGCAACCGTTTGCGGATTGACAAGAGCCAATAAAAAAGACATTGATACGGCTGCTGAAGCCCTTAAATATGCAAAAAGACCTCGAATTCATACCGGGATCGGAACTTCTGATTCCCACATTCAATATAAATTCAACTCAACAAGGGAAGATATTCTGGAACGTGCTGTGGAAGCCGTAAAATATGCAAAGCGGTATGTGGAAGATGTGGAATTTTATGCAGAAGATGCAGGAAGAACAGATAATGCGTACCTGGCAAAGGTCTGCGAGGAAGTGATAAAAGCTGGTGCAACTGTTCTTAATATCCCTGATACTACAGGGTATTGCCTTCCTGAGGAATACGGACAGAAAATAAAATACCTCAAAGAAAATGTAAAAGGTATTGAAAAAGCCATTCTCTCATGCCATTGCCATAATGATCTTGGATTGGCCACAGCCAATTCTATTGCAGGGGTCATCAACGGAGCCCGCCAGATCGAATGCACGATTAACGGATTGGGGGAAAGAGCCGGAAATACGGCCTTAGAAGAAGTCGTCATGATTTTAAAACAGCATAAGGATCTCAACTTACATACTGATATCAATTCTAAAATGCTGAATGAGATGAGTCTTATGGTTTCAGATCTGATGGGAATGCCTGTACAGCCTAACAAAGCGATTGTAGGAGCCAATGCTTTTGCTCACAGCTCAGGGATTCACCAGGATGGCGTTATCAAAAACAGGGAGACTTATGAAATTATTGATCCTGAAGAAGTGGGAGTAAATGCTTCATCTATTATCCTGACAGCTAGGAGCGGACGCTCTGCTTTGGCTTACCGTTTCAAACATATCGGCTACGAAATCACCAAAAATGAACTGGATTTCCTTTATCAGGAGTTTTTAAAGATCGCTGACAGGAAAAAAGAAGTGGTCAATGATGATCTCTACATGATGATGGAAACGTACAGTAGAAAAATAGGATAGTAATTGATTTAAATCAGGGAAAATTGAATATGGATAATAATAAAAAGACACTTTTTGATAAAGTCTGGGATGCCCATGTTGTGGAAACTATTCCCGACGGGCCGCAGATCATTTATATAGATAAACACTTAATTCATGAGGTGACCAGCCCTCAGGCTTTTGCGGAACTTGAAGCAAGAAATCTTGAAGTTTTCAGGCCAAATCAGATCGTTGCCACGGCAGATCATAATGTCCCTACTATCAATCAGGAACTGCCGATCCGTGATGAATTGTCAAGAAATCAAGTCGAGCAGCTTACAGAAAACTGTAAAAAAAATAATATTGAATTATTTGGATTAGGCCATCAGTATCAGGGGATCGTACATATTATTGCCCCAGAATTGGGAATTACTCAGCCGGGAATGAGTATTGTATGCGGAGACAGCCATACCTCTACACACGGAGCATTTGGAGCGATAGCATTTGGTATTGGAACCAGCCAGGTGGCACAGGTTTTTGCAAGCCAATGTCTTTTACTGAATAAACCTAAGTCTATGAGAATTACGGTCAATGGAAAACTAAATGAGAACGTTCAGTCCAAAGATGTAATCCTATACATTATTTCAAAAATTGGGACTGATGGCGGAACAGGTTATTTCTGTGAATATGCAGGCAGTGTATTTGAAGAGATGTCGATGGAAGGCAGGATGACGGTCTGTAATATGAGCATTGAGATGGGTGCCCGAGGCGGAATGATTGCTCCTGATACCACAACATTTGACTATGTAAAAGGTAAAATCTTCGCCCCACAGGGAGAAGAATGGGAAAATAAGCTGGCCTACTGGAAAACTCTGAAAACAGATGAAGGGGCTGTTTTTGATAAAGAACTGGAGTTTGATGCCTCAGAGATTTTTCCTATGATTACCTATGGAACCAATCCCGGAATGGGAATTTCAGTCCGTGAAAGTATTCCTGTTCCTCAGAATGAATCTGAAACAAAAGCTCTTCAGTATATGGGACTGGAAGCCGGACAGGGAGTTTCTGATGTGAAAGTAAATCATGTATTTATCGGAAGCTGTACGAATGGAAGGATAGAAGATTTCCGAACTGCAGCACAGTATATCAAAGGAAAAAACAAGTCTGACAATGTGAATGCCTTGATCGTTCCGGGATCACAGCAGGTCGTAAAACAAATCTATGAAGAGGGACTGGATAAAATTTTCAATGATGCAGGGTTCCAGATTCGTCAGCCCGGATGTTCCGCTTGTCTCGCCATGAATGATGACAAAATTCCAGAGGGAGAATATTGTGTTTCCACTTCAAACAGGAATTTTGAAGGCAGGCAGGGACAGGGTGCGAGAACTATTCTTGCCAGTCCGCTCACCGCGGCGAAAGCAGCCATTGAAGGAAGAATTTCAGCTTTTGAAAATTTAAACTAAAGAGATCACAAAACAAATGCAAAAATTAACGCTTATAAAATCCCGTGCAGTACCATTGCCGGCAGAAAATATAGACACAGACCAGATCATTCCCGCAAGATTCCTGAAAAGTATAGACAGAAAAGGGTTTGGGGAAAATCTTTTCAGAGACTGGAGGTTTAATATTCATACAGGAGAACCCAATCCGGATTTTGTTCTTAACCATGCCGAATACAGCGGTGAAATCCTGGTTGCCGGAAATAATTTCGGATGTGGCAGCAGCAGGGAACATGCAGCCTGGTCTTTGACGGATTATGGTTTTAAAGTGATCATTTCAAGCTATTTCGCGGATATTTTTAAAGGAAATGCTCTGAATAACGGGCTGCTTCCTGTCAAAGTTTCGGATAACTTTTTAAAAGAAATTCTGGAAAATATTACGAAAAAACCGGATTCTGAAATTGTTGTAGATGTGGAACAGCAGACGGTAACCTTTAACGGATTCACAGAAACATTTGAGCTGGATTCTTATAAAAAAATATGTCTGATCAACGGTTATGATGATATTGATTTTTTAATCAGCAGAAAACAGGCAATAAAACAATTTGAACAAAAAACACAAAAGTATGAGCAGCAGTTATTTTAAAATAGCGGTTCTTTCCGGAGACGGGATCGGCCCGGAGGTTGTCAATGAAAGTTTGAAGGTATTGGATGCAGTGTCCGAAGTTTTTAGCTGCAGGTTTCAATATTCCTATGGATTAATGGGCGCTGAAGCGATCTTTAAAACAGGAGATCCGCTGCCTGATGAAACCCTGAGAATCTGCAAAGATTCTGATGCTGTTCTGTTCGGTGCCATTGGAGATCCTTTTTTTGATAACAATCCGGATGCTAAAGTAAGACCTGAACAGGGACTTCTGAAGCTGCGCAAGGAGCTGGGACTTTATGCGAATATCAGACCTCTTAAAACTTATCCTTCACTGATTGAAAAAAGTCCTTTGAAAAGAGAAATCATCGAGGGAACAGATATTCAGATTTTCAGAGAACTGGTGAGCGGTATTTATTTCGGTGAAAAATTTACAGATCCGGATGGAAAATACGCTTATGATGTGTGCAAATACAGTAAAGAAGATATTATTCCCATTGCGCACATGGCTTTTAAAGAAGCTGAAAAAAGGAAAAAGAAGCTTACATTAATTGATAAGGCCAATGTTTTGGATACTTCCAGACTCTGGAGAAAAACCTGCCAGGAGATTGCCCCTCAATATCCTGATGTAAAGCTGGATTATATATTTGTAGATAATGCAGCCATGCAGCTGGTTCTTAATCCAAAACAGTTTGACGTCATTCTGACTGAGAATATGTTCGGGGATATTATTTCTGATGAAGCCAGTGTGATCGGTGGATCTATCGGACTTCTTCCTTCTGCATCGATAGGTGAAGAGAATGCTTTATTTGAGCCTATTCACGGATCTTATCCTCAGGCTAAGGGGAAAGGTATTGCCAATCCTGTAGCATCTATCCTGAGTACGGCTATGATGCTTGATTATCTTGAACTTCATGAAGCTGCTGATAAACTGAGAAGGGCAGTGGAGCATGCTATAGAAAACAAATATGTTACGGTAGATCTTAATTCTCAACAGCATTATTCAACAAGTGAAGTAGGAAATTTTATCGCAGATTACATTAAATATTCTGAAAAATCATATTACAATTTTGAAAATATCAAGATCGGTAAATCTACGATCGTATAAATAAAATCAGTCCATATAATAATAAGTAGAAAGGAAGGTCCTGTCTCAGCTTGAGCAGGGCCTTTTCGTTGTGCCTTAGTATCCTGATCAAATCTTAAAATTCAAAATTATTTAACCAGAGTCCGGATTAAGAATATTAATATTCTACATTTGAAACTGGAAGTGGTAATAGATCCTGGTCAAGAATAACGCTTGGAGACCTAACCAAAAGGTTCCACCCAATGAGTGAAACCTTCTGCTTATTTTTTTGTATTATCCGTTTTTCCTGATTTATTTTTGGAAGACTTCTGAACATCTTCTTTATCTATATCAGGCGGGTTGGTCTTGTCCGATGAAGCAGGAATATTTTGAAAATCTTCGTTCTGCTTTTTGGTTTCTGCCGAATTTGCAGATTCTTTCTTTTTGTTATCTCCTTTTGAATCCATAGCTTTATATTTTTAGAGTCCTAAAACACCGATTTTACCGGTTTTGTCTTCTATAGTATAATTCAAAGCTTTTGCCAAAACGAAAATATGGTCAAGATTTTCCATTAATTGTTTGCGGCCTTCTGTTCTCAACTGGTTTTGATCGATAGACTTAATCGCAGTTTCTTTAGCTTTCTGGCTCACATTTTTAATGTCTTTTTCTGAAATCCTGTTGAAAAAAGAATCATCCAAAGACTGAATCTCCACACTTGGCGTTATTCTTATGTCTGCATCAGGAAGCTCGGTAATGATCAGTTTTTTGTTGATAGAATCTACTTCCATCTTCATTTTATTTAAATCATAGGAAACCTGCGCATTGGTTTTGGTATACGTAATAATGCTATTGTTTGAAACTTCTTTTCCAAACACTTCGTAGCCCATTTTGGTTTTTTGCATGCTGGAAATATTCTGTTCCATGACTACCATCTTATTCATTCTGGAAATCTGGTTGGTCAGAATATAATAATCTGATTTTTCCGTTTTTCCGCCAAGATTTAAACAAGATTTAAGCCCAAAGAACAGGATCAGCATTACCACAATTCCCGCTACAAATGATATGATTACTTTATAATTTTTCAACACTATTTGCCAAAAATTTCTTTGATTACAGAACCGTCATCTTTTTTCACAATCTCAACCAGATCTCTTTCGATATATCCGGAAGTAGGCATTTCTATGATCCTTCCGATCTCCTTCCCGTATTTTTCTACGATAATGGTAGGGACTTTCTGGATGTTGTAACGAACTTCATCCCCGGTAGGAGATTCCTTTTTACGGTTCACCGCAATAATGGTCACCTTATTATCAGGATACTTTAATTCCTCCAGAATTTTCATCAGTCTCGGGAAATCCCTGTGGCTGTCTTCGCACCAGGTTCCCATAAAAACAACAAGAGAATAGCTGGTAAACTTAGCTTTTCTCAGCTCAGTTATTGCTTTTTGGTCAATAGCATATTCATCATGCTCTTTCACGTACCAGTCTGCATAGGGAGCCTTAAGGAACTGTTCTTTAAACTGATTTCCCAAAAGCATTTTGCCGTCATTCTGGGTTTCCACTTCACGGTTCATCACCACTTTCTGGGCAGATAGCTGTTGGGAAGCTAACATAATGCTTGAAACGGCAACAATATTGGTAATAAATTTTTTCATATTATTTTTCGATAATTGTTTTCAGATCTGCAGGGGAGTAGTACTTGTTTTTAAGGACTTTATGATCTGCTTTTCTGTACACATTAAATTTTTCTCCTGATTTTTCGTAAAAAGATTCTACTCCTTTTTCTTTATAGAATGCTACAGTTTCCTCTGCTTGTTGCTCATTATCGCAGGCTTTAGACATATTGGAACGCTGTACTTCGTTAAATAGTTCTACAAATTTACTGCCAAGTCCGAATTCCAGAACCGCACCGCTTAAAACATACTGCAGATCACACAGCGCATCAGCAATCTCCACGATATCATTGTCTGCAATCGCCTGTTTCAGCTCATTCAGTTCTTCCTGTAAAAGCTCAACTCTAAGGTTGCATCTTTCTGGCGAAGGAATCTGTGGGGTATCTAAAATAGGGGCTTTAAAAGTGGTGTGGAATTCTGCTACCTGGTTCAGACTGTCAATTTTATCCATGAATTTTATTATTTACAGCAAAGATAGAAAACGATTTTGGAAAATTTATAATGCGCATCTATGTTTTACTAAAAATCCACAGCTTAAAAACGGTGGATTTTTTTGTTTTGAAATTTTTCTGAATTGCTTTAAAATTTAAGGATATTTAAGATCATTCATTTTTTAATCTAACATACGATTACTCCAATTCTTCATATTTCCAGATCCCTGAAATACTTAAGACGGTAAGTCCCGGCTGTTTTTCTCCATAACTGAATACACAAAAATATTTTGAATGACAGGATTCACACCCGGTTCCAAAATATAATGTAGGCAGATCATTGAACGTTAATTCTCCAAAATGAAACATTTGCGGTGAAGTCCCGGTAACGATTTTGTTTTTTAATAATTCATTTTTAGAGATTACTTTATCTTCATTATAGATCTGAAAGATAGGAAACCCCGATTTATAGGGAAATATTTCAATGGTATTCTGATGGCCACAATCACAACAGGTAAACTGCGTTGTTGCACACGGAATAATATCATCATTGATGAAATTATTTTTCACTACAGAAACATGTTTTATAATGCTTATTTTTTTTGATATTGAATACATCTGAACTTATTTATTGCTGAATAACTGTGCCTGCCAGGTTATTGTATTTCCCGCTTGGACTTCTTTTTATGGTGATTTTTATGTAACCTTCCTCAGCCAGTTTATTCCATGTTTTCTGGTATCCTGTTGTAATATCAATCGGAATTTTCCACATGGTCTGCTTACCGCCGCCAGACTGATTGAACCACGGGATCACATCGGCTATTTGAGATTTGAAAGGTAATAAATTATTCAAAACATCAATCTCATAATAGAAATCATATTTGTTTTCCGGCTCATTTAATGCTCTCTGAGAAAAAGTATACACATATCCATTGATAATAGGACTTGTAAAGCTACCACCAAGCGTAGGAATTCCCGTTCCGTCATAGCTACCGACCGCTCCGCTGTACCTGTCGAATTTTTGTCCGGCCTGGAACGGAACATCATCTACAATATTATAGCCACCATTCGCAGGAGGCCATCCACCATTTAGAGTATTGGCCGTGAAAAGTACCTCCAAGTCACTCCATTTGCCAAGTCTGTATAAATCAAATGCCTGGTTTCTGATGGCTTGGCTTACGGTTCCGGCTTTATCATAGGTTAGAGCAAACTCATCAGCGTTTTTGTAGAATACATGGGTAACAACTCCCGTTGGGTTATCAGTTTCTTCATTATCCGAACTACAGGCGGCTGAAAAGAATACGGCTGTTATAAAAAAGACATACTTAAATAAATGTTTCATGGTAAAAGTTTTTATGGTTATTATTTTTTATAAAATCTGGTTTTGATTTGCGATATCATTCATTATTGAAATTAAGTTCAGAATAGAATACTGTTCGTTGTAAAACAAAGAAACATATCAGAATTTAGCTCAAATCTGATCGGGTAAGGGTACAAAGGAATTTGAGGGATAAATTTAATTCAAAATTTCAAATAGTGGTGAATTTTTAATAATAAAATATTATGATTAAATATAATATGTTCTGAATTGGTGTTTTATAAAACTATTTATTTTAAATCAATATCTAATCTGGCTTTATCAACGATAGACTTTAAAAAATTAAGTTCAAAAAAAAAGACTGCCGAATGGGCAGTCTTCATAGTGTTTACTTAGCGGTTATTAATTTTTAATGAATCTCTTGGCAGCTTCTCCAATCTGGATCATGTAAGCTCCTTTAATAAGTCCGCTTACATTGACACTGCCTCTTTCTAGTTTTCCTGAATTGATTAGTTTTCCACCCATATCGAAGATCTTATAATCTTCAGATAACGTATTTGAAATATATAATATATTTTCTACAGGGTTCGGATACAGCTTGATATCAGTAATCAAGTTTTTAGTATCAGGGAGTTCTCCTCTTCCTGAAGAAACGATATTCAAGGTATAATCCTCAACCTGTCCGTAAGTATAAGCTTCACATGAAGAAGTAGGCACAGAACTGTACTTCATCATGACTCTCATTCTTGTAGATCCTACGGTTGCTGTTGCAGGAATGGTAATGCTTCCAGTGACAGGAGTTGTTGTAGATCCTGCTTTAGACCATGCCAATTCTCCGCTGTCTGTAAAGTCGCCGTCACCGTTATAGTCAATATACACTGCGTAAGCTTCACTGTAAACCGTTGAAGTCCAGGTTGGAGTTACTGAGATAGTATAAGCGCTTCCTCTGGTCACATTAGTAGAAACGGAAGTGAAGTTTTCATAACCTGCAGTTCCGGTAGAGGTATTATTGATAGTTCCGAATTTCACATTTCCGATTCTTTCATCCGCTGTATTGCTGGCAGAAGAAGAGCAATAAGTAACCGTGCCTCCGGTAAGTGTAGTAACGCTTACGGTATTGCTTGAAGGAGATGTGTTTCCAGCAGCATCTTTAGCTTTAACAGTGAAGCTGTAAGTAGTTGCCGGGGTTAAGCTTGTTACGGTGTATGTTGTAGAAGCTGTATTGCCGATTACTGATCCGTTCATATATACATCATATCCTGTAACTCCTACATTGTCGGTAGCTCCGCTCCATGAAAGGTTTGTAGTAGTAGAAGTAGTTCCGGATGCTGCAAGGGTAGGAGCTGTAGGTGCTACGGTATCTGAACCAGAACCTGCATTCACGGTAATATTAGCATTGTTCACATCAAAGAAGATGTGATTGGAGCCTTTTACCATAATTCTTCCCGTTGTGGTGGATACATTTGGAATGGTCACAGCCTGGGTTCCGTCATTTGGCGTTCCGGCAAGAAGGGTCGTCCAGGTATTTCCACTGTCTGTTGACCATAAAATATCTACATTAGCTGCGTTTACGCCATTGGCAGTGGTTCCTGCCACGTTCCATGTTACCGTCTGAGAGCTGCCTCCAGCATAAGACGTCGCTGAGTTTTGTGAACTTACGGTGAATGGTCCTGCTGTTGCGTTTACGGTAATTAAAGCATCGTCAGAATTATTTCCGGAGCCTCCGGCACGGTTGTCACGTACGGTAAATCTGAAATTTAGTGATCTTGCTACATTAGACAGGGCTTCAACTGTAATTTCTGAACCTGCAGTAGTGGTTCCACCGGTTAGTATAGATGCCATTCTAGGGAAATACCTTACCGGAGAAGCTGTAGGGGTCCATGATCTGAAAGTTGGGCCTGAAGCTTTTGTTGCACTTGCAGCTGAACTGGCTCCTGTCTGGGATGATGAAGCGTTGTCCATTTGCTCCCAGATATAAGTGAGTGAATCTCCATTGGCATCGGTTCCGGTTCCTGTAAGAACAAAAGGAGTTCCTTTTGGAATGGTATAATCAAGGCCGGCATTGGCAGTAGGAATGGAATTTCCTGTAGAGGTGCTTACCGGGCAGGTTTTAGCTTTAATATTATTGGTGATCTGCTGGATGCTTATTGCGTGGAAAAATGCATCTGAATGGGGCTGAATATCCTGAGCAGTAATTCCTGCATAGCCCATAATGGTTGATCCCGAACCTGGCTCCATATTGGCTCCTGTTCCTTCATTGTTCATTGAGAAGGTGTGATTTCCTCCAAACTGATGTCCCATTTCGTGAGCTACATAATCAATATCGAAATTATCTCCTGAAGGAATGGCATCTGCAGGAGAAGTATATCCGCTACCTTTTGAGCCGTTTGTACAGACACAGCCGATGCACCCTGCATTTCCGCCACCGCCTGAAGCTCCGAATAAATGCCCGATGTCATAATTAGCTTCTCCAATCACTGAAGTAAGTGTGCTTTGCAGCTGAGAATTCCAGCTGCTCATTCCTGAAGCTGCAGAATAAGGATCTGTAGAAGCGTTGGTGTAAATAACAGCGTCGTTATTCGCAATCAGAACCATTCTTGCAGCAAAATCTTTTTCAAAGACGCCGTTCACGCGGGTCATCGTATTATTGATGGCTGCAAGTGCATTGGCTTTTGTTCCTCCGAAATATACCGTATATTCTCCTGTTGTGGATAAAGCAAGTCTGAAAGTTCTCAGCTTGGCATCATCAGCATTAGGTCTTGCGGCAATATTGGTGTTGGATACTCCTTTTTGAGCTACATCGATAACTGTACATTCAAATTTATTGAGATCATCTTTTTTATCTGATTTTCTGTAGACTACATAAGAAGAAAGGTCTTTGGCGTATGGCTCAATGAAAACTGCAGATTTGTCACCGTAGATTTCCATTGAAGACAGTCCAAGAGGAGAAATACTGAAATAGACTGTTGAGTTGGGATCGTTCAGGCCTTCGCCTACGTACGATTTGATATCCGGATATTTCGCGGCAAGCTGAGGATCGAAGTTGGAGTTTTCCCTTACTTTAAAATTCTCCATCTTTCCTTCGGAATTGGGAAAAGAAATAATGGTTTCTGACTTTTCTCCCGGAGCCAGTTTTTTGGGAGCTTTTGCAAGGGCGTTTTTTAATCCGGCAAAATCTAAACTGTAGATCTTCGGATTATTGATTCGGGTTTTGTTTTCAAAAATGTCTGAAGGTGCTTTTTTTGAACCTTCACTCCAAAGACGGTCAGTCTGCGCGAAAGAAATGCCTGTAATCAGAAGCATCCCGATCATGGATAATTGTTTTTTCATATTATAATTATTTTGATTGAGGTATATCAAAGCTAATAAAAATTATATTACGAAAAACAAAATTTTTTAAGAAAAATTTAGACTATACATATAATATATTATGCGATACATTGAATATAGTTAAAAAACATAAAGTCTCAAAAAAAGAAAATAGCATACGCAAAATACGTATGCTATTGAGTTTATTAAGGAATAATTCTATTACATTTTATCGTCAGCAGTAGGCCCGTAAAGTCCGGGAACTTTATTACCTGTTGACCTAAGATATACTACAAGCTCTCCTCTGTGATGATACAAGTGATTGTATAAAAATCCTCTGATCACCTGTATTTTTTGAGCAGGAGGGAAAATAACATTTCCGTTCATTTCCATCTTCCATTCATTAAAATAAGTATTTTCATCAGAGTTTTCTAAAACCTGCTGAGCTTTGGCAACATTTTCTTCAAACTTGGCAACAATATTCTCAACTTTGGAAATATCACCTTTGTCATATTGATAATTTCCCATATCAAATACATCCCGGTTGAATGTGGGATCATACCAGTTGTAAACTTCAGCGATATGCGAGGCTAGCTGACCAGTAGTCCAGTTCTTTTCAGAAGGTTTCCAGTCTAAAGCAGTGTCGGGAATTGCTTTTAAAATTTTCCTGGTATTTTCTGCTTCATACAAAAATTCGCCTAAAAGAGCTTGTTTAATCATTTGTGTTGTTTTTATAAATTATTTTGTAATATCTCTTCCAATGACCATTCTCTGGATCTCTGAAGTTCCTTCACCTATTGTACATAATTTAGAATCTCTGTAGAATTTCTCAGCAGGGAAGTCCTTTGTATATCCGTAACCTCCGAAGATCTGAACTGCATTGTTAGAAATCCTTACACATGCCTCAGAAGCATACAATTTTGCCATTGCTCCTTCTTTGGTCATTTTTTGCTTGGCATTTTTCAATGTTGAAGCTCTTTGGATCAACAGTTCAGCCGCATCAATTTCTGTTGCCATATCGGCAAGCATAAAGTTGATGGCCTGGAATTCAGCGATTGCTTTTCCAAACTGATGTCTTTCTTTAGCATATTTTAAAGCCGCTTTGTAAGCGCCTCTTGCTGTTCCTAAACTTAAAGCCGCGATAGAAATTCTCCCACCGTCCAAAATTTTCATAGCCTGCTTGAATCCTTCTCCAACCTCACCCAAACGGTGTGAATCCGGTACACGAACACTGTCAAAAATAAGTTCAGCAGTTTCGGAAGCACGCATTCCCAGTTTATTTTCTTTCTTCCCGGAAGTAAAACCAGGCATTCCTTTTTCTAAAACAAAAGCAGTAGAGTTATTTTTAGCTCCTATTTCGCCTGTTCTTGTCATTACTACAGCAATATCTCCAGAAATTGCGTGAGTAATAAAGTTTTTAGCTCCGTTGATGATCCATTCGTCGCCATCTTTTACAGCAGTAGTAGACATCCCTCCTGAATCAGAACCAGTATTATGTTCTGTAAGTCCCCATGCTCCGATTACTTTTCCAGACGCAAGTTGTGGAAGCCATTTGTTTCTCTGCTCCTCATTTCCAAATTCATAAATATGATTGGTACATAGTGAATTGTGTGCAGCCACAGAAAGACCTATAGATGGGTCTACCTGAGAGATCTCATCCAGAATAGTAACATACTCATGATAACCCAGACCGGAACCGCCGTACTGCTCAGGAACCACAATACCCATGAATCCCATTTCTCCCAACTGGTGAAATAAGTCTTTTGGAAAAGTTTGGCTCTCATCCCACTCCATAATATTCGGTCTGATATTTTTTTCAGCAAACTCTCTTGCTGTTTCCGCTATCATTTTAATGTTGTCAATAGTCTCTGTGTTCATATAGATAAAAATAGTTAGTTCCCAAAGATAATTAAATTGACGGAAAGCCAAAAATAATTATTCAGTTCATAGTGTTGTGTATGCAATAATTTAATAATCAGTTTTTTATATTTGTATAATTAATGATTAGTTAATCGGATTTTCATAATTATAAGTGTTTTATTTTACTATTTTAGTCTCCCAATTTTTAAGTATGAAAAAACTTTTATTTCCTGTAATTTTGATTTCGGCACTTGTTGCTGCTCAGGCGCCAGCAGGGTACTATAATGGAACAGTGGGACTTACAGGCTATGCGCTGAAGTCTAAGCTGCGTGATATTATTGCTAAAAAAAATATCAACTGGCATTATGGTGATCTTTCCAATTATTACAATCAAACTGATCTTGATACATATTATGACCATAATGCAAGTAATACGGAATATCTTCTAGATATTTATTCAGAGATTCCTGCAGGTCCCGATGCTTATGAATATACCTCGGCAGACTTAATAAGTACTTCAGGAGCTGAAGGCTTAGGTTTTAATAGGGAACATGCTGTGCCGCAGAGTACTTTTAACAGTAATTATCCAATGTATTCTGATTTACATTTTGTGATCCCTACAGATGCAAGAATCAATCAGCTTAGAAATAATTATCCTTATGGTGTTGGAAATTCCACAGTTCATCATACATTTACAAACTCATCCAAAATTGCCGATAGTGCTATTCCCAATTATGTTTATACGAATAGGGTTTATGAGCCGTTGGATGAATTTAAGGGAGATATCGCCAGGATGTTGCTCTATTTTGCCGTAAGATATGAAGATAAACTGTCGTCATTTAATTATTCAACCAATATTAATCCTGCGATAGACCGGTCTCCTTTTGATGGAACTGCAGAACGGGCTTTTGATCCTGCTTATATTTCAATGCTTCTTCAATGGCATCTTCAGGATCCAGTATCTCAAAGGGAAATAGACCGAAATAACGCCATCTATATTATTCAGAAAAACAGGAATCCCTTTATTGATAACCCGCAATGGGTGAATTCTATCTGGGCACAGACCCCTGATGCTGTTGTGCCACAGGCTCCTTTAAATTTAAATTCCATCCAATCGGGAGCTTACTACACTCAACTGGTGTGGTCTCCAAGTACAAGTTCAGATGTTATCGGGTATAATATTTATCAGAATGGTATTTTCTTAACCGCCACAAAATCTACATCAATAGTTATTGATCATCTGACCCCTTCCACCGCTTATTCGTTTACCGTAAAAGCGTATGACGAAGGCTATCTTCAATCTGCTGACAGTAATTTAATTACAGTATCCACATCAGCTGCTGACACAAACTCCAGGGATCTTTTTATCATTAAATATATTGAAGGCACAGATAATAACAAAGCTCTGGAAATTGTAAACAGAACAGGTCATGAAGTAGATTTAAACAATTACAGGATACGGGTACAATATTATAATAATACAAATGGTTCTTATTATTTTGGTAACAGTTTTGAGCTTGAAGGTAAAATACCCAATAATGAAAATTTTGTTATTCTGAATCCTAAGTCTTTTTTATCATGCTACACCAATAATGATGCACGGTTTCTTACAGCGGGTGATGCTTTAGCTTTTAAAGGAACCCAATATGTAGAACTAGCCTATAAATCAACTACGATTGATGCTATAGGAAGTAAGTTTGTAAGTAATTCATATGGAGATATTTCCCTTTACAGGAAAAATACGGTTACCCAACCGGCTACCACTTTTAATATCAGTGAATGGGATTCTTTTCCTGTAGACTACTGTCAGAATCTTGGCGGAACACTATCTACAACTGATCTGATTACAGCAAATGAAGAATTTAAAATACATCCAAACCCTGTTGATGATGATATTTTTGTAAATGGAGAGACTCAGAATGTCAGAACTGCTCAGATACTGGATGCTTCAGGAAAAGTAATTTCTACAGAAAAAAATCCGTTTAAAAATAAGAAAAATATTTCCGTGCAGGCTCTTCCTGCCGCATTCTATTTCCTGAAGCTTGATGACAAGGTACATCGGTTTATCAAAAAGTAATGCATAATTATTTGTCATTGCGGACGATTTCATTCCCATGTTGTTAAAAAAACAGGCATTTGTTGCGTACATAATAAAGTATGAAAAGAGGGATAAACATCGGAACTAAAAATTGCGTATTGCCATTCATTACGTTCTCTAAAACCTTATAAATAATACATCATTGATATAAGCAGATTCACTAATAATCATTATCTATAAGTGTTTCTGCTTATATTTTTTATATATAAGTAATTATGCTTATATTTGCATAATGATAGCGGTCATCACCGGTGATATTATAAATTCACAGCATGCAGACACAGAAGTTTGGATCACCAGACTCAAGAATCTCCTGGAAAACTGGGGAAGTTCACCGCTCGCATGGGAAATCTACAGAGGAGACGAATTTCAGTTCAAGTGCAGTATTGATGAAGTATTCTGGCGTTTCCTAGCCATTAAGTCCCTTATAAGAAGTCAGGAAAATTTAGACGTAAGGATTGCTATAGGCATCGGGGAAGAGAATTTTTCCTCTGAAAAAATTACCGAGTCCAACGGAACGGCTTACGTACATTCCGGAAGGCTGCTGAATGACCTTAAAAATGACGGGCATACCGTTTCCATAAAAACCTCGAACGAAGCCGTAGACCGTGATCTGAATATCCTGCTGAAATGGTCTTCCAAAGATTTTGATAACTGGACGGTAGCTACAGCAGAGATCATCCACGAAATGATCATGAACGAAGATCTCACACAGGAAGATCTTGCCAGGAAGTTTGCAATCTCACAGTCCTCCGTAAGTCAGAGGCTGAAACGTGCTAACTACGAACTTATCGTAGAAACTAATCAATACTTTAGAAAGAAAATCTCAGAACTGTAAGCATGATCTTTATTAAACTCATATTGGCACATCTACTCGGAGATTTTATTCTTCAGCCAGATTCTTGGGTTGCAGATAAAGAACGCCGTAAGCTGAAAAGCCCTTATTTGTATCTTCATGTTTTGATCCACATCATTTTAAATTTTGTTTTTCTATGGAATACAGATCTGTGGTGGGTTTCACTCCTTGTTGGGATTACTCATCTTATTATTGATGCTTCAAAACTCATCTTCCAGAATGTAAAAAATAAAAAAAGATGGTTTTTTATCGATCAGATGCTTCATATTCTTGTGATTGTAGGAATCTCATTTTACTTTAAAGAATTTAGTTTTGATTTTCTGAACAATCAGGAAATTTTAAAAATAGTAATGGCAGCATTGTTTCTGACAACGCCTGCTTCAATTTTTATTAAAATATTATTGTCTTCGTGGACCCCGGTTCCGGAGACTCAAAGCAGCTTACAAACTGACTCTTTATCGAGTGCAGGGAAATATATCGGAATACTGGAACGTCTTCTGGTTTTCACTTTTATTATGGTGAACCATTGGGAAGGCGTAGGTTTTATGGTAGCAGCCAAATCCGTTTTCAGGTTCAGTGATCTGGCGCAGGCCAAGCAGAGAAAACTTACAGAATACGTACTGATCGGTACATTACTGAGTTTTGGACTGGCAGTTTTAACAGGAATTTTAATTAAGTAATATAAAATAAATCTAACTAATAAGACAATTTAGAAATGGAAAAGAAAGAAATGTTGTACGAAGGTAAAGCAAAACAAGTATTTGCTACCGATAATCCTGATCAAGTAGTCGTACGTTTCAAAGACGATGCTACAGCATTTAATGCTCAAAAAAGAGGATCTGTGGATCTGAAAGGTGAAATGAACAATGCCATCACCACTTTGATTTTTGAATATTTAAATGAAAAAGGGATTAAAACTCATTTCATCAAACAATTGGACGAAAGAGAGCAATTGGTAAAGAAAGTATCCATTATTCCTTTGGAAATGGTTGTAAGAAACTATTCTGCAGGAAGCATGGCTCAAAGATTAGGAGTGGAAGAAGGAATAAAATCTCCGGTTACCATCTTCGATATCTGCTATAAAAAAGACGAATTGGGAGATCCGTTGATCAATGACCACCATGCCGTTTTCTTAGGAGCAGCAACATATGAAGAGCTTGATGAAATGTATGAGCTAACTTCTGATATCAACGATATTCTGATCGATCTTTTTGATAAGATGAACATTATACTGGTTGATTTCAAAATTGAATTAGGGAAAACTTCAGACGGGGAAATCATCCTTGCAGACGAAATTTCTCCTGATACATGCAGACTTTGGGACAAAGATACCATGAAAAAACTGGATAAAGACAGATTCAGAAGAGATCTTGGAGAAGTTACCGAGGCTTATGTAGAAATCTACAATCGTCTTAAAACTCTTCTTCAGAAATAAGATTTTAGATAAAAATTAGATGTTAAGTTTTTGTATTTAACATAATATTTAATTTTTCATCTAATTAAAATCTATCAAAATAAAATCTAGATTAGAAAAAATAGAAATGAAAAGTTTAGACATTCATAAAAGTGAATATTTAAAACAGTTTAAAGACCAGACCTACGGAAGGAATCTTTTCAGAACGCAGGAAGAAGAAAGGCTGGATGCCCCCAATGAGGAGTGCGGGATCTTCGGAATGTATTCTGATAATGATCTGGATACGTTTTCTCTTTCACAGTTCGGACTTTTTGCCCTGCAACACAGAGGACAGGAAGCCTGTGGTATTTCCGTTTTAAAGGACGGGAGGATCACCAATATGAAAGATGAAGGACTGGTTTTGGATGTTTATAAAGAAATTCAGGACCCTGAGACTTTTATGGGAAATTCTGCAATCGGTCATACCCGTTATACCACTGCAGGAGACAAAAAGAAGTATAATTTTCAGCCGTTCTTCGCAAAAAACGAATACGACCAGATTATTCTTTCTATAGCGCACAACGGTAATCTTACCAATGCGAGAGAATTAAAAAATGAATTGGAAGCTGAAGGCGTAGTTTTCAGAGCCACTTCCGATTCTGAGGTGATCTTAAGATTGATCCAGAAAAATCTTGACTTAGGGCTTCGTGGAGCGATTAAAGCTACCATGGAAAAAATAGAAGGCGCTTATTCCGTAGTAGGGATGACGAGAAATAAATTCTTTGCTTTCAGGGATTTCAATGGGATCCGTCCATTGGTTTTGGGTGCTGTTGATGAAAAGACGTATGTTGTTGCTTCAGAATCCGTTGCTTTGGATGCGGTGGGTGCGCAATATGTACGTGATATTCTTCCGGGAGAGATCATTTATACCAATGAAAACGAGCCTGGAAAGCTTAATTCTTATATGGTGGATGAAAGCAAAGGAAAACAGAGAATTTGTTCATTTGAGTACATCTATTTCGCAAGACCTGACTCTACCTTAGAAAATATCAACGTTTATGAGATCAGAGAAAAGTCAGGTGAAAAGATCTGGGAACAGGCACCTGTAGAAGCAGATATTGTAATTGGAGTTCCCGATTCAGGAGTTCCGGCTGCCATAGGCTTCTCAAAAGCTTCCGGAATACCTTTCCGCCCCGTTCTGATCAAGAACAGATACATCGGAAGAAGCTTCATCGTTCCTACACAGGAAATGAGAGAAAGAGTAGTGAACCTTAAGTTGAACCCGATCATTTCTGAGATCAAGGATAAGAGAGTAGTGATCATCGATGATTCTATTGTTAGGGGAACTACTTCTAAAAGATTGGTTAAAATATTAAAGGATGCAGGCGTAAAAGAGATTCACTTCAGAAGTGTTTCTCCACCAATTATTGCTCCTTGTTATTTAGGAATTGATACGCCTTCAAAAGACGACTTGATTTCCGCCAATATGACTACTGAAGAGCTTAGAAATTATCTGGGCGTAGATTCTTTGGAATTTTTAAGTACAGACAGCCTGAAAGAGATTTTAGGATCTGCCAACCACTGTTTCGGATGTTTTACAGAAGAATATCCGGTAGGAAAAGGAGAGGAGGTAGAATTATTTAATTAATAGTTCTCAATTTAAAATAAAATGGGAGCCAGGGCATTGATGACCTGGCTTCTTTTGTTTTTATAAATGTATCAAAAGCTTAATATTCTTGTATTACACAATACCGGAGCAAATTCTAATTTTGTCCTATTAAGCTTTAAGGATATGAAAAAAGTGTTTTTAATGGGAATTTTTCTGGCATTTGCCCAGATATATTCCTCACAGTCTTTCGATAAGCAGGCACATCGGGGAGGAAAGTCCTTGTATCCGGAAAATACAATTCCGGCGATGAAGAACGCCTTGAAAATGAACATTACAACATTAGAAATGGACCTTGCGATCACGAAAGATAAAAAAGTAATCCTTTCCCATGATGCTTTTCTTTCCCCTGAATTGGTAACAAAGCCGGATGGTACTTATATTCCGAAAGATTCCGGGTTTTACTACAAAATTTATGATATGCCTTATGCAAAGATCCGGACATTTGATGTTGGCTTAAAAAAACTTCAAAACTATCCTGACCAAAAGAAAATGAAGGCTCAGAAACCTTTATTCTCAGATGTAATAGATGCTTGTGAGGCTTACTCCCGTGAACTGAAGAGACCTTTACCTTTTTATAATATAGAAACTAAAACACGCCCTTTCTCTGATAATATCTTTCATCCGGAACCAAAAGAATTTGTAGATCTGATGATGAAAATTATTGTAGAAAAAGGAATTCAGGACCGCGTCATTATTCAGTCATTTGATCCAAGAACACTGGAAATCATTCATAAAGAGTATCCAAAGATAATGACGGCTTTACTGGTGGAAAAAGTAGATGATAAAAAACGGGCACAGCAACAGGCGTATTTTAAAAATATACCTGCGGAGAAATTCAGGCAATATCCCGATCATCTGAACGGCGTAGATGGAGATTTAAAATTTATAAGCTTTGTTCCCACCATTTACAGTCCTGATCATACACTTGTCACTCCAGAACTTGTAAAGGAATGTCATCAATTGGGAATGAAAGTGATACCATGGACGGTCAATACTAAAGAGAGATTAAAGGAATTAAAAGATATGAGAATAGATGGAGCGATCAGCGATGATCCAAGAATATTCGAATAATTTGGGTTATGCGGGTACGTTTTTGAATGTCAGAGTGTCTTAGAGTTCGAAAGCTTAATACATTGAGAAATATTGATAGAATGACAAATATGTTGTGGCTGGAGGACTCAAAGCCACCAGCAATAATATCTGAAATCTGGTGTCTGAAATCATAATTAACCAAAAACGAAAGTCCGGACTTAAAAATTTAAATCCGGACTTTACTATAGGTTAAATAATTGATTGTCTTTGTTAGAACTTATAGTTCAGACCTAGCTGAAATGCTCTGTGATTAAGAGGCTCAGTTCCTTCAGGTTTTTGATTTCTCATATCCGTAAGACTGTTGATATATCTTGCATTGATACCAAGATTCTGTGTAATATCATATCCAAGACCTAAACCAAGACCTAAATTAAACTTATTCACATTATCTTTATTAATGTCATCAGAATTAGTTACAGTCTGTGTCGTTGTTACACCGCCAACAGTAGTAGCAACAGAACTTTCTCCGGAATTTTTACCATTGATGAAATAACTGAACTCAGGACCTGCCTCTACATAAAACCTTTCAGTTGGTCTCATCTGTACCATTAAAGGCACTGAAATATAATTCATTGTAGTTTTGTATTCGCTCTTCGTTTTAACGTTAGTGTTACCCGTTGTTACATCCGTAGATGAAACTACATTTCTTGCTCCCAACTGGTTGTATAAAACCTCTGGCTGCAAGCTGAATTTCTGAGAAAGTGGAATATTAACTAAAACCCCGGCATGGAATCCTATTTTCTGGTTATTAAGACTTAATTTTTGCTCACTGAAATAAGCTGAGTTTCCTCCCGCTTTGATCCCGAATCTGATCGGTTGTTTTTCCTTTTTAATAGGGTCTGTGTTTACTGTAGTTTGTGTTTCCTGAGCAAATGTCATTGCGCTGGCAGCAACTGCCAACCCTAAAAATAACTTCTTCATAATTTTATTTTTTTATTTTACTATTTTACTTCTCACCCGATTTTTCAATCAGACTTGATTTATTTTGCAAAATGCTTGCCAAACTCGGAAAAGCCTTATTTACAGGGCCTTTACAGAGATTTCGGTGTTGCTTTTTTTATATCATCATTCGTTTATCATAAAAATAATGACAGGTAAAAATTCAATTTTAAAGATAATTTTTCGTTAAAATAACTTTAAAACTGATGATTTAATATCGCTATAAAATTGAAAAGAAATTAAGGAAAGCTCTTGTATTTATTTGAAGTTTTAAGAAGATCACGGACGTTTAATTATTATTCCAGATTAAACTATAAGGCCAATCCGGTTTTTTTTGAATGTTTAATTAAAATATAAATGCCGGATTCTAATGAACCCGGCTGTGATTGGGAATTAATAAAATTTCTAATTAAATTTATAAGCTAAGCCAACCTGAAAGGCGTTATTTCTAACGGTATCTCCTGTATTAAGCTTGTTATTTTAGTTGAATTTGTATGCTACACCTACCTGGAATGCATTATTTCTGATAGCATCTCCGCTATTATGCTTATAGATATCTGTAATTCCTGCAGTAAATCTTGCTGTAACTCCAAAGTTTTGAGTAAAATAATATCCGGCACCAATTCCGATTCCAAAATTAAATTTGTTATGCAGATCTTTAACGATATCTTCTGAGAAAGTTGTGGTTTCTGTAGTCGTAGTGTTCCCGGAATTTCTGGCTACCGTAATATCACCTTTGTTTTTTCCGCCTAAAAGAAGCCCGAATTCAGGTCCTGCTTCTACATAAAGTTGAGGAAGGATGTTATACTGAACCATTACCGGTAAAGTAAGGTAATTTAATGTTTTTTTATAATCTAAATCCCTGCTGTATCGGTCAGAATTGATGTAATACACTTCTCTTTCCTCTGTTTTAGAACCCAACTGGCTGAAAAGAAGTTCAGGCTGAATGCTGAATTTTTCGGCCACGGGAATATGAGCAAATATCCCGGCATTGAAGCCCGGTTTCAGTTTCTGATCGTTATCGTACTGATCGGCTTTGCTCAGAGTAGAAGCATTAAATCCAGCTTTTACCCCAAAGGTTACCGGAGAAGCAGATTTAGTTTTTTCTTGTGCAGTTGCTAAAAAGCTTCCTGTGATTGCTAATCCTAAAATTAGTTTTTTCATGATTTTAAAGTTTAATTTTATTCACCCACACTGCAGCAAAATTCCCGCCAAAGAGAATAAAGTGATAAAAGTCATGTGAAAGGCGAAAAGGTCAGATTTAATGAATAAACCTGACCTTTTCTATTGAAATCAATTTGTATATGAAGAAACTTTGTGCTGTCTGTATGATAAAAAAATCAAGTCATCCAGCCAGTTTGTTTATATAGGCAAACTCCTTGCCAAAAATAATCAGTTAACAATAACATAACAAAAAACCGGATCAAATGAATGACCCGGTTCTTCTATTAAATATAAAATTTGTTTTCTGAATGTGTTGAAGCCTATTTGAATTTATAAGCTAATCCTACTTGGAATACATTGTTTTTTACAGAATCAGAACCATTAGGTCTGTCTTTAGCTATATCTGTTAAACCTGCAACGTATCTAGCCGTAATTCCAAAGTTTTGTGTGAAATAATATCCCGCACCAAGACCGATACCAAAGTTGAATGTTTTTAAATCATCCTTATAGTTATCAGAAGTAGATGAGTTACCATTAGTTTCATTTTTGATCTTATTTTTGGCACTTACTAAGAATCCAAACTCAGGACCTGCTTCTACATATAAGTTAGGAATCAAATTGTACTGGAACATTACCGGTACTGCGATATAATCTAACTTAGTTGAAGAAGAATATTTATTCCCTAATACAGTGTAATCTGATTTTGCACCATATTGAGAGTATAATACTTCCGGCTGAACGCTGAATGATTCTGCAACTGGAATGTTTGCAAATACTCCCGCATTGAAACCGATTTTAGATTTTTGATCATCCAAACCTTCGTCTTTAGAAAGAGAAGATACGTTCATTCCACCTTTCACACCAAATGTTACGGGGTTAGAAGAAGATGTTGGAGTTTGTTGAGCGAATGCCAGTGAACTTGCAGTTACTGCTAATCCTAAAATTAACTTTTTCATAACTTTAATTTTTTAATATTTTACTATTCTTAATTCTAAATTTTACTACTGTCAACCCTTACTACTGAGTTTGACGAGGAGTATCTTTCAAATTGCTTGCCAAAAACAAATAACATGATAAAAGTCAGTAAAAAAAACAGCGTGCAAAACACGCTGTTTAATATTTAAAATATTGATTTTCAGTATATTATTAAACTTTTTCATTGAATTGTTTAGAAGTAGTCTAAATTACAGGATGTGTAATGATCTCAAATTCTAACAGGAATTTTCTCAAGTAAAGGCTAAGCATTATTCAGTTTTCTGTAAAAATTCAATGATTCCAGGATATTTTTTTGAGTGCACTGATGGTCGTACGTACATGCACCTATTGCTGATAATAAAGAAAAATTGATCTTGCTATCGGTATTCTTTTTATCATTAAGGAGGAGTGCCGTAATAGCTTCATCTGTAAAATCACTGATATCGAGGTATGGATAATACCTCTGAATGTTTTCAATAACCGTTTCGGCATCCTGTTTAGAAATAAGGTCTTCAAGGTAAGCCAGATGAGCTTCGCAAATCATACCCATAGCTACAGCTTCACCATGGAGAATAGGATTTCCCTGGCTTAGGCAGAGGCTTTCCACAGAATGTCCAATGGTATGCCCGAAGTTTAATGTCTTTCTGATATTTCTTTCATGAAAGTCTTTTTCTACCACATCCTGTTTAATATCCATAGAGGTATGAATATGAGGGATTATAGTTTCCACATCAAGTTTATGAATTTGGATAAGACTTTCCCAGTGAGATTTATCGGCAATAAGTCCGTGTTTGAGCATTTCAGCAAAGCCGCTTCTTAATTCTTTAAACGGAAGCGTTTCTAAAAATTTAGGATAAATAAAGATCTGTTCAGGAAATGCAAAAGTTCCGACCATATTCTTATAATGCATAAGATCAATTCCTGTCTTTCCGCCAATGGAGGCATCACACATGGATAAGAGGGTAGTGGGAATATTGATGAAGTGAACTCCTCTTTTATAGGTAGAAGCCACAAATCCTCCCATATCTGTGATCACGCCGCCCCCAAGATTGATGACCAGTGCTTTTCTGTCTGCCTGCATTTCGGTAAGAATCTCCCATAGCTGGTTGGCTGTCTGGATATTTTTCATTTCTTCACCAGCTTCCACTTCTAAAATTTCAAAGCCCAAGTCTGTTTCCATGTTGCCTAAAAGAACCGGAAGACAATATTCATGGGTATTTTCATCAACCAAAATAAAGATTTTACTGAAAGATTTTCCGTGCAAAAAGCTGTTCAATTGAGAAAAATCATCGTTTAATATTGTTATCATTACTGGAGTTTCTTTAAAATTAAAATAAAACTATTGTGCAAAGTTATGATTCTTAATTTTTAACTCGTAACTAAATTACTATCTTTGCAGAAATTTTTAGAATGAGCAGAGATAATAATAATTCAGAAAGGCCAAAAAGACCAAGAACTTCAACAAGACAAAGTTCTGATGATTCTCGTGCTTCTAGATCTGGAAATTCTTCAGGATCAAAACCTTTTAAGAAACCTTTTCCTAAAGCTGGCGAAAGAAAATTCGACAACAAAGGAAGTAATTCTAAGTTTGAACCAAAACCTTTTAAAAGAACTGAAACATCTTCGAGCAGCAGAAATGAAGATGGCAGTTCAAATTCTGATGACAGATCTTTCATCACCAATTCAAGTGAAGGGCGTGAGAGAAAAACTTTTGGTAAACCAGCTCCAAAGAGAGGTGCAAAAAGTTTTGATACAAGAGACAAATATGAGAGAGGTAGTCTGAAATATGGCAGAAGACCGTCTAATGGAGATGACAAAAATGAAGATAAAGCAAGATCTTTTGTACAGAAAAGAAGGTTAAATAAGATTGATAAAGATGTTCATAAGGATACGATCCGTCTTAATAAGTATATCGCAAATTCCGGGATCTGCAGCAGAAGAGAGGCTGACGAACTGATCACTCAGGGACTTGTAGAAGTAAACGGAGTAGTGGTAAATGAGATGGGGTACCAGGTTCAGAAAACAGATAAAGTAGTTTTTGACGGACAGGGAATCACACCTGAAAAGCCGGTATACGTACTTTTGAATAAACCAAAAGGTTATATTTCTACAACGAAAGATGATAAGGCGAGAAAAACCGTAATGGACCTTGTTGCCAACGCATCTCCTTACCGTCTGTTTCCTGTAGGCAGACTGGACCGTTCCACTACCGGGGTTATTCTTTTAACGAATGACGGCCACATGACTAAGAAACTGACGCATCCTTCGTTTGATGCCAAAAAGATCTATCATGTGACCTTAGATAAAAAACTGACCAATGAGGATATGAAGCTTATTGTAGAGGGAATCCGTCTGGATGAAGGAGTAGCGGTTGTAGACCAGATTTCTTTCATTGAAGGAAAACCTAGAAATGAAGTTGGAATTGAAATTCATATCGGATGGAACCGTGTGATCAGAAGAATCTTCCAAAGACTTGGATATGAAGTGGAGGCTTTAGACAGAGTCATGTTCTCTGGTCTTACAAAGAAGAATATCAAGCGTGGACACTGGAGAATCCTTTCAGAACAGGAAGTGAATAATCTTAAAATGCTTTAATAAGGAATCATTAATATAATGATTTCCTCAAATTTGATTTAAAGTTTTTAAAATAATAAAAGAGGCTGCCCAAATCTTTTGGGCAGCCTCTTTACAATATAAATTATGCTGTAAAACTACCCCAAAATGGTTACCCCTTTCTGAAGCATTTCAAAAATTGCATCTTTACCGTTGTCCGGTTTTACGTTTACGGCACGGGTTCCGTTAAAGTGAAGACAGGTAACATATCCGTTGGCAACAGCATCTGTGCAGGTAAATTTCACACAATAGTCTAATGCAAGACCTACGACTTCAAGAAGCTGGATGTCATGATATTTTAAGAAATCATCAAGTCCTGTTTTCATAAAGTGATTATTATCCTGAAATCCGCTGTAAGCATCAATCTCAGTATTTTTTCCTTTCTGGATAATATGGGTTACTTTGTCTCTGTTCAGGTCTTTATGGAATTCTGCTCCATAAGTTCCCTGCACACAGTGATCCGGCCACATAAACTGCGGAACCCCGTTCAGGATAATGCTTTCACCTACTTTTCGGCCATTGTTGCTGGCAAAACTTTTATGGTTGGCAGGATGCCAGTCCTGGGTAAGAACGATCTGGTCATATTCATTTTCTTCCATCAAAAGATTGATGTAAGGAATCACTTCGTTGGCTTGCGGAACTGCTAATGCGCCGCCTTCACAGAAATCATTCTGTACATCTACGATGATTAACGCTTTTTTCATATTTAGATTTCTCGAATTTTGGATAAAAATACTCAAAAAACTTTCCAAAACTGAATTATCGGACAAATCGGCAAGATAAAATTTAAAGAAGAGAAATAAATTCCAGGCAGTATCGTGCCTTAGGTGATAAAACCAAATATCAATAGCTTATATTTGCAGTAAATAAGTATTTTATGTCATTTGAGTCTTTAGGATTATCACACAATATTATTCGTTCTGTCAACAAACTTGGTTATCTGAAGCCGTTCCCAATCCAGGAGCAGGCTATTCCTGTTATTCTGCAGGGAAAAGACCTGATGGGAATTGCACAGACCGGTTCAGGAAAAACTGCATGTTTTGTGATGCCTATTTTGGAGAAATTACAAAACTCAGAAGTAAAGAAAGACCGGAATGTTCAGGTTTTAATTTTGGTACCTACCCGTGAATTAGCCATTCAGATTGATGAAGTTTTCAGGGCTTTTACGGAGAACCTGAAACGTGAGATCCGTACCATGGCTGTTTATGGTGGTGTTTCTATCAACCCTCAGATGAAAGGTATGTTCGGAGTAGAAGTTCTTATTGCTACACCAGGACGTTTACTGGACCTGATTGATCATAATGCATTGAGTATTTCAGAAATCCGGTATTTGGTAATTGATGAAGCGGATAAAATGTTTCAGTTGGGTTTTGGTGAGGAAATGAATAAACTTTTCGCCTTAATGCCTGTAGCAAAACAGACGACTTTGTTTTCAGCAACCTTAAATGATAAAGTGGCTGAAATGAAGGAACGCTTATCCATCAATCCTGTCATGATTGAAATCAAGAAGGAAGAAGTTGAGATTGATAATATAGAACAATTGGCTTACCATGTTTCTCCGGAAAATAAAGGCCCTTTTTTACGATATCTGATTAAAGAAAAGAAAGTTGAAAAGGCTTTGATCTTTGTTTCATCTACAAGATCTGCGGATAATTTAGTAGAGAAACTTAAAAAGAATAAAATTAAGGCTGTAGCCATTCACAGCCAGAAGTCACAGGGTGCCCGTAGAAATAATTTAGAAGAATTTAAAGTAAACGGAGCTCAGATTTTAGTAGCAACCGACTTAATCGGCCGTGGTATTCACATTGAATCTTTGCCTTGCGTGATCAATTACGAATTGCCACGTTCCCCTTTAGATTATATTCACCGTATTGGAAGAACAGGCCGTGCCAACGAAAAAGGAACCGCAATCAGTATTCTTACAGATGATGAATTGCAGCATTTCAGGGTAATTCAGAAGAAAATGGGTAAGAAAGTGACTTTGCAGAGAACTGAAGGTATTGATCTGCATGGATATTAAGGTATACATTTAAAAAAAGAATGGCTTCAATTTAATAGAATTGGGGCTTTTTTTAAGTATTTTTTTATCCACCCATTTTACTTTATAAATAAAACTAAGTAATTTTATAAAACATTTAACCAGATAATTAACGATGAACAATTTAAAGCAAAAGAAATATCCTATCGGCCAGTTCCAACAGCCTGAGAACATCTGTGATATTAAACTTGATGAATATATTAAGGTCATCAAAAACTTTCCTGAAAAGCTGAAAAGCTTAATAGAAGACTTCTCTGATGATCAGTTAGACACCCCTTACAGAGAAGGGGGTTGGACGGTAAGACAACTTATCAATCATATTGCCGACAGCCATATCAATAGTTTCATTCGTTTAAAATTGGCATTAACGGAAGATAACCCGACGATACGACCTTATGATGAGGCGAAATGGGCAGAACTTCAGGACAGTGTAAATATGCCAATAAAACCTGCCATGAGAATGATAAAGGGAACACATCAAAGATGGGCAGCTTTGCTTAAAACGCTTACAAATAAACAATTTGAAAGAACCTTTCATCACCCTGAACAAAACCAAAATTATGATCTGAGAAGTTATCTGGCGCTCTATGTTTGGCATTGCAACCATCATTTTGCCCATATTGAAAACCTTAAGAAAGAGAAAGGTTGGTAAAAAAGAGTCTGCACGATACAGTTTATTTTGAGGAAATCATTGACAGGATTTCTTTGCTTACTGAAAATTCCTCACGAAAATGGGGAAAAATGACTGCTTCCCAGATGTTAAAGCACTGTGATCTTGTTCTTAAGGTTGCTTTGAGGAAAGTGGAGTTACCTGCTATAAATATCCTCTTTAAAACAATAGGAATGGTCACAAAAATAGAAATGCAGGTATTTAATAATGGAATTCCCTCAAACATGCCAACTTTTCAAAAACTAATCGTTAATTTTGAGTGTGATTTTGATGAATCAAAAACCAATCTGCTGAATACGCTGAATGAGTTCCGGACTGCATCTGAAAATAAAGATCTTCCGGACCACCACAGATTATTCGGTACAATGACTGAAAAAGACTGGGGATTTTTAGAATACAAACATCTTGATCATCATTTAAAACAATTTAATGTATGAGTTTTTTTGACAAAATATTCGGAAGTAAAAACAACAATCCTGAACGTAAATCCTTTTGGAATAACATAGAATCGGAAGAGGACCTCGCTAAAGCACTAGAGAATTCCTATCACCATAGAATTGCCATTTTCAAACATTCAACACGATGCTTTATCAGCACAACAGTATTGAAAAACTTTGAAAGAGAAATAGATAATTCAAATGATAAACTGGATTTATATTACCTAGATTTGCTGACATATAGAGCTATTTCAAATAAAATATCTGAAGATTTAGGAATCAGGCATGAAAGTCCCCAGCTGATCATTATAGAAGATGGTAAGGTGATCAACAGTTCCTCGCATGAAGATATATCCATAAGCCAGATCGTATCATGAAGAATATCAACACTTATTTAGCTAAGGTACTCAATGTTCCCATAGAAAAAGTGAATATGTGCAGCCTGCACTATGAAGTAAAGAAAATACCTAAAAATCAATTTCTTTTACAGTATGGTGAAATCTGCAGGCATATTTTCTTTGTTGAAAAAGGGTTGCTGAAGATGTATTCTATAGACAAGAACGGCAAAGAGCACATCATACAATTTGCTCCGGAAAGCTGGCTGATTTCTGACCGAAGCAGTCTTTATTTTAACGAAAAATCTATTTACTATATAGAAGCGGTAGAAGATACAGAAGTTCTTTTTCTCCACCCCGATTTCTTTAATAAGCTTGTAGAACAGTTTCCCAATAGTATTGAAAGAAGTGATTTCTTATTGCAAAAGCATATAAGAAGTCTGCAAAACAGAATTAATTCTTTGCTTGGCGAAACAGCAGAAGAAAGATATATGAAGTTTATTAAAATGTATCCGGATCTTCTTCTGAGAGTTTCACAATGGATGATTGCTTCTTATCTTGGTATCACGCCTGAAAGCCTGAGCCGTGTAAGAAAAGAACTCGCAAGAAAAAACTTCGTTCCGGACAAATAATCAGATCTTTTTTGCAAGATTCCCGACCTGCTGCAGGCATAATTTGGTTTCTTCCGTCCATGGAAGACCAATGCAGAGGCGCATGCAGTTTTCAAACTGATCCTGCAGGGTAAACATCCTGCCGGGAGCGATGCTGATATTTTGTTTGATCGCCAGGTCATACAGCTCGGTAGTTCGGATCTTTTTGTCAAATTCTACCCAAAGGGAAAGTCCTCCCTGTGGGCGGCTGGTTCTTGTTCCTTCGGGAAAATATTCTGCGATGGTCTGTACATAATTCTGATAGTTATTCTGAAGCGCTTTCCTCATCTGCTGAAGATGTTTTTCATACCTGCCGGATTTGAGAAAGTTGGCAACCGCTTCATTCACGATAGAAATCGAGGATGTGGAGTGAAGCAGCTTAAGCTTCATGATTTTATCTTTATATTTTCCCGGTGCAATCCAGCCTACCCGGTAGCCCGGAGCCAGTGTTTTTGAAATAGAACTGCAGTACAGTACATTCCCGTCCCTGTCAAAAGATTTACAACATTTCGGACGACTGGATCCGAAATAAAGATCCCCGTATACATCATCTTCTATCAGAGGAATATTATTTTCCGAGAGAAGTTTCACGATCTCCTTTTTATTTTCATCCGGCATACAACTTCCAAGCGGAGAATTGAAATTTGGAATTAATAGACACAGATTAATCTGGGGAATTACTTTCCGCAAAGCTTCTATTTCAATTCCGGTGGTTGGATGGGTCGGCAGTTCCAGAACATTTAAACCAAATCCGTTGGCCAGCTGTAATATTCCCGGATAGCATGGGCTTTCTATCGCTATTGTATCTCCCGGTTTTCCTAAAGCCATCAGACAAAATGATAACGCATTCATACCACCGTTTGTAGTGACCAGATCATTTTCATTAAAATTTCCGCCCCATTGGATTGACCGTAAGGCAATCATTCTCCGGAGTTTTAGATTACCCTGGAGTTCTTCATATTCGGTGCCGCCATCTTTTAATTCCCGGGTTGCGTTGATGATTTCTTTTTTCAATTTAGCCTGAGGCAGAAGATCTCCTGAAGGAATCCCAATGGAAAAAAAAGTCATTTCCTTTTTACCCATATTTTCATACACCTTGCTGATCAGCTCATCCGGTTCATCATTATTGGCGATCAGAGAAGGGCGGCTTACAGCAGTCAAGGGAAGATTGACAGACATCAGGCTGCTGACAAAATAACCAGACTGCGGTTTGGATTCTATTAAAGACTGGGATTCAAGTTCCAGAAAAACACGCTTTGCCGTATTCATACTTACCTGATGCTCCTGGCACATCTTTCTAACAGATGGAAGCTTGTCACCTGTCTTCAGTAGTCCGTTTCTAATTTGGGAAGCAATTCCGTCTGCAATTTCTGTGTAGATAAATTCTTTACTCATTTTGTTAAACTGTGCTCATGCAAATATATAAAACTGAGACTGTGTTTATCTGTTTTTCCTTTCTAATTTTGAATTATCAAAAAAAATAAGAAAAATGATGACTGAAAAAATATCGAAAGATGAAAGCATAAATGGATGGATCAATGGTTTTATAGGAGTGGTACTGTTCAGTGGAGGAATGCCCGCCACCAAATTGGCGGTGATGGAAATGAGTCCCATTTTTGTAACAATAGCCCGTGCGGCTATTGCCGGGATACTAGCCCTTTCTGTTTTGCTGATCTATAAAGAAAAGCGTCCTGAAAAAAAGCAGATCTTTCCGTTACTGATTGTTTCTATTGGCTGCGTAGTCGGGTTTCCGCTTCTTTCTGCGCTGGCACTTCAATATCTGACCTCGGCGCATTCTATTGTATTTTTAGGAATACTTCCCTTAGCTACGGCGGTATTTGGAGTTTTCAGGGGTGGAGAGAGGCCACATCCTGTATTTTGGCTTTTCTCGGTAATCGGAAGTCTTCTGGTAATAGGATATGCGGCTTTTCAGGGTATTTCAGCTTCACCTATCGGCGATATTCTGATGCTTCTGGCGGTAATTCTGTGTGGAATGGGGTATGCTGAGGGTGCCAAGCTCTCAAAAACATTAGGTGGATGGCAGGTTATTTCCTGGGCTTTGGTATTGGCATTGCCTGTAATGATTCCCTTATTTTTTATTTATTTTCCGGATCATATTGAGAATATAAGTTTTAATGGATGGTTTGGCATGGCTTATATTTCACTTTTCAGCATGTTCATTGGATTTATTTTCTGGTATAAGGGTTTGGCACAGGGCGGTATTGCTACGGTGGGTCAGTTACAGTTGTTACAACCTTTTTTCGGCCTTGCTCTTGCTGCTTATTTTCTTCATGAACATGTAAGTGTAGGGATGCTTGGTGTCACTATCGGTGTTATTTTATGTGTTGCCGGAACCAAAAAGTTTGCTAAATAGCCTGAAAACATCATTATGACTACAGTCATAAACTAAGTCATCAGTGATAGACTAATTTTGGGGTACACTACAAAATAACTATTATGAAATTTACCATTTTACTGATGCTTCTGGGCTTAACCGTACTAAGCTGTAAAAAAGAAACAAAAATTGAAACCACCAAAACATCGGACAGCGTCATTGTTGATCAGGTGCCTGCAGACACTATTGTCAAAACCGTTCCTGTAGATACTTTGCATACAGATGCAACTGGAGTCCAAAAAATGGATACCGCGAAGGTTATCGAAAAATAGTTTTACCGTTATAGATTTTAGAAACCCGTTTTATAAGTAAGGCGGGTCTTTTAAACTTTTGTTAATCAACAAAACCCTTCACGACTGCTGACAGGGTTATCTTAGTTTATCCTGAATTATATAATAAAAAATAAATCAATTAATTTAATGGTAATTATTTAACAGTAATCTAATATGCTACTATTTATAATTATTAATTAACATTATTTAACTTTTTATTGAATAATAAAGGTTTAGTTTTTGCATAAGCCTAACGGCCTAAGTTTCCCCAATGGATTTTACTAAGAGATTGTGAAAAGATTAACTAATAACAAAAAACTATAATATGGTTATTGACGAAAATATATTATATTCAGTGGGGGCTGAAATCAGAATTTATAAACCCTCGGAATACTTATTCACTGAGGGAGAACGTCCTAATTATTATTATCAGATCATTACAGGAGAGGTAAAACTAAACAATTATAATGAGGATGGTAAAGAGTTTATCCAAAATATTCTGTCAGCAGGACAGAGTTGCGGTGAGTCTGTGCTTTTTATAGACCGACCTTTTCCTATGAATGCAGAAGCACTTACCGAATGTAGCGTTATAAGGTTGCATAAAGATGCATTTTTAGGATTGCTGAATGAAACTCCCAAATTATACCGTGAGATCAGCAGCTTTCTATCTCAGCGCCTTTATTACAAATTCATTATGATGCAGAATATTTCCTCTCCAAATCCTGCAATCAGGCTGAGAGGGTTAATGGATTATCTTAAAAGCTTTCACCATGATGAAAGTCCGTACTCTTACACAATTCCGTTAACGAGACAACAAATGGCCAATCATACAGGTCTTTGTGTAGAAACTGCTATTAGAACTATTAAACATATGGAAAGGGAAAATATTGTCAAAATTAGAGACCGAAAAATTTTATATTAAAAAGAATGATTCTCAATAAAAATCACTATTTTTTATTGAATATTTAAAGACCAAATTATGAAGACAATAAGCTGCATGAATATTGACGAAAACAAGCTTTATTCATCGGGAGGAGAGATTAAAACTTATAAGAAAGGGGAAATGATATACAGAGAAGGACAGCATGCACTTTATTATTTTCAGATTATAGAAGGAAAAGTAAAACTTAATAATTATGATGATGATGGAAAAGAATTTATACAGAATATTTTCGTAGGAAAACAAAGTTTTGGTGATTCACTGCTTTTTGTAGATAAATTTTATCCAACAAATGCTGTATGTATTGCTCCGTCAGAAATTATAAAAGTTCCGAAAGAGCAATTTCTGAATTTAATGAAGAAAGATCCTGATCTTTCTCTGGAAATGAATGCCTGTCTTTCCCAAAGACTTTATTTCAAAGCGATCATGCTGCAGAATATGGCCTCATTGAATCCCATTTCAAGACTTACGGGTTTTTTAGATTACCTGAAAAGCTATCATGACGACAGTTGTGGAAATTGTTTTCATGTAGAACTTACCAGACAGCAAATCGCCAATCTTTTAGGGCTGCGTGTAGAAACCGTGATACGGGCTCTGAAAAAAATGGAAAAGCAGGGGAATATTACATTGGAAAACAGAAAAATTATTTATTAAACAATTCACTAATGTGATTGAGATCATAAAAAAGTGAATTATTTAGGGGTATATTTGAAATAGGAAGATTCAATAGAATTCTTAAGACCCCGTAAAGGCAGCAGGAAAAGCTTCATGCTTTATCCGGGTTTGAATGATCAGGCCCTAACTATTGTCGTAAGCACATACCGGCATGCTGTAAATTATCCTAATATCAGTAAAAATTAATAAAATGAGTTTGAAGAGGTTCAGAATCACTGAAATTGATATCGGATAGGAGACTTATAAACTATATAGAACTGCTTCTGCATGATTTAGTAACCAAGTACTCAACATATGGATTGTCAGAAAATAGTAAAAACCTTGAAGCACAAAGATTTCATAAAAGTTTCCAACAAAGGGAACTGGTTTGAGGACGGCGCAGCGATCTATGTCAAAGAAATAAAAAATAATATTTTCTTGTTATTTGTTATCTTAAAAGATATAGAGATAAAAAATGTCCAAGCATTGATCGCCCATTTTGACAGCTTCAGCAGTATTGGATTAAAAGAACCTGAGCAGATTATGTTTTATCTTTCCATTAAAGACACAGAAGACCTCCATTATTTTGAAAAATATTTAAAAATGCCAGATAACTAATAACCTTTGAGAATATGATATTTGAAAATGACACCTTAAAATATTCCGGACTGAATGATAAGAACAATATGATAGAGAATGAATCTTTATTCCCCAGCGTTATTAATTCCTATGGAGTTACCGCTTTTTTGATCAAATCATTGGAAAAGATAAAGAATAATGCGAAATGTGATATTTTGAAAAATGTAATTGATACTTATATCAAAGAATATATTCTGAATATCCGTGAATATCACGGTGAAAGGACCCTTTCTGTACCCAATAGAAATACAGAAATACAAATTGAGAGTTCTTCTTTTACTCTATACGCCAAAACTGCTTATTATAAAGTTTTAAAAGAAGAAGAGTATCTCAATAAGCTGTTGAACACTCTTGAGAATACAGCACAAACACCAAAAGACTTTTCAAATTTTTAACCTTCACACCACTTATACTAAATATTTTAATATGAAAAATAATTTGCAAAACAACAAGAAGTTAGATCAGCTCGATGCACACAGCACTTCAAATGAAAATGAAAAACTGACGACCAACCAGGGATTGAAGATCAATAACAACCAGGATTCTCTAAAAGCTGGTGACAGGGGGCCAACACTGCTGGAAGATTTTATTTTAAGAGAAAAGATTACCCATTTCGATCATGAAAGAATTCCTGAAAGAGTTGTCCATGCCAGAGGTTCAGGGGCGCACGGTGTTTTTAAGCTGAACAAAAGCCTTGCTGCCTATACCAAGGCAAAATTTTTAACAGAAACAGGGAAAGAAACGCCTGTTTTTTTGAGATTTTCTACCGTAGCAGGGAGTAAAGGAAGCACAGATCTGGCGAGAGATGTGAGAGGTTTTGCTATAAAATTTTATACTGAAGAAGGAAACTATGACCTTGTGGGAAACAATATGCCTGTCTTTTTTATTCAGGATGCCATTAAGTTTCCGGATCTTATTCATGCAGTAAAACCTGAGCCGGACAATGAGATTCCTCAGGCGGCTTCTGCCCATGATACATTTTGGGATTTTATTTCTCTGATGCCGGAAAGTATGCATATGATCATGTGGCTGATGAGCGACAGGGCAATTCCAAGAAGTCTGAGAATGATGGAAGGCTTTGGTGTCAATTCCTTTAAATTCATTAATGAGGAAGGAAAAGTTCATTTCGTTAAATTTCATTTTAAACCCAAACTAGGGGTGCATTCCGTAGCCTGGGACGAAGCACAGAGAATTTCCGGTGTAGATCCTGATTTTCATAAACGAGATCTTTGGGAAGCTATTGAAAAAGGAGCATTCCCTGAGTGGGATTTCGGAGTTCAGCTAATCCCTGAAGAAGATGAGCATAAATTTGATTTTGATCTTCTGGATCCATCAAAACTGATCCCAGAAGAAGAAGTTCCCGTACAGATCGTCGGTACCTTAACTCTGAATAAAAACCCTGAAAACTTTTTTGCTGAAACAGAACAGGTAGCCTTTCATCCCGGACATCTTGTACCTGGTATCGATTTTACTAATGATCCGTTACTTCAGGGCAGACTATTTTCATATACCGACACCCAGTTATCAAGATTAGGTTCACCCAATTTCCACGAAATACCTATTAACAGATCTATAAACACCGTTCACAACAATCAGCGTGACGGACATATGAGACAGCAGATCGCTAAAGGAAAAACGAGTTATGAACCCAATTCCATAGGAGGAGGATGCCCTTTCCAGGCCATGATGTCAGAAGGAGGATTTACTTCCCAGGAAGAAAGAGTTTCAGGAGAAAAAGTAAGAAGAAGAAGCCAGAGTTTTGTAGATCATTATTCACAGGCCAAATTATTCTACAACAGCCAGTCAGAACCGGAAAAGTTACACCTTCAGAATGCACTTATTTTTGAGCTCTCAAAAGTGACCATTCCGGAGATCAGGGAAAGAATGGCAGGACAGCTAGCCTTTATTGATGATTTGCTTGCTCAAAAAGTTGCAGATAAAATAGGAGTTAAAGTAAAAAAACTTAATCAGCCCAACCAAAGCATTCCCGCCGATGCTAATGTGGAAGAACTGCAGAGTAAGGAAAGAGAACCTAAAACAAAAGTCTCTGAAGCATTAAGTATGGCGAATACGATTAAAAATACGATTAAAAGCAGAAAGATCGGCTTTATTGTAGGCAATGGAGCCAATGGAAGTGCCCTTAATGAATTAAAAACAAAACTGGAAGGTGAAGGTGCAACAGTAGAAATTATTGCTCCAAGTCTAGCTCCGGTTAAAACAGACGATGGTTCGTCACTTACTCCAAAGCATTCCCTTACCAGTATTGCCAGTGTATGTTTTGATGCTTTATACATCAGCGCAGGAGAGGAATCTACTAAAGAACTGGTAGAACCTCAAAACAAACATCATGCGTTAAATTTCGTCAACGAAGCATATAAACATTGTAAAGCCATTTATTTTGGAGCAGGAACAGAAGAGCTGTATAATATCAGCAACCCGGCTTTCAGAAAACATGAAGATCGTGCGATAATTACCTCAGAAAATAAAAACCCGGAAAAGGAATTTATATCCGCAATTGCCGGACACAGAGTCTGGGATCTTGAGTTGGAAAGAAATTCATGATTATGCCATAGGCACCTTCACACCTAAATATTAAAATTATGAAAGCAGCAGTATTCCACACATCGGATTCAGCAACGGCTATTCACTATCATCACCGTCAGACAATAGCTGTCTTTCGGTGATGTTTCCAAAGGAGATGAAATTTTCAATAAAAACAGGATAGATACTTAAAAGTAGTCTTAAATCCTTGGGAATCTTCAGGTCTTATACTATAAACCAATCATTTAATAATTAATGTTATGGAATTTTCAAAAAAATCTTTTAGAATATATAAGCCAGTCACTCATAAGTGCAGATGAAACTATTTCAATCGCTGAAAGTGTGACTTCAGGATGTCTGCAGCTGGCTTTTTCTCAGATGCCGAATGCCTCTTTATTTTTCAAAGGCGGTATGACCGCATATACGCTTCCTCAAAAAGTAAAATTGCTTCATGTAGATAGGGAAGAAGCTGAAGAGTGCGACTGTGTATCAGAAAATATTGCGCAAACGATGGCCCTGAATGTGGCGAAAATTTTCGATTCCGACTGGTCCATCGCCACAACAGGCTACAGTACGCCAATCAGAAATTCAGCTTATAAAATCTTTGCATTTTTCTCTTTTGCCTATAAAGGAGAGATCATTCTTACCAAAAAACTTGAGCTTCATCCTAAAACACAGGCTCTGAATGCTCAGCTATATTATACCGAATTCATTCTTGGATGCTTTAAAAGCGAGATCAATCAACTTCTGATTTTAAAATAATTTTTTAAATGGAAAGATTTAAAGATAGATTGGTTCTTATTACAGGCGCAGACAGCGGAATAGGAAAAGCTGTAGCTTTACTTTTTGCAGAGGAAGGAGCTCATATTGCAGTCATTTATCATACAGATGATGAAGATGCCGGGAAAACAAAAAAAGCTATTGAAGATCTTGGCAGAAAATGCATATTGTTTAAAGGAGATATTAATGATTATGAATTCTGTGAAGAAACTGCGAAAAAAGTGATTTCAGAATTTGGAAGAATTGATGTACTCATTAATAATGCCGGTGTGCAGTTTCCCGCGGAAAACATTAACGATCTTGAAGAAGAAAATATCAGAAAGACTTTTAATTCCAATATTATTGGAATGATTCTTCTCACGAAAGTAATCTTTCCTTATCTCAAAGAAGGAAGCAGTATTATCAATACCACTTCGGCCACCGCTTACCAGGGACATCCTGAGTTGTTGGATTATTCGGCAACCAAAGGTGCAATAGTATCATTTACCCGTTCTCTCGCCCTGCAGGCAAAACCTAAGGGAATACGCGTCAATGCAGTTGCGCCAGGCCCTGTAGCTACACCACTTACTAAAGAAACTTTTGGAGAGCAGGAAGACGATCCCAATAAACCTCCTTTCGAGAGAAACGCTACTCCTGAAGAAGTGGCAGCCAGCTTTTTGTTTTTAGCGGGTAATGGAGCTGCCCAGATTACAGGCCAGGTTCTTCATCCCAATGGTGGACTGATTGTCAATGGATAGAATAATCGGATAGCATCAGCTATTTAATTGATATCAAATTTTAAACCTGTTATTATGTCTAAAAAAAGTTTCTTTTACCGTAACAGCCTAAGCATTGTTATACTTTTATTAATGTTTATTTGTCTTTTTGGCCAGTTTTTAACAGGTTGGAAAACATTTAATAAAGAACTGGAAGAAAACGGAAGTACTTTGCTCAGTTTAGGAGCATATATTCACAGCGGACATTTCATACAAGCAACCTTTGAAAACTGGGAAAGTGAATTTCTTCAAATGATGCTGTATATTGTACTTACTGTTTCGCTTAGGCAGAAAGGTTCCAGTGAATCCAAATCTTTAGATGAAAAAGAAGAGGTGGATAATGAACCAAAACCGCACGCAAAAGCTCCGTGGCCCGTGAAAAAAGGCGGAATTTGGCTTGCTGTCTACAAACACTCTCTGTCCCTGGCTTTTGCTCTTTTATTCCTGGGAAGTTTTGGAATGCATTTTTATGGCAGCCTTAAAGATTATAATGAAGAGCAAATTTCAAAGAAAAAACCTACCGTTACAGCAAAACAATATATTTCAGAATCCAGATTCTGGTTTGAATCTTTTCAGAACTGGCAAAGTGAATTTCTTGCTGTGGCCTCCATTGTGATCCTGTCCATTTGGCTTCGTGAAAAAGGCTCTCCGGAATCCAAGCCCGTGGATATGCCTCATGATGAAACGCCTTAACTGATCTTTTTTACTTTTGGTTTAGACTTCATAATCATATAGTAGGAAGAGGTGAATGCAGATAAACTCTGATAACCTACTTTATAAGCTATCTGGCTTAAAGTAAGCTGTCCGGCATCAATAAGTTCTATGCTTTTTAAAATTCTTACAAGCTGCAGGTATTTCTGAAGCGTAATGCCTGTTTCACTTTTGAAGATCCTTTGCAGGCTCCGTACAGACATTTGTGCTTTTCCGGCCAACTCATCAGCATTCAGGCTATACTTGAAATTGGAATTGATATAGGTGCAGACAGGTATAAGTCTTGTATCCGAAGGGACCGGGATTTCCAGATAACTGCTTTCTTTGCAGAAATTAGGAAGACTTTTTAAAATGGCTCTAAAAAAAAGATCCTGCTCTTCATCTTCCACTACCGATTGATTCCATTTTGAGGCATACAGAAGCATTTCTTTCAAAACAGAGGGAGCCGCAAAAACCTGTACATTCTTGTAAAAATCATCACTAAAAAGAGTTTTAAATAAGAAAACCATTAAACTGACTGTTTTCGCTTCTGATGTTATCCTGTGCGCTTTACCGGAAGGGATCCAAATAACATGATGCTGTGGCACAATATAAATTTTCCGGTCGATATGGAAATACTGGTAGCCTTCTTCCACAAAAGTAAGCTGCGCCCGTTGGTGGGCATGCTCGTGATCATCATGCTTCCAGTCTTTTTCACACCAGACATAAGCCTCCTTTTCAATCGTGTCTACAAACCGGCTGTCTGTTTTTTCCGTTAAACCACATTTCATGATGTCGTTTTGCATAGAGTTTTTGGCAAATTTAATAAAAACGACAATACTAATTTTGTATTGTAATTATTTATCTATCAAAAATGAAAAAACTAAGTACATTTTTTGTATTAATTTTATTATTAAAAATCACCACAATCATGGCACAGGACAACAAAGCTAAAATACTGGTCCTCATTCATTCAGATAATGGAGGAACCTATGAACTGGCTAAAGAAATAGCATCCGGCATCGAAAGCAATAAAAATGCTACAGCCATCATTAAACAGGTCAAACAATCCCAAAGCCCAAAACTAAAGAACATTCCCGTAGCTTCAGTAGATGAACTGCCTTCTTATGATGGAATAGCTTTTGGATCACCCGTCTATTTCGGAAATATAAGTACCGGAATGAGCGAATTTTTATCTAAAACCGTTAATTTATGGACCAATCATGCGCTGGAAGGAATGCCTGCAACCGTTTTTATGTCTGCGGGAAGCGGTGCTGGTAAAGAGCTTGCTCTTAATGCATTCTGGAATTCCTTAGCCGTTCACGGAATGGTTCTGGTATCAAACGGAATCAGAGGAACCGAAAGTATCAACAAAACAATTCCTCAGGGAAATACGGTTTTAGGCGTAACCAGTATGGCTTCACTGAAAGATGTGGAAAGGCCCACAAAAGATGAGCGTACATTGGCAGAACTGCAGGGAAGAAACTTTGCGAAAACGGCTTTGGCGCTTAAAGGAACATTCACTAAAAAAGAAACTGTACCTGTACTGGAAGAACAAAATCCAAAAGATATTGAAGCGACTTTAAAACAGAAAAATCTTGTTCTTCCACAGGTTCCAAAACCGGCAGGAAATTATAAACCGTTTGTACGTTCCGGAAATTTGGTATTCATCAATCAGGTGGCTTTGAAAGAAGGAGAAATTTTAAATCCCGGAAAATTAGGAGTGGATGTAAATGAACAGCAGGTAAAAGAGGCTACGAAAGCCACAATGCTTAACGTTATAGCGGTTTTAAAAGAAGCGGTAGGTGGGGATCTCAGCAAAGTTAAACAATGTGTACAGCTGACCGGAATTTTCAACACAAAAGAGGACTACACTAAACATGCTGAGCTGATGAACATTGCATCAGACCTTACTGTAGAAGTTTTTGGAGAGAAAGGAAAACATGCGAGAGCCACTTTAGGAGCTTCATCTATTCCTGTGAATTCTTCTGTAGAAATACAGGCCATATTTGAAGTGGAGTAGGTCGTTCCAAATTATGCAGATCTGTTTTATTTATCGGGTTTGTGAGAAGGTAAATTGAAGTTAGTTAAACACTTAGATTTACAGATTGAGTAGTTTTTTATCTTTACCTATTTTTCTAAATTGAGTTTCAGGATGTCCACTAGGATATGAAAAACTAAAAATCCTGGTATCTGAGCATCTCAGATCTACCAGGATTATTTTAATATTTATGTTATAAAAATTCGGCTTCGATTCTCGAAGCCGAATTTTATTTTATACAACGGCATTTCCTTCCACGCCGTCAGAATTATTAGTTTTAATTCCTGTCACTGCGGAAGCCACAAAACTTAATAAACTAACTAGTTTCCCTGCTTTGGTATCCCAATAGTAGGTTTCTTTAGGTTCTACACGGATAATGGTAACATCCGGATCATCTTTTCCATCAAACCATGCCTTCGCCATTGGCGACCATTTTTCTTCGATGGTAGCTTTGTCTTTATAGACAGATGCCTGCCCGTAAACAGAAAGATACTGAGAATCACTGTTATTCATAAAGAATAGCTGTACCCGGCGGTCTTCTTTTATTTCAAAATTTTTATTGCTTGTTCCACTGCTGATAAACCATAAATTTCCGCTTTCATCTGTTTCCTGCAGAGTCATAGGACGAGAATTTACGGGAATGGTTTCAAGTTCAGTACAGAACATACATATTCTTGCTTTTTCAGAAAGTTCCTTAATCTTTTTAATGGCTTCGAGGTGAGCTAAATTTTGTGTTGACATAATATAATATTTTAGTGATTGATTTAGAATAAAGAGTGAATGTATCATTCAGTGTAGCAGGCATAATTCAAAAATCTAACCAAAAACGAAATAATTTCAATATTTTTCTATAAAAGACCTTTGTTTTAAATTATTTTTATTGATAGATGATAAAACTGAAAATGAGCATAGTGCTCAGAAATAATTACTTTTGTTAAATAATTCTTTTACAAAAGAATTCAACAATCTGAATACGATATAACCTGATGGAAAACTATGCTGTCATTTTAGTGATTATGGCCTTAATGATCGGAATATCTGGCCTGGCAGGAAAAATAAAAATCCCTGTCCCTATGCTGCTGTTAATTGCAGGTATTTTAATAGGTTTTGTCCCGGCTATGCCTGAAATTGAGATCAATCCAGAGATTATTATGCTGTTGTTTCTGCCGCCATTATTGTATGATGCCGCATTCAATATTTCTTTTCAGCAGTTTAAAACCAATATCAATACCATTGGAACATTAGCGATAGGATTAGTGTTCTTAACCACGGCAGGTATTGCCGTTATCGCATATTATGTCATTCCGGGAATGACCTGGCCACTGGCTTTTGTGCTGGGTTCTATCCTGTCAGCTACGGACGCTGTAGCAGCAGTAGGGGTTACAAAAGGATTGGGTCTTTCCCATAAAACAATGACTATATTGGAAGGGGAGAGCCTCATCAATGATGCTTCAGCTTTGGTTGCCTATCGCTTTGCTGTGGCTGCTGTTACCGGAATAAGTTTTGTCACCTGGAAAGCATCATTGGAATTTTTTGTTGTGTTGGGGGGCGGATTTCTTATTGGCTGGATTATTTTTAAAACATTAGCACTCACGATCGGATTTTTCCGAAGCGATGCAATGGTGGTCAACAGTCTCATCCTTTTAATGCCTTTCGTCACTTATCTTATTGCAGAGCATTTCAATGTTTCCGGGGTTATTGCTGTAGTTGTTCTCGGTTTGGGAATGTCCAGGCTCAGCAGAAATAAATTTCCGGATCGTGTGAAAGAACAGTCCAGGAATTTCTGGGACATTATTATTTTCCTGCTCAATGGACTTATCTTCTTATTAATTGGCCTTGAATTTCCAATTATCCTAAAAAAAATACCCCATATTCAGATATGGACTTATGCAGGTTATGCAGCTGTGATTGTTTTGGTCACCCTGCTGATCAGGATGGCAAGGGTATATTTGCAACAGTTCAATCTTCAGAAAGCTTTTCAGGGTAAAAGGAAAATCAGTGAGGAAGCATTATTTGATTCAAAAACCAGTTTTGTCATCACCTGGTCCGGAATGCGTGGAATTGTATCTTTAGCAATTGCTCTGGGACTTCCCGCGACATTAAACGACGGCGAGCCTTTCCCCTTACGTAATGAAATGATCTTCCTGTCCATAGCAGTTGTCTTAATCTCACTTTTAGGACAGGGACTTACCTTACCATGGATCATAAAAAAACTGAAGTTATAATCATGCAAATAGCTCCTCCCAAGCAGCTGGCATGCTATATCAAACATTATATATTTTTAGAGAATAGCAAAGATGCTGTTAAGAAATTACGCCTGTTTGCAGATGGTAACACTGGTTTAATCATTTCTTCTGATATCCATATGCAGGATGATTCAGATCAATACCTTCCGCTATCTTTTTTTTATGGACAGCCTACGCAGTATAAAAATCTGACTACAAAAGGGACATTTTCTTTATTAGCGGTTGTATTTCAGCCTTATTTTTTCAACCTGCTTTTTGATGTATCTGCCAAAGAAATTAAAAATGAGATCATTTCGGCTTCAGATATTGTGAAGGAACAGCTGATGCCTTTTCAGGAGAGCCTTTATAAAAAAGAAGATCCCCAATCTATCATAATGGCATTAAATGCTTACTTTTTTCAGCTTATTTCAAAGAAAAGAAATCAGGATTCATGGTTGATACAAGCCCAGCAATATATGCTTCAAAACAAAGGTGCCTTGTCTTTGAAAGAGCTTGAACATTTTACAGGGTATTCTGAACGGCATATTGAACGAAAGTTTGAAGATCATATCGGAATATCACCTAAAAAATACAATACAATTCTCAGGCTTCATCATTTTTTAAGCCTGATGAAAAATAATACTGATTATCAAACCATGACCGGTATTTCTTATGAAGCAGGATATTTTGACCAGTCTCATCTGATCAGAGAATTTAAAAACACAATTGGGCTGACTCCTAACCAATATCTGAAAACAGAAAATAAGCTGGCCGTAAATTTCATAGAACTTCCATACCATTAGAATGTCGGTTTTTTACAATTTCTGAAAGATCAGGCTGCCTAATTTTGCTGAAAAAAGTATGAACAATCTCAAAATTTCTACAGCACAATTTGAAAATAAAAGTGGTGACAAAGACTACAATCTCTCGGTTATAGAGAAATTAGCAGCAGAAGCAGCAGCCAAAGGTTCTCAGGTTATTGCTTTCCATGAATGTTCAATTACAGGATATACTTTTGCGAGAAAGCTTTCCAGAGAGCAGATGATTGATATAGCAGAACTTATACCTGAGGGAAAAAGCATTCAAAGATTACAGAATATTGCAGCTCGATACAATATTACTATTCTTGCCGGATTATTTGAAAAAGATGAGCATGACAACCTTTTCAAAGCGTATGTTTGTGTTGATAAAACCGGACTGAAAGCCAGGTACCGAAAGCTCCACCCATTTATCAATCCTCACCTGACTCCCGGAAATCAATACTGTATTTTTGATATTGAAGGCTGGAAATGTGGTATTCTGATCTGCTATGACAATAATATTATCGAAAATGTGAGAACGACGAGACTTTTGGGAGCCAATATTATCTTTATGCCGCACGTCACGATGTGCACCTCTTCTACAAGACCGGGAGCAGGATTTGTAGATCCGGAATTATGGCAGAACAGGGAAACCGATCCTACATCACTTCGTTTAGAATTTGATGGGATGAAAGGAAGAGACTGGCTCATGAAATGGCTGCCTGCAAGAGCGTATGATAACGGAATCTATGTTGTTTTTTCCAATCCTGTCGGGATGGATGATGACCAGCTTAAAAATGGCTGCTCCATGGTCATTGATCCTTTTGGAGATATTATCACAGAATGTCGCTCGTTTGAAGACAGCTTTGAAACCGCTGTTATTACTCCTGAAAAACTTACTCAAGCCGGAGGAAACAGATATATAAAAGCAAGACGTCCGGAATTGTACAGGCATATTATTGGAATGGAGCATCATTCTGAACAGAAAGTAGTCTGGCTGAAAAATTAAGAATTGGAAGATATCCTTGTCAGGGTTTAAAACTTGACAAGGGTTTTTCTCAATACTTTTTCATAATCTACTGAGGATCTTTTTATCAATGTAGAATGTTCCGAAAGGGATAAAACATGCCAGAATCACTTTCCAGGTGATTTCTTTAAATTTCCAGTTTTGCTCAACACCTACACTTAAAGTATTAAACAGGAAAAGTAGAAATAATGTTCCATGAATGGGTCCTATCATCCTTACCAAGGCAGGATTATCAAGCCAATACTTCATAGGAACGGCAATGAAAACTAAAGTCAATAGAGAGATTCCTTCCAGGATAGCCAGAATTCTCAGGCGGCCGATTTTTGTTTTTAATAAATGTATCATAATTATCTGAAATAGGGTCTGTTGGCAAGAGGAGAGAATGGCCACGGAATGGCAATGAAAATGACAGCTAAAGCAATAGTGAACCAGACCAGCATCGTCTTGAAATTTTTCTCTGTCCGTTTCTTTTCTTTTCGCTAAAGCTGAACCTGCGGTGATCAGGATAATAGCCGTGATCATCATCAGAATATGAATCATTCCGAAGAATACCAGATCTAAAGATGCTTTAGCCTCGCCGAAGTTTTTCCAGAAATATTTTACAATAGGACTTTTAGAATATAAAATAATTCCCAGGACCAATTGTACATGAGCAAAGGTGGCGGTCCAGTGCCTGGCTGCATTATCCGTTTTAGAAAATTGTTTACGATGATAAAATCCTTTAAAAGAGATCCAGATCGCATAAATAAGACTTAATAAAACAACCCATCTGAAGAGGGAATGGAGAAATGTAATACTTTGGTACATCAGTATTTTTTTAGTGATCCAAAGATATAATAAAAAACATACTGATTAGTATGTTTTTGAGGAAAAAATTATTCCAAAGACTTGAAATAAGCTTTAAGACCTTTTAAATAAACCAGATACACCGATTTTGAATTTTCCAGTTTGCCTAAATTCCGGACACCCCAATAACCGGACATTACAAAAACAGCAATTTCTTTGGCATTAATATCCTCTTTTACAGAACCTTTTTTCTTGCCTTCTTCAATACAGGTGATTATAGCGTTTTCCCATCTTGAAGAAAGTTCATTAAGAGCTTTTGTAAAATCTATATGCCAGGGAGCCATCTCCTGGGTGAAATTGGAGGCAGGGCAACCGTATTCAACCTTTAGAAAATCGTTTTCCATTAGAATACCGTATACCAAATGATAAATACTCTCCAGTGGATGATCAGTATTTTGAAGAGGTTCAATAAAAGTGCTTTTAAAACTGTTTTTCAAAAGTTCATTAATGATCGCCAGTCCCATTTCATCTTTGGTTTTAAAATGATAATAGAACGCTCCTTTCGTCACCTGGGTTGTAGCGATAATCTCATCAATGCTGGTCGTTTGATAACCCTTTGTGTAGATGAGCTCAAAGGCTTTCTGAAGAATATTCAGGCGGGTAACTTCTGATTTTTTCATTAAATAAGCTGGTTTTATGCAAAGGAACGGAATTTTTGTTCAAGAAAACAAGCTATTATAATTATGATACTACTATACAATTTAAATAATTTTTATAATACAATAATTCATCGGAAATTTGCATAGTCAATTCAACAAAATTATAACGCAATGAATTATCAAAAGGAAATACAGGTAAAAGCGGAGACTGCTTTAAAAAGTAAAGGTCTTCCGGCAGCATTATGGGCATTAACTATCAGTGCATTTGGAATAGGAACTACAGAATTCGTTATTGTTGGGCTTCTTCCTACCGTGGCAGGGGATCTTGGAATCAGCATTCCATCAGCAGGACTACTGGTAAGTCTATATGCGATTGGAGTAGCGATCGGAGCTCCTGTACTGACAGCATTAACGGGGAAAATACCGCGAAAAACCTTGTTGGTTTCCATTATGATATTATTTGTGATAGGAAACGGACTTGCTTCAATCGCTCCCGGATTTATCACGCTGATCATGGCCAGAGTTCTTACGGGATTTGCTCACGGGGTTTACTTTTCTATCGGCTCAACCATTGCAGCATCGCTGGTTCCAGAGGAGAAAAGAGCAACTGCTATTTCAATTATGTTTGCAGGACTTACACTTGCCATTGTAACTGGAGTTCCACTGGGAACTTTTATTGGGCAGCATTTCGGATGGAGAGCAACTTTTATAGGGGTTTCTATATTAGGAATTATAGGTTTAATTGTCAGTCTTTTACTGGTGCCGAACCATCTTAAAAGCGGTAAAACAGCCTCATTAAAAAGTTTGCCCGAAGTACTGGGAAACAGACGTCTGCTCTTTGCATTTTTAATGACTGCAATGGGATACGGAGGAACATTTGTCGTGTTTACTTATCTTTCACCCATCTTACAACAAATCACAGGATTTCAGGAATCTACCGTTACTTTGATTCTTCTTATCTATGGAATTGCCATTGCTTTAGGAAACTTGTTGGGTGGAAAAGTGGCGAATAAAAACCCTCTAAAAGCACTTCTGTGGATGTTTGCAGGACAAGGGTTGATATTGTTGACTTTTTATTTTACGGCAGGTAATCAAATCTTAAGTATTATCACACTTTTTCTTTTAGGAGGTCTGTCATTTGCTACGGTACCGGGACTTCAGCTCTTGGTAGTACAGATTGCTGAAAAAGAGCTTCCGGGAACAGAAGATGTATCATCAGGAGTTAATATTGCAGCATTCAATATAGGAATTGCTATTGGCTCTTTTACAGGAGGATTGATTGTAACTTCTTCTTTGGGACTGGCCAGTACACCTTTGATTGGAGCATTGTTTTTATTAGCTACGGTACTGATCACACTTTACAGTATTCGATTAAATAAAAAATAAATCCGAAAATTTTATTCAAAATTGTACATTTGAAATATATATTAGTCTTTTGACAGATTTAAAAAAATATATCAACAGTTTAAATCCAGTTTCGGAGATTGGCTGGGAAGCATTACATCCAATTTTTTCTGAAAAAACACTTTTAAAAGGGGAATTTTTTATAGAGGAAAATCAGGTGGCAACTCAAATTGGTTTTTTGCAGGAAGGAATCATCCGAGCTTTTTATAGAAGCAGAGAAGGAGTAGAATATAATAAACATTTCTTTGTTTCACCCTGTTTTATTGGCGGATATGCTTCTTTAATTACCGGAGCACCCAATCAAATCATCCAACAAGCGTTATCGGATTGTAAAATATTAACGGCTAATTTTTCAAACTTTACAGATCTTTACAAGGACCACCCGGATATTGAAAGGGTAGCAAGAAAATTAGCAGAAATTTTTTTCGTACAAAAAGAACAACGGGAAATTGAAATTGTATTGCTGGATGCTGATAGGCGTTACTTACTTTTTCAAAAACAATTTCCCCAGTTGGAACAGCAGATTCCACAATATCATATTGCTTCGTATTTAGGTGTCACGCCAACACAATTAAGCAGAATCAGAAGAAAACGTTTAGGCAGGTAATTTCTTTACCTATGTAAATGGATTTCATTTTGTCAATACTGAAATTTGTATTTCAATAAACAACAAAATGAAAACAATCTTATTTACATTATTAACGGTATTGGTAGTTGGAACTTCCAATGCACAGACAAGAAACCTTATGAACAATACAAAACCTTACACTATTCTGGTATTGATGAACGCAACATCAAAATGGCTCTCATTATCAAGGGAAGAAAGAAGTACCTTCTTTGAAAGCAACGTAACACCAATATTTGAAAAGGTTGGAAAGACTACGAAAGTAAAACTTTATGATTCTGAATATTTCCACTCAAAAACTTCTGACTTTATGATGATCACTACGACCAATCTGGAAGACTATAAGCTATTGATAGAGCTTTTAAGGGATTCCAAAATTTACGGAGAGCCTTATTTTGATATCGTCGATATTATTGTAGGCCAGGAAAATCTGTTTGAAGATTTCAATGAAAAATTAAAAAAATAAATTAGAAATCTATTCAAAAAGCAGATGAATTAATAGAATCCGTTTTACAAGAGACGGGTTTAATTATTTAAATAAAATATAGTCGCTAGATCTCATGAATTTCTGAATCTGTAAATACATAGAACTTCCCATTTTTAGGAATATTTTTAGTATCCAGCCCGGTAAACTCACTGAAGGCCGGAAGAAGAAGCTGATTTTCAGTTTGTACAAAACAGGGAAGTCTTATTTTTTTTACGGAAGAATCCAGTACAACTCCGGGGTGAATATGTCCTGTGATCTGAAAATCCGGCAATGTTTTGTCAAAATCATGAATAAAGGTAAATTCATTGATGGTCAGAATTTCGGATTTAAAATTTAAGCATAATTTCTTTTCTAATGCTGCAGATAAGCGGTCATGATTTCCTTTAATAAGATAAAACTGGAGATCCGGATACTGGTTTCTCCAACTGCAGAATTCATCTACATCGGAATTGTCTCCGGCATGAAGCAAGTCTCCGACTACAATGAATTTCTCCGGTTGAAAATACTCGATCAAAACGGAAAGTCTTTCCAGGTCACTTTTCATGATATGATTGGCCAGGGCTATTCCGTTTTTCCGGAAATGGGCAGTCTTACCAATGTGGAGATCAGATAAGATTAATGCTTTTTCATTTTTCCAGAACGCTGCACGTTGATTGGTTAAAGTAAAAACTTCGTTGTTGATGATGATATTTTTTACGGCGATGTTCAATTTTTTCTGTAGAATGTGTGATGTCAAATGTATGAATGATTTTTTAAATTAGAGGCTGGAGGTCTGAAGATGGGAAAAGGGAAGTTTTGTAGTGAGTATAAATTCCAAAAGAAGTTTTTTAATTTAACTACCGTCTTTTTACTTTGCAAAAATCCGCCCTTTGAGAAGAGAATGAGGTTCAACATCTATTTGTTGTACATCCATTTTTTAAATGATTTTTAATTTCAGAATCCAAACTGATGTTACCACTTGTAATTTATATTTTTGACTCTAAAACTCTAAAACTCTAAAACCCTCTCTTCCTCGCCTGTTCCACCATTTTCCTGATCCTCGCATCCAGGCTTTCGCTTGATAATGTCTGCCGTAAGCTGTCCACTTTTATCGGAAAACTTAAAGGAGTAAAGGTATGGGAATATTTTAAAATGATCTTTGACTTTTCGATTCTTTTAAAAGCTTCCACGAGTCGTGGCTCCTGAAGCTGCATATTGAAAACTTCGGTATAGGCCTGCCTTACCAGAAAATGATCAGGATCGTGGTCTTCCAGTACTTTAAAAATAAGTCCTGCGGAGCTTTGTAAAGATTTATTGGAGCGTTGCTTTCCTGCATAATTCTGGATCACCATTCCGGAGATTACAGCAATATCGCGGAATTTTCTTCGGGCCATTTCTGCAGAATTGATGCTGGCAATCACATCATTCATCAGGTTGTCCCGGGTCAGGATTTTATTGAGATTATCCTCATTCAGAGGAATTTCCTTATCGCTGAAGAGTTCAAAACCATAATCATTCATCGCCATAGAGAAAGATATCGGTGCCAGTTTTGAAATTCGGTAGGCAATCAGAGCTGCCATTACTTCGTGCACCAGCCGACCTTCAAAAGGATACATAAACAAATGGTAGCCTTCCCGGTTTTTGATGAGTTCTACAAGGAATTCATCATCTTTAGGAATGTGTGAATTTTTTTCCTGGTTGGCCAATAATGGATGTAGAAATTTCAATTCCTTTTCAGAAGCTTTCGGGTTTAAGGCTCCGGATAATTTTTCTCTTAAAAAGTGCCCTAAATTTGAGCTTAAAGGTAGTCTACCGCCCAGATAACTTGGGGCCATCGCTTTTCCTTTAGCTGCACGGACATAAACGGTCATATCTTTGATCATGGCCACTTCCAGCGTTCGGCCAGCCAGGATAAATTTTTCTTCTTTTTTTAATTTTGAAATAAAATATTCTTCTACCATTCCGATGTAGCCGCCGGAAATAAATTTTACTTTCAGCATGGCATCGCTTACAATGACCCCCATATTCATCCGGTGAAGCATAGCGATCTTACGTGAGGTTACTTTATAGAGGCCATCCTCCATAATGACGATCTTATGAAATTCTTCATAACTTTTTAAAACGCTTCCGCCAATGGTCAGGAAATCCAAAATACTTTTCCATTCCTGTTCCATTATTTCCTGGAAAGCAAATGTTTTTTTAATCCTTTCAAATGTTTCTTCGGGATAAAAACCGTCACCTACTGCCAGGGTCATCAGAAACTGAACCAGCACATCAAAACACAGAACTTGCGGATCACGGGGTTCTATCACTTTCTGCTTAACGGCTTCTTTAAGGGCGGCGACTTCAATCAGTTCAAGAGAATGGGTGGGAACGCAATAGATTTTAGAGGTTTCAAAAGGGGAGTGTCCGCTTCGTCCGGCCCGCTGCAGAAATCTTGCAACTCCCTTTGCTGAGCCAATCTGGATGACGGTATCTACAGGTTTAAAATCTATTCCAAGATCTAAAGATGATGTTGATACTACCGCTTTCAGCTTTCCGGAACTTAGATTTTCTTCAATCCAGATCCGGAGATGAGCATCAATAGAACTGTGGTGAATGGCGATCTGGCCCGCAAAATCCGGGTAAGCACTAAGCAACAGCTGATACCACATTTCACTTTGGCTCCGGGTATTCGTAAAAACAATGGTAGATTTTGAATTGAGAATGATAGGGACAATTTTGTCTGCCAGTTTTGCTCCTAAATGTCCAGCCCACGGAAGAATTTCAATTTCATCAGGAAAAACAGGAAGAATCTCTATTTTCTTATGTTCTTTAGCAGTGATCTTCGTTTTTTTTATATCGTAAGGGATTAAAACATCCATGGCTTCGTCTAAATTTCCAATGGTTGCTGTGATTCCCCAGATTTTTATTTTGGGAACATATTTTCTCAGCTGTGAAATACCAAGTTCGACCATTACACCACGTTTTGAGCCTAGTAATTCATGCCATTCATCCACAGCAACACATTTGGTGTCCTGAAAGAACCGGGCATGATTTTTCTGTCCTAAAAGCAGGTGCAGACTTTCTGGAGTGACTACCAGAATTTCAGGCATACTTCTGAGCTGCTGCTGTTTTACCTTTTGTTCGGTATCTCCATTTCTTACGCCAACTGTCCAATCGAGACCAATCTCATCCATAGCTTCCTGCATGGCTTTGGCAATATCCTTTGATAGAGAACGCAATGGAGTGATCCAGATCATTTTTAATCCTTTTTTGTACTTTTCAGGATGGTTCATAAAATCTGAAACTAAAGCCAGGAAAACGGAAAAAGTTTTCCCAAAACCTGTTGGTGCCACAACCATTCCACTGTATCCGTTTCCAAATTTCTGCCATGTATCGGTCTGAAATTTAAAGGGGGCAATACCTTTATCAGCCATCCATTGCTGAATGACCTTAAATCCATTGGTATCTTCGAATGTTTTCAAATTATTGGATGAGTTTTTTTATTTCTTCAAGTTCATCAATTTCTGCCACTGTTTTGTCTTTCCGCCATCTTACGATTCTTGGAAACCTTAAAGCAACACCGCTTTTATGCCTGCTGCTGAATCCTATACCTTCAAAAGCAATCTCAAAAACAAGCTCAGCCTTTACTGTTCGTACAGGTCCGAATTTTTCTATAGCATTTTTATTGACAAATTTGCTGACTTCCATGATTTCTTTATCGGTCAATCCGGAATAGGCTTTTGCGATGGTGACAAGAACATCGCCGTTTTTCACGGCAAATGTATAATCGGTGTAGTAGGCGCTTCTTCTTCCGCTTCCTTTTTGGGCATAAATCAAGACGGCATCAATGGTTAACGGACTTACTTTCCATTTCCACCAGTCGCCTTTTTTTCTTCCGGAATGATAAACCGAATTTTTCTGTTTGAGCATTAGTCCTTCACTGTTGATTTCCCTGGATTCTTCTCTTATTAAATTCAGGTCTTCCCATTTTTCAAAGTCAATGACCTTGGAAAGTTTAATATTTTCGGGAGTTTCATTCAACAGTAATTCTTCAAGCATGGCCCGTCTGGCTGCAATTGGTTTTTCCCGAAGGTCGGTTCCTTCAAGCTCCAAAAGGTCATAAACAAAAACCTGGATCGGAATATCCGTCAGCATTTTTTTTGTTAAAGTTTTCCTGTTTAATCTTTTTTGTAATTCATTAAAATTTAAAACATTAGAATCCTTTACCGCAAGTATTTCTCCATCTAAAACAAAGTTGCCTTTCATGGCCAGAACGGTGTCTTTGATTTCAGGAAACTGATCGGTTACCAGCTCTTCACCTCTTGACCAGATAAAGACTTCATCATTTCTCCGGATGATCTGTCCACGGATGCCGTCCCACTTATATTCAATCTGCCAGTCATTAGGATCTCCGAGGTCTTCCAATTCTTTTTCCAGTGGATAAGCGAGGCAGAAAGGATAGGGTTTTGAATTATCCGGATTGATATTTTCTGCGGAAATCAGTTCGTGAAAAGAGGCTTCTCCGGGAATCCATTTACCCATCAGACTGTGCATCAAAGTGCTTGATTCCTGTGAAGTAAATTTTGTAAGAGCATTGATGAGGGTTTTATCTGAAACCCCAATTCTGAAACTTCCACCGAGTAATTTATTGAATATCAAACGTTCAGTATAATCCAGACCATTCCATGACTGCAACACAAATGCTTTTTTTTCGGTTTCTGACTTGTCTTTTAAATTAACAATATCCAGCATCCATTGGGAAAGTGTACGGTCTATTTTGTGTGAAGGCGGAGGAAGGATGAGGGAAATCGTTTCCCCCAGGTCTCCAACCGAAGAATAGCTTTCCTGAAACAACCAGAAAGGCAGTTCTGTGATCTCCAGCGCCCATTCTTTCATATAATTGGTATTGACATTCCTTTTGGGTCTTTTTCCTGTAAACAAAGCAATAAACCATACTTTATCTTCATCGGGAGCACGTTCCAGATAATCGATGATGGCATCTATCTTTGCGTTGGTTTTATTGGTGGTTTCCAGGGCATTGATAAGGTCTGCAAAATGTTTCATGGCTGAGGATTTTCAATGATTTCTTTTTCTGCGTCTTCTTCATCTTCACCAAACTGGGTCTGCACAACATCTGCCTTGATGCCAATTTCATTCAGGTATTTTGAAAAAACTTCGGTCTGTCCGTGTGTGACATGAACAATTTCGGCTTCCGTAGCTTTTATAGCTTGCAACAATCCTTTCCAGTCGGCATGATCGCTCATCGGAAAACCGGCATCGGCACTTCGCCACCTTCTGGCACCACGAACCTGCATCCAGCCAGAGCAAATCGCTGTTGCTGCATCAGGAATTTTCTTGATGACATTACTGTCCAGCAGAGCTGGGGGAACAATCACGATATCACCATCAGCATGTTTGATGCTTTCCCTGAAATCAGGAACCTCATAATCAGGAAGTACAATTCCAACTTCTTCAAAAGCTTTATTAAGCTTACCAATCGAGTAGTGGACATGAATTTTTCCCATTCCTTCAACGGCTTTCATAATCCTCTGGGCTTTACCCAACGAATACCCTACAAATACAGATGTTTTTGAATTTTCTTTATTTTTCAATACCCAGGACTGAAGTTTTTTATTGAGATCCGGAACTTCCAGCCAGTTATAAATGGGCAGCCCGAAAGTACTTTCTGTAACAAATTCATGGCATTTTACCACTTCGAAAGGAGTGCTCAATCCGTCTTCCTGTACTTTATAATCGCCGGAAATAACGGTAACATATCCTTTGTATTCCAACCTTATCTGTGCTGAACCGATAATATGCCCAGCAGGGTGGAGTGATACTTTTACCCCGTTTAGCATAATGACCTCACCATAGCCAGCGCTTTGACACTCAATATCCAATCCGATTCTCTGATAAAGAATTGGTTTTGTAAAATGGTGACAAAGGTATTTTTTCATTCCCCAGCGTGCGTGGTCGGCATGCCCGTGTGTGATGACTGCCATATCGACTGGTCTCCAGGGATCAATATAAAATTTTCCCTGCGGACAGTAAATTCCTTCTTTTGTGAATGTTATTAATTTCAATGGTGTGATTGGTTTATATTTTACATTCAAAAATCCCACCAAATTAGGATGAACTCTAAATTTTATAACAAAGGATAGTATGTAGATGTCATTTCATTTTCAAAATCATAGAAGTTAATGAGATATTCATTCTTAATTTTCACAATTCTGATATTCCGCATTGAAAGTATGTTTGTAGCTTTGTTAGAACATAGGATAGAACAGGTAGATTAGTTTAAAGCAAAACAGTGAAAATCCTGCGATTCTCACTGCTTATTATTTATTATTCCTGTATTATCTTCAGGATAGAATAATGTTTTTCTTTAATGTCTGTTTAAGTGTGTCGTAATCTGCCTTACTCATCGATTTTCGCGGAAACATATAATTAAATTTTCCTTCGAGCGAAATAAATTTATCATTGACATTAAAGTATTTAAAATCTTCCCATTTGCTCAACTCTTCCTGATGATTAAGATTAACATTGAAGATTTCATTAGTAAACCGGATTTCATAGATCTCGGAATTTTCCAGAGATTTCAAATATTTGTTGACCTCTTTTTTCCACCTGGAAACTTTATTGATACTTAAAGAAAGGTAGACGGTACAAAGAAGGAATAAAAAGCTTACGAAATATAAGATTCCAAATTTTTCTTTGCTTAAATCACCTTTAAAACAGAATAAGATCAGCAAAATCAATCCTACCACTGCAGTGGTGACTGTTTTTCCTTTAGTACTCTGTGAAAAGAATAAACTTCCCTGATTACCGCTGAAATAAATTTCTTCAAAATCTTTTCTATTTACATTTAATCTGATGACTTTCTCTCCATTCATTTCTTAGAATATTTAATTTGTTTTAAAGGGTACAAAACTAAATCAAATATCTTCATATTGGTCACTTATTGCAGAAAGTTTATTCATCAGATCCCGATTTCTCTTTTTTAAATCCTCCATTTTTTTAAGCATATTATGAATCACCTCCAAACCGGGAAGGTTGATTTCCAGATCATAATGCCAATTGGTAAATCTTTCAAAAACAGGCAGATCTTCATAGAGTAAATACCGGATTTCATTTTCTGTTTCCACCTTCAGTAGCCCAACATCCACCAGTTCATCAAAAAAAGTGATTTCTACATTGTATATTTTTACGAGTTCTTCGCGCGATATTCTTTCATTCATGGCTTATGAATTTTTAAGTTGTTCGAAAAGTTCTTTCTGCTTGTCTGTAAGATCTGTCGGCAGTTTTACTTCATATGTCACAAAAAGATCTCCGGACTGGCCTTCTTTTTTATACATTGGGAAACCTTTTCCTTTCAGTCTAACCGTTGTTCCATTCTGTGTCTCAGGTTTTACTTTCAAATTGACACTTCCATCAAGTGTATTCACTTTTACATCGCCACCTAAAATGGCAGTATACAGATCTATTGAAACTTTCGTTTTCAGATCATTTCCAATTCTTTCAAAATCAGGATGCACCGGAATATTGAATGTGATGTACAGATCTCCGTTTGGACCTCCGTTAAAGCCAGGACTTCCGTGACCTTTCAATTTGATCTGCTGGCCATCATATACCCCGGCAGGAATCGTTATTCTTACCTTTTTACCATTGATCTCAAAAGTCTGTGGATGGGTCTGGGCGGCATCTTTTAAATTCAAATTCAATTCGGCATGCACATCCTGTCCTTTGAATTTCCCTGAAGAACTTCCCCGTGAGCTTTTCCCAAAACCGCCTCCGGTACCACCAAACATACTTTGGAAGAAGTCTGAAAAATCTTCTCCTTCACCAAAATCGGCACCGGAAAATCCGTCGCCACTATAATTTTGCTGCTGGTACTGCCTTTGCTGCTGGGCTTTTTCATATTCTTCACCATGCTTCCAGTTTTCCCCGTATTTGTCATATTTCGCACGGTTTTCGGGATTACTAAGCACTTCATTAGCTTCATTCAGCTCTTTGAATTTTTTCTCAGCTTCTTTGTCGCCGGGATTGAGGTCAGGATGATGTTTTCTGGCCAATTTCCGATAGGCTTTTTTGATGTCATCCTGAGTTGCGCTTTTATCTACGCCTAAAATTTTATAGTAATCTATATACGCCATACAAACGATATTTACTCAAATTTATGAAATTTATGCCTGAAAATTCTATAATAGAATGTTAAAAATAAACCTATCTTTGATAAAAAGCGTTGAATGAAAGAGGTACTAAAAAACTATTCAGGAATTATACTTTTACTTTTAGGAATTATGGCCGGAAGCGTCATAGGCATTACTGCTCCGGGTGTTGTGGAATATATTAAGCCCCTGGGAGATATTTTCCTGAACCTTCTTTTTGTGAGTGTGGTACCGTTGGTATTTTTTGCTGTTTCCAATTCCATTGCTTCCCTGGAACAGCAGTCTAAGTTTGGAAGGATCATCCTGGTGATGTCTTTTACTTTTCTGTTTTTTATATTGACAGCAGCTGTTTTTACCATCTGCGCAGTGTATGTATTTCCTGTTTCGGGAGTTTCCGGCAGTTCGGAAATGATTTCTGAAGCTGCCAGTGAAGACAGCTGGGGAAATAGGATTGTAAGTTTCTTTACGGTTGGAGAATTTACTCAACTGTTTTCAAGACAAAATATGCTGGCTCTTCTTATTTTTGCTTTTATGACAGGATTTGCGGCAAGAAAGTCCGGAGAAAAAGGCCAGCCGTTCAGAGTTTTTATTGCTTCGGGATATGAGGTAATGAAGGAGCTTCTTTTACTGATCATGAAACTGGCACCTATTGGTCTTGGGGCTTATTTCGCTTATCAGGTAGCTACTTTGGGGCCTCAGCTTTTTGGATTTTATGCTAAACCATTAGGACTTTATTATATTGCAGGAATTGTTTATTTCTTTGTATTTTTTTCTCTGTATACATTTATGGCCAACGGACAAAAGGGTATTAAAAGTTTCTGGACAAATGCCGTATATCCTACATTAACGGCTCTAAGTACCTGCAGCAGCTTTGCCACAATGCCGGCAAATCTCCAGGCCGCCTCGAAAATTGGCATTCCTAATTCAATTGCCAATCTGGTAATCCCTATCGGCACAACCCTGCATAAGAACGGGTCTTCGATGTCTTCCATTATTAAAATATACGTCGCGTTTCTGATCATTGGAAAAGATTTTTTTGATCCGGCTAATTTGCTGCTGGCTTTAGGAATTACTGTTTTTGTAAGTATTGTTGCTGGTGGAATTCCCAATGGCGGATATATTGGTGAAATGCTGATGATTTCGGTCTATAAATTACCACAGGAAGCTATTCCGGCAGTGATGATTATCGGAACGCTGGTAGATCCTTTGGCCACTGTTCTGAATGCTGTAGGTGATATTGTAGCCGCGATGTTTGTGAATAGGTTTGTGAAGGTCTGACTTTATTTTCAAACAACTAATCGCAGCATAATTTGACAAAACAGTATTAGTATAAAACAAAAGAAGCCCCATTTTCATGGGGCTTCTTATATTGATCCTATTAATAATTAATAGTTTTCATTCTGCTTAATATTCGGGTTTGCCTGAATAGCAGTGATAGGAATTGGCCATTGCCATTTGGTATTTCCAGCATCAAGAGTTTGCTTAACAGCTGGTGATCCTGTGCCGTCAAAAAGATCTCCTTTGCCTGATCTCTGAACCGGAAGACCTAATCTCTTCAATGTATACCATCTGTCATTTTCAAAGGCAAGCTCCAATCTTCTTTCTTTTAAGATAGCGTCTAAAAGAAGCTGTCCTGCTTCTGTTCCAGGAGTAAATGTTGTGTATCTTTCAACTCTTAATTTATTTAACAAAGTAAGAGCTGAAGCTTGATCACCTGATCTGTAATATGCCTCAGCGATGTTTAACAATACTTCAGCCGATCTCAGATATTTAATCGGTACAATATTAGATGGTCCACCATTACCTGCATATTTTGTTACGTGATTGTATTTTTGCTTACTGTATATGCTCGTAGTGAAGTAAGCAGACTTTCTAACATCATTATCAGTATATGCTGTATATAGATCATAATCTACTACAAATTCTGATCTTAAACTAGGAACTGCCTGGTTGTAGGCTGCCCCAACTGTATTCTGTTCTGCAGCAGCATTTGATACCTGAAATAGAACACCGTCATTAACATTACCTTCTTTTTCTTTCCAAATAGCATAAAAGTTAGATCTTTGAGTAACACTCGGTGAAAGTCCCAATGCTAATTCCCCATACTTGATTGTATTAGCGTAATCACCTTTATAAAGATTAACTCTTGATAATAACCCGTAGATAGCAGCTTTACTTAATCTTCCTTTGTCAGCATCATTCTGTGTAATATTATCAGCTGAAAATAAAAGGTCTGCTATAATTTTATCATATACCTGTTCAACGGTCAGGTTTCGGGATGATGTATTATTTAAAGGAGAGTATGTTTCTGAATAATAAATCCCGATAGAAGTCTTTGCTCCTGCAGATTGTGTAGGGATCTGAGAATAGGCTCTTACAATGTCAAAATGAACAATTGCTCTAAGCGCTCTTGCTTCTGCTTCTATATTTGTTTTTTGTGTCCCAGATAATACCCCATTATTGATGTATTTCAAAACAAAATTGGTTCTGCTGATCGCAAGATATGCTGCATTATACAATCCTGTTGTCTGTGAGTTATCTGAAGAAAATTCGAAGTTTGATGCGGCAAAGTTGGTATTCCTTCCCGAAGCAGTACGAACTAAATTATCGGTAGTAAGATCTCCCATAATAAGTTGACTCCCTGTATCTCCACTATAATATCCACCTCCTTTAAGAGCTGTATAGGCACCATCCATAGCCTGTCTGAATGATTCGGCTCTGGTCATTGCCTGATCCTGATCTTCATTAATGGATGATATCTGATCTAAATTTCTTTCACAAGACGTCAACGAAACAAAGACCGTCAACGCTGCTAAACTTATTTTTATTATATTCTTTTTCATAAAGCTAATTCAGTATTAAAATTCTAATTGCAATCCTACCAAGATTGTTCTTATAGCAGGGTAAGTATAAAGATTGTATGATCCCGGAACAAACATTGAAGTAGAATCTGCAGATCCTAATGAAACTTCAGGTTCTCCGTGGAATTTAGTTACCGTAAATAAATTCTGCCCCTGTACATATGCTCTAAGCTTATTGATTGGTGATCCTTCTCCAAGGAATTCTTTATCAAACGTATATCCTAATGTCAGTGATCTTAATCTTAAATAATCTGATTTTTCAATCCATTGGTCTGAATCACGCATCCCGTTTGAATCCACTTTCTGGAATACTCCTGTATCACCTGGATTTTGCCAAACATTAGCCGCAGATTGTGCCATATTTCTGCCGGCAACAGCAAGAGTTGGGTCAACAGCCGCTGCGTACATATTGTTATAAGTATATCCTCCTAACTTGAATGCAAAGTCGGCGCTGAAATCAAGTCCTTTATACTGAAAAGTAGTTCCGAATCCACCAAAGCTTTTTGGGAAAGGTGATTTGTCCGTAAGAGGAACTGCATTTGATGCACTATAAACATTAGTAATGTTCCCCGCTTTATCATAGTATAACGCATCTCCATTATTTGGATCTACTCCTGCAAACCTAACATTGTAGAATACATATGGAGATTCACCTACTTTAAGATAAGTATACCCTAAGTTTCTTTCAGTCTGTCCATCTGCTAATCTGTCAAGAGTTGATTTCTGGAAAGAGATGTTAGCATGTAAATTCCACTGGAAATCTTTCTTTTTAAGAACATCTACACTAAGCTCAACTTCAAGTCCTTTTTGGGACATATCACCTGCATTAATATATTGGTAAAGGCCTCCTTCTTGTTTATCCAAAGGTACAAGCTGCACAAAGTCTTTTCTCTTATTCTGGTATACTTCTACAGATCCACGGATTCTTCTGTTCCACATGGTGAAATCAACCCCTAAGTTGGTAATTGCATTAGATTCCCATTTAAGGTTTGTATTACCAATAATATAGTTTCCTTGTGAAGATGTCCCAGGGTATAAAGCTCCATTAGAACCGTATAAACCATAACTGATATTGGTTACATTGTAATAATCAGGCAATGTGCCATCATTACCTGTTGTACCGTATGACCCTCTAAGTTTCAAATCATTGATAAAGCCACCATTCATAAAGTCTTCCTTCGCGATATTCCAAGCTGCACTTGCAGACCAGAATACTCCGCTTTGATTATTGGCCCCAAATCTTGATGAAGCATCTCTTCTCAATGATCCTGTTACCAAATACTTACCTTGATAGTCATAATTGATCATCCCTGCTAAACTGAATAGGGTATTTCTTGTTTTAACTCCGGTAAATGTATTTCTGTCTGAAGGGGTAGTAATGGAAGGAACACTAAGTACAGGTGATTTCAATCCATAAGCACCTCCGTTCACTGTTTCATTGAAGTTATCATTATACTCGATAAATCCTAAGAAATCAAAGTTGTGGCTTCCGAATGATTTTTTATAATTAACGGAGTTATTCCATGTGTAGTTAAATGTATAGAATGAATTTTTATTCAATGAACCTGTAGGAACCCCGTTTACTGTTAAATCAAGGTTTGAACCTTTTCTCAGCCATTGAGTTCCTAAATACCAGTCATAAAGCCCATTGAAATTGGTTTTAAATTTCAGACCATCAATGATTTTATATTCAGCAAATAAAGTTACCGGAATTCTCAATCTCTGATCCTCCAGAGTATAATTACGAATTTGCTCTACAACGTTTGAACCAGCTCTCATGGTCTGGTTATAACTTCCATCCGGGTTATAGATAGGCTCATAAGGAGCATATTTATACATTGCTCCAAAAGGATTCTGTGTATTATTTCTGTCTCTGAAATTCTGAGTAACCTGATACTGAACTCCAAGGTTAATTCCTACGTTCAGCTTTTCACTTAATTTATTTGTAAATCCGAAGTTACCGGTATATCTTTTAAGTCCGTCTATATCTCTAATAATTCCGTTATCAGAATCATATCCTAATGAGTAATAAAAAGTGCTTTCTTTGGATCCTCCCTGTGCACTAAATAAGTAAGACTGGATGCTTGAAGGTTTTAACAAATCTTTTTGCCAATTATGATCAAAAGCAGCAAGTCGGTCCATTTCCTCCTGAGATCTAGGCTTAAAACCAAGATATCCCAATTGATTTTGGAAACCCATCAACTCTCTTGAGTTCATCATAGTGTAGTTATTGTCCTTCAACCTTTCACTGAAACCAAATTTAGTTTCAAATGAGTAATGAGTTTTTCCAGCTTTTCCAGCTTTTGTAGTTACCACAACTACACCATTTGCTCCTCTTGCTCCATACTGCGCTGTAGCAGCAGCATCTTTAAGAATTGAAATAGATTCTACATCCGCAGGATTGATTGCACTAAACTGCCTTGCAGTCATATACATCCCGTTCACCACATAAGTAGGTTCTGAAGACCCTCCAACACCAGCGATCCCTCGAACCTGAATTGTAGCGGCAGCACCCGGCTGTCCTGTGCTACTTTGTACAAATACCCCTGAAGCTCTACCTTGTAAAGAGTTTCCGATAGAGGTGGTAGGAGAGTTCCTTCTGATTTCATCTCCTCCTACAACGGCCTGGGCCTGAGTGATTTCATCTGCTTTCTTCTTCTGGTATCCGGTAACGATCACTTCTTCGATCTTATTTTCCTTCAGAACAGAATCGTTCTTAGTTTTTTGTGCAAAGGCAGCTTGTCCTAAAAAAAACAGAGCTCCGGCACTTAATACATGCAATCTCACATTCATATTAACAGATTTTAATATATTCAAGCGACAAATATGTTAATAAATATCAATAACGTCAATTGATTAAAATCTGAAAACAGGAAATGTAATTGGCAATATTACCAGCAATACCTGAAAAATGATAAAGAAAAAAATTAATTGTATTTAAAAATTTAACGAAAAATAAAGCAAGTTGAATGTTAATAGAATTTTAACAAAAAGTAAGAGCAAAATTAAATTACATTAATTTATTACAATAGATTAAAAATATAAATGTATTCATAAAAAATAAAGAATAAAATAAACTTAACATAAGCCGAATTTTAAAGAAAAAAGAAAATCTCAAAAACCACATTCGTAACATTTATGCAAAAAGCTTTAATTAAAAATAAAAAGACTGCCTCTGCAGGCAGTCTCGTTCCCATAGGTTAGTTCAACTATACCTTTATTCGCTACGTTTTACTGGTTCTAAGTTTGTATATTCTTCAGGGGTAAAAAGTTTATAATGAATTTTAAATGTTTTTCCCAACGGTGTTTCCAATGAAAACCCACCCGGACCGAAACCGTCTACAACATCCAATGTAAAATGGGAATACTTCCAATATTCAAATAAGTCACGGTCTATCCAGAATTCATGGCCGTTAATGGTTCCTATCATGGCATCATTCATTCTGGGAAAGAATCCTCCTTTCTCAAAACATTGTGGCTGGGTACCTTCACAGCATCCTCCAGCCTGGTAAAACATCAGGGCTCCGTATTTATCTTCGAGCTCATAAATGATATCTAATGCTTTTTCTGTAGCGGATAATCTTGATATTTTAGTTTCCATTTTTCTGCTTTTGGGTTCAATTTAAGATGATAGGTTTGTTTTCCAGGTTTTGCCGGCTTGTCGCCATCAATAGCATGTAAGCCCATATGACAAACTCCACAGGGGATTACTTTTTTACCAATACTCATATCTTCCGGGTACTTTTACCGGAATTTCTTCTATTTTTATTGGCTGACCGTAGCCTTTCACTATTGCAGCTTTCATTGTTTTTGAAATCATATGTATTGGAGTTTGGTTGGTTTAGTTTTGAATGATGAACTAGCCAATGGTGAATGGTCAATTGTGAATTTTACTAGCAACAGGATTATTGACCATGACTTACGTAGCAAAATTGACTATTCACATTAAAATTCCCCTTCTCTGTTTACCCGAAATATTTAAGACAGTCAATCTTTGCGCGAGGGATAGGAAGGGCGGCGAGGAACGAGCCGGTGCGGAATGAAATGGAGCACCGAAACGAAGTGAAGCCCTGGAAAGCCCGACCGTTTTGCCCCGGTATTCCGGGGCAAACGGGCACGCCCTAATATTTAAAATTAAAAGAAACCTAATTTGTTTTTATTGTAGGAGATCAGCATATTTTTAGTCTGACGATAATGATCCAGCATCATTTTATGGTTTTCTCTGCCTATTCCCGACTGTTTGTATCCTCCAAAAGGTGCTCCGGCAGGATAGGAGTGGTATTGATTCACCCAAACTCTTCCGGCCTGTATCTGGCGGGGAACATTATATAGCTGATGGGCATCTCTTGTCCATACTCCCGCACCAAGTCCGTAGATCGTGTCATTGGCGATTTTAATTCCTTCTTCTTCATCTTTAAAAGTAGTGAACGCAAGCACGGGACCGAAGATCTCTTCCTGGAAAATTCTCATCCTGTTGTTTCCTTTGAATATGGTAGGCTTAATGTAAAAACCCTCTTCCAGGCCTTCTCCCACGTTATTTATATCTCCTCCAACCAGAACTTCTGCTCCTTCTTCTTTTCCTAACTGAATATAGGAAAGAATCTTATCTTTTTGGATCTGTGAAGCCTGAGCACCCATCATAACCGTTTTATCAAGCGGGTTTCCTACTTTAATAGCTTTCACTCTTTCGATCACTTTTTCGATGAATGCATCTGCAATATCTTCCTGAACGAGCAGTCTTGAAGGACACGTACATATCTCTCCCTGATTAAGGGCGAAGAGAACAGCTCCTTCAATTGCTTTATCAAGGAATTCGTCATCTGCATCCATTACTGAGCTGAAAAATACATTTGGAGATTTACCACCCAACTCAAGAGTTACAGGGATAATATTTTCTGTCGCATATTGCATGACAAGTCTGCCCGTAGCGGTAGACCCTGTAAATGCTGCTTTTGCCACTTTGGGATTGGTCACTAATGCTCTTCCAAGCTCTGCACCGAAGCCGTTGACAATATTAATAACCCCAGCTGGTAACAGATCGCCAATAATTTCCATTAAAACCATAATGGAAACAGGAGTACTTTCTGCAGGCTTCAGAACTACACAGTTTCCCGCGGCTAAAGCCGGAGCCAACTTCCAAACAGCCATCAGTATCGGAAAATTCCATGGGATAATCTGTGCAATCACTCCAAGAGGTTCATGAACAATCAGGGATACGGTATCTTTATCAAGCTCATTGTGAGAACCTTCGTCTGCACGAATTACCGAAGCAAAGTATCTGAAATGATCTATAGCAAGGGGTAAATCGGCAGCAAGCGTTTCTCTTACAGCTTTTCCGTTGTCGATGGTTTCAACAATGGCTAGATGCTCCAGATTTTGTTCGATCCTATCCGCAATTTTATTTAATATAATGCTTCTCTCTGTAGAAGATGTATTTTTCCAGGTCTGGAATGCTTTATCAGCGGCATTCACGGCCAGTTCCAAATCTTCTTTGGAAGAATGTGCCACTTGGGTAAAATTCTGCCCGTTCACCGGAGAAACTACATTGAAGTACTGTCCGTTTACCGGAGGTGTAAATTTACCGCCGATATAATTATCATATTTGTTTTTAAATTCTGGCCACTGAAAAGCGGTTTCTGATTTTGGTTCTGTAATTGTGCTCATATAAGTAATTTTATTTTTTTTAGTAATGCCTAAATTACATTTACAAATGAAAAAGGAATAGCACAATCGTGTAAAAAAATATCACAATAGTGCAGATATTCAATTTTATAGTTTTGTTAACAATAGCATTAGGACTAAAATTTATATATTTGAGTGATTGGGTTTTATAAATGTTTAGAAAATGAATAATGATAACAAATTTTTATTGAATACTCCTGAATTGAAGAAGGAGAGCCAGTTATTGAACCTTGTTGAAAACCAGACAAAATTCAATCTAAACAACTGTGAATTCAGTATATATGAAACACATAAAGCAGCTTTTGGAGTGAAACTTCACTTTGAAAATATTGCTTTTACAGCAATGCTGAGAGGTAAAAAACATATGAAGCTGGACAATAAAACGAATTACTTCGATTATTTTCCCGGAGAAAGCGTTCTGGTGGCACCCGGTGAAACCATGGTGATCGACTTTCCTGAAGCGGATCTATCACCCACACAATGTATCTCTTTAAGCCTTAATCCTGATTTTATAGAAGATTCTCTTAATTATTTAAATTATAGTCTTCCTAAAGTAGATGAAACTTCACAGTGGAATATCCAGCTGGACGAGTTTTTTCTTTTCAATAATCAATCTTTAACATCTGCTACCAACAATATCATGCGAATAGCGATGGACGATAATTCTCAGAAAGACATCATGGCAGATTTTGCCCTGAAAGAACTTTTGATCAGACTAATGCAGACACAGGCCAGAAGTATGGTAGAAAAAAATATAGCTAAAAATAAGTCGAGGATAGGGTTTGCAGTGGATTATATCAAAAAAAATCTACATCAAAAGTTATCGATTGAAAGTATGGCAAAACTTGCTTATGTAAGTAAATCCAATTTTTTTAAAATGTTTAAAGATGAACTGGGCACTTCTCCTAATGATTTTATTCTGCAGGAAAGAATCAACAGAGCTAAGGAATTGCTTGCAGGGCAGAACAGCATTAAGGAAACAGCCTATCAGACAGGATTCTCAGACACTAATTATTTTACGAGAGTGTTTAAGCAATTGGTGGGAGTTACTCCGAAAAATTATCAGATACGAGCTGAATTTTCTGACCGATATCTGAACAGTTAAACTTGTATAAATTATAAAAAGCATTCCAAATAATGGAATGCTTTTATTCTTTTTAAAAACGTTTTAATCTTTGTAATCATAATATCGCGCTCCATTTAGCACAGGATTATCTGATTCAATAGAAATCAGTCCAAAACCTTTGTAGTTTTTATTGACAGAAGTTTGGAGCTGTTTTCTGTGCAGTTTTTCATAGGTTTCAAAATCAACTGCAGTTCTATTCTCCAGATTTTCAAATAACTTCCATTTTGAAACTGCTGTTTTCCAGTTTTCTGATACTTTTCCTGCAAAAACTTTCGATTTTGAACCACTGCCATATCCTAAAAATCCTATTTCAGCTCCTGTAAGGTCTTCGCCTTCATTAAAAGAAACCTGCAGTGCGGAGAAGAGTGCCATAAAAATGGATGCCGTATACATATTTCCTATTTCAGAGGAGGCTCTCTGTGACTTTTCAATTTTCTCGTTAATAAAAGTCAGATATGCTTCAGATTTCGCAACCGCTTTTTGCTCGTCCGGAGTTTTGTAAGAAAGTTCATTTTCAAGGCTGTAGATTTCAGTGAAAACTCTTTTACCGTGAAAGGCATAGGGAAGGTGGAAAATAAGATATCTCCAGTCTTCATAAGGTTTATCTTTACCTGTAATTTCTTTGTAATGATGGTAGGCTTCCCTGATTCTGTCCTGATAGCATTGGTTTGAATACTGTCCGTCAAAAACCGGCTCATCTGTAAAAACTTCAATTTTATCCGGGAAAGTCTCCGGCGCCGCAACCAAATCTTGTTTGTTGTATTGTCTTCTTGGTTTAAAGAAGTCAAAAACGCTTTCTGTAGCAACTCCCCAGTTATTTTCAATTTCCAGAAGATCAGGTTTGGATGAAATCAGCAAGGCAACAGCACCCCCTCCCTGAGTATATTCTCCGGATGAAGCCAGTTCGTATTTGGCATAGTCGCTGGCAATAACCACTGCTTTTTTATCCGGATTCACCCTTACAAAGTCAAGTGAATTATGAAGAGCATCCACTGCTCCGATACAGGCAAAGGTCATATCCACAACATCACAGTTTTTGAAGCTTCTTTCACCAAATTCTTTTTCCAGCACTTTTTCTACCATCTGCATAGCGTAGGAAGCGGTAGGTTTTGCTGCATCCAAGGCACTTTCGGTACCTAAATAAATTCTGGCAATATCTTTAGGGTTAAGATTTTGGTCTTTGATCAACTTCAATAAAGCTTCTGCTGCAAATGTAGCTGCATCTTCATGAACGTCCGGAAATCCCATTTTGTATAACCCCAATCCTTTTTCCAGTTTTGCCGGGTCAATTCCTCTTTTCTCCGCCAAGTCTTTGATTCCTAAATACAAAGACGGTACATAATAGCCTGCTGCTTCAATTCCAAAAGTCATTTTATTCTAATTTTTATACGAATTTATAAATGATGTTTGAAAAAGCCTTTAATTTCCAAGCATAATTTTTATTTTCAATACAAAAATCATAAAATTCCACCTTGGTACTGGTTGGCTTATTTTTTCAGATAATTGATGATCCCGATCACATCATCTTTTCCAAAACCTTCGTTATGAGCAGACTGATAAGTTTCTATCAAGACCTTTGATAAGGGAAAATCAGCGCCTGCATTGTTTGCCAGAAGAATATCTTTCAGCATAAGATCTAAAGCAAAAGCCGGATCATAATTGTTATTGATCAGCATGGGCGTTTTTAACTTTCGTTGCTCCGCTTCCGCTGGCACTTTCATTAATGATTTCCAGCATATCTATCCTGTCAATCCCCAACTTGTCTGATAACAGAACAGTTTCTGCCAATCCCTGATAAATAGCAGATAAGAAATAGTTGATGGAAAGCTTTGCTGCAATTCCTTTTCCGTTTTTACCTAAATGTTTTACCGTTTTTCCCAGTTTTTCAAGATAGGGCATTGCCCGCTGAAGGTCTTTTTCTTCACCTCCTGCCATAATGATGAGTGTACCTTCTGTAGCCGGTATGGTACTTCCTGCTACAGGAGCGTCAATAAAGGAAGCTTCTTTAATTTTGACTGCTCCGTATAGTTCACCAGAAGCCTGCGGAGAAATCGTACTCATATCTATAAAAAGTTTACCACTGATATCTGATTTCAGAATCTCTTCATATACAGCCTTTGCTGCATGATCATCAGTAAGCATAGTGAATATGATGCTGCTACTTTTTACCAGCTTCTCAATTTGATTATAAACAGTAGAATTTTCCTTAAAATCTTCTGCCTTTTCAGGAGATCTGTTGTACACAGACAGTGGAAATCCTGCTTTTTCCAGGTTTTTAGCCATAGGGTGGCCCATATTCCCTAATCCGATGAATCCAATTTTTTCTGTATCCATATTTTATTTTTTTCAATTATAATTAAGTACTGGCTTTTCTGATATGATAAAATTTAAGAATGCGGGTAAGAATTTGCAATATAACGTTGTATTTATTATCATAAGCCTGAACTATTCTGCATCAAAAAACCAACCAAAACCGACCCTTGATATTAGATTATAATGCAATATAAGTAATTCATTCGGTAACATTTTCCGGATAAACTTTCAAAACCAAAAAAACTTACTGAAATTTGCGACAAATAAAATTAATGAAGATTATAGACGTTGACAGCTGGAAAAGAAAAGAACATTTTGAATTTTTTTCAAAGATGGAAAGCCCGTATTTTGGCTTTACTACTGAAGTTGATTGTACCAAAGCCTACGCTTATGCAAAAGAAAAGGAACAGTCTTTTTTCGCTACTTATCTTCACAGGTCAATGATAGCCGTAAATGCTGTGGATGAGCTTAAACTTAGAATTCTGGATGGTAAGGTTGTTTTATACGACACTCTCCATGCAGGAACCACAATTGGCAGGACAGACGGGACTTTCGGCTTTGCATTTATTCCTTTTTCACCGGATTTTGAGGTTTTTAATGCTGTTATGAAGGAAGAAATAGAAGCGGTACATCATTCATCAGGACTTAGATTGAATAATGGGGAGCTTGGCAAAGATCTTATCAGGCATACAACAATTCCGTGGCATACTTTCAGTGCCTTACTGCATCCTACAAGCTTTAACAATTCGGAATCTGTTCCTAAAATCACATTTGGAAAATTCAGTATCCGTGACGGTAAAAAGTTTCTTCCGGTTTCTGTGGAGGCACATCATGGATTGGCAGACGGAATTCACATTGCAAAATATCTGGAAGAGTTTCAGAAGGAGCTTGATGGTGAAATTTAAATTGCTATCGTTTTATAAATTCTAATTTTCTTTTCAGGTTAAAAAAATTAATACATTATTTTTCTATTCTCAATTTTTAAAATTTTATCCTTTTCCATACTTTTTATAGCTCTTATTACAGTTTCTACACGGAGACCTGTAAGGGAAGCCAGTTGCTGCCTGGTGAGTGGAATTTGAAAAGAGTAGGGTGTTTTGTCTTCGTAATAACTTTTAAGATAATCCATCAGCTGCTTCAGTTTCAGCACGGGATTCTGGAAAGAAAGATTATAAAGCATAATGTATTTGTAGTACATTCTTTCTGCCAGACATCGATAAACATTGTGAGAAATTTCATGGTTTTCCCTTATCAACTTCAAAAAATTGGATTTAGGAAGCCTCAAAATACTGGAATCTTCCATAGCTACTGCATTCATGGGATAAGCACGATCTACAAAAAGGAGAGATTCCCCAAAGCTATGGCAATCTGAAAAAATGTTCTGAATAAATTCTTTACCGCTTTCAGTATAATTATTAAGCTTGATCTTGCCTTTTTCGATCTGAAAATAGAAGTGGGGAAATTCACCTTCACGGAAAATAAGAGTTCCCGCTTTATAGTTCTTGGTTTCTGCTCCGAATGAAATCAATATATCTTCAGTGATCATAGTTAGATAGTTTTATTAAATTTTAAACAAAAGTTTAATCTCGAATGGCTTTTATTTAAATAAACAGAAAAGCTTGAAATTTAAATAATGTAAAGAAAAATCAATTTTATTGAGATTCTTTCGAACAGGGTACCATATACATACCATATAAATTTGGTTTAAGATTGTTTTTTATAATCTTATAAAATGCATGTACAGCAATAAATGTTGATTGAGATCATAAAAAATAATAACATCAATCTGCTACATTTGTTTATAATAAATAATGGAAAAATAAGTGTAAAAGTTAAAGAATTATAGTATTCATAGGCATGACGTGGTATATGTGTGGTATTTCATTTCCGTAGAATTTTATTCATTTTCTCTTTCTTTGCTTGATTTAAAAATGTGAATGTGAAATTTTCAGTGAGACAGTTTTAAATAGTCAATAAGAGGAAAGAATTTGTTTTTACAATCCTATGAATCCATAATGATAAAATTTAAGCATATCATATAAATAAACCTTCATTTAAAAAGCTATCCAAAATAGCGAGTGAAAAGATTTTGTACTGGTGCAGAAAATCATTGGAGCATCAGAAATAAAGTAGAGATGAGAAAATTATTATGAAAAACGAAAAACCGCAATCCAATTTAGGAGATTTGAGCCAAAAGATTTTTATGCAGGACGAAATCATAGCGCTGGCCAAGGAAAATTCCCCACGTCTGCTGAATAAATTCAGATTAGTTTACTCTGATTTTTTTAATGAAATAGCGAAGATACAACCCAATCTTAAAAATTCTGAACTGATTTTCTGTATTTACCTAAAGCTCAACTTCACCACAAAGGAAATTGCGACCTATACTTTTGTGACCCCAAAAGCCATTCAGAATAGGAAAAACAGGATCAGGAAAAAACTCAGTATTCCTTCCCAAATGGATATTTATAAATGGTTTAATGATCTTTAGACCAATTATTGTATAAGATTATATTTGGATTACTGCTTTGTCCAGATCGTGATAAAGCAGTATTTTCCATTGATTTTCATTAGCCTCTTTCTGCCATTTCAATCTCAATTCCATTGCTTTTCTACCGTCAAAATCACTTTTATAAGCAAGATGGTATTTCAGATAAGATTCCTGTGGAAGATCATCTGCACCATAGAAAACAGTTTCATTATCCTCCCGGACCCAGAATACCTGCATAAACGGAGTATGTCCACCTACTACCTCAAAAGAGATTTCGTCATTGATATTTCCATAGTCTTCATCCATCCAGACAATATTGGGAAGGCTGATCAGTTTGTTGAGGGTATCAAAATCAAAAGAAGGGTTGCCTTTATTTTCCAGAGAAAAAGCCAGTTCACGCTTCTGAATATAAATTTCGGCATTTGGAAAGGCTGCTTTAAAATCATTCCCATTTTTTATGATACTGCCGTCAATATGGTCCTTATGAAGATGTGAAAGCAAGAGTTTGGTGATCTGTTCAGGTTTAATATTTTCTTTTTCCAGTATTTCAGAAATCACAGTTTTTCCTGCGGCATTTTTCCATCCGATTCCGGCATCTACAAGAATATAATCTTTAGCTGTTATGATAAGAAAGGGTTGAACAGACATTTTGATTCCTTTGACTGTATTATAATTCTCATCCGTCAACAGTGTAAAATCTTTGGTTCTGCTGGCAGAGAAATTGCCTTCTTTAAGCGGAATAATTTTCATTCTGCAAATTTCCCCAATATTTTTAAAACCTGAAAACCTTTTTTTCAATAGTATCTATCGGAAAAAACGATTAAGTTACCAGCTGTCAAGTCCGTTTTTTAAAGCCTTTACATAATTCTCTTCATCAAAAGAGTAGAGGTCGGGGGCTTTATGCGCTCCGCCACGTCTTTGTTCTTCAAGTTTGGTCAGGATTCCAAGATCCTTCATTTTCCGGTAGAAATTTCCACGGTTAAGTTCTTTTCCCAATACCGCTTCATACAATTTCTGAAGTTCGGGAAGAGTAAATTTTTCAGGAAGAAGGTTTCGTCCGACAGGTATTGCCGCAATTTTCTGCCTCAATGTAAGAAGAGCTTTATCAATAATCTCCCGGTGATCCATTGCAAGTTCAATCTCCTCCAGTCTGCTGAGGAATATCCATTCACAGGTTTCACTGTATTGATCGGGGATAATGTTAAACTTTGATGGGTTGTAAAGTGCATAATAGCCTACAGAAATGAAACGCTGTTTTTGAAAAAGAGATTCATCAAAATCTTCAAAATAAGATTCACTCCTGTTTTTCTTTCCGAATACCCCGAACTCTTCAAGATAGATATCTGCAACGCCGGTTCTTTCTTCAAGAATTCTTTTAACAGCTTCATCCAGATCTTCATCTTTTTTTATATAACCGCCCGGGAGTAACCATTTTTTTCTATAATTGGTCTTCAAAAGTAAGACTTTAAGCTCATTTTGCTCAAATCCAAAAATAACGGGGTCAGCTGAAATATGGGGCAAAAAAATTTCTTTTGCTTTAATTGACTGCTGTAAAAGCTGTTCTTTAGAATCCATGGAATTAATTTGTGAAATGGTCGTGCTACAAATTTGCTGAAAAAAAATGGAATTACATCCAAAATCCCTTATATAAAGGCATCTGGCATAAAGTAATTTAAAAATTCAGACAATATAGCCAAGAGAACAATATTAACAGATACTTTTTCGTTAATAGTAAACAAAAATACTTAACTGTTATACTGAAAAGTAATTTTTGAGTAAAAAAATTCCCATTTTATTCCTATGGGTAAATAAGTTTTAATATTAAATGTTATAGTTGATTGAAAAGAGGCCGTTCTAAAGTGCGGCCTCTTTTTTTAATTGATTACCTTTGCAGACCTGAGAGAATCTATACTTAAGCCTTTTAATTATTGAGAGTCTGATATCATTTTCTCTGCATTCTAAATTTGAATAAATTCTGTACTATCATGCACGCAAGCTCATCTCCTGGTATTTCCCGTTCTGTAATCTGGCTGATGGCCGTTATTTCAGGTCTTGTAGTAGCCAATAATTATTATAATCAGCCTTTATTGGCTCTTATTTCTGACGATCTCCATATTTCTGAAACTGCAGCAAGCAGAATTTCTGTACTTACCCAGGTAGGATATGCTTTAGGACTGCTTTTGCTGGTACCGTTAGGTGATAAGTTTTTACGTAAAAAATTAATTTTAATTGATCTTGTTCTGGTTTTCGGGTCACTCCTCTGGATGACCTTTGCTACAGAATTATGGATGCTGTATGCTGCGAGCCTGCTGATAGGAGCTACTTCCGTCATTCCACAGCTTTTTGTACCTATTGCTGCTGAGCTGTCTTCTGATAAAGAAAAATCTTCCAATATAGGACTTGTGATGTCCGGGCTGCTTTTGGGAATACTTTTGTCCCGGTTTATTGGAGGTATCGTAGGTGAACTTTGGGGTTGGCGGGCGATGTTCGGAATTGCAGCAGGACTGATGATCCTGGTTTGGCTTGCCGTTTACAAAATGCTTCCTGAAATGCTTCCTAATTTTAAAGGAACCTATAAAGAACTGATGCGCTCGGTTGTTCATCTGGCAAAAACACAGCCTATTTTGCAACTGGCTTCGTTCCGTGGAGCAATGGCCTTCGGGTCGATGTGTGCTTTATTTACAACGTTGGTCTTTCATATGGAGAAACCGCCTTTCAATGCGGGTTCTTCGGTAGTGGGAAGCTTTGGTCTGGCCGGAGCTGTAGGAGCCTTGGCCGCTGCAAAAGTGGGAAAACTTCAGAAATACCTGGATATCAACCGGATTATTTTGTATTCACTTTTTATTGTGGTGGGAAGCTGGGCTTTTACCTATTTCGCGGGCGAAACCTATTGGGGATTAATCGTTGGTGTGATCCTGGTTGACCTTGGCGTACAGTCCAGCCATATTATGAACCAAACCAATTACTTTTTAATCAAATCCAATGCGGTTAACAGATTGAATACGGTTTATATGGTTTCTTATTTCATTGGTGGATCACTCGGAACCTGGCTTGCTTCTATGGCCTGGCAATATGCACAGTGGGAAGGAGTATGCTTTGTAGGAGTGTCTTTTGGTCTGCTGGCAATCATTGCTCATGTGCTGTTCTGCAAAAAAGTGAATAAATCCCAACTTTAATTTTTAGGCTCAACTGTAAGTAAGTGAACTAAATCTCTGTGCTTATTTCCCCATTTTTCGAGCTCTTCCCATATCGGGATCAGCTCCCGGGCTATATCCGTAAGTTCATAGTCTACTCTTGGCGGAACCTGGGCATGTATAGTTCTTTTTACCAATCCCTCTTTTTCCAGCTCTCTCAGCTGTAAAGTAAGCATTCTTTCTGTGATCCCACAGATACGGTCACGGACTTCACTGAAACGCAATTTCCCGTCTTTTAATCTGTTTAAAATCAATAATTTCCATCTTCCTCCAATTTTACAGACTGCATAGGATAGATCGCACTCCTGGATATACTTTTTGTTAATATTATTTGTCGAATTTTCCTTTACTTTCCCCATAGCTTACAAATTTGTTAGTACCGCACAATTAGCCGTATACAGTGCAAATGTAAGGTTTGAAAATTAATTTTGTTCTCTGAAACTGAAAATAGACATCAGTTCGGGAACAATAGCGCTTAAGTTCTCTTTAAAAATATCATTAACAGGAAATAAAAAATAATGGAACTAACATCATCAATAACCCAAATTATCAGTCACTTAGAAAAAATACAGTCATTCAATTCACAGGACCCATTAGATGATACCAGGAAATATCTTGAAACCATGACCCTTCAGCTCAGTGGAAAAAAAGAAGCTGTTACGATGATCGAAGAAATGAATATATTAATGGATGACCGCAAGATCCCAATTCGTATCTATCGTCCGAAAGGAAAAAGTATTGAAAAATCATCAGCTATTATTTACATACACGGTGGATGGTTTATTGCCGGCGGTTTTGAGACCCATGATGCAGTTGTCCGGAAATTAGCCAATACTACAGGATCTACAGTGATCTTCATAGATTACCGCCTTGCTCCGGAATATCCTTTTCCTGCAGGATTAAATGACTGTATTGATATTTCGAAATGGGTCGTTGATAATGCGGAATCTCTGGGAATTGACAAAGATCAGATTGGGATTATAGGAGACAGTGCGGGGGGAGCCCTTGCAGCCAGTGTTTCGACTCAGATAGGAGAGCTGCTGAAATTCCAGATACTGATTTATCCGGCAGCCGATAATCAACTTAATACAAAATCTTGGAAAACGTATGAAAATGGACCGGTTTTAAACAAAGAAGGAGGTATCCAGGCCTGGAAATGGTATCATCCTGAAGGAGCAGACCGTCCCAATCCTTTGGCAGTACCGATTTTGATCAAAGATTTTAAAAATACGCCATCTACATTGGTTCTTATTGCAGAACATGATGCTTTGAGAGATGAAGGAGAAGAGCTGTCACAGCATATGAAAGACGCAGGAATCCCCGTCCGTATCAGCTTTTATAAAGATATGGTTCATGGCTTCATGCATATGGGAGAGATCCTGAATGAAGTTCAAAAGGCTACTGATGAAATGGCAGCATTTGCGCATCAACATCTTAAAACTACAGGAAAATAAGTATGAAAAAATATGCATATATCGGCTGCCTTGGATTCATTGCAGTTATTACCACTGAATTTGGGGTCATTGGAATTCTTCCACAAATCGCAGAACATTATCAAATAGGGGTAGATAAAGCAGGCTGGCTGCTCAGTGCTTTTGCTTTGATCATTGCTTTAACGGGACCTTTCATGACTTTACTAATGTCCGGATTTGACCGCAGGAAAGTGATGCTTGCCGCCATTTCCATCTTTTTGTTTACTGCTTTAGTTTCCTCACTGTCGCCGCCGTTCTGGCTTCTGATGCTGGTGAGGATCCTTCCTGCTTTTTTGCAGCCTGTCTATATTGCCACAGCATTGTCTGTCGCTGTATCCGGTGCTGATGAAAAGCAGGCGAACAAACTGATGGGGATTGTTTTTATCGGGGTTGCCCTGGCTATGGTGACAACAGTTCCTTTTGCAACATGGCTGGCCAGTGTATGGATATGGGAATCCTCTTTCATTATCCAGAGTGTAGTCAGTTTGATAGCTTTGGCGGTTATCTATTTTTTACTTCCTCCCATGCCTGTCAAAGAAAAGAAATCTTATAAAAGTCAGCTCAAAATTTTGAAACAGCCAACATTTCTCATCAGTACTGCTATGAATTTTTTCATGATAACAGCTTGGTTTTCCACCTACAGCTATTTTGCAGATTACCTGGATAAAGCTAAAGGAATGGACGGAACCATGGTTAGTTATATGCTTTTTCTATTTGGAATCATTGGTGTTTTTTCCAATTGGATAGCAGGTAAAATGTTAAGCTGGAATGTCTCAAAAACAACGGCTCTGTTTCTTTCCGGTACGGTTATCATGCCATTTTTACTGTATTTTTCCGGAGACAGTCTGCCTGCCAATATGATCAGTATAGCAATCTGGGGATTCCTGTATTCTCCAAGTTTTCAAAATGCTTCAACCTATATGATTTCTTCTGTACCGGGTTCTCTTGAATTTGCCAACAGTCTGGCTACTTCTTTTGGAAATTTAGGGGTAACACTGGGCACTACGCTGGGAGGCTGGATGATTGTCTCAAAAGGGGCTTCCTACAATCCCTGGATAGGTTTTGTTTTCGGCATTCTGGCTTTTCTGATGATCATCCTCAGAAGTATTCTTGAGAAAAGATCTGAAAAGCAGAAGATCATTCTGCCATGTCCTTAATATATTGTAATAAATTTTGTTACAATTAAGAAATGTATTAATTTTGTATTCTGAATTAATTTTATCAGAATTAAATAAAATAAGAATGAAAATAGAAATATGGTCAGATGTTATGTGTCCGTTCTGCTATATCGGAAAACATAATTTTGAACAGGCTCTTGAAAAGCTGCCGTTTAAAAATGAAGTAGAAGTAGAGTGGAAGAGCTTTCAGCTGGATCCAAGTCTGGATGTGGCGCAGACTCAAAATACAATTGAATATTTTAAAGAGAAAAAAGGCTTTCCTGAAGCCCAGGCTTCCCAGATGATTAATCAAGTGGCTCAGGCAGGAAAGGCAGCCGGAATTGATTTTAATTTTGAAAAAGCATTGATCACCAATACTTTTACAGCTCATAAGTTACTTCATCTTGCCAAAAAACACGGTAAAGCGAATGAGATGGAAGAAGCTCTTTTTAAAGCTCACTTTATCGACGGAAAAAATGTAGGATCTATTGAAGAGCTTATTGCTCTCGCTAAAAGCTTACATATTGATAAAGAGGAAGCCAGAGAAGCCTTAACATCAGATCAGTTGGATTATGAAATCAGTCAGGATATTCAGGAAGCTAAAAACAATGGTATTTCCAGTGTTCCCTTCTTTGTTCTGAATGGAAAGTATGCCGTATCCGGAGCGCAGCCAGCCGAAGTTTTTGCTGATGCCCTGCAACAAACCTATAAAGAAACAGTAAGTCCGTTTAAAGATCTTTCCAAAGAAGGAGGTGCGTCCTGTGATGCCGATGGATGCAGTGTGTAATACTGTAAGGAAGCCTGAAGCTAGGAGAGGGAAGTTATTGAGTTCCAAATACAGAATGACAGTATACTTTATTAAATTTTTTAAGATTAATTCCTTAATTTTTATTGACTAAAGTTACTTCCAACCTACCTCTTTCAGCTTCCCGACTATGTTAATTTCCTACCACAAATAACGCTAATAGATTCACGAATATTACTATTAAATGTCAGTAATATTCGTGGAATTTGTGAAAAGATTAGTGACATTAATGTTTTTTAATAAAAATAAATCAGCTTATTTTCAGTATAAAACACCTCACACCGAGGTGTTTTTATGATTAAAAGCTTTAAATAAAAAAGAAATAACTACCGTTTTATCTTTCAATGCTTATTTTTGTTAAAATATTATGTTCAATGATAAAAATCAATGCCGAAGCTCAATATCCCGTTTCTGAAACCCTGTTTGTCTTTGCTTTGGATTCGGAGGCCGGACAGGCTTTTGAGGGGAAAAATAAATTGGTAACAGGAATAGGAAAAGTAAATGCTGCTATTGAACTTACCCGGGAAATTCACTTCAGAAAACCTAAGCTGATCATCAACCTGGGCTCCGCAGGAAGCAAAAGCTTTGGAAAAGGCGAAGTAGTCTGTTGTACAAAATTTATTCAAAGAGATATGGATGTAAGAGGTCTTGGTTTCAGTCTTTATGAAACTCCTTTATCCGGTATCCCTCCAGTCCTGGAATATGGTCTTCAGATGAACGGTTTGAAGGAAGGAATCTGTGGCAGCGGGGACAGCTTTGAGATGAATCATTCCGAAACAGATTATAATATTGTAGATATGGAAGCTTATCCGCTTGCCCTGATCGCAAAGAAAGAAAATATTCCTTTTCTATGCCTGAAATATATTTCTGATGATGCAGGAAGCGATGCCGCAGACGACTGGGCAGTTCAGGTGCATCTGGCTTCTGAAGCGTTTAAAAAAATATTATTTTAATAGCATAAATCCTGAGGAAATTTTCAGAACTTTATTTTGTATCTGCTATTAAAATCCAGTCTACAGTTATATGAAAGTTACTTTTTACCAGCCTTCACATCCTGTTCTTAAAACATATATTGAAGGATATTATTTTGTAGAAAAAGATGATAGGGATGAACCGGTAAGATATCTTACTTTTCCTGACAACTATTTCATTGTATCAGCCTGTCAGAATGTGGCTATTAGCCAGGATAAAGGGTGGGTGGAAATCCGTAGATCTTTATCCGAAAATTTAGTGCTCGACTTTGTTTCCAGATGTGCTGTCCCCACTGAAATTTTTTACCATCAGTCTGTTAATGAAATTACTGTTTATTTTAAGCCATTGGGAATGTATCATTTTTTTGAGGCAGATGGCAGTGAGGCTATGCAGAAACATATTCATGTTTCGGATTTTAAAGAAATCTCGAATACAGCTCTAAATGAGCCCAACAGAAAAAAACAAATTGAAATACTGGAAGAGTATTGGCTTTCGAAATTCCAACAGAAAGATTTAACGTTGGCGTACGCTATATTGACTGATTTTGAAACTGAACTCAGCATCGAAGAGATAGCAGCAAAGAACAAAATAACAAGACAGTATCTGAATAAAATCTCTAAAAGGTATCTGGGCAAACCAGCGTCTGAATTCAGAAAAATTCAGAGATTTCGTAAAGTTCTGATTTCAAATAAAAAAGTAAAAAACCTCACAGAGCTCTCCTATGAGAATCTTTTTTACGACCAGTCCCATCTTATTAAAGATTTTAAAGAATTCACTAAAATAAGCCCAAAAAAGTTCTTTGAAAATGTAGATATTGAACAAAATAATATCTGGCTGTTTATCTGAGTTTCCATTTTTACAATTTATAGGATGATCATTGAAATACTTTTACTGAAATATTAAATCTTGTTTCAATGAAAAAAATACTGTCCGGAATTTTCCTTTTCCTTTTTCTGGTTTCTTATGCACAAAGTGATCCTACTCAAACGGTACTGTCGGATATCACAGAAAAAGTGAAGAACTATTATATTGATAAGGAAGCCTATAAAAAAGTAGATTCTTTATTTAAAAATGAATCTAAAAAAGGTAATTTCAACAGTTTGAGCAAAAAAGATTTTGCCGCCTTTCTCACCCAAAAGTTGAGAACAACTATAAAAGATAAACACTTTTTTGTTAAATACCTCGAAAACTACAGTCCACAAAAAGCTGTTGATGAGAAAGAAAGAGAAAAAGAAAACAATTTTCATAACAGTCTTGAAAATCTTGGGTTTGAAAACGTTCAACGCCTGGAAGGGAATGTCGGCTATATCAATTTCAAAGGCTTTGCATCGCGGGAATCCAGTGAAAAAACATTGGCTGCTGCCATGAATTTTATTGCCAATACCAATTCCCTGATCATTGACCTGAGGGAAAACGGTGGCGGAGACAATGACATGCTTCTGTTATTCTGCAGTTATTTTTTCGATAAAAAATCGGATCTTTATACTACTTATTTTAGAAATAAAGATGAAACCGTGATAAACAGCACCCAATCTACTGTTTCCGGACAGAAATACCTTCATAAAAAAGTCTACATTCTGACCAGCAAAAAAAGTTTTTCCGCAGCAGAAGGTCTTGCTTATTTTTTGCAGGAGCATAAGCTGGCCGAAGTAATCGGGGAAAAAACAGAAGGTGCTGCCAATCCTGTAGACCATTTCATCATCCAGAATCAATATTTACTGCTGGTGCCAGCCGGACAAATAAAGTCCGTCATAAGCCATAAAAACTGGGAACATATCGGGATAACTCCTGATCACGAAGTAAAAGCTGAAGATGCTTTAAAGGCTGCTCATATCAAAACTTTAAAAAATATTTTACAAACAGAAACAAAAACAGAATTAAGCATACCTGAAATAAAAAATCTTATTAATAAATTAGAGCAATAAATGTATAATATGTCATCAATAATCATTAATAAAGCCGGAATAGAAGAGCTTGAAACCATTCAGAATATAGGCAGACAGACTTTTGCTGAAACTTTTGCAGACAGCAATTCGGAGGAAGCAATGAACACTTATCTTGAAGAAAGTTTCAGTTCAGAAAAAGTCAGTACAGAATTAAATAATCCAGATTCTTATTTCTTTATTGCCTGGGAAGAGGATATTCCTGTCGGTTATCTGAAAGTAAATTCCGGGCCTGCACAAACCGAACTGCAGGATGAGACCTCACTGGAAATAGAGCGTATTTACGTCAAGAAAAGCCATCATGGCCAGAAAGTGGGTCAATTGCTGTATGATAAGGCCTTGGAAACCGCTAAAAGCCTGAGCAAAAGTTATCTATGGCTGGGAGTCTGGGAAGAGAATCTGAGAGCAATTAACTTTTACAGGAAAAACGGTTTTGAGGAATTCGGAAGCCATACATTCAGGCTGGGTGATGAAGACCAGACTGACCTGATGATGAAGAAAATTTTAGATTAAATTATTATCGGCTTTGAAAAACCTTTTAGAACAGATCAATAGCTATTATCCGCTTTCAGAAGAAACGGTGGAAGCCCTGATGAATATCTGTACGGAAGAAACATATCACAAAAATGAACTTCTTCAGGAAGCCGGATCTGCTGCCAGATATTATTATTTCATAAAATCAGGACTGATAGGATATTATACTGTAGACGAGCAGGGAGATTCTGTCTATAAGATTTTCTTTGAAGAAAAGAGTTTCGTGGCTTCTACAGCAGCCATTATTAAAGATAAGCCCAGCGATTTTAATATCATTGCTTTAGAAAACTGTTCAGTGATAAAATATCCAGCAAAAGCTTTCAGAGAGCTGATGAACCAATATCACGACCTGGCGTTATTTCACATTCATTACCTGGAAAAAAACTGGGTGGTGAAAAAAGAGCCTCTGGAAATTTCCTTAAAGCATGAAACAGCAAAACAGCGTTATTTACAGCTTCTGGAGAACAAACCGTTCCATGATCGGCTGAAACAGCATTATATTGCTTCCTATCTGGGAATCACACCTACTCAGCTGAGCCGCATAAAAAAAGAAATAAACTGACAAAAGCTTCAACATATGTTGAGGCTTTTTTATTTTCTCAACCCCATCTTTGCCCTGTAAACAAGAACATTTGTACATCTAAATAAGCACAAGAGAAAGGAAGGATGAAAAGTAGGCTTCATCGAATCAATGCTAATTGATTCCCTCTTAGCTCACTTAAAATATTCATCGTAATAGTAAACCTTTGCGTCAAAAAAAATAAGACAGCTTAAATTAATTACAGATGTTCCAAGTTCATTAATTAAATTATCTCCTATGAAAAATTTAGCAAGCATCGTATGTGTATTGACGGTATCTGCACATCTTTCTGCGCAGAAAGTCATTCACCAAGAAGTATTCAGCGCCAAAATGAATAAAAGTATCAAAACCATTATCATCACACCGGATGAGCAACAGAGTGTAACCTATCCATCGGTTTATATTCTGCACGGCTACAGTGGAAATCCTGAACGTACCCTTAAACAGGATATTCCTGATCTGATTAAAAAAGCACAGGAATATAAGACGATTTACGTATTGCCGGACGGAAATTATAATTCGTGGTATGTAGATAGTCCTTTGGTTAAAGATTCACAGTACCAGACTTTTATAGGACAGGAGCTTGTAGATTTTGTCAATAAAAACTATCCTGTAAAAATGGATAAAAAATTCCGTGGTATCCTGGGCTGGAGTATGGGAGGTTATGGTGCTGTCAACATTGGTACGACATACAATAATACATTTGGCATTGTAGGAAGTTCTTGCGGAGCCTTGGATTTCAACTCATTCGGGGAAGGATACACCAATTATCAGGTAGATAAAGTATTAGGATCTGCAATATCATTAAATCCTAAATTTCTTACAGACAATAAAGTGAAGACTATGGCCACAGCAGAACAGCAATACATTTTCGATTGCGGTACAGAAGACACACAAATGGTTGAAATGAACAGAAAATTTCATAAAAAATTAACCGATCAAAAGATTCCACATCTTTATATAGAGTCCTTAGGAATCCATGATCCTAAATACTGGGGCAGATCTTTATCTGAGCAGTTGACTTTATTTGATCGATTTTTTAAGCTATAAAATTAGCTTTATATAAATTGATGTATCTGGTTTTATTATAATTGTTTATGTTGTTTTATTTGAATTTGAAATCAATATCTCCTAACCATGTCAAGGTTTTGAACCTTGACATGGTTAACAGTGCTTAAATCTTTAAACGATTAAGATGATAAGAGTCGTTAGGAAAAATCAAATGATTTTTTTTAAACCATACCTTTAAAAGCAAACTCACCCTAATCATCTTAAAAACAGATCAGACACAAGTGAATTAAACAAAATTAATTATTCTCGCAGATTTTCCGGATAGAGCAGATTAGCAAAAGTAAAATCTGTATCATCTGTAAGATCTGCGATATTTTTTTAATCATTATGTATCCATTTCCTTAATTCCTCCTTATTTTCTTTGCGTTACAAAATCATCTGCTTCACAAGTTTTTATATAATCTTTAAAAATTAAATGCTCTTAACGGCTTAGATAAAAAAATCCTTTTAAGCCTTGTGCTTAAAAGGATTCATCATAATGATAATTAAGTAATAATGAAATTTAAATATTTTCAAAATTTTTACCCAAATGTTCTTCAATAACAAAGAACGGGTCTTCTGTAAGCGTATGTGCTCTCATCTCCATCAGGCTCACTTTACTCATCATACGGAGCATAATTCTTCTTTGACATTCGTGTTCTACACCATCAACATTTCTTACTCCGGCTCTGAAGGCAGATCTTCCATGGGCACATAAATGGTTATTCACCAATATCACATCTCCGGCCTGTGGCGTGAAACCTGAATAAATCAGATCTCTGGCCTCTTCCCAGAATTCTGTCAGATGGCCGTGGGCATCGTCAGTCTGTTTAATACTTGGGTTGAATAGCTGTTCGGCAGCATCAAACCTCATAAAAGGCAGTTCATAATTACCGTACAACACGGCATCCAGTTTCTCTTCTTCCTCCATACCGGTCTCTAAATTGGCATCTTTCGGTATTTTGTACATACGCTCAAAAAGAGGTCTGAAATTTTCCCCTATAGCCCCGTGAGAACGGATGGAATATAGGGTAGAAGGTACCTGTTCTTCATTACGGATATACATAAAGCTTAAAAAATCTGCCTGATGTTTCAGGAAGGCATCTTCCGTATGTACATAAAGATCTGTTGCAGATCCCGACCCGGTCTGGGTTTCTCTCATTTTTTCATCCGGAATAATCGCATGCATCAATCCGCCACCTTTTCGCTGTGAATAATATTGTACAGGTTTTGATGGAAGTGCTCCATGAATCAATGCACAGGCAAAACCATAGATATTGAATTTAGAATAATCCGCAGACTGCCAGTTCGGCGGAGTATTTCCTATACTTTCCTGATCAATATCCATTAATCCTCTAAACACAAGCGCTCCATACTGATCTTTTGAAAAGTCGCTGGCGAAATCAGCCGCTATATGCAAAATTCTTTCCGGTAGAAAATAGGAAGCCAATTGATGAACATGGGTAATAAAGTCTCTGTTCTCATAGCTGCCATATTTTTTCTGAAGATGCACCGCTGCATCTTGTATCATTCTTCTTTCATGAGAGGTGATCTCAATGATTCTTGGAAGCAGTTTTACCGCGGTAATACTGTCGTTATCTAAAATTTCTAGTGAATTCATTAAAAAAATATTTGGTGTGTAAATATAATTTCTATATTTGTTTTTAATTATTCTAAATAACAATAGCTGGTTCAAATTTATGAATAATTTATCAATCACCAAATAAAAAGCAAAAAAAATGTAAAAATAAAAACTTGACTATCAAACATATACATCTATATGCTACTACACCTTCACACAACTTATTGACTTAAAATCACCTTACAAATACGTATATGAACAACAATCAAATGCCCGCCGGAGAGATCCTGGGCGCCTCCTTACCTCACATTTCGGGGAATTTTGAAAATATTTTTCATTCTCACAATTATGACCATTACCGTTCCGCTGTCGAAGAAACTTTAGACCTTGTAGGAACCTTTCTTCACAGAAATGACAAACCCTTCAGTGGAATAGAAGCCAAAGAAATGAAAAGTATGGTACAGCAGATAGACCTGGATCAAAAGCTCTCTTCATACCAGGAGCTTCTTCAGGAAGTAGATACTATATATGTAAAGCATGCCACTGCTTTTCACCTTCCGCAATACGTGGCACACCTTAACTGCCCCATTGTAATTCCGGCTTTAGCAGGAGAAATCCTTGTCAGTGCCATCAATTCATCGCAGGATACCTACGACCAGAGTGCCGGAGGAACCTTTATGGAAAGAAAGCTGATCGACTGGACCGCAGAGCAGTTAGGATACAATCCGGAAACCAGCGACGGTGTTTTCACAGCAGGCGGATCACAGAGCAATCTGATGGGGCTTGTGATGATGCGCGACTGCTTTTCCCAGAAGAGATACAACCATAATATTAAGCTGGATGGCCTTCCACAGGAGGCTGGCAGATTCAGAATTTTTGTTTCTGATAAATCTCACTTCAGCAACTTAAAGAACGCCTCTATCATGGGATTAGGCGAAAAATGTATCGTTAAAGTTCCTACAGACGAAAGATTCTGCATGGACATCACTTTGCTGAAAAAATACATTAAGAGAGAAGAGCAGATGGGAAATATTCCTATCGGAATTGTTGCGACTGCCGGAACTACAGACTTCGGAAATGTAGACCCACTGGAAGATATTGCCAACGTTGCTGAGCAATACAACATCTGGATGCACGTAGACGCGGCTTACGGATGTGCTTTATTATTAAGCGAAAAATACCGTCATCTTCTGAACGGTATAGAAAGAGCGGATTCGGTGACGATAGATTATCATAAATCTTTCTTCCAGCCGATCAGCAGCAGTGCTTTCATCGTTAAAAACAAAAGGGAATTAAGAATCCTGAAACACCATGCAGACTATCTGAATCCTGCGGAAATGGATGAAGAGGAAATTCCTGCACAAATCAACAAATCCATTATCCAGAGTACCCGTAGATTCGATGCTCTGAAACTGTGGTTTACGTTAAGAATGATGGGCAAAGAACAGCTCTCAGAATATACAGATACCGTAATAGACCTTACCAAAGATGTGGCCTCTATGATTAGTGAGAATCCGCATTTCGAACTGCTTTCCGATACAGACCTGAGCGTTCTGGTTTTCCGTTATATCAGACCTGATATTGAAGACCTGAATGCTTTGAACCAGCATATCAAAATGAAACTTTTCTACAGCGGGGAAATTCTTGTGGCAAGCACTAAAGTAGACGGAAATTTCTACCTGAAGTTTACTTTCCTGAACCCGATCACTACGACAGAAGACGTTCACCAAATTTTAAATACAATACAATCGCATGGAGAAGACTTTGATACAGCCAACTAAGCTTACGGAAAAAGCACAGGAAATAACGATTAGAATCCTGCTGAACGGAATGCTTCGTGAGCTTGGAAACGGAAAGTTCTATCAGGGCGTTCCGAAATATGATGCGCTTACGGCTCAGGCGCTTGAAAACAGTTCCTATCCGCTTCATATAAGATTTGAATTAAAGAAAAGCGATATCTTTTTATTCGCTCCGGTTTCTTACCGTTCCGAAAGTGCTTTCCACAATTATGGAATGCCTTTATGGGTGGTTGATCATAACAATCAGAAAGTCTTTGAGCCGGATGTTGATCAGCTGACAGCATTGGTCTACCGTGAGCTTTCTGAACAGTTCAGTGAAAAAGGCTTGGATCTATTCACGAAAAGAATTCACAGCAGCTTAAGAAATCTGGAAATGATCATGGAAGAAGGTTTACAGGATCAGGATGCTTTGACGTATTCTTTCCTGGAATCTGAACAACAACTTCCTGTGGGACATAATCTTCACCCTTTCACAAAAGCGAGAATGGGATTCTCCAGAGAAGAGCAGCTTCTTTACGGCCCGGAATTCAATCAAGGAATCCAGCTGGAGTATTTTCTGGTGCACAAAAGCTGTGTCCGGGAACATTCGGTTTTAGAACAGCCTTACAACGAATTTCTGAAGAGCGTTGTTTCATTACCCGAAGATCTTGAAGCGAAGTATCTTAACGAAGGTGAAAAGCTTTCTGATTTCTATACGGTTCCGTGTCATCCTTGGGAAGCTACTTATCTTTTGTCTATCGAAGAAGGAGCGGAAATGATCAAAGACCGTACTTTAATTCATATCGGGGCTTTTGGGGAAGAATTTTATTCAACCTCTTCTATCAGAAGTATGTACAGCCCTCAAATTCCGTGGATGCCTAAGTTTTCTTTAAATGTTCTTTTAACAGGATCGATACGAATCAATACGGAGAAAGATCTAAAAAGAGGCTACGCATCGGCTTTATGGAGAAAACATACTGGAACAGCGTTTGAAAAGGATTTTAATCAGTTCAAACTGCTTTTGGAACCTGTAACATTAGGCGTTTATCATCAGGATAAAAATATTGAAAGCCTTAATCTCCTGATCCGCGAAAACCCGTTCCAGCCGGAAGATAAAATCCTTCTTTTAGCAAGATTATGTCAGGACGAACCTGCAGATGGTCAGAATTTTATCCAAAAGTTCTTTACAGATGTTTCTGAAAAACTGGGAACAAGTCCGGAAGAATCGGTGACCACTTGGTTTTCAAAATATATTCACCTGCTGATTGCTCCTTTAAACCATTTATACAGCCAATACGGCATGGCTCCTGAAGCGCATCAACAGAATCTCCTGATCCAACTGGATGATCAGTTGCTGCCAACAACTCTTTTTGTAAGGGATGCACAGGGATATTTGTTAAGAGAAAGCGCAAGAGAACAGTATGCGGAGCTTTCCAAAACGTATCCTGAGATTGAAGATCTTTTCATCAGGGATGAGCGTCTTTTAGATATTATCTCTTACCATGTTCTGGTGAGTAATCTTTCAGCATTGGTGGCTTCATTAGGAAAGACAGGATGGGTGAAAGAAAGAACACTGATCAATATGCTGCACAGCGAATTTGCACAGGTTCATCAGGAAATGCCTTCATATTTTACGCGTTATGCACTTGAAAACCGTCATTGGGGAACAAAAACCAACTTTAAGGCGGTTGCCAATGAAATTGACGGTATTACAAGTGCCGCAGCGATTTCTTATGCTAAAGTTCCGAATCTTCTTCACTATCATTACTTCTCAGATCAGCTGATTCATCCGAAAGGGAAAGAAGCTTTCTTCAAGCGTTATTTCCAGAAAGATGATGTCACGGTTACGATGAGACCTGTTAATCTTGATGAAGATCTTGAAATGCTTCATGAGTGGTTTAACCGTGAACATGCGATCAAAATCTGGCAGATGAACTGGCCGATTGATGAACTGGAAACCTATTACCGTTTAATGCTGCCGGGTGATGAAGCACACAGCTACATCGTCATGAGCAATGGCGAACCTACATGCAATATTGAGGTTTACTGGCCATGCAGAGATATTGTGGGCGATTACTACGATGTACTGCCTACCGATTACGGAACCCACCAGTTCATTGCACCGACTGATCCGAAGAAGAAATACGTTTCTCCTTCCACACAGTCTATGGTAGATTATGTATTTGCCCAGCCTGAGGTTGGAAAAATGGTAGGCGAGGGTTCGGTAGATTCTCTGGCTTCTATGATGAACAAGGCGCATGTCGGATTCAAAGTAGATAAAGTCATTGAAATGCCTCATAAAAAAGCCAACCTTAATTTCTGCTACAGAGAATGGTATTGGGAAAAATTCCCGCAAAACAAAGATGTAGAATTCACCGTAAAAATCACTGAACATGAATAACGACACGATATATAACGTGATCGGAATAGGTATTGGCCCTTTTAATTTAGGACTTGCTGCCTTATCGAATCCGATTTCTGAATTAAAAACACTTTTCCTTGACCAGAGAGATGGTTTCGACTGGCATCCGGGATTAATGATTGACCATGTAACACTGCAAACGCCTTTTTTATGCGACTGCGTGTCCATGGCAGATCCTACGAATCCTTTAAGCCTTCTGAACTATCTGAAAGAAACGAACAGGCTGTACAAATTCTTTATCAGGGAAGATTTTTTCATTCCGCGTAAAGAATACAACCGTTACTGTCAATGGGTAGTGAGCCAGCTTCCACAGTGCCGTTTTTCAACGCAGGTGGTTGATATTGTGTATGAAGGCGGACTGTATTTAATTACAACCGTTCACACCAAAACTAAGGAAACAGAGGTTTTCAGAACAGAAAGACTGATCCTGGGAACAGGGACACAGCCACATATTCCTTCGTTTATTCCGAAAGATGATTCGCGTATTCTTCATACAAGCTCTTATCTGTACCACAAGGAAGAACTTTTGGCTCAGGGTAAAAAAATTGCCGTGATCGGTTCAGGGCAAAGTGCTGCAGAGGTTTTCTATGATTTATTGCAAAGCCGTGATGAAAATACCCGATTGGGCTGGTATTCACGTCCGGACCGTTTCTTTCCGATGGAATATTCAAAGCTGACGCTGGAACTGACTTCTCCTGATTATGTAGATTATTTTTACAGCAGGGATGAGGCAGCCAGAAAATCAATATTAAGCAAGCAGCAGGCTCAGTTTAAAGGAATCAATTACGACCTCATCAACCAGATCTATGATTTTATCTACGACCTGAATATTGATAATGCTGATCCAAACCTGACGATCATTCCAAACAGCCAGTTGGATAGAGTAGATAATAGCAATCCGGATAATCTAACTCTTGAGTTCACACAATTGGAGCAGGATGTCCCTTACGAACAGGAAGCTGATTATCTGGTGGTAGGAACAGGATACCGTTATCATGAACCTGCTTTCCTTAAAAATATTCAGTCCAGAATTAAAAGAGATTCCACAGGATTATTTGCGGTCAACAGGAATTATTCCATAGACCATAACGGCGGTGAAATCTATGTGCTTCATGCAGAAGTACACACCCACAGCTACATTTCTACCGATCTTGGAATGGCGGCGTACCGTAATTCCTATATCATCAATGACATTTTGGGAAGAGAACATTATAAAATCGAAAAGAAAATTGCTTTCCAGGATTTTGATGTAGAGAAATACGCTGCGGTATCAACTGTCAAAATATAACAGAACAATGAACACCAACTTAAAAAATAATACAATCAGTCAGGAAATCTGGCTACAGGCCAACAGAGACCTTATGGCCAAGACGATTGCAGAATTAATGCATGAAGAACGGTTAAAACCTGTTGCCGTTTCACAGGATGACGCTGGATTTACAGTCTTCAAACTGGAGACCGGGATTGAAACTATCGCATACAGTTTCCGCGGACAGGAAAGGATGATGGATTACTGGCACATTGATACGGACAGTATCGAAAAAATAGAGAATGGAGTTTCAACCTCAGCGCTGAATATTCCCCAGTTTTTCCTTGAAATGCAGACCGTATTCGATTTGGATGCCAATACGCTGGCAAGATATACCGAGGAATTGCTGCATACCTTATATTGTGATGCACTGATCTTATCCAGAGGCGTTATGTCTTCAAAAGAATTGGCATCAAGTAATTATCAGACTGTAGAACATCAGATGACGGGCCATCCTTGGGTGATCGTTAACAAAAGCAGGTTAGGATTTTCTCCTACTGATCTTGAAACGTTTGCTCCGGAAGCGGGAGAGGATTTAAAAGTGTTGTGGCTGGCTGCTCATAAGGACAGATCAGCGTTCCAGTCGTTGGAGCATATAAATCAGGAAGGATTTTACCGTTCTGAAATTGGAGACGAATTGTATCAATCATTTCAACAAAGGCTGATCGATTCCGGAAAGTCTCCTGATGATTATAATTTAATTCCCGTGCATCCATGGCAATGGGAACATAAACTGAAAATTCACTTTGCAGGTGATATCGCATCCGGTATCTTAGTTCTTTTAGGAGAAGGAAATGATGTGTATAGCCCGCAACAGAGCATCAGAACTTTGTTTAATACAGATCATCCTGAAAAAAGATATCTGAAAACCGCTGTTTCTATTTTAAGTACAGGAAATATCAGAGGACTGTCGCCTAAGCAGATGAAAATTGCCCCTTCCATTACAGACTGGGTAAAAGGACTGATCAAAGGCGATGCTTATCTTGAAACCAAAGGAACCATATTCTTAGGAGAAGAAGCTTCTATTGCTTATCTGCACCCTCAATACAGTGCAATTGCCGGTGTTCCTTATCAGTATAACGAATTTCTTGGAGCTTTATGGCGCGAAAGTGCTTCCAATTATTTACAGGAAGACGAAGAAATGTTTACCATGGCTTCCCTGCTTTTTGTAGATCAAAATGGAGTTCCTTTGGTACAGGCTTTTGCAGAACAGGCAGGAATCAGTATCAGGCAGTGGATCACAGATTATCTGGATGCTTATCTTACGCCGTTGCTTCACATTTATTACACCCATTCTCTTTGTGTAACCCCTCACGGAGAAAACATTATGGTCGTATTGAAAAACGGAGTGCCACAGAGAATTGTCATCAAAGATTTTGTGGATGATATTGTCCTGACTACAGAAGCAAGGGAAAAACTTCCTGATCATCTGGCAGACGGACTGATCCAGTCTTCCAACAAGGAAAACGTTCCATTGTCTATTCTCTTGGGTGTTTTTGATGCGTTCTTCAGATATTTATCCAATGTTCTGCATACGCATTCCAGCTTTGAGGAAGAAACCTTCTGGACGCTTGTTTATGACTGTATAGAGAACTACAAAAACCATAATCCTCATCTGAATGAGCGTTATGAAAAATATGACCTGTATGTCCCTACCTTCAAAAGGTTCTACATCAACAGTCTTCGTTTGAAAAACAACGGTTACAGTGAAAATAAAGCATTTGCTATTCCAAAGAAAGACGGTGCACTGCCGAATCCTTTGTATCAGATTGCGAATAAAAACTCTGTAGCGACCGTATGAGAAAGCTTCTGCATCTTGTAAAAGAAAGCTCTGTATTTGCGTACGGAGCTTTAGCGGGAAAAAAAGTAGAACTTACCTCAGGGAGTATCAACCGTTCTATCTTCAGCCTTGCCATTCCGATGGTGATGGAGCTCGTGATGGAATCTGTTTTTGTCAGTATCAATCTTTTAATTATTGCAAGATTAGGAGATAAAGTCCTTGGACTCGTGGGAATTGCAGATAACTATATCAATTTTGCCAATGCGATTGCCATTGGTTTGGGTATCGCCGCTGCAACACTGACGGCCAGGAGAGCCGGAGAGAAAGATCAGGAGGGTATGAGCCGGACTGCGCATTATATCATATTACTGGCCTCTGCTTTTGCATTACTGATTGGTGGTCTGTCATTCCTTTTTACTGGTGAGATCATCAGCTTCCTTGGATTCAATACAGGGATGGTAAATAACGGACTTCCTTTTTCCAAGCTGGTGTTTCTGAGTATCGGTCTGGTGATTCTGCGTCTGTCTATCAATGGTTTGTTCAGAGGAGCGGGAGATGCCGATCTGGCGATGAAGTCATTGTGGCTTTGTCATATCTCAAGTATGGTGTTCGCCGTGATCCTTGTTTTCGGACTGGGTTTTATTCCTGCTTACGGATTGATGGGATTGGCTTATGCTACTATACTATCCCGATTATTGGCAGTTTTGTATCAGTTCTTTATTCTTCTTACACGCAAAACCAGTGTTAATATCCTGGTCAAGTTTCATCTTGATCTGCCTTTAATTAAGAAAATACTGAAAATTACTTTTGGAGGACTGGTTCAGTACATTATTCCTGCTTCAAGCTGGCTGATTATGGTTAAAATCATCGCCACTTTCGGGACTACTGCTCTTGCAGGATACATTATTGCGCAGAGAATTGCTTCTGTGGCAACGATGCCTGCGTGGGGAATAGGAAATGCTGCAGGGGTTCTTACAGGACAGAATTTAGGAGCCGGAAATCCGGACCGTGCTGAAAAAACAGTATGGAGAGCCGGAGGAATCAATATGACTTATCTGATAGCCGTCGCTGTATTCTGGCAGTTCGCTGCGGAATATGTGGTGACGTTCTTCACCAAGGAGGCTGAGGTAGCGCGATATGCCGTACAGTACATCCATGTGGTGTCTATGGCTTATCTCTTACTCGGTTTTACAATGGTGATCAGCCGTGCGCTTAATGCGGCCGGTAATATTATGCAGGTAACCCTGCTGTACATGATCATGTTCTATGTGATTCAGCTTCCTTTGGCTTACCTGCTTGGGGTAAGGCTTCAATGGGAACTGAAAGGAATATTCACCGCTATTGTTTCTTCGGAAATCGTACTGGCTGTACTGTTCCTTATGATATTCAAAAATGGTAAATGGAAAACTATAAAAATTTAAAATGCACACAACAGACGAATTTTATGAAATTATCGCATCAGCAATCGCTGTGAAAAAAGAATTGGTAGACGAAAACCTTACCTATCAGGAGATTCCTGAGTGGGACTCTATGTCGCATCTGCTTATTGTAGAAGCGTTGGAGCAGTTCTACCGTGTCAAGTTTGACTTTAACGACATCCTTGAAATGGGAACCGTCGGAAAGATCCGCGAAAAAATGAAAAAATACGATGTACTCGTAGAAAACTAAGTATATGAAAATTTTAGAAAATGTAATTGCCAACAAGAACTTGTTGTTTACAGATGCTTCCACCGGTGCTTCCACGCCGGTGGGAACACTGTACCGGTCTTTAGGCCTCAATCCTGTAGAAAAAGGATTGATCTTTTTGTACAATGACAATCAGGTACCTAGTATTGAAGTACTCCTCAATTTCTATGGAACCGCGCATGCCATTGCTGTTTTGGGACAGAAACTGCATCCGGAATTTAAAGAACGTCTGGAAGCAGAATACCGTCCCAAATATATCTTTGATCCCTCAAGAGATGAGGTTCAGGGGTATTCGCTGAAGGAGTTTTCGGAAACGGTTAAAATCTTTGCTAAAGAAGATTACCAGCCGGAAGTGACCATTCATCCTGACATCAAGATCCTTTTAAGTACTTCCGGAACCACCGGAGTTCCGAAACTGGTGAAGCTTTCAGATGAAAACCTTTATCAGAATGCAGTGAGTATCCTTCAATACATGCCGATCCTGGAATCTGATGTAGTTCCGCTCAACGTACCGATTAATTTCGTGTACGGTTTTTCTATTTTTACCACCAACTGTATGCGTGCGGGAAGAATAGTTTGTACGGACAAAGACATCATGCAGAAAGCCTTTTGGGATGAAATGGAAGCGTATGGGTACAGCACGCTTGGAGGCGTTCCATATCTGTACGAAAACCTGAACAGAATCGGATTCTTCAGAAAAGACAGCAGGAGCCTGAGGTATATGACCCATACAGGAGGTGTGATCAATGCTGAATTGAGGAAAACCATCTTCAATTACTGCCTTGAGTTCGATAAACAGTTCTTTGCCCAATATGGACAGACGGAAGCAGGCGGAAGAATGGCTTATCTTACTACAGACGGACTTCTTGAAGAGGAAACGTCTATTGGTACTCCTGTACACGGAGGAAGCTTCCAGATTGATCCTAAAACGGATGAACTGCTCTTTTTACATTCAAGCATCAGCGGTGGATATGCCAACAAGCTTGAAGATCTGTCTACCTACGAACAGCCTAAGCTTCTTCATACAGGAGACACAGGCAGACGAGGGCAGAACGGACTGTATTACATCACAGGAAGAATCAAACGCATCATGAAGCTTTTCGGAATCCGTCTCAATCTGGATGAGGTAGAGTTTATCCTTAAGAATGAACTGGAAGGCAATACAGTGGTCTGCCTGAACGGCAATGACAAAAAAATCATTGTTCTGTATGACAACATCAATATTGATCCCCAGACCATTACGGCAACCATTAAAAGTAAACTGCGCATCAATCCGCAGTACGTACGCACCGAACACATAGAATCATTTCCATTATCACCAAACGGCAAAATAAACTATCCCCTGTTACAAAACTTACAGCATGAAAATATTTAAAACCCCTATATTACTTTTATTCCTTGTCGGTCTTCCTCTTTTTGTTTCTGCCCAGCAGAGTGAACGTGTTAACGGAAAGATTATGTTGTCTGAAAAGGTGCCCGTGAAGAATGCGCTTTTAAGATTAGTCAATACGCCGTATCAGGCTAAGACCAACAGTTTAGGAGAATACTATTTTGATAATGTGCCACCGGGAGAATATACGCTTCAGGTGGTTTTAAATGACATAGAATTGATGCGTGAGCAGATCCGTATTGAAAAAGATGTCTTTGAAATTCCGGTGATTTATCCGGAAGCAGAAAACAATGTGATCGAAGGAATCACAGTATACGCTTTCAGCAGAAATAAATTTCTGGACAGAGACAGTACTTCGATTTCTAAAATGCCTCTGAGAAACATTGAAAATCCGCAAATGTATACAAGCATCAACCAGCAGATCCTGAAAGAGCAGTTGGTGTATGATATGTCGGACGCCTTAAAAAATGCACCGGGTATTGTAAAAATGCAGGGAAGTGCGGGTAGAGCGGGAGACGGAAGTTTCTACTACAATTTAAGAGGGTTTCCTACCAGAGTTTCTATGGTAGACGGTGTTCCTGCGACTACCAACTCAGAAATTGATCCTGCGGATATTGAACGTATCGACGTCATCAAAGGACCTTCTGGAACTTTGTATGGTGGTGCGGTTAATTCGTTTGGAGGATTAATTAATGTGGTGACGAAAAAGCCGAAAGATTATTTCGGCGGAGAAGCTTCTTATCTTTTGGGAAGTTATAACCTGAATCGTGTGACGGCTGATGTATACGGTCCAATCACAGAGTCAAGAAAGACTTTATTCCGTTTGAATGCTGCCTATCAGTACCAGAACGGGTTCAGAGATTCTGAGTTTAGAAAATCCATGTTTGTGGCGCCTACATTCAGCTATCAGGTGAATGACCGTTTAAAATTTAACTTGGGAGCTCAGATTTACACTTATGAAGGAACAAACACTCCGATTATCTTTTTACCGAGAACCAGACCATTCATCGCAACCACTCCGGATGAGCTTGGATACGATTGGAAAAGATCTTATTCCAATAATGATATGAGCTTAAAGGCACCTTCCATTAACGTAAAAGCTGAGATTAATTATAAAATTTCAGATCAGTGGACTTCACAGACTTTGATCTCAAGAAATTACAGAAAAACGGAAGGATTGTATCAATATCAGTTCATGAGAGGAAATACGGACAATCTTTTAGAGCGTAATGTACAGTGGCAGAATGGTGAAGGAGCGTCTACCAGTGTTCAGCAGAACTTTAACGGGGAATTCAAAATAGGAAAAATCAAAAATAAGGTTCTTGTAGGATTGGATTATTTAAACCAGTCTATGAATAATAACCTTTCTCCAATTGTCGTATTCGATTACATTGATCCCAGAAATCCTACAGCGCCGATAGCTCCGCCGATAACAGGTACATATGGTAATATAACCAGAGATTTGGCGTTACAGAAAATTCAGACTTCTACAGCACCTTTAGTACGAAATACGGCATCAAGTAATATTTATGGCGCTTATATTTCCGATGCGGTATATATTACAGACCGTTTGGTTACTTTGTTGAGTTTACGTTTTGACCATTATGAAAGCAAAGGACAGCTTGACTTGGTTAAGAATTCTAATTCGGGGCCATTCAATCAGAATGCGTTGTCTCCAAAACTTGGTTTATCCTATCAGATTCTTAAAGACCGTCTGTCTGCCTATGCTAACTATATGAATGGTTTCAGTAATTTAGCTCCGGTTGCGCAGCCACTTGCAGACTACAGTGGAGATTTCAAACCACAAAGATCTAATCAGTGGGAAGTAGGATTCAAAGGAAATCTTTGGAGAAACAGAGTGAATTTCACAGTAGGATATTATGATATTCTGGTTGACAATATGTTACGGGCAGATGTTGTGAATCGCGACGGAACAAACTATAATGTGACCATCCAGGACGGAGAACAGAAAAGTAAAGGGATCGAAATTGAAACCATCCTTAATCCAATTCAGGGGCTGAACATTATGGCAGGATATTCTTATAACGACAGTAAGTTTGTAAAAGCTGCTACCAATGTAGATGGCCGCCGTCCGTCGTCTTCAGGTCCGGCTAATGTATTCAATTCATGGGTAAGCTACATATTGCCGATCAAAGGACTTTCAGGTCTCGGATTAGGTTTTGGAGTAAACCGCGTGGGTGAGCAGGTTACTGTAGACAATGCAGCTACCGGACAGTTTACATTCCCGGCTTATACTTTAGTGAACGCTTCCGTATCTCTTGAAAAAGAAAGATACAGATTAGGATTTAAAATGAATAATTTAGGAAATGCGCAGTATTTCGCAGGACAGGGTGTTATAGTAGCCCAAATGCCCCGTAACTTTGTAGCGGAGGTTACTCTTAAGTTTTAATATGAATTCTATACTCAGAAAGACAGCATATCAATTACATCTATGGCTCGGACTAACGTCCGGGCTTATAGTTGTCATAATGGCGGTGACAGGATGTATTCTCGCTTTTGAAAAAGAGCTGAAACATGCATTACACCCTGAAAAATATTTCGTCAAAACCATAAAAAAAGAAAAGCTGCAGTTTTCCGATCTTAAACTAAAAGCTGAGCAGGCACTTCCGGACAGCTTAAAGGTAAGCAGGGTAGAAATATCCTCAGATCCATCCAGAAGCTATGCTTTCCGGTCTTTGAAAATGGATAAAGAAGCTCTGACGTATTGGGGTTCTTACATCCATTATTACAGAGTGTATGTAGATCCTTACACCGGAAAAGTTCTTGAGGTGGAAAATGCCAAAAATGATTTTTTTGAAATCGTGATGGATTTGCACCGCAGGCTTTTATTGGGTGAAAAAATTGGCAAAACCATTACCGGATATTCCACACTGATATTGGCGATCATGCTTTTTTCAGGATTGATGATCTGGTTTCCCCGCAAAATGAATAAAAAGGCACTCAAAGGAATGTTTACGATCAAAACATCAGCCAAATGGAAAAGAGTTAATTATGATATGCACAATGTCTTAGGATTTTATGCAGTCATTCCTTTATGTCTTATTTCATACGCCGCTTTGATATGGAATTTTGAGGATGTTGATCAATGGGTCAAAAAAACACTGAACGGAAAGACAAAAACCGAACAGAAGGCTAAAAGTACCATTCCTGCCGAAGAATCTTCAGACAAGAAAAACATCTTGAATATGGTCGGAAACAGGGTAGAACAGAGCCTCGCAGATAAGAAATCTGCACTCATCAGCTTTCCTAAAACAGAAGAAGGAACTTATTATGCTGAGGTAACGTACGGAAATAAGCAATACGAGAATGAGCAGTTTACTTTTGATCAATACTCAGGAAAAATCTTAAAGCATCAATCCTACAAAGATAAAAGTATAGGATATGGAACTGCATTAAGAGAAAGAAATTATGACCTTCATACAGGAAGCATCTTTGGAATGACGGGCCGGATTTTATATCTTTTTGCAGGCATGATGGCAGCTTCACTTCCCATCACCGGATTTATTATTTATCTGAACAGAAAAAAGAAGAAACCCAAGAAAAAGAAAGTGAAGATATTGACTCCTTCAAATTAAAAAAACAAAAATTTTAGATAAGTGTAACGTAACTGTTACACTTTTTTTATTCCAATTCAAATAACATAACTATCTACATAATCAGTAAACTCTGCGTGAAATTTTATGCTAGTTTAAATCTTCTGTGTGATTTTTAGATGTTTTTTACCTCTCGCAGATTAAGCGGATTGAGCAGATTAATAAAAACGCAAACATCTGCCATATCTGCTTAATCTTCGAGAGATTTCCTATAACAATCTTTTAGCACCATCAGAAAGAATTTCAATACTCTTTTCCATTTCCTCAAAATTCAGATTTCCAAAACCCAACCTCATCGCCGTAAGATCCTTGGTCTGATAAAGTAGTGTTTTGGGAATAAATAAATTGTTCTGTGCACAATTCCGACTCAACTGCATCAGATTGACAGGAATATTCCATTCCAGCCAGAAAGCAAGACCTCCCGAAGGCCTCTGGAACTTGATTAATCCGTCTAGATTTTCTTCAAGTAATTCTGCAAAATAATCCCGTCTTTCCTGGTAAACCTTTAACGATTTTTTCAGATACCGGTGTATTTCACCTTCCTCGATCATTTCACCCAAAGCTCTTTCCATTAAAATATCCCCCTGACGGTCTATAATTCCGAGATATTTCCTCATCTCAACCATCAGATTTTCCGGAGCCACAATAAAACCGGTCCGGAATCCCGGAGCCAATGATTTTCCAAAAGATCCGATATAAATAACCATTCCCTTAGTATCCGCACTTGCCAGCGGAAGAATGGGGCTTTTGTCATAATGAAATTCATAATCGTAATCATCTTCCAGAATGATAAACCCGAATTCATGGGCAAGATCCAGCAGTTCAAGCCTTCTCTGTGCACTTAACGCAACAGTAGTAGGATAGTGGTGATGCGGCGTAAGATAAAGCATCCTGATTTTCTGCTTTTTACAGGCCTCACGGACGTTTTTCACGATAATTCCCTCTCCGTCAATAGGTATTGAAACAATATTGACACCCGCTTTCTGGAAAATCATATTCACAGAAAAATAGCTCAAAGCACCTACCAATACGGTATCTCCTGCAGAAAGGAGAATTTCGGAAACAATATAGATACTCATTTCCGTGCTTCGGGTAATGAGAAGATTGTTCTTTGAAATAGGCAGTCCGCGGGATAGATTAAGGTAATGTGACAGATGTTCTTTAAAAAATTCACTTCCGTCATGATTATAATGCCCAAGCATTTTCTGGTTGGATTTCCGTTTTAGAATAGAGCTGTAAAACCTTGAATGCTGTCCGATCTGAGTTAGTCTGATATCCGGAACTCCATCATTAAAAACATACTCACAGTCCGAATGCTCAAAAGGATTATCCAAAATATTGGAAGTTTTGAATGAAAAACCTGTCGTCTCAGGATAATTCTGAAGGTTATCTTTTTCAAAATCTTTAACCTTTACGGGCTTTTCCTGATTTTCTCCAATGATGAACGTTCCTTTATTCGGAAGGCTTTCCACCCAGCCCTGTGCAGATAATTCATCATAAACAGCCACAGCAGTATTCCGGTGGATTTCCAGAACTTCACTAAAAGCTCTGGTTCCCGGTAACTTGGTACCATAGGGCAGAAAACCTCTCTGAATAGCATTGATCAACTGATTCGCAATCTGCATATAGATCGAAGTCTCTGAATTTCTGTCAATTTCTATAAAACTTTCGTAAGGAATTTTAACCGGACTATCCATAATCTTAAAACTGGCACCTTTTAATGGTCCGGCAATATACTAATTTTGGATCAGAATAAATGAAAGTTACGAGATAGGAGGCCTACAAGCAATGATAAGAAAACTAAACCTCGACACTCGCAACCCACCAAAATTGATAAACCTATGGAATTTCATCAACTGCTAGAAAAAATCGTCCAGGACGGCGGAACTCACGCCAAATGGCTGAACACGCTTTCGTACATGGAAAATGCCGGTGCCAGAAAAATCTCAAAGTGTGAACATCCGGTTTCTGTTACGCTGATTCAGCTGAAACATGCTGCTGAAGAGCACCGCCACGCTTATTATCTAAAAAAACAGATCGGAAAAATAGATTCAGAATTGTGTAAAACTTATGAAGCAGATGAACTTCTGGCTCCAATTGCCACCCGGCAATATCTTCATTCACTAGATGTTAAGGTATGCAGATACCTTCAGACTGCATTTAACCTGAACAAAGAAGAACTGAAATTTGCGGCCTACCTTTTTGTAACCTATGCTATTGAAGTCCGTGCAGATGAGCTTTACCCGGTTTATCAGGATATTCTGACCAAAGAATCTTCGAAAATTATGGTGAAATCTATTATTCTGGAAGAGGAAGGACATCTTGAGGAAATGATCGATCAGTTAAATGAATTTTCCGCTGACTGGCAGCAGCACGCAGAAACGATTTTGACCCTAGAAAAAGAACTGCATGATCAGTGGATCAATGCCATCGCAGAGGAAGTTTCAGAGTTAGATTATGCTTAAAAAATTTCAGGAAGCGCTTGACAAAAGAAAAGAAGCGGGCACATTAAGAACTTTAAAACCAAAATCAGAAGGGATTGATTTTTATTCCAATGATTATCTTGGATTAGCCGGAAATGAAGAACTTCAGGCACAACTGCTTCTGAAGGTTCAGGAAAACCCTCAGCTTCTTTCAGGAAGCTCCGGTTCAAGGTTGATCAGCGGGAACAGCAATATAACCGATGAAACAGAAGAGTATATTTCTGAACAGCATCAATACCCAGCAGCTCTGCTTTTTTCTTCCGGTTACAATGCGAATCTGGCTTTATTTTCAACGCTGCCTGACCGTCACGACACGATTATTGTAGATGAGCAGATTCACCGCTCTGTTCATGATGCGTGCAGGATGTCTCATGCCCGGAAATTAAAATTCCGTCACAATGATCTGCAAGATTTGGAAAGTATCCTGAAAAAGCAGACCGGACCCTGTTTTATTGCTATAGAAAGCCTTTATTCCATGGATGGAGATCTGGCACCTATTCAGGAAATTGCAGCTTTAGCAAAAAGATATCATGCCGCACTGATTGTAGATGAAGCCCATTCTTTCGGAGTTTTTGGATATGCTTTGATTGATAAATACCAATTGCAAAATGATGTTTTTGCAGCTGTAGTAACCTATGGGAAAGCTTTAGGGGCACATGGCGCAGCTATTCTTTGTGATGAAACCGTAAAATCCTATTTAGTGAATTTTGCGTCTCCGTTTATTTATACGACCGCAGCTCATGATTTTTTATGGATAGCTATTCAAACAGCATATGAGTTTTTAAAACAAAAGCCGGGACCGTCAGAAAAACTTCATCACAACATTGAAATTTTCAGAAATCAAAATATAGAAACACCATCTTCGGAATTGAGTCCGATACAGGCTGTATTGGTTCCGGACAATCATCAATTAAGAAGTTTACAGAAAGGACTATCTGATCATAATTTCTTAACCTATGCCGTCTACAGTCCCACTGTAAAAGCAGGAACTGAAAGACTCAGAATATGCCTCCACAGCTTCAATACCGAAAAGGAGATCATAGAACTCACAGGACTCATCAAAGCACTCCTTTAAACCAAACAAAAATTAATATTTAAACCTAAATCCCGAATCACGCATCTCGAAACCCGTAACCCGCATGACCCAACTATTCATCACCGGCATAGGCACCGAAGTAGGAAAAACAATTTGCTCTGCCGTTTTAACGCAATATTTTAAAGCCGATTACTGGAAACCCGTACAATCCGGAGATCTGGACTATTCGGACAGTCATAAAATAGAATCATGGACAGAAAATACAGTCTGCCATCCGGAAACTTACCGTTTTAAGCTGGCTGCATCACCGCATCAGTCGGCACGGGAAGAAAATGTGCAGATTGATCTTGACCAGTTTCATCTGCCTGAAACACAGAACAGTCTTATTGTAGAAGGAGCCGGAGGGCTTATGGTCCCGCTTACAGATGATATCTTCATGATTGATCTTACAGAAAAACTGGAACTTCCGGTGGCATTGGTGGCGAGGAATTATTTAGGGTGTATTAATCATACTTTGCTTTCCATCATGGCATTAGAACAGAAAAATCTCAAACTGGAATGCCTGATCCTCAACGGAGTTTTTTCTCCGGATACCGAAAGAGTCATCAGCAACTTTATTAAAAGACAAACGAGAATCATCCACATTCCTGAAATTGACCAACCCACAAAAGACAGCATTAAAGCTGCCGCAGAACAATTAACAAAAACAAATTTATGATAATGGACAAAAAAACAACCGTAAGAAACAACTGGACAAAAGAAGAAATAGAAGAAATTTACCACCAGCCGTTACTGGAGCTGATTTATAAGGCAGCCACCGTTCACCGTGAATGGCACGATCCGACCGAAGTACAGATCTCCACCTTATTATCCATCAAAACAGGAGGATGTCCTGAGGATTGTTCCTATTGTGGTCAGGCTGCCCGTTACCATACCAATATCAAAGTACAGGCATTGCTTCCGACAGAAACCGTTATTGCTCACGCTCAAAAAGCAAAAAACAGCGGTTCATCCCGTTTCTGTATGGCTGCAGCATGGCGTGAAGTTCGAAATAACCGTGATTTTGACCGTGTAATCGATATGGTAAAAGGAGTGAATGAGCTTGGACTGGAAGTATGCTGTACTTTAGGAATGCTTACTGAAGAACAGGCTATCCGTCTTCAGGAGGCAGGTTTATACGCTTACAATCACAATCTGGATACTTCTGAACAGTATTACGAAGAAATTATTTCAACCAGAACCTTCGATAACAGGATCAATACCATTAATAATGTAAGAAATGCCGGAATAACGGTTTGTTCAGGAGGAATTATCGGACTTGGAGAAACGCACAGAGACCGGATCTCAATGCTTTTAACATTAGCCACAATGCCCAAACATCCGGAATCTGTTCCTATTAATGCCTTAGCCAGAGTAGCAGGAACGCCGCTTGAAGATAACGAAAAAGTAGACAGTTGGGAAATGGTACGAATGATTGCGACTGCAAGAATTGTCATGCCTTCTTCCATGGTCAGATTAAGTGCAGGACGAATAGAAATGAATGAAACAGAGCAGGCGTGGTGCTTTATGGCAGGAGCCAATTCAATCTTTACAGGAGAAAGAGAAACGCTGTTGGTGACACCAAATCCGGGAGTTTCAGAAGATATGCAGATGCTGGAAAAACTGGGACTAAAACCGATGAAGATGAAGGAGAGTAGCTGTTGTTAGTTGAGTTTCGAGTCAACTTCCATTACTCCCAGCTTCTAACTTCCAGCTTTTAAAAAATCATAAATACATTTTACATGAATAAATCAATACAATCCCTAAAGTCAAGAGACAAAGCCATCAACTGGCATCCGTATACCCAAATGAAAACGGCAGGCGATGCAGTACCCATTGTTAAAGGCAAGGGTGTTTATTTATATGACGATGAAGGGAAAAAGTATATCGATGCAGTGTCTTCATGGTGGGTGACTTTGCACGGCCATGCTCATCCTTATATAGCCGAGCGGGTATTTGAACAGTTAAATACTCTGGAACAGGTTATTTTTGCAGGATTTACGCATGAACCAGCAGTTCAACTTTCAGAAAATCTATTAAGACTGCTTCCTGATAATCAGAAAAAAGTTTTTTATTCGGATAATGGCTCGACAGCAGTTGAAGCAGCGCTGAAGATGTGTATTCAATACGCCTATAACCTCGGAAAAGAGAAGACTAAAATTCTGGCTTTTAAAAATGCTTATCACGGTGATACCTTCGGGGCGATGTCCGTGAGCGGAAGAAGTGCCTGGACAAAGCCTTTCGGGAGTATGTTATTTGAAGTGATCTTTATTGATACACCCAACTCAGAAAACCTGGAAAGTTTAAAAATACAGATTAAAGATATAGCAGAAGAGACAGCCTGTTTTATTTATGAACCTTTGGTACAGGGCGCAGCAGGCATGCTGATATATGAGGCCAAACATCTGGATGAACTGATGAAGTTTTGCAGAAACGAAGAAATTCTGATGATTCAGGATGAAGTATTCACAGGTTTTGGAAGGACCGGAAAGCTTTTTGCAGCTAACCATCTTACAGAAATGCCAGATATTATGTGCTTTTCAAAAGGCCTCACCGGAGGAACAATGCCGATGGGAATTACGACCTGTTCTCAGGAGATTTTCAATGCTTTTTTATCTGATGACAAGTATAAAACTCTGTTTCACGGGCATTCTTTTACGGCTAATCCTTTAGCATGTACGGCGGCACTGGCCAGCATGGAACTTTTATTACAGGAAGAAACTTTAAGAGCAATTGACCGAATTAGCAGACAACATTCAGATTTTTCTAAAGTTCTTTTAAAGCATCCGGATGTTGAAAATGTACGTCAGACTGGAACTATTCTGGCTTTTGAGTATAAAACCGATCAGAATACTTCTTATTTTAATCAGATTGGAAAGGTTTTGTATGATGAATTTCTGGAACGTGGGATTATTATACGTCCGCTGGGAAATGTTATGTATCTGGTTCCGCCGTATTGCATTACTGCAGAAGAACTTGATTTTATTTACCGGAATATTTTGGAAGTATTGGATGCTTTTAAGAATCAAGATCGTTGCCCCAAGCATGCAGCTGATCAAGGATAGGACCTAACTTCCGGGCTTTATCCGTCAATTTATAATAAACTTCAGGAGGAAAATTGTAAACTTCAATGCGTTGAATGATATGATTTTCCTCCATTTGTTTCAGCTGCTCCGAAAGCACCTTTTTTGAAACTCGAGGCATTTTACGCCACAATTCCACAAATCTTACTTGGTCTTCCTCAAAAAGATTCTGAAGAATCAGCGGTTTCCATTTTCCGGAAAGAATGTCCAGGCTTCGTCTGAGCCCGCAGTTTTTAAATTCTTCAAAATTCATCAACAAATGTTTTTATCGTTAACCTTTTGGTAACCGTCTATTATTTAATCTTGATTGAGCAATAGCTTTGCAATGACAAAATTAAGTAAAATGAAAATAGAATTATGGCGCAATGCCACATTACTGCTCCAGATCGGAGGAAAAAATATTTTAATTGATCCCATGCTTGGAGAAAAAGGTTCTTTGGGGAAATTTCCGATGACGGATAACGAATTATTGAACCCATTAGTTGATCTTCCATTCAGTGAAGAAGAACTGAAGGATAAGCTGTCCAAAATTGATGCAGTAGCAGTAACTCATCTTCATCCTGATCATTGGGACGGAAAAGCTATTGAACTTTTAGATAAAAATATTCCCGTGATCTGTCCTGAGATTATTTCGGACCAGATTGCGCAATCCGGTTTTAAGAATATAATTTCTATCAAAGACAGCATCATTTGGAAAAACATAAGCATTTCCATTACAGAAGGACAGCACGGAACCGGTGAAATAGGGGAGAAAATGGGCAAGGTAAACGGATTTGTCTTTAAAACAGAGGATAAAACCCTCTATATTGTTGGCGACAGCATCTGGTATGACAAAATTGCGGCAGAAATCGATCAGCACAAGCCACAGCATATTGTTGTAGCCGGAGGTGCAGCCACTTTTGCTGTGGGAGACCCTATTATTATGACGAGTGAAGACATCATTAAACTTTGTGAATATGCACCTGATGCCTCTGTTCTGGTCACCCATCTTGAAGCAGTTAGTCACTGCAAAGAAAACCGTGAATTTATTCAGAATAGAATCAATGAAAACGGTATGAAAAACAGATGTTTAGTTCTTCAGGACGGTATGGAATATTCTTTATAATTAATTTAAAAGAGTTTAAAATCTATTAATCTTTTAGATGAGTAGGTTTGGGATGGCTTATTTTTTGAATGCCTTCTCTAAATTAATTTCTATGCTATCCTTATTTCTCTTAGAGCTCAACTGGAAAGAATTACTAATGGGGCATGAAGAATGGTCTTTTCTTTTAGAAATTATTCTCAGGACGGCTATTATGTTTTTGACAATCATCGCCGGGCTGAGAATTTTAGGTAAAAGAGGGGTTAAACAGCTATCCATTTTTGAACTTGTTGTTATTATCGGTTTAGGCTCTGCGGCAGGTGATCCTATGTTTAACAAAGATGTGGGAATTGTCTCTTCAATCCTGGTTTTTATCGTTATTATTCTGTTATACACGATCATTACAATTTTTATCGCCAAAAGCAAAAATTTTGAAAAGCTGGTGGAAGGCTCTTCTGCCTGCCTGATTCGTGAAGGAGAATTTGCCATTGACAATTTCAAAAAAGAAAACTTAGGCAGCGATGAATTCTTTGCTGAATTAAGATTAAAAGGAGTTTCCCAATTGGGTCAGATCGAAACAGCTATTGTAGAAAGCTCAGGGGAAATCAGTATATTTTATTTTGAAGATGAAAAAGTGAAATATGGTCTTCCCATCATGCCGGAATCATTAGAAGATTCATTAAAAATGGCTGAAAAAGAAGCTTATTATTCCTGCATATTCTGTGGCTATACCGAATTGAAAACCAAGGGAAATACAGAAAAATGTCCCAAATGCCGGAAAGATGAGTGGGTGGAGGCCAGCAACAAAAGAAGGGTAACCTAAGAATAATAAATGAGCCTTACAACAAATTTTAAACCAGCCATTATTCCTAAATTTGTAAATCTTAACAATAAAATGTAAGCTTAAATGAAACAGACAGAAAAGTTGCGAACACTGAATTATTCAGGCATATTCCTGTCTTGTTTTTCTGACTACAGCGAAAAATGCATCCATTCCACTCCCGAACATGTACTTTTATACCTGTATTCCGGTGAACAAATCATCGAAGACAGAGGTGAAAAAATAATTATTAAAGCAGGTGAATGTGCTTTTATCCGCAGAGATCACCGTCTTACAATGTACAAAAACAGCGTTGGAGAAGAACTTTACAAAGGAATATCACTTACGTTCAGCAGAAATACTCTGCGTGAATTTTACAGTACAATGAACAGATCTGAAATACCGGATAAGCCTCAGGTTTCTGAAAAAAATGTATTCAAACTGGAAGTCCGGCCGGATATCACCAGCTTGTTTCAGTCGCTGACTCCTTATTTCGAGGGCAATATAAAACCTACCGAAGGTATTGTCCATCTTAAACTTCTTGAAGGAATTTATGTTGCTTTAAACAGTTCCGAATCTCTTTATCCCGTATTATTTGATTTTACAGAGCCCTGGAAAGTAGATATTCTGGGATTTCTTAATGAAAACTATGCAGATGATCTTACTATGGAGCAGATTGCTTCCTATACAGGAAGAAGTCTCGCCACATTTAAAAGGGATTTTAAGAAAATAAGTAGCCTGACTCCTCAGAAATGGCTCATTAAAAAACGTCTTGAAGCCGCTTATTTTAAGTTAAAAGAAGAAAAGAAAAAAGTAGGGGACGTATATATTGAAGTAGGATTTAAAAATCCTTCTCATTTTTCTACGGCCTTTAAAAAAGAGTACGGATTTTCTCCCACCGAAATATAAGCCTCAATCTTATATTTTTTTGGAATCTTTTCTTTGTGCTGCATTCCTCATTTTGTCATAGCTTTTTCACTGGAAAACAGTCTTGCCATCGCGCATAGAGAGTATCTGAAACTGCCATTAAAACGATATTGCATTCTTCTGTAAAAAGATTTGCCATCTACTTTTTGAGCTTCTCAGAAAGATTAATTGAGCCTTACGACAAATACATTGTAAGGCTTTCTCTTTAATTTTGTTCTGTAAAATTTAAACATCATGAGCAAAGATATATTAGAGAGATTAAAAGCAGGTGAACCTATTCGTGTTAATGATCCGGAGTATTCTAAAATTAATGAAATTGTAGAAACAACTTTAAAGCTTTCCCGGAAGCTCAATAATTCTGAAACTACAAGTGAAGTTCGGGAACTTCTCAGCAAAATAACCGATAACGCCATAGATGAAAGTACAACAGTATTTCCTCCTTTCTATACCAATTTCGGAAAATTCATTAGCATTGGAAAAAATGTTTTTATCAACCACGCCTGTTCCTTTCTGGATATGGGTGGAATTACCATTGAAGATGAAGTTCTGATTGGCCCCAAAGTAAACCTTATTACAGAAAATCATCCACTGGATCCTGAAGACAGACGGGCATTGGTAACAAAACCTATCCTCATCAAAAAAAGAGCCTGGATAGGTGCCGGAGCTACCATTCTTCCAGGAGTAACCGTCGGTGAGAATTCTGTAATAGCGGCCGGAGCTGTAGTTTCAAAAGACGTTCCTGATCATACCGTAGTAGGAGGAATTCCTGCCAAAATTATTAAAACCATTTCTTAACTGATGAAAAAATCAATAACAGCAGCACTGGTCTTTCTTCTGTTTTTAGGAGAAACATCTGCACAAAACCAGAATCAACAACCAAAAAAATCTGAAATGAAACTGATCAGCACAGAACAATACACCACTTTTAAAGTCAGAAGCAATATTGGAGTCTATCAGGTTACCTTCAAAAATCAGTATAATATGGATGTTGTCGGGCACCTTTTCATTCCTGAAAACTTCAGTCAGACTGAAAAACATCCTGCTATAGTTGTAGGCCATCCAATGGGTGCCGTAAAAGAACAGAGTGCAGATGTTTATGCCTCCAAAATGGCAGAAAAAGGTTTCATCACCTTAGCCATCGACCTTTCTTTCTGGGGCGAAAGTGAAGGAAAACCTAGAAATGCAGTAGCTCCTGAACTCTATGCAGAAGATTTTAGTGCCGCCGTTGATTTCCTTGGAACCCGGGCTTTTATTGACCGAAACAGAATCGGCATTCTGGGAATCTGCGGAAGCGGAAGCTTTGTAATCAGTGCAGCCAAAATTGATCCGCGGATGAAAGCTATAGCAACGGTAAGTATGTATGACATGGGAGCTGCCAACCGAAATGCACTCAATCACTTGCAGACCCTTGACCAGCGTAAGAAGATTATTGCTGAAGCTGCAGAACAGCGATATATAGAATTTAATGGCGGAGAAACTAAATACACAAGCGGAACTGTTCATCAGCTGGATAAAAACACCCATCCGGTCCAACGGGAGTTTTATGATTTCTACAGAACTCCCAGAGGCGAATATACACCCAAAGGAAGTTCACCGGAATTGACTACCCATCCAACTCTGAGCAGTAACACCAAGTTTATGAATTTCTATCCTTTTAATGATATTGAAACCATTTCTCCCAGACCCATGCTCTTCATTACCGGAGATCAGGCTCATTCTAAAGAATTCAGCGAAGAAGCTTACCGACTTGCTGCTGAGCCTAAAGAACTGTATTACGTACCGAAAGCAGGGCATGTAGATCTTTATGATAAAACAGATTTAATTCCTTTTGAAAAACTGAGCATCTTTTTTCAAAAAAATCTTTAAAAAACGCATGATCTTAAAAACAAAAGTCTCACTAAGAGACTTTTTTTTATACTTTTTAATCTTCAACACATTTATTTCTGGCCGCCTTCATTCCAAAAAAGAACATCAGGATTACGGCAAAACTTAAAAAATAAAAAGAACTTTTCCACGAAATATCCCAATCATGCAGCTTTCCAAAGACCGGGGGGCCAAATGCTGCAATCAGATATCCTACCGACTGTGCCATGCCGGATACTTTCACGGCATTGGCGCTGTTTTTTGTTCTTGTGGAAAAGAAAAGTATAGACAAGCTGAAAGACAGCCCGTTAGAAATACCGATGATCACAGCATTTGCGTAGATCCATTGAGACTGCAGCCATACAAACATCATGGTACTCGCAAACATGAAGCTACAGATAAGAACAATCAAGATTCGTTGATCTTTCATTTTTCCGGCAATAATCGGCGCACAGAAAGCAATAGGAATCATCGTGATCTGAATTACAAAAAGTACCCATCCGGTATTTTCGCCCTGCATATTGGAATCCGTAAGGAATGAAGGTAGCCATGCCATCATACAGTAATAAAACAAAGATTGCAGCCCCATAAATATACTGATGTTCCATGCCTGTGCAGATTTAAACATATTAAAATCAGAAACGCTTAATGCAGCTTTTGCCTTGCCTTTATTTTTTTTATTGAAAATCAGTTCCAAAACCAGGACAAAAAGTCCCAGACCGGCAATTACCAGCCAGATTCCCAATGACCCACGCCATCCGAAACCTGTCCATTCGCCGATTCTTACACTGAAACCTGAAGCCAGTGCCGCGGTAAGATTCATAGAAACCGCAAAGATTCCGGTCATCAGGCCTATCTGTTTTGGAAAGTTATTCTTAATATATCCAGGTGTAACTACATTACCGATGCAGATCCCCAATCCAATGAAAACCGAGCCTGCAAAGAGCATCCAGATAGAACCTGTAATTCTCAGAAACAGCCCAAAGCTTAAAATAATCAGGGAATACATCAGAAATTTGCTGATGCTGAATCGATGTGAGAACCTGCTGACCAATACCGAACAGGTCGCAAACATAAAAAGTGGAATAGAAGTAAGCAGGCTCACCTGAAAACTATCCAGTTTCAAAGCTTTACTTATATCACCCAAAACAGGAGAAACGGAAATAATAGGAGATCTCAGATTGCTGGATACCAAAATAATGACCAGTACATTAATCAGCATTAGAACATAGGAAGCATTTTTTCTTGTTTCAGTCTTCATACAATAAATATTTATTGCAAAATTAATTCAGTTGTTTTGTTTAATTTTGTCAAAGTTTTAACTTAAAACGACATGAATCCTAACAACGTAATTGATATTGACAGTCTGAATAAGCCTTACTTTGTTTGGTTTGAAGAAAACTGGCGGCATGATGACATTCTTCACAGCCACGAAAAAGGTCAGTTGGTCTATGTGGAAAGCGGTTTTCAATACATTACAGTTGACGGAAAGATCTATCTGCTGCCACAAAACCATGCAGCCTGGATTCCTCCGGGTGCGGTGCATAAGACTAATTCGCATTCTGAAAAAATTAAATTGATGATTATGTTTGCTGAAGTGAACAGTGTTTTTCATCATGAGCTCCATGTTTTTTCAGTTCCTTCCGTTTTAAAGGAAATGATAAAATATGCAGAAAGATGGTCGAAAAGTCTGGAAAACAACCCTGATGAAATGCTTTTTCTAAAAGCACTCTTCAATGAGCTTCCCCATTTTGTAGAGCATTCCCTGAAGCTTCATATCAGTCTTCCTGAAGACAAACGACTCGCAGAACCGATTGGGTATCTCCACAACCATTATCAGGAAGATATTAAAATAGAAGAGCTGAGTGAAATTTCCCTTCTTTCTCTGAGGACCCTTGAACGTATTTTTAAAAAAGAAACAGGAATGACCCTGAATAAATACCAGCAGATCCTGAGGATCATTAAAAGTCTGGAGCTGCTGAGTTCCGGGGACCTTACCATTTCAGAAACAGCCTACCAAGTGGGATATAAAAGTGTGCAGGCCTTTACAAGAAGCTTCCAGTCGGTCATGCAGGCTAAGCCTACAGACTTTATAAAAACGACCCGGTAATGCATACAACAAAAAAATCTCCAGGTGATCCCGGAGATTCTTACATGTTCTGAAAAAATATTTAAAATTTAAATACACAACCGCAAACGCTCATTTTGCCTTCCACAACGGTAGTCCATTGTCCGTTCCATGTACCTCCGTAAGAAGCGCAGATGGAAGGGCAGATTTCTTTCGCATCCTCGTTGCTCCAGATCGGTCCCGCTAAAACGTCCATTGTATATTCTGTACTTCCCGATGGTTCTGTATCGTATTCAACTTCGATAACGCTCATCTGACCTTCGACAATAGTGCTCCATTGTCCGGTGAATTTTCCTAAATGTGCCGCTGCAATGCGACCTCCGATTTTTTGTGCTTCGTCGTTGCTCCAAAGCGGACCTGCAACGATGTTGATTTTGAATTTTGACATGGTGTAATGTTTTAATTGTTTAACATTACAAAGTTGTCACTTTAAAGAGATATAAGAAAGCGTAGAAAGTACCAAATTGATTATTCCGTATTTACACTTAAGCATACAGGTCATCCATTAATATTTCCATATATGTGCAAAATAAACAATTACGTATGCATATAATGAAAAAGGCCTCCTAGAAGAGGAGACCTTAAAAAAACACAAATGATGAAAAAAAATTATTTCGAAGCCCAAATATAAGTAAAATTTATATTATGTAAGACATTATATAGACATAAATACTAAAAAAATATTAATTCTAATTAAAATAAAGTCTGTTATGAATATGGCATTTCTTTCATCTTCCTGCAATTTCTTCGATTGCAACGGGCATACACCGAAATAATGTTGCCAAAAATAAGAATAAATAAGATCATGAAATTCTGCACAGCATAAAAATCCTGATCAGTAAAATATTTTGCCATTCTCTATTTTCACCATTTTTTCTTTTTCCATTTTTTTGACAACTCTGATCACAGTTTCTACACACAGACCGGTAAGGGAAGCCAGCTGCTGTCTTGTAAATGGGAACTGGTAAGAATATGGGATCGTGTATTGGTTATAAGCTTTCAAGCATTCCATCACACGTTTTATTTTAGTTCCCGGATTAGAAGCGGAAATATTGTTCATCATAACATACCTGAAATACATTCTTTCTGAAGTATAGCGGTACAGTTTTAAAAGAAGTTCTGGCGAATCGGAGATCAGTTCCAAAAAATTATTCTTTTCCAGCCTTATGATGGTACAGCTTGTCATAGCTATGGCATTAACAGGATAAGCTTTATCAATGAATAAAGAACTTTCTCCAAGGCAGTGTCCGTCAAACGGCACACTGTGAATAATTTCGCGGCCGTCTTCATGATAATTATTAATTTTCACTGTTCCGGTTTTGATCTGAAAATAATATTTAGGCTGATCTCCTTCTTTAAAAATAACATCGTTCACAACGTAATCGATCAGTTCTCCTCGTGAGGAAATTAAAAGTTCTTCATTGATTATCATAGGCATCATCCAGCTGTTAGGTTTATCAGTAATATTTTTAATCTGTTTTTACTGCTACATCCTTTAATTTATTCAAAAATAAATATTACTTTATAAAAAATACGATAGAATAAGGAAACTTTAACAAAAACATACTAAATAATGGCAGCATGATTCCAGTCATAAAATACATCAACCGTTCTCAGTATTTTTAAACCTTGCATAGAAATCCATATTCCAATAACATTTTAACATTAAACCTCTCAATTGAGAGGTTTTGTAGTAGAATAGCTACATTAAACCTGATGTTGTGATTCTGCTCATAAATAAAAGCTTGAGGTTTTCATAACTTAGTATAAACTCTATAAAAATGAAACCAAAACAGATCGAAAGAGTTCCAGAGCAGAAAGCAGGTGGATTTCATGATACGGAAAGTCAGAAAGCCCTTGAAACCGCACTTCTGAAGTTGAAATTTGAAATGTTACAAGAACGTTTTTTCTCTGTCAGCAGATGGAAAAGCTATTGTGGTGAAGGATTTGCAGATTTTAAATTGTACGATTCCCAGGGAAACGGAACTGAACGAATCCCCCAAAAAGGAGATTTTATGCGAATTGACATTCCGGGACCGGGAGAAAAAGAAGCAAAAGGTTACGATTGGGTAGAGGTGACAGATATCTGTTTCAAAGAAGATAATAGTTCGGAAAGTATTATGATGACCTGCAGACCATCCAGAGACCCCCAAAATAAAAAAAGCAGACACATTGCTCATTTTTACAGTGATAGAGCAACATCTACATTTATGATATCCAGAACATCAACTCATTTAAAAGCGGCTGTTTACGGACGTAATGAAACTCCCAATTTCAATGCCGGATTTATTGATACTATCAGAAATTTGATGGTTGCTGCAGGAGGAATGATGGGTATCTCCAAAATTCAGTGGAAAAAGCTTTCTGATGGCTTTCTGGATTTTGAATAAGTTTTGTAAGATAAAAGTCTTATAAAATGACAAACCATTGAATGAGATACAAAAAAATGACATTTAACATATTTCCGATAATATAGGATGCTATTTACCGCATAGCTAATATTAAAATGATAAATTTAGGTCAATTAAAATTTTGGTCTAAAGCTATTTCTTACCAGATAAAATAGAACATTTCCAGGTTTTAATCATTTTACACGAAAGAATTTTTATCAAAATAAAATGACACATAAACCGTTACACAATTTCCATATTCCGGTGATGGGCCTGGCTTACACCATAGACAGCCCGATTCGCGTTGCCCAATATGGAATTTCTTCCGTTATTTCCATTATTGATGATGAGATCCTGGAAAGAATGAAAGACTTTTATAATAAGAAATTCAATCTTGAATATTTAGGAATTTCTACCAAAACAGAGGATTACAGAGCCAAAAGAATTACGGCTTACCTTGATATGGTAGACGATATCGTGAATGAAAAATTTGAATCATTCAAAGAGGAGATCACCAAAAACAAGGAAGCTTTAAAAAATTTTATGGCAATCCTGCCCAATACTTCAGCTCTGAAAAGCGGGCTTCAGAATCTCGTCAGCCAAACAGATCACCTGGGCTCAAGCATCAAAAGCTTTATTGAATCCAATTTAAGACCGGGAAGTATAGATGTTAATATCATGACTAAAGTTGATAAAGACAACTATAAAAAGAACGAACAGCTTCCTGTGATGTTTAATGATGCCCATGCTTCTCTGCGTGGTTTTGCCAAAAGTAAATTATCATCTTCTATGGTACTTTCTGCAGGGATGAATCCCCGTTTGTACAGCTATATCGAAGAGTTTGACGATTTCTTTCCGGATCAGAACGGTTTTTTGAAAAAGAAGATTATTCTGAAAGTAAGCGATTTCCGTTCAGCGATGATCCAGGGAAATTTTCTGGCAAAAAAAGGCTTGTGGGTCTCGGAATACAGGATAGAATCCGGACTGAACTGTGGTGGCCATGCATTTGCTACGGAAGGAATGCTTCTTGGACCTATTATGGAAGAATTCAAGCAAAAAAAGAATGACCTGATCCAATCTGCCCATCCATTGATGATTGCTGCATTGGAACAGAAAGGAAAATATAGTGTTTCTGAACCTTTGGAAATGAAGATTACCGTTCAGGGTGGAGTAGGAACTTCCGAAGAACATGATTTCCTGTTGGAAAACTATAATGTAGACAGTGTGGGATGGGGATCTCCGTTCCTGCTGGTACCTGAAGCTACTTCTGTGGATACGGTAACCCGCAAAATGCTTCTGGAATCCAGGGAAAAGGATTTCTACCTGAGCAATATTTCGCCTCTTGGAGTACCTTTCAATACGGTGCGAGGAACATCCCATGAAATCCTGAAGCAGTATAAAGAAGCTGCCGGAAAATACGGAAGTTCCTGTCCGAAAAAATTACTGGCATTAAGCAAAGAATTTTCTCCACAAGGAACCTGTACGGCTTCTAAAAAATACCAGGACATTAAATTAAAAGAACTTAAGGCAGAAATTTTATCTGCTGATGAGTTTAATAAAAGAAAAACAGAAATCACAGATAAAGCCTGTCTGTGTGTAGGACTGGTAAATGCCGCTTACATGGAGCACAATCTGCAAATCAAAGGAGAAAAGCAGGGAGTGGTGATATGCCCGGGACCTAATCTTGCTTTCTTTGATAAAGAAGTTTCACTGTCGGATATGGTAAAACATATCTACGGAAACACTAATATTCTTCCCGATAACCAGCGCCCAAATATGTTTATCAATGAGCTGAAAATGTATGTTGATTATCTTAAAAAAGAGATTGCCAATTCTTCAATACAGATTACGCATTCCCAAACCAAAAAATGGAATGCGTTCAAAAAAAACTTATTGGAGGGCATTGAATATTACCACACCCTGTTTAATACATCCTGTTTCTTTAAAAGTGGACTAAAAGCCATTGGCCTGCAGCTGCAGGAATACAAACTGATGCTCACAGCTATTGAGGTTCCTCAGGTTGAAAAGTAACAGTATTTTTTTAAATTGATAGATAAAGCAGCTTTCATCATGGAAGCTGCTTTTATATTCCTGTCGTATTAGAATAATGAGTAATAACAAGCATTTTCATTTATAATAACTATAAGCGGTATGCTTATTTTGAATCTGAAATCCTCCAGACATTTCTTACCTTAGAGGGTCATTAATTTTTAATAACAATTCATTGTATGGAAAAAAGAAAGATAAAGAATACGGATTTATCGGTAGCACCTATTAATTTTGGAGGGAATGTTTTCGGATGGACTCTTGATGAGAAACAGTCTTTTGATATATTGGACCAGTTTACGGATGCGGGATTCAATTTTATAGATACTGCCGATACATACTCTTGGTGGGTGAATGGAAAAGGCGGTCAGTCTGAAGAGATCATCGGAAAATGGCTGAAAAGCCGTTCCAACCGGCAAGATATAGTCTTAGCCACAAAGGTTGGATCTGAGACTAAAGAACATAGTTTCGATATCAGCAGAAAACATATTTTAAAATCTGTAGATGAATCTTTGCAGAGGCTACAGACCGATCATATTGATCTTTATTATACTCATTTTGACGACAACAGAACTCCGGTAGAAGAAACGTTAGCTGCTTACGATGAGATCATCAAAGCCGGAAAAGTACGTTATATTGCAGCTTCCAACCTTTCTCCCGAACGTCTGAAAGCATCGTTTGAAGCTTCGGAGAAAAATAATCTTCCCAAATATGTGGCCCTGCAGCCGCATTATAATCTATTGGAAAGAGAAAATTTTGAAAAAAACTATGCTCCTTTAGTAGAAGAGTTTGATCTCAGTGTATTTTCATACTGGTCGCTTGCCGCAGGTTTCCTGACGGGGAAATACCGTACTGAAGCTGATCTGGCTAAAAGTCAACGTGGGGAAGGTGTAAGGAAATACCTTAATGATAAAGGACTTGCTGTTCTGAAAGCTTTGGATCAGGTAAGTGAAAAGCATCAGACGACTCAAGGAGCTGCTGCTTTGGCATGGCTTCTGGCCAATCCGTTGATCACAGCACCGATTGTAAGTGCAACAAGTGCATCACAGCTTGACACTTTATTCAAAGCCCCGAAACTTGTTTTGGATCAGGAAGATATTGAATTGCTTAATAAAGCAGGTCATTAATTCAGATTAAATGCATCAAAGATCTGCTCAGGTTACTGAATGGATTTACAATATAAAAGCGGTCTTTTCAGACCGCTTTTATATTGTAAATAAGGTAATATTTCTCCCAAACTTTTAAACCGAATCATTAAAAATTGTGCCGTTAAAAATTAATCAGAATATTCTTTCAACAATTGTCTATAGCTCATAAGGATAGACGATTTTGATATAAACCCTACAAAATCATTATTTTCATTAGTGACCGGAAGGTTCCATACACCGGTATCATCAAAGATCTGTAGAATTTCGAGCGGTTTATTTTCACGGTGAAGTACGGCAGGTGGAGCTTTCATAATGTGAGCTACAGTCATGGCACTATCTATTTCTTTATTGAAAAGGTAAGGACGAATATCATCCAGTGTAAGAATTCCTTTCAGTTTTCCGGCTTCATCCGTTGCTGCAAAAATATTCTTATTCCCATTTTTTAACTGTTCAAAAAGTTCCGTAACAGAAGCATTCTCGCTAATAGTTTCTGAATACTGATCTATAAAATCTTCTGTCCTTAATGCAAAAAGAAGATTTTTATCATGCTTATTAGTAAATATTTTTACCCTCATCAGCAAGAGAATTCAGTTCCGGAGAGATAGGGGAAAACCATTTGGCAATAAGATAAGAGATTATGGATGCAATCATCAGCGGGATAAAAAGATCATACCCGAAACTGGATTCGGCAATAAGAAATATGGCAGTAAGAGGTGCGTAAAGCACGCCACTCATCGCCCCGGCCATTCCAACCAGGACAAGATTCGTTACCGGAACATCTGTAAAGCCGATATGCTGACAAACCAAGGCAAACAAATACCCCACCGTTCCACCTGCAAAAAGGGAAGGAGCAAAATTACCGCCGTTACCGCCGCTGAATATCGTAAAAGATGTTGCAAAAGCTTTTAAAAGGCACACCAACACTAAAAATATAATAATGGTCCAGTCTCCGATTTCAAAATATCTGAAAAAACTGTTTTTGATAATAGAATGGGTATTTCCGTTCGTAAATGCCTTCACCGTTTCATATCCCTCACCAAATAAAGGAGGAAAAAGAACACATAGCAAAGAAAGGACAAGCCCGCCAAACATAGCTTTACGCATTCTTGAGAGCTTAAGCCCTTTGATAAAATGTTCCACTTTCTGAGAAATAACTACAAAATAACGTGCATAGAGTCCGGTCACAATCCCCAATATAAGATAGTAAGGGACATTTTTATAATTAAAAGCTTCTCTCGTATAAAATCTGAAAAGCACATCTTCCTGAAGCAGAATTCTAGACAGAAGGCTTCCACATACCGCGGCAACAACCAAAGGAATAAAGTCTGTGAAAACCACACCCGTCAGCAATATTTCAAAAGCAAACATAATTCCAGCAATCGGTGCATTGAATGCCGAAGCAATCCCTGCAGTAGCTCCGGCCGCAAGAAGAAGGGTACGTTCTTTATAACTCAACCTGTAAGTCTGTGCATAATTGGACCCGATGGCTGCTCCGGTAACCGCAATAGGACTTTCCAATCCTGCAGAACCTCCAAGACCAACGGTCACCGCGCTCTGAATAATCTGGGAATACATTTTCACCGAAGCCACAATACTTGAATTTTGGGCAATTTCATATAAAATAGCACCAATTCCTTTTCTGTCCTGCCCTTTGAATATAGTAAGAACAATACTGGTGGTAAGCACAATTCCTAAAAATGGAAAAACAATATAAAAGAGAATCTGATATTCAAAATGAACTTTATGAATAATGAAATTATGAATAGTATGCACCAATGTTTTAAGAATGACTCCCGCAAGACCTGCTGTACAGCCTACAAGAATTCCGGAAAGCACCAAAAACTGATTTCTGCTGAGTCTGTTGTTCAGCCAATGAAGAATAAGCTCATAACTACGGGCTTTTTCTAATCCATATTCCTGAAAGTCTCTTTTAAATTTTAGGAAGCTTAGGTATTTTTTTTTATTGTGAATTTTCACCTGGAAGATTTTTATGCTGCAACTTATTATTACGGCAGTGTAAATTTATGAAATATCTTATTAAGAGTTTAGCTGTTGGATGTCAAAAAGAGACCTATATCTACTGTAACTTATTGCTATTGAAAATGTTAATTGCAGTAAATATTTCTTTTATTTTTTATTATTTTTTTTAATAAAATTCTAACGTAGCAAAACGCCCTTGTTTAGAGCCTTAGCAAAATTTTAAAGTGCAGAATATAACAGGTTAAAGATTTAAAAGCTTATCAATTTTCATAAAATGACATTTAAATTATTCTTTTTTTTTGGAATAAAGAATAAGACAAAAAACCTATAGCCAATATTCCCAATATTCCAGCTGTGCCTATTTTTATTACTTTAGAAGGTGCAGGAAGTAATGTCTTGCCATCAATTCCCATATTGACTTCTGTAGGTTGCAGAATATTTCCCGAAGTATCATCTTCATTACCTCTTTTCATGATCATTCTTAAGGCTGCTGATGAAGCATAACGGATAACACCCGGAAACATTCCATATAAATTTTTAAAAACAACAGCCGACCAGTCCGGATAAACGGCCTGCTGAGGATTCTTTTGCCGTTTTTACCATCGAGGCGGCCAGTTCCCGGGGATCAAAAGCCGGTGGAGGTGTACTCAGTTTAATCCCGGAATAGTTAGCCGCATGATCTATCCCCGTAGATTTCTGAAAACCAGGATAAAGAGCACAGATGTGAATATCTGGATAACCGGACAATTCTCCCTGAAGCGTTTCCACCATACCCCTGATTCCAAATTTTGACGCTGTATAAGCCGTTCCGTATGGCGCAGGCATCCAGCCACCAATAGAAATATTATTAATCAGAATTCCTTTTTTCTGTCTTTTAAAAACAGGCAAAACAACATGAGCAGAATGCATATATCCCAAAAGATTGGTTTTTACGATCTGGTCTGAAACTTCAATAGGAATTTCTTCAAATTTTCCGAAAGCTAAAACACCTGCATTATTGATCCAGCAGTCGATACGGCCACTAAATTTAAGAGCTTCCTCTACAAGATGATAAACTTCTTCTGCAATAGAAGTATCAGTAGGTACAGCTATCACTTCAACGCCGAATTTCCGGCACAATTCTGCGCAATCGTTTAAAGGTTCTTCTCCTCTTGCAGCAAGGACAAGATCTGCTCCTTCTGCTGCGAACGCTTCAGCTGTAGCTTTTCCAACCCCGCTGGAGGCTCCTGTAATCACTACTGTCTTTCCAAAAAAGTATGGTTTTCTTTGATTTTTCATATTGATATTTTTAAAATGGTCATGTATGTTGGCAGCATTATGATGAACTGTTATTATTCCGTTTTGGAAAGAGTATAAGTCTGATGGACGGATTGTTGGTGATGAATAAACGGAACCAATCCAAGGCAAGCTGAATCTTACTTCTGAATCCCACAAGAGGAATAATGTGAATAAAAAGCCATGTCAACCAAGCTATAAACCCTTTGAAAGAACTCTTTGGAAGATCCACTACTGCATTGAATTTTGAAATGATTGCCATACTTCCTTTATTATTATATTCGAACGGGATCAGGACCTTTTCATCTTCTATGCGTTGAAAATTTTTGGCCAGGTTTTTTCCCTGCTGGATGGCTACCTGCGCAAGCTGAGGGTGTCCTTTAGGGTATTTTTCCTCCGAAAGCATGAGGCACAGATCACCAAGGGCATATATGTTTTGGGTATTTTCTACCTTATTGTAAGCATCTACAAGAATTCTTCGTCCTTTTCCAATACTGTCGACAGGAAGTCCGGGAACTTCGCGGCCTATTACTCCTGAGGTCCAGATAAGGGTTTCTGTTTCTATTGATGTTCCGTCGCTTAAAAAAACTTTACAGTCTTTGTAATCTTTTACCGAAACATTCAGGAGAATTTTAACACCCAGTTCTTTTAAAGTATCATATGCCGTTTTTTGAGCCAACTTACTCATGGGTGAAAGAAGAGAAGGCAATGCATCGATGAGATAAAGGTTAGAAAGAACAAGTTTGATCTCTGGGTATTCTTTTTTTGCAATGTATTTCCCCATTTCTGCGAGCATTCCTGCAAGCTCTACACCCGTTGGTCCACCACCTGCAATCACTATATTCTGGAGCTTTTCGGCTTCTTTTATATCTTTATTTCGGGCTGCTTCTTCAAGGGTGAGCAAAATATGATTCCGCAGGTAGAGCGCTTCTTCAATGTTCTTCATCGGTAAGGCACATTTCTGCACATTTTCCATTCCGAAAAAATTAGATTCTGTTCCCATTGCAAGCACCAGATAGTCGTAATTCAGATTTCCCGTATCCGTTTCTATGGTTTTGGTTTCGGGAATCACTCTGAGAAGGCTTCCCATATGAAAACTGACATGCTTGTCATTAGAAAATAATTTACGAAAAGGATAGCTGATGTTAGATGCTTCAATGAATGATGTAGCAACCTGGTAAATAAGTGGCGGAAAAAAATGATAATTATTTTTATCAACCAAAGTAATTTTAAACCGGCTGTCGTTTCTGAGGGATTTGATAAGATTGATTCCAGCAAATCCTCCTCCTGCGATTACGATGTGCTTTTTCATATAAAATAAGATTGGGTGTATGGTATTCCATTCAATAACAAGACCAAAGGAAGTGCCCTGTAAAAATTTAACATAATATAAAAATTTTAAAGAACACACTGAACTCATTTTTATAAAAGGTCTGCACGATGTTTGCATCACCTTGATCACCAACACTTAAATACAATCTTATGAAAACACACATTTTAACAGAAAAGCACAAGCTGGGAATAGGAGGTGTAGCCATTGGAACAGCATTTGAAAATATTACTGATGAAGAAGCGCAATCAATTTTGCAGGCTGCCTGGGATCAGGACATCAGATATTACGATACATCACCTTGGTACGGGCTTACAAAAAGTGAAAGGAGGTTTGGAGAATTCCTTAAAGATAAAGACAGAAATGATTTTGTTTTTTCTACAAAAGTAGGAAGACTTTTTACAGAAGTTCCGGAATCTGAAGTTCCACCTACAATGTGGAAAAAACCTCTGAATTATGATTTTAGACATGATTATACTGCTGATGCAATAAAAAAATCCATTGCAGATAGTCTTCAGAGAACCGGACTGAATCACATAGACATTGTTTACATTCATGACTTGTCAGAGGATCAGGTAGGAGACAGGTATCCGTATTTTCTGGAGCAGGCAAAAAAAGGTGCATTCAAGGTTCTTTCCGAGCTCCGTGATCAGGGAGTAATTAAAGCTTGGGGAATGGGTGTGAATAAAATAGAGCCTATTCTGGACTGTATTGAAGCCGCAGACCCTGATATATGTCTTTCTGCAACACAATATTCGATTCTGGAACATGAAGATGCAGTTGACAGACTTCTTCCTGCGGTAAAGAAAGCTGGTGTAAAACTGGTTTCAGGTGCAGGATACAATTCGGGATATATTGCAGGAAGGGAACGATACAATTATAAAGAGTTGATCCCCAAAGGGATGCATGAAAAACGTGAAAAAATTGCTGACATTGCAAAGAAATACAGTACAGATATTGTGCATGCTGCCCTTCAATTTGTTCTTGCTGCGGATGAATTTTCGTCCATTATTCCCGGAGCCAGCAAGCCGGAACAGGTAAAAGATAATGCAGATGGACTGAAAGCCGCAATTCCTGGAGATTTCTGGAACGAATTGAAAGCTGAAGGACTGATCTATGAAAAAGCACAGGTTCCCAATCAGTAGCAATAATTGAGTGAAAGAAGTAAAACAGGCTGCCCAATATCGGATGATTGAGCTTGACTGTGAAAAACAGAAATTGTTTTAGAGTTTTACGGCAGATGAAAGCTCTTCTCTATATAAAAGCTATTTAAATCTGAAAATCAATTAATAACATATTTATTTAACTTGTTAATCCTTCCTAAATAACCTCTCATGATGAGAGGTTATTTGATATCAAATCAGACGACTTTAGCCTTACGGACAACCTTAGCCAAGAGCGAAGGAAAGAAACGCTTAAGATAAGTCCCATCACTTCTCTGCCGCCAATGGAAACTTGATTCTTTTTCTTTTCTATGGCTTGAAGCATTTTTTTGGCAAAAACATCTGTCGGCATTCCTTTATTTGTGGCATCATCCATTGTTCCTTGCAGTGAACCGTCTCCGGTAACGGCATTGATAGAAATATTGGTCTGAATAAACCCGGGACAGATGATCGTTACTAAAATTTGCTTATCAAATAATTCAGCCCTGAGCGAGTCGAAAAAACCGTGAAGAGCATGTTTTGCTGCTGCATAGCCACTTCCCATCGGGGCTCCGAAAATTCCCATAAGGCTTGAGACTACAGCGATATGTCCGTTTCCATTCCCGATCATATAAGGAAGAACAGCTTTGGTAAGTGCAGCGGTTCCTATATAATTAATATCCATAATGCGCTTGTCAACCTCTATATCAGTCTCCATAGCCAGAGAACGCTGAGACAGGCCTGCGTTATTGATCAGAATATCAACCCTTCCGAATTTTGATACTGCCTCTGCTGCCTTATCTGGCATTTCTTTATAGTCGGCAAGATCTAAAGGCAGTACTGCAAAACGGCTGGTATCAAGCCCGGCTTTTTCAGCAACAGCATACAGCTGTTCTTTATGTCTGGACGAAAGAATGATCCGGGCACTGCTTTTAGCTGCCAAAACCTTAACCAGTGCTTCCCCAATTCCTGATGAAGCCCCGGTAATCCAGATCACTTTATTGTTAAAATAAGTATTCATTTTCTATTTGAAATTTAATTTCTTATTAAAGTCCTGCAATGTATTGTCCGGCTTTCATACCTGAAAAAATACATCCTCCCAGAAATGTTCCTTCCAATGCACGGTAGCCATGCATGCCTCCGCCTCCAAATCCTGCAGCTTCTCCTGCTGCATACAATCCTTCTATAATGCTGTCATCTTCCCTTAAAACCTGCCCGTTAAGATTTGTTTTGATGCCTCCCAAAGTTTTGCGTGTAAGAATATGAAGACGTACGGCGATCAGAGGCCCGTTCTTAGGATCCAGTATTTTGTGCGGTGCGGCTACACGTCCTAATTTGTCACCTAAATAATTCCTTGTATTCCGTATATAATTTACCTGGGTATCTTTCGAAAATTTATTATCAAGTTCCCTGTCCCTGGCTTCAATCTGTGATTTTATTTTTTCATAGTTCAAAAGATGCTCTCCGGATAATTCATTCATTTTTTTTACCAGATCCTCAAGATGATCAGACACAATAAAATCCTTCCCATGTTCCTTAAAAGCTTCCACGGGCCCAGGCGCTTTTTTTCCGAAGATCCTGCTTAAAAAAAGAGCATAGTCTTTATTGGTAATATCCGGGTTTTGCTCGGATCCTGAAAGGGCAAATTCTTTTTTGATGATCTTTTGCGTTAATATAAACCATGAATAGGAATAACCTGTATCCTGTATGTATTTCAGTGTCCCCAGAGTATCAAATCCGGGAAGGAAAGGAGCGGGGAGACGTTTACCTTTAGCATCAAACCACAGCGAAGACGGTCCCGGAAGTATCCTGATACCGTGTTTCGGCCATATCGGGTTCCAGTTTTGAATTCCCTCTGTATAATGCCACATCCTGTCCGGATTAATAATGTGAGCACCCGCATTTTCTGAAATACCTATCATTTTGCCATCCACATAAGCCGGTACGCCGCAGACCATATTTTCCGGGGCACGGCCTAATCTTTCCGGCCAGTTTCTCTTTACCAGTTCATGATTCGCACCTATACCTCCTGACGCAATGATGATGTGAGGAACGTGATATTCAAACTGGGAAACTACATTTCTATTGGTAGCAGCTCCTCTTTCTTTATCATCATCTTCCAAAACATCGCCTTTAAGGCCTTTTATTTTACCATTTTCCATGATCAATTCTGTAACTCTGTGCCTGAATTTCATCTGAAGCAGCCCTTTCTTTTGAGCTTCATAAGCTTTATCTACAAAAGGTTTCACAACTCCTGTACCGGTTCCCCAGCTGACGTGAAATCTGGGTACAGAATTTCCATGGCCTGTTGCAGATCCATCGCCACGTTCTGCCCAACCCACCATAAACATCAGTTTGATCCCAAGTTTAGAGATGTAACTGTACTTCTCATAGGCAGCAAATTTCAGGTAAGCTTCCGCCCATTTCCGGGGCCAGTAATCTTCTTTGCGGTCAAATCCGGCAGTCCCTTTCCAGTCCTGAAGAGCCAATTCATAAGAATCTTTAATCCCCATTCTGCGCTGTTGGGGCGAATTAATCAGAAAAAGGCCTCCAAATGACCAAAATGCCTGTCCTCCTATATTCTGTTCAGTTTCCTGATCTATTAAAAGGACTTTTTTTCCGGCATTGGTCATTTCCATGGCAGCAGTGAGTCCTGCTAATCCGGCACCTATAATAACCGCGTTGGGCTGGAATTCTTTTTCCATTATATGATTTACTTTTGTTTATATACCTACAATAAATATATAAAATATTTACACTCAGATCAGTTAAAACATTTTAAAATTATGCAGATCATAAGCTTATGGCTAAATTCATATCTTTGTTAAAAAAATAGAAGAATGAGATATTTGTTTATGATGACATGCCTGGTCTGCTCTATGTTCGGAAAAATTTCTGCACAGCAGAAGCAGGATCCCTGGAACGAAAATCAATTGATGAATCCAGCTGTTTTAGCTGCAAAAATTGTAAAAAACGAGACAAAAGATATCGTCATTATTTCTGTAGGACCGGAGGCTATTATTAAGGGTTCTGTAGACATTGGTCCTACACATGAGCCAGAAAACCTTGAAAAACTCAGAAATTATCTTAAAAACATTCCAAAAGAAAAGGAAATTGTCATTTACTGTGGTTGCTGCCCGTTTGTAAAATGTCCCAACATTCGTCCTGCATTCAATTTATTACAGGAATTGGGTTTCAAAAATGCAAAGCTTCTCAACCTGCCAAAGAACATTAAAGTAGACTGGCTGGATAAAGATTATCCTACAAATGATTAATATGAAAACTATTCTTAGCATTTTTTGGGTATTGCTTTTTACAGCAACTGTTACTGCACAACAGAAAAAAATAGAAATTGGACAGCAGGCTCCTGAAATTGTACTGTCAAAAACAGACGGAAGTTCGTTCTCTCTTTCATCATTAAAAGGACGATTGGTGTTGATTGATTTCTGGGCAACCTGGTGCGCTCCTTGCGTTGGTGAGCAGCCTGAACTTAAAAACCTTTACAATACATTCTCGGATAGGGTGAAGAAACAGGAATTTGAAATCCTGGGAGTTTCCCTTGATAAAAATAAAGAAAGCTGGGAGAAAGCCATAGACCGTTTTGGGATCAGCTGGACACAGGTAAGCGATTTGAAATTCTGGAAAAGCCCTGTTGCAAAGGCTTACGAGATTGAAGAACTTCCTTTCAATGTTATTATAGACAGCCAGGGGAAAATTATTGCCAAGAATCTGCATGGGACAGACCTGGTGAACTTTCTTACTGCTTATTTGAAATAGCATACAAGTTTAAAACAACATAAAAACAGGCCGGAAAATTCATTTTCGGCCTGTTTTTTATTTAATATCCAAGTAAAATATTGTTCTCCTTAAAGAGGCTTTTTGCCGGAGATAATGTTGTAAAGTACGACAATAATGGCAATGACCAAAAGAACATGTACTAAATATCCAGTACTTATTCCCGGTATAACTCCTAACATTCCCAGAAGCCAAACGACGATGCAAATGACGGCTACTAACCATAATAAATTTCTCATGACTTTAAATTTTTAATGTTATTTCCATAGTTTAATACATAATCCATGCCTTTATGGAAATAAATGACCTTCAATAGTCAAAATGTGGTATCTATACTTTTTTATCAATAAACAAATTATAATCTAAATCTGAAATTTATTAATCCTTGAACCTACTATGGATAAAGCATCATAAAGGAGTATCAAAAGGATATGAAAATATCTAATCATCATTTTTATCAATTATTTTTTTGTCTAAAGAATAGCAGTTATCATCTATTTTAGTGATCAGGATATAAAAAAATATGGCATAGATCATCTGTATTCCCATTACTTCCCAGTTCTCCACAGTACTGCTTCCGAAAAGCAACATAATAATAAGTACAGCTCCTGCAATATTAGCGATACGGGTTTTGAAACCGGCAACAAGCATTGCTCCGATAATGAATTCCAGAAAGGGGAGTGTTGTACTGAAAGTCTGTACAAATGGTTCCGGAAGCCAGCTTTTTTCAAAGCCCTTCGTCATTCCTTCCGCAAAGACAGAGAGTTTGGGAATCCTGGCAAGACCATGCCCCAGAAGATTAACGCCCATGGACAGACGGAGAACGAAATAGGCAATGTTATTATTCATAATGTATATATTTTAAGTTTATTTTTGAAATAATGATGAATGGAATTATTAATTTAGCAGTTAATTTATCCTATTGAACAACAGACTATTATAGCTAATTCCTTCCAAAACCTATTTTTAGTGATTGTATTTTTCTTCGCTGTTATCTATGGGTGTGGAAGGATCATTCATCACCATTTTTGCAATATCATCTTTACGCATGAAAACCACTCCTTTTTTTTCTCAGGTGTATTTAATGAACTCTTCCATAACATGAACCATTGCCGGTGTCCCGCCGATCCTGTCATGAAAACTGATGCTCATCATTCTCCTTTTTGAAGCCCCTTCTTCATACAGCCTGTCAAATTCAAATTTCAGCTGTGCCAGAAACTGATCCGGGCTCCAGTTTTTACCTTCAATATTAACAATGTCATTGTTGCGAAGGGTGTAAGGCATCACCACAAAGTTTTTGCCTTTTACTTTGGTAATGAAAGGTTCATCACGGCTCAGGTCATCGATATGGTAAAGAAACCTAGCTCCTGCAAAACTTTCAGGGTATTAGGACTTCTTCTTAGCCAGTTGCAGTTATAGCCTACAGCTTTCTGTCCCGTTATTTTTTCTACAGCATTCACTCCTTCTTTTACAAAGCGTAGCTCTTCTTCATAGCTTTTATTCCATTGATTATCCCATGAGATGCCGTGAGATGCAACCTCATGTCCCCCGGCTGCAATGGCTTTTGCTACTTCGGGGTATTTTTCAGCAGCAGTTCCTACCACATGGGAAGTCACTTTTATATCATACTTTTTCCAAAGATCAAGCATGCGGTAAATTCCTTCATTAGCGCCATAACGGTACCAGCTTTCTGCCGGCAGATCCGGCTGACCTTTGGGAAGAGGGGTCCCACTGAAAGGGCTTTCTGCACCTTCCGGCTGACCGCCAGTTTCAAACTGCATAGATACAGAGATAACAAGCTGGGCTCCGTTCGGCCAGTATTTTTTTGAAGTATTTTTGGCTTCTGCGGTCTTCTCACTCAGGTCTTTACTTTTATGGTCCAGAAAGGAAGTAAGAAATAACACTGATACCACCAGAAATGCGGATTGTTTTAAATATGTCATTTTAATTGGGTTTTGTTCTGCAAAATTGTTTAATAACCCGTTGACTATTGTTGTAAAAATTTATCTTAAATTTGTAAAAATCCATTCTAAGTGAAGCGTATTGTTAATTTCAGTTCGTTCAATGTTTTCAGTATTGAAAAAGAAATCTGGGACATCGAGTACCACAATCATAATTTCTACGAGCTGATTGTTATAGAAAGCGGAAGAGGAATGCATCATCTTAACGGGGTCAGTTTCACCTATAAAAAAGGTGATGTTTTCCTACTCAGGCCAAGTGATGCCCACGAATTTTCTATCCGGAACAGGACCAGATTCATTTATATAAAATTTACAGAACAGTATGTATGGAGCAACCTGCTGGCTGGTAAAAAAGATGAAGTAAGCAAAATGATACAGTTGCTTATAGAAGACCGGTCTTTTGTCTATGAATCCGCAATAAGAAATAAAACGGACAGGGAACATCTTCTGCTGCTTGCTAAAATTCTTCTTCAAGAGTTTGACAGCAAAGGCCTTTACAACAAGGAAGTATCATCAGATCTTTTTTCAGCGATAATGACGATTGTGATCAGAAACAACATAGGTAAAGGGAAAGAACAGATATCAAAAGGATTGAATTCAACTGAAAAGATTCTGTATTATATCAATGTTAATGCAATGGATCCGAGGAAAATGAGAATCAGTCATCTTGCTAAAGAATTTATGCTTTCTCCTAATTATATCAGTATTTATATCAAAAAACAGACAGGATTTTCTATACAGCAGCATGTGATGCAGCAGAAGATAAAAACTGCTGAAAAGCTTTTGCAGCAGAGCCGTTACAACATCAATGAAATTGCAGATCAGCTGGGGTTCAGTGATGCGAGCCATTTTAATAAAATATTCAAAAGCTATAAAAATAGATCTCCTTCAGAATTCAGGAAAAATGAGCAGACGGTCTGATCTTTTATTATTCCTTGAAAATTATCTATCTTAAAGCTATGAAAACAAGTGCCGGTATTTTGTTGTTTAAAAAAATGGGGAATAGTATATCCTATTTTCTGGTGCACCCGGGAGGGCCTTTTTGGAAAAATAAAGACGCTGGAGCATGGTCTATTCCTAAAGGTGAATTGGAGCTTGGCGAAGATCCATTAGAACGTGCAATAATTGAGTTTAAAGAAGAAACAGGCAAAATGGTGCAAGGAGAATTCATCGTATTACAGCCTGTTAAACAGAAAGGAGGGAAAACAGTTTATGCATGGGCTTTAGAGTTTGATATTCAAACTTCCGGTCTCTACAGCAATACCGTAGAAATTGAATGGCCACCACGATCTGGCAAAATAATCGAGATCCCGGAAGTAGACCGTTGGGAATGGTTCGGATCTGATGAAGCAAAAAAACGGATCAATCCGGCACAGGCAGCTTTTATAACAGAATTAGAGGAAATGTTGAATAAAATTTGATCATCTGTTTTATATCATAGCGTTTACCTTTAATGACTTGTATTATTTCATTATATTTAATCATCAGGAGTTCAATATTTTAAATTTTCATTATGCATCATCTATTGGAAAAACATTATGTGAACAGGGTAGGCTGGCTTCGTGCTGCTGTTCTGGGCGCTAATGACGGTTTGCTGTCCACCACAAGTATCGTTATTGCGGTAGCTGCTGCACAGACAGATCGCAATACTATTATTCTTGCAGCACTGGCGGGAATGATCGCCGGGGCAATGTCTATGGCTGCTGGTGAATATGTATCGGTAAGCTCCCAGGAAGATACCGAGAAAGCAGACCTGCTCCGGGAAAAGAGAGAACTGGAGGAAATGCCGGAAATTGAGCTTAGAGAACTCGCTAAAATTTATGAAAAAAGAGGCGTGAGTAAAGAAACCGCTTTGCAGGTTGCTACTGAACTCACTGCCCACAACGCACTGGAAGCTCACGCAAGGGATGAGCTGGGAATCAATGAAATTACACAGGCAAAACCTTTGCAGGCTGCTGTAGCTTCATTTGGTTCATTTGCTGTCGGGGCCTTATTGCCTTTCCTTGTTTCATTATTTGCTCCCATCCATCAGATGGTGTATTTCCAGTATGGCTTTTCCATTATCTTCCTCATGCTTCTTGGGGCTGTTTCGGCAAGGGCTGGGGGTTCCAAAATTGGAATTGCTGTATTGAGAATTTGTTTCTGGGGAACTGTTGCTATGGGAATAACAGCTTTGATAGGCCATCTTTTCGGTGTAAGCGTTTCTTAAATGACTGCGATTTCTGTTTATTCAAGACAGATGAATCAGGATCTTTTTTTTATCCCAATTAACTTTAAGGCATTAGCACTCAGGAAGATTTCATCAAAAATGGTAAGCGCTTCCACATCAGGAAAAGCAGGAGACATCATATCACTTTTGTTAAAAGAAAGCTCAACGGCAGAATCGTATGAAGCTTCAATCCTCACCACAGAATATCCGTTGTAAGCAATGGTAAAACCTTCAAAAAGGCACTGTTGTTCGGCTTTCTGATACTGGATATATTCTTCAAATCCGGAGGTCTCATCTCTTTTTCCATCATTGTGTTCAAGTGATTTCCAGCTGGTGTAATTCTTGGGTTCTTTCAGAACATTTCCTTTAGAATCTACAGGAACAAATTGCCCAAGCGTCAGTGTCTGTCTTAGAAAATTGGCATAATTTTTCATCAGACGTAAAGTCTGAAGATCGGCATATCCTTCGTTTGAATAGTACTCAATAACAAAATCTGTCATCGGGATCAGCTTGTGGGAAGCTTCTGTCGGCATAACTGGTGTTTTCTTTTCTAAAAATAAAAATAGTACTTTTATTTGCTTTACCCAACTTTAATATTCAGCAGAGAATTTTTAAGCTTTAAAATCAAATTGGATACGGTAAAGCATCTAAGCCTTTACACATTTCGGACAGATCCCGCTTACAATGAAATTATATTCCTGGGCTATAAAATCCGGTGGCAGGCTAATCTCAGGAATCACATTTTCAATACAGGTAACGGAATGACATTCTTTGCAGTTGAAATGTAGGTGATTGTGAAAGTGCTTTCCTTCCTTACATCTTCCGCTGCACTTTGCAAAATTAACAACACCGTCTATATTAACTATTTTGTGAACCAAGCCTTCATTTTCAAGCCTTTCCAGAACACGATAAGTGGTGACCCGGTTACACAGATCTCCTAATTTCTTCTGAATATCCGAGTGAGATAAAGCCACTTCAGAATCAATGATGACATTTAAAATTTCAGTTTTAGCGTGGGTATTTCTGATCTGTTTCATTTTTAATGCAACAATGTTGCGTTATTTGAATATTTATATCTACTTTTGCAACAAAGTTACAATAAGAAATTTAAATCCCCTTATTTATGAAATCAAAAATTCTGGATGCTGTAGGAATTTCAGCAGCGGTACTCTGTCTCATTCACTGTATTATTTTTCCTTTGTTAATGATTATTCCTTTAGGAATAGCCCATAATCCTTATATTGATCTGTCCTTCCTCATCATTGGTGCTGCAGTAGTCTACAGGGTTACCAGAAATATGAAAAATAAATGGCTGAAACTTATGTTTTGGTTTTCAATATTTCTTATCTCAATTTCTGTTCTGGCTGATCTGATATTCGAGATCCATATTCCCTTAATTTATTTAGGAGCAGCAGGATTAATTACCGGACATATCATCAACTTTAAAAATCACAAGCATTAACCGAAGTAGAAAAATTAAAATTCATAATTAATTAACGCAACTTTGTTACAGTAATTGAGTTTACATTCTAACTTGCACAATGAAATTTTATTAAAATGGACAGACGTAAATTTTTAAAAGGTTCAGCACTTTTATCAGGATTATTCACAATAAATCCTGTTGATCTTTTAGCTAATCCTATAAAGGAAGTTCCGGATCTGAAAGGAAGGGCTAAAAACATCATTTTCATGATCAGTGATGGGATGAGTTCTGGAACTCTGGCAATGGCGAACCTGTATTCCCAAAATATTCTGGGTAAAAACGGAAACTGGATGAATCTGTACCAGCAAAATAAAGTTTCAAGAGCTTTAATGGACACCGCTTCAGCAAGTTCTATAGTAACAGATTCTGCGGCGGCAAGTTCGTCTTTCGGAGGGGGAGTACGGGTGAAAAACGGAGTGCTCAACGTGGGTGCGAATGGTGAAAAATATGTCCCGATCTGGCAGAAGTTTAAAAAAGCCGGGAAAAAGACCGGCTGCGTAACAACTGTAACGATTACCCATGCCACTCCAGCAGGATTTTGTGTAAATTCAGACAGCAGAAATGCAGAAAATGAAATCGCGGAAATGTATGCTGAGATTGGCTTTGATGTAATGATGGGCGGTGGTGATGAGTTTTTTAATCCTTTAAAAAGAGAAGATAAAAAAGATATTTATGGTCTTTACAAACAGAAAGGATACCAGGTTTTTAAGAAGAAATCTGATCTGAAAAATGTGGAAAAAGGAAAGAAGATCCTAGGCGTTTTTAATTCCGGAGCTTTACCCTATTCTATTGATAAAGCTCATATTCCAGAGCTTCAGGCGACGCCTTCACTGGCTGAAATGGCCCAGACAGCGATTGATCAGATGAAAGACCATAAGGAAGGCTTCGTCCTGCAGATTGAAGGCGGAAAAGTAGACTGGGCAGCCCACGCCAATGATATTGCAGCATTGATCCACGATCAGCTTGCTTTTGATGAAGCGATAAAAACAGTGATGGATTTTGCAGAAAAGGATCAAAATACACTGGTGATCATTACAACAGATCATGGAAATGCCAACCCCGGGACCATTTACGGAGCAGATGCCTCGAAAAATTTCAACAGCATTTCCAATTACCAATACACTAATGAGTATATTCTGAATACCATTCATCCGGATTTTAATCTTCAGCAGATGAAAGACTGGATCTATGAGACCAACAAAATACGTCTCGCAGATGATGAAGCGAAACATTTACTTAGCTTTTATTCCGGACTTGAAAAACAGGAGACTGGAATTTACAATTATAAAAAGCTTCCTTTTAAAGCCTATTCGGATATTCAGAGAAAGTATAATTCTGTAGGCTGGATCAGTATGGATCATTCCGGAGATTATGTGGAAGCCGCAGTTTACGGGCCTGGAAAAGAACTTCTTCCTCCTTTTATTAAAAATACAGACTTACATTATCTGATGTTAAAGGCTGCACAGATATAAAATTTTCGAGGAAAACAGCTGTTATTAAGATCTTGGTTTACTTACATATGGATTTCCTTTAATGTAAAAGCGCCAGGGAAGGAGGGCATCTTCCTGAGCATAAGCTACTCCGATGCGCGGTCCTGCAACGATCTCTTCATCGGAATACCTGATCCCGTGATCTTCTATCCATATTTCATTTTCGGTGAGGTCTTTCTTATTGAAAGACCGGTCTATTCCCAAAGCTTTAGCCGCAGAACCCGGTCCGGAGGAAATGGCCGTTTTAGAAGCTGGCATATTTCTCCTGAACTCCATGATTTCTTTACCTATTAATGGTTCTACCGCTCTGATGAGTACTGCGTGCGGTTCGCCTTCTGTGGAGGTAACGATATTAAAAAGATGATGAATTCCGTAACATAAATAAACATACGAAACACCGCCCGGACTGTATAATGTTTCAGTACGTTCTGTTCGTCTTCCGCCATAGGCATGAGAAGCTTTATCCAAGACTCCAAAATAGGCTTCGGTTTCTACAATGATACCTGCGGTCACATTACCGTTTATCTCCGTAAAAAGAACTTTGCCCAAAAGATCCCGGGCAAGAAAAATGACATCCTGATTGAGGTAGTAAGGGAGGGGAAGTTTCAAATCTGTTTATTTATTACGGTTTAGAAAAGTAAAGTTAGGCATCCGGATTCTATTATCAAAGGAAATAATCTATGAAATATTGAGGCGAAAAATTGATGGTAACATATTACTAATAAGATATTTAATAAAAGTAACTTTTATGTGAAATATTGATTACATTTGTTTATCAATATTAAAATATTCACTATGAAATCGCATCTTAAAAACCAGAAACTAGACAGAAATCAACTGAAATTAATACAAGGAGGCCGCATTCCATGTCCTGCCAACAATGACTGTGGTGCGGACAACTGCTGCATTAATGGAGCATGCCATCCTATTACCGATGCAGGCCCTAAGTATGGGTTATGCTCGGTCATAATAGATTTCTGATTAGTCATTTAAATAATTTTCCTCCATTCACGTGATATAAATACTTTGAATGGAGGAAAATTAATTTTATATAGCAGGATTACGAATATACCAAAACTTATCCCACAGATTTAATAAACTTATGAATACTCAATCTTTTTCAGATTTTTCAGAGCCGGATACATTGGAAATAGGCCTCAGAATAGCCAATAAGGTTGCAGACCAACTTCAGAAAGGCAATATATTGGGCTGTAGCCACCGTGATTATTGCGGAATGGGTATGAAAATGAATGAAGGTCAAGAGTTTTTATATGGAGAACTGTATGACGGTTTTGATTTTCATGTACCGAGAATCTTTAAAAACCGGGCTTCATTTGTGACATGGCTTTCCGCTCAATCTACAGCTTCACTGGCTCGTTTGGATGACGAAGAATTTTTTAGAGATAACCAGGTTATTACAAGAAGCCGACTGATAGAATTTATTGCCTCCTGATCCAGCCGCTTTTTAATCAAAAGCAAAAAAAGAGACCCCGAAAGAGATCTCTTTGTAATATTTATTCAAATAAAGGTATTACTTTGCTTTACTGTTAATAGCCGTATCTGCTATTTTCGTAAGCAATGCATCACATTTTTTTTCTTCTGAAAGGGTAGCCAACAGGTTATTAAGGCAGTCTTTTTCTTTTAATACTTTCGCATAAGCGGCAAGTGACCCATAAGTGGCAATTTCGTAATGTTCCACTTTTTGTGAGGCAGCAACAATTCCTGCATCTCTTACGGCTCCCGGTTCAGTTTCTTCCATAATGCTTTTTCCTTCATCCAATAATCCCTGCATTGCATCGCATTTTTTAGCCTGAGCTTTTTTTCCAAGTGAAGCGAAGCATTCTTCAAGTCTTTTTACATGAACTTTAGTCTCATTATAATGCTTTTCAATAGCAGCTTTTAATTTTGGATCTGTTGCATTTTTATGCATTTTAGGAAGTGCTTTTACCAGTGCCTTTTCTGCCCAATAAATGTCTTTCAACGAATCTTCAAACAAATCCTCCAGCTTTTTCGCTGCACCTTTTTTTGCAGGAGCCTTACCTGCTTTTTTTACTGGCGTTTTCGTCGCTGCTTTTTTTGTTGTTTTTTTTGTTTCCATAATAATTTATAATTTAGATGATTAATACCTGCAATTATAAGACCAGCTCGTGTTTTAGGGTATTCATGTGGTAGGTAAGAACGAATATTCGTATTTTAGAATGTACTCTTGAAAGAATAAATAAACTTCTCATATCCATTATTCAGGCTCTTTTCTGAAACTTACTACTTCATATTCGTCATTTGAACAATATTTTTTACAGCTGCTATCATTAAAATCATCAGGATTTTTGGAGAAATCTTCAATATATTTTGCGCTTTCTCCTGTATCAGAAGGTGTAATAATGATATGATAATTCTGTATTACAGATTCATCGGCTTTCTTTAAAGCTTCTTTTTTATATTCTAAGGCTTCACTGTATTTCATAAAAGTAATTTTATTTTTCAAAAATAAGTCTGCCGTCGAATGGCTCACTCCAGTTTATAAATATTTTATCATTCAATCTGCTTATCTCCGCCTGAACGGTTTCATATTCACCATTCTCTTTTTTCCTTTCAACCGTTAAATTGGATCCTTCACCGATTTCATTAACGGTAAATTCTAACTGATATCGGTTTTCATTATTCAATACGAAATCTGATTTTGTAAAATTTCTATTTAACATGATATAAATGTTTTATTTTTTAAGCTAATGAATAAATTATGCCAATATAAATCCGAATTTCATTTTAATTTAAAAATAAATATCTCATTTTCGCAATATGTCATTACAATTCAATGCGGTGGAATAATTATTGCCTTTTGAAAAAAATTGTATAGTCTTTAAATCATAAACCATGAAAATAGCTACCTATAATGTGAACGGTATCAATGGGCGTTTACCTGTATTGCTGCAGTGGCTGAAAGAAGCTCAGCCGGACATTGTATGTCTCCAGGAATTAAAAGCTCCGCAGGAACGTTTTCCTTTACAAGAGATCAATGCTGCAGGATATCAGGCCATCTGGAAAGGTCAGAAAAGCTGGAATGGGGTAGCCATACTTGCCAAAGACCTGGAGATCACGGAAGTGCAGAGTACTTTACCGGGAGATTCTGAAGATATCCAGAGTCGGTATATAGAAGCTATCATTGATCAGATGGTGGTATGCTGCTTATACCTTCCTAATGGAAATCCTTACCCGGGACCTAAATTTAATTATAAATTAGAGTGGATCAAACGCTTAAAAAAACGCGCCAATCAGCTTATCAAAATGGAGCTTCCCGCAATACTGATCGGTGATTTCAATATTATCCCTGAACCCAGGGACGTCTATAAACCTGAACGTTGGGAAAATGATGCATTATTCAGAACAGAAGTCCGAAAAGCTTACAAAGAATTATTAAATAAAGGCTGGCTCGATTCTATCCGTACCCTTTATCCTGAAGACACTGTTTACACTTTCTGGGATTATCTTTACAAAGCATATGACCGGAATGCAGGAATAAGACTTGATCATATGTTATTAAGTCCTTATTTAGCTCCGGCATTAAAAGCAGGTGGTGTAGACAGCCATGTACGTGGCTGGGTGAAAAGCAGCGATCACGCACCGGTATGGATTCAAATTGAAAAATAACAGCTATAAATTACTTCATGAACCTACATGAACCATACGAAACGTGAGATTGATCCGTGGTTTCATAGGCTTTGTAGATTTTGCGATCCTGTGTTCCCAGTTGAGCTGCAAATCTCCTTTCATAATCAATAATGATCCATGCTGGAGGGGCAAACTATACTTATTCTGGTGATTTTCCTTTTGCCGGAAATCAAAATTTCTTACTTGCCCGAGGCTTACAGAAGCAATGACAGGGCGATTTCCCAATTCGCTTTCCTTGTCGCGGTGCCATGCCACAGAATCATTCCCGTCACGATACAGATTCAGCAATACGGAATTAAACCGATAACCTGTCGTTTTTTCTATCTGCTGTTTTAATGCTAATAATTCCGGTAGCCATGGGTTGGCTTTAAAATCATTTCCACCCAGTTTGTAGGTTGTTCCTTCATCGCCATACCAGGCTGTTAAACGTGGGGTAAGAACCATTTTATCATACATTTTCTGGGTTCGCTGCTTCCATGGAGCAACACGGATCAGAAGCTCCTGAAGTTCAGAAGCTTTATTTTCCGGCATAAAATGCTCTGTATATTCCAACAGCTCTGTCGGAAACCGGAAGTATTCCTCTGAATTAAACAAGCTCAACTGATCCATAGCAAAACACTGGTTTTATACAGGTTTACGGCGTCTTTTTGAAACCTTTTTATCAATTTCTTTGATATCGTTTTTCAGCTCCCTGAACATTTCTTTAAAATTATAACTTTCGTAATCACCCGGTTCAAAATCTTCCGGAAAGATCCCTGAAGCATACTGCCATATTTCTACAATTTCTTCATTGGGAATATCGTAAGGCTCATAAAATGAATTATCTGCACTTACGCAGACTGCATTCCCTTTTATTTCTTTAAAACGTTTGTAGGTAATCCCGTCATTTAAGGTGATAAAAACATATGTTTTTCCTGGTTTCAGTTCACTGATTCCTTCCACATATTTTCCTACGATATATGAACCGTTTCTAAAAGGCGGCATAGAATCTCCATCTGCCGGAAAAGCTCTGTATTTGCCATTGGTAAGGAAGGGAAGGGCAATTCTCTGGAGGCTTTCAATATAACCCACATCACTGTAACCTTCAAGATATCCCATGGATGCTTTTTGCGGAATGATCTCAATGGTATCATTTCCAAGGTGATCTACCGCTACAGGCAGAATAATCCTGTTGTCCGGAAGTTTTAGCATTTCTTCCATCGGATATTTGCGGATATCTACAGACACCATAAGATCAATGCTCACATGAAAATATTTCGATATTTTTACCAGCAGCTCAATAGGCGGCTCAGAAACCCCATTTTCATATTTGGAATACCGCACACGGGAAATAACCAATTCATCTGCTACATGTTGTTGAGAATGACCTCTTTTCGCCCTTAAAAAACGAATATTATTTGAAAAAATTGACATTGATACAAAATATACCAACAAATTTACAAATTTAGACTCAGAATACCTTGTCATTTAAGTGGAAAGATCACACTAATTCATGATCAGTTCTGGAAAGTAGATCGTATTTTGACAGAAGATTTTAGTTTTGAAAAAGAGCTTTGTAAATACTATTGGCTAAAACTACTGAAAGGGAAATTTTTAAAATAAAAGACTGCCAATACCGACAGTCTTTCTTATTATTTTTCTTTAAGATCTTTATTAATTTGTTTTTCCGCTTTTTTAGCTTTCTGTTCCTGCGCCTCTCTTTCTTTACGCTGTTGTCGTCTTGTTTTTTTCTCTGCCCGTCTTTCTTCGCGGATTACTTTATTGGATTTTTTATTATACAGAGCATCTATAATTCCTTGCCCGGTCTTGCTGAAAATTTTGATCTTCGGTTTGCTGTGGGTTCCTGTGACAACGATTGGAAAACCAATCCATCCACCCGGTGGCAAACCAACTCTCACCTGCAGATCCAGCAGTCCGTTAAAGCTTGTTGTTCCGCTGATGGAAGGTCTGAGGACAGATACTTTAAAGGTAAATTTATCAACATGGATCAGATTATTTTTAATGCTGGTTTCAATATTTACGCCCTTCATATCCGGATTATCAAAAGCTTTTGCCCCGATATTATCACCCACGGCAGAAAGCATTTTTAAATTTTTCACTTCCACATCACGGAGGTTAACTATTCCTCCGCCTTCCAGGGAAGGGTAAATTGGGCTCATGTTTTTATCAAAATCACCTTTCAGTTTATAGTCCAGTGATACAATTCCTTTGACGTTTTTAGCAGCGGTCACCATTTCGCGAACCATATCAATCTCTTTATACGCCCGCTGAACATCAAAATCCTGAACTTTAAGAGCGACATCATAGTTAGCTGTCAATGGAGACTCATTCTGATAGCGGGCATCAATATTCATGCGGCTACCGATAATATCAAATGAGGTATTCTTAAGGTAAACCTCACCTTTATTTACCGAAGCATTTCCTTTCAGATGATTAAGCGCCAGGCCTTTAAATTCAACTTTCTTAGCATTCGCTTCCAGGGAAACATCCAGATTTTTAGGAACAATAACAACACCGCTGCTTTTTGGATTTTCTACTTTTGCATATTCTAATTCGATGGACTTATCGGTATTGTCACCGTTTTTAAGTGCCATAAATTCATCGATCAGGATGTAATTTGAATTTAAATCAAATTTTCCGTGAAGTGTTCCTTTTCTTTCGATAAAGTAATTGATGGTATTGAGAAGATAACCATTGAGCGCAAAATCAGATTTTCCATAGGTAGCCAGAAATTTTCTGAACCACATTTTTTCATTTTCAAACTGGAAATTTCCTTCTTTGATGAAGAACGATTTCGGAAGATATTCTGTCGTAGCTTTAATGTTCTTTAAAATTAAAGTTCCTTTATTATCCAGCTTGCTGTACTGGCCTGTGGTGGCATAGCTTTGTCTGCCGTTCAGTGAAAGGTCTGCCATAATTAGCCCGCTGATATCAAATCCTTCTTTGGCGAAAACTTTATAAATTCTTCCGACATTTAAAACGCCTTTCGCCCGTATTCTATAGAGCAGGTCTTCAAAATCCTGCAGATCGGCATTCACAAAAACTGGATTTCCTTCAAAATCAAAACTGAAAGGATCCAACTTCACCCCAAGACTCCGGAAAGTCCCGTCTGTATTGATGATATTGGCTACTAAATTGATATTCTGGATAGGATTGGGATAATATTTTGTTTTGACCAAACCATTTTTAAGATTCAGATAACCATTGGTTTTAGGAAATAATTTTTTATCCAGACTGAAAATTCCGTTAGCTTTAATATTGGTATCCATCAATCCTCTCATATCAATATCTTTGAGGCCCAAAGCCTGATCCAATGTTTGGAGATCAACAGTACCTTTCATATCTGCAATCACCTGCATTTCGTTCAGACCTTTAGTTTTTACATAAGCCCGGAACTTATTATTCGGGCCCAGATCGAAGCTGAGTTTTTTTAAATCTATACCAAGTTGATCCGTGTTCAATGACGGTAAATTCACATTAAGATCCATATTAAGATTGTTCATCGGAACAGGCGCTTTTCCATTGGAAACAAAACCATTTTTAACCAAAAGACGAACTTTAGCTCTTGGTTTAATATTTTGAGGCTCACTGAATCTGCCTTTTAAATGAAAGTACAGATCACTGTTGCCTTCAATTTGGGTATCTTTTGCCCAGTCCAGGTATTGTGGTGGCAGTACAGAAATCATTTCACGGATCGTTGTTTTTTCTGAAGCAGCCTTGATATCCATATTGTATCCATCTTTAAGAATACTGATAAAACCGATGAATTTTAAAGGCAGGTCATTAATTCTCAATTCATTTTTCTTCAATACAAAAGTTAAAGCATTGGTGTTGATTCTGGTAATGAGATCAGCGTGCAACGTTTTTTGTTTTGCATAATAGATTCTGTTCAGGCTGAAATCCACTTTATTGATGTCCAGATAAGTCTGAAGGTCGAAAATATCTTCACTTAAACCACCTTTTCCCGTGTAATTAAGTCCTTTAGCATCAACTAAAACCCTTGCGGCGTGGTCGTTATATTTAATATTCCAGTTTTTAAATTTGATCAGGTCCAGTTTGATAGAAGCACCCGTTTCTGTAGAATCTTTTGGTTTCCCAGATGGTTTGGAAACGTAAACATTATAGTTTGCTTCTCCTTTGCTATTGACAAAAACATTGGCATTGGCATCTGTAACGTAGATTTCATCAATCTTTACTTCACGGTTGAAAATCAGATTTTTAAGATTGATTCCGACTGCCACTTCTCTGGCTGTCAACAAGGTGTCATTCTGGAAAGGTTTTGAACCCTGTAAAACGAGGTGGTCTACAGAAACTGTCAGGGAAGGGAAGTGGCGGAAAAAGGTAAGATTCGTTTTTTTATAATCGAGCTTTCCTGCAAGATGTTTGTTCGCAAATATTTTTACCTGCTGAGAAATCGTTCCCGGAAAGAGTATAGGAATGATAAACATTAAAAACAAGAGGGCTGCTATTGAAATTCCAGTCCATTTTAGAATTTTCAAAATTATTTTTTTAAACTTTTCCATAAATCCATAATTTTGATTAAATATTTGGCAATAATAACTAGTTATCCGTCATCTAAAATCAAGCCATTTCTTTGTACTGCGGACTTAAATTGATTTTTGAATAAAAGCAGATAAAACCGAAATTCTCGAACCGATTTATCATTCAAAACAGGAAAAGGTATCCAAAAAGCTTTAAATTATTGCAAAATCTTCCATGTGGAGATTTTGTTTTTATGCAAACAGTTAGTTGTCTTCATTTACTTACTGAAATAGTTTCTAAATTTTTCCAATGTAAATTTTCAGCATAATAAAAATATTCAGCGTAAATAGAAATAAGATATTTTTAACTGATAGTTTTTTTTCAATTAATTTAATATAAAATAACATTTTTAACATTCTATATAACTGATTGTGAGCGTTTAATATTATTGTATTTCTCTTGCTAAAGTGAAATAAATGATTAATTTAGATCTAACAAAGCTTTGTTAGATCTTTAAAATATTACTAATCAAAAAAAAAATCATTCATGAAAAAATTAGAAAACAAAACAGTTCTTTCAAGAGAACAACTGAAAACGGTTGCCGGTGGTGATACGGGAGTTTGCCTATTAGCCAATGGCGGATATGTGACAAGAGACTGCACAAGCAAGTGTCCTAACGGAAGATTTCCCATCTGTCCGGCATAAGCTATAATATCCTGTTTGAGTTAGCTCCCGGTAAATAGTTTACCGGGGAGCTTTATTTTTACAGGTAAGAACGGATGGATTGGCTAAGAAAAACGGAATTTCTAAAACAAAAAAAAGAATTTTGTTCAATAAACTTATTTTGGAAATTAGATAATAAGAAAACAAAGAAACGGGAAAACATAAGTCAGGTAAATATATTAAATATTCACCAAATACAATTTATATTAACGAAATATTTAATCATAAAAATAATTAATTATTTTATTAAAAACAATATGTATTTATTGTAATTATTCTTAACTTAGTGATGTATTAACCATATAAAAATTTATATCATGAAAAATTTCAAAAAATTAAACAGAAATGAATTGAAAACGATCTCAGGTAATGGTTTATTCGATAATATCGGAGGTGTTATCGGAGGTCTGGGTGGAGTAGTAGGAGGTGTAGTAGGCGGCGTAGGTACTATAGTAGGAGGTGTTGTTGGTGGTGTAGGCAATACAGTGGGTGGTGCAGTAAATGCTGCCGGGCAACTTGTAGGAACTACATTGTGCAACGTACAGTGCGTAATAAACGGTGTAGTGCATATCCAGGTCCTTTCGTGTGGATCTACTTGTTAAGATAAACAGGTAATTAACAACGTACCGCTCTGTAATAGGGCGGTTTTTTTATGGAGGCAAGTATATAAGTTTCTTAAACATAAGTATTTTCTTTTTTAATTTAATTTGTTTAGCTTTTTTCACTAAATTTATCTACCTATTAGTAGATAGATAATGAAAACAAAAGAAAAAATTTTAAATACCGGAAGACAGCTGCTCATTGAAAATGGGTATAATGCATTCAGCTACGCTGATATTTCTAAAATTGTAAACATTAAAACATCATCCATTCACTATTATTTTCCAAGTAAAACGGACCTTATCAATGCTATTATAGAAAAAAATATAGAGGAGATCAATGCGTTACAGCATAAGCAAGAAAAACTAACCTCGAGCCAAAAACTAGAGAATTTATTTAAATATTACTTACTGCTTATTAGGGAAAACAAAATCTGCTTAGTAGGTACATTAGCTTCTGATCATCATTCATTAGACATACTATTGAAGGAGAAAACTATAGAATTCTGCAATATAATACTCCAGCATACTGCACAAACATTACAATCTGGAATGGAAAATAAAGAGTTTGCAAATATTGTAAATACTGAATATAAAGCAATGGAGATATTATCCACTTTGGTTGGAATAGCACAGATCGGAAGATTCTATTCGGAAAACAAAATATCTGCTGTAATGCAGCAAATCATCAATAACCTAAAATATTAACAGATGGCATTTTATCAAAAGCTAACAGAGATCGGCTCAAAATATGTCGGAATTGCAAAAATTTTCAAATGGGGATTTAATCTTTCCCCCATGTACAGAAGAAGTACTGCCAGAATTTTGAGTGTTTCCCAAAATCTAATGAATGTTACTGTAAAACTACCGATCAGTTACAAGAACAGGAACTATAAAGGAACAATATTTGGCGGAAGTATGTTTTCTGCCGTAGATCCAATCCCCATGGTACAACTTATAAATTTATTGGGACACAAGTATGTGGTTTGGGATAAGTCTGCAGAAATATTTTTTAAACGTCCCGGGAATGAAGACCTTTATGCTGATTTTCAATATTCTGAAAAAGAATTACAGGAAATAATATCTAAAGTAGAGATTAATAAAGAATTTGAAATTGTCAAAACAACTCAGCTTACCAATAAAAATAAATCAATACTGTTTTGCGAGATAAAAAAGAGAATTTATATTGCTGATAAAGAATTTTTTAAAAATAAGCGAAACAAAAAGATAGAATAATTTATTGAATTGATTATGTAGGAAATGAGTTGTAAATATTATTCTGTTGGAGAAAAAGTATCAGAAAATACAAAAAAGATTTACAACTTATTGAATAGCAAAACGGAGTTATCTAAACAGTAAATCTTTGTGTATAATAATGTCTAATAAAAAAAGTTTGCAACAGCTGGATTGAGCTTACAAATTCAAACCTACACTCAAAAGCAAAGCTTTACAACTTTAAAAAATATAACGTAAATCTCAAAAAACGATCGTAAACAAGAGCGTCATTACAGTTAATTAATTATATTTTTATCGTAGGACATAAAATTAAGCAAATTAAATATGGATTATTATAAATATTGGGAAAGGTGTGTTGATCAAATTGAAAAAGGACAAATTGAAAATGCGACTATTTATGCTCTTAAAACTGCAGTAAAATTAGACGTATCACAAGCTTTAATTGACAGAATAATGTCAATAAGCTTAAAAAGTTACGAGAAAAAAGTTGAAGCACAAATGGATGAATGTCTAAAACGAGCAAAATTAGAAAATGCAGAAGCCTTATGTCTATATTACAATTTGGATAATGGCTGGGACAATACCATATATATATGTAAAGAATATACAGATGAAAATAGCTATTGGATTTTCAAAAGCAAAAGTTGGGTTGAAATAGGAAAAACTAAAGGGTTTTCAGGTATATATAAAATAGATGCTCAAAGTGCTTTTTTTGCGGACAAAATAAGTTCCGGAATTTGTATTCTCTTAATGTTAAGAACAACCATTTCTTTTTATAATGTTGCACAAAAATTTTCAGATCGTGGGATGAAATTTTGTATAACAGCGACAGAAAGTGATTGTGTAAGAGTGTTGTAATGAACAAAAAAGCATGTAGCCAAGATGTTTTGTTTAATTTAATGTTTGTGGAAATCCAATCAAATCTCACAAAATGAAAGACAAAGCAATTTGAGTCGGGACATTTCTCGGGGACCATTTAACTGCGGGTTATTCTAAAATCATATTAAAGTTGCAAGGATTGTGAGTTTAGAATGTTTTATAAAATAAACACTATACACAATTTAACATAATATAAATTATAGGATAAAATAATATTGTACAGAACAGAAGCCTAAGTCCTCCAGATTCCGTTATTTGCAAACTTTCCCTGCCTAATATCCTACAACGGATTCTGAGAACACTTATTATAAACCGTTCACTCGTCAAAATAATTTTGTTGTCTCTGTTATTTACTGTCAGATTTTTATTTTCTTCCATAAGCCTGTTAAATTTTTTTATGATCTGGGATGCTTATACGATGTAAAAATACCAATCAATGAAAATACTGGCCATATGGCAGCTCATGGTCAGAAAATAATTTTCCAGCTGTTCTCTATAAATTTTTCCCGTTATAAGATGAAATTGACGCTCTGTCTGTTCAAAAAGTTTTAACTGCAATCATTACCTCTGTATTTGCATCTTAATCATTAATTTTCTTATCCTTTCGTTCACTTCATCTACTGGTTGACTCATTTTCACCAATATATTATGTTAAATTGAATCCTAAGTATAAATTCTTGTCTCATGGCAATTTCAGTTGCTTTAAAAACCTATACCTTTATTCTAACCAAAAAATAAATATTATGAAACCTAAAATGATCTGGGCCAACCTTGGGGTAACCGACCTTGAGCGTACCCAAAAGTTCTATACAGAACTCGGATTCAGGCCTAATAATCCTAACTCATCTAATGAACTGGTCAGCTTTTTTTTCAGTGAAAATGAATTTATCATTCACTTTTTCCTGAAAGAAATACTGGAAGCCAACGTGAAAAATGTGAAATTCAGTGATTCACAGAGTCCGAACGAAATCATATTCACCCTGTCAGCAGAAAGCATAGAACAGGCAGATCAATGGGCCCAGGAAGTCGTGAAAGCCGGCGGTACCATTGTTTCGGAACCTGAAAGCTTCGGAGATCATTATTATGGCTTTGTTTTCGCAGATCCTGATGGCCATAAATTTAATGTATTCCATATGTAAGGATCATAAGTTTATATCTCTCGCAGATCCGGCAGATATTGCAGATTTTTCCTTTTTTAATCTGCTTAATCCTCAAAATCTGCGAGAAATTAAAATTCAGCGAGATTATACATAAGTCACCTTATTTATAGTACACTTTCCCTTTCCAGAATAATCTGGTTTTTGCAGACCGTAACAAGCAACTATAATAAGTGTTCCAATAAATGAAATTATCAATTCCAAATTCTATTCTGTAGAGTGTTTAGTAACATATAGAAATCCTCTACGTAAGAGGATTTTTATATATTTCCTCAAAAAAAACTTGTGTAGTCAAATAACTTCATTTAAATTTGTAGTCAAATAACTACACAATGAATTTAAGAAGAGATGTATTCCAGGCAATAGCCGATCCTACCAGAAGATCTATCCTGATGCTGGTGGCAGCACAATCCATGACCGCCGGGGCCATAGCTTCCAATTTCGATACCGCAAGACCTACCGTTTCCAAACATCTTCAGATCCTTACCGAATGTGAACTGTTGAGATCTGAACAGAACGGCCGTGAAATTATCTATCACCTTAATCCCAATAAAATGAAAGAAATAGCCGATTTTATAGAACCTTTCCGCCAGATGTGGGACGAAAAATTCAATAAGCTGGAAAGTGTGATGAAAGCCTATCAGAAAATAAATAATAAGTAATGGGCAATGGATAATAATAATTGAGTACTTCCACTCTATTACTCTATTACTCTCCATTCTCAAACCCTCAAACACCAAAACCCTCAAACTCAAAATATGGAACTTAAAACAAAAATTCACGCCGAAGACGGCAAACAGGAAATATTCATCATCAGGGAATTCGATCTCCCGGTAGAACTGCTTTTCAAGGCATATACAGAAGCTGAACTTTTCGAACAGTGGATGGGAACCAAAGTGACAAAGTTTGAAAATAAGCAACATGGAAGTTACCGTTTCGAAACCTCAAACCCTCAGGGCGATGTGGTTTTCAGTGCCAACGGAACCATTCATGAATTTGTTCCGGAACAGAAGATCACAAGAACTTTTCAGATGGAAAACACGCCCTTCCCTGTTCAGATCGAATTTTTAGAATTTGAAAAGCTTACAGACAGTACCAGCAAACTTACGATCCAGACCATTTACAAATCTGTAGATTTCAGGGATCAAATGCTGAAACTGCCATTTGCCCAAGGGATCAATATGGCGCACAACCGTTTACAGGAGCTGTTAGGTAGCAGATTATAGGTTGCAGGTAGCAGGTCTACAAGCGTAGAAATAAAAAATAACTTGATCCCATACCCTAAACTCCCATAAACTCTCTCACACTCTCACCCTAAAACTCTCAGACTCTAAAACCCAAACTCATGAATCCAAAAACAGATTTCTTCTTTAACGAACCCGGCCAATGGCAGGCAGCATTTGAAAAACTAAGAGCAATTGCCCTAAGCACAGAACTCACAGAAGATCTGAAATGGGGATGCCCATGCTATACCTATGAAGGGAAAAATATTTTCCTGATCCACGGTTTTAAAGAATATTGTGCCCTTCTTTTCTTTAAAGGTGCCCTGATGAAAGACCCGGATCATCTTTTGATTCAGCAGTCTAAAAACGTACAGGCTGCAAGACAGATCCGTTTTACCGACGTACAGCAAATTAATGATCTTGAAGACATTCTTCGGGCTTATATGTTTGAAGCGGTTAAGATTGAAGAATCAGGAGTTAAAGTTGAAATGAAGAAAACAAATGAATTTGACATGCCCGAAGAATTTCAATACAAACTGAATCAGGATCTGGCACTGAAAGAAGCTTTTGAGGCACTTACTCCCGGAAGACAAAGAGCTTACCTACTCCATTTCTCATCCGCCAAACAGTCGAAAACCCGGGAAGCACGCATTGAAAAATGCATTCCGCAAATTTTTGAAGGAATAGGATTAAATGATTAACACTAAAAACGATACAATATGGAAACACTGAACAAATCACAAAAAAGAAACAAGATCATCTATTGGATTTTCACCTTATGGATGGCTCTGGGAATGGTATCTACAGCCATTGTTCAGCTGATGAAAAATAAAGATGAACTGGCCAATTTCACTAACCTCGGTTATCCTGCCTACCTGATGATCATTCTCGGAATATGGAAACTCATGGGCGTAATTGCTGTACTCATTCCAAAACGTCCGCTGCTTAAAGAATGGGCCTATGCCGGATTCTTCTTTGTCATGTCCGGCGCATTAATCTCACATATTATCGTTGGAGATACTTTTGGAAGAACTTTTCCGGCTTTACTATTGTTGGTTTTAGTGATTATTTCCTGGTATTTCAGACCTGCTGACAGAAAAATTCCTCAGGGTAACAATTAATATCTATTGAAACTTTTAACTTTAAAAAATCAAACCCTTAATAAAATTGGTATGAGCAAAAAGAAACTGACAGTCGAACAGAGCGCAGAACTTTTAAAGGTTTTAAAAAGCCGTTTTGAAAAAAATATGAATCGCCATCAGGGATTGGATTGGGAAAAAATCCAGTCCAAGCTGGAAGTAGTTCCCGAAAAGCTCTGGTCTCTGAACGAAATGGAAGACACTGAAGGCGAACCTGATGTAGTCTCTTATGACAAAAGAACTGACGAATACATTTTCTTTGACTGTTCACCGGAAAGCCCGAAACGTAGAAGCCTTTGCTACGATTATCAAGCATGGGAATCAAGAAAAGCCAACAAACCGGAAAGCAATGTCATCGACAAAGCTTCTGAAATGGGCATAGAATTATTAACAGAAGAGCAATACCGCCAACTCCAGGAACTTGGAAAATTTGATCTGAAGACCTCTAGCTGGGTGAAAACTCCTGCTCATATCCGGGAATTGGGTGGTGCCATTTTCTGTGACCTCCGTTACAATACGGTTTTCATGTATCACAATGGCGCAGACTCTTATTATGCAGCAAGAGGATTCCGGGGAATGCTGAAATTATAAGTTCCCGCAGATTGGGCTGATTCCACAGATGTTGGCGTCTTAATCGTAAAAATATGACTTCGCTCCTGATTGAATTTTAACAAGATCTTTTTAACAGTTAATCTATAAAATCCCATTATTTATATCCGGTTTTCTTTCATATTTAAATACTATTACTATTTTAGTACATTGAAATTTGAATTTAATATAATAACATTGGGTATTGAAAAAATTAATCTTACTGGGTTCGGTATCAATTTTACTTATTAACTGCAATAAGAAAACAGAGAATCCGGTTCCTAAAGTGGAAACCGACACCGCAACAGTTGCCGAAACGGTAATTGATACTTTAAAGCCAAAATCATTCTGCTATATGGCTGTAACCGGAAAAGACAGCGTTTTTGCATCAATTGATGATAACCTGGGAACCATTACCGGGAAAATAGCTTATAAAAACAGTGAAAAAGACAGTTCAAAAGGAGATGTAACCGGCTTTAAATCAGGCGACACCTTAAAGCTTACTTATGAATTTCAATCAGAAGGAACAAAAAGTAAAAGAGATATTTTCTTTCTTCAAAAAGATAATACTTTAACAGAAGGAATCGGTGATCATAAAGAGGAAGACGGGCAGTCTAAATATGCCGACGAGAAAAAGATCAGCTATAAAGACGGACAAAAGTTAGAAACTGCAGATTGTAATATGGTTGCAAAAGCCCTGAAATAAAGCATTTATCTTCTATAATACCAAATAAAAGGTGGCTAAGAGTTTCTTGGCCACCTTTTTGATTAAAGTTCTTTATTAATAACCTCTATAAAACGCTCTACAGGTTCGTCGCCCGTATTCCATGACGTGATAAGACGGATAGCTGAATATTTTTCATCAATTTTTTTCCACACAAAAAATTCAAAATCTTTTGACAGAATTTCAATAAGCTCATTGCTTATGATGGGGAAAATCTGATTCGTGTATGTATCTGAAAGAAACCTTGCTCCCTTTTCCTTCAAGGCCTTTTTAATTTTCATAGCCTGAAGATTCGCATGTTTGGCCAGATCAAAATACAGGTCATCTTTCATCAGCTCCATAAACTGAATTCCTAAAAGTCTTCCCTTAGCCAGCAATGCCCCTTTCTGCTTGATATTAAATGCAAAATCAGGTTGCAGGTCTTTATTATTAATCACAATAGCTTCTCCTATTAAAGCTCCGTTTTTCGTTCCGCCCAGATAGAAAATATCCGTCAGTTCAGCTACTCTTTCCAAGGTCAGATCACTGATTTCAGAAGTCAGTCCGTGTCCCAATCTGGCTCCATCCATAAAAAGATACAGACCGTTTTGGCGACAGAAATCCGAAAGCTTTTCCAGCTCTTCAGCCAGATAAACGGTGCCCAACTCAGTAGAATTGGAAATATAAACCAGCTTTGGCATTACCTGATGCGGAACATTGCTGTGATTTTCCAGAACTGGAATAATGTCTGCAGGTGTTAGTTTGCCGTCTTCCGTTTCGATGCTTAAAACTTTGTGACCAGTTGCTTCAATTGCTCCTGTCTCATTATTCAGGATATGCCCCGGTGCCGCAGAGATCGCACATTGATAGGGTCTTAAAATAGCAGAGATCACAATAAGATTAGCCTGTGTTCCTCCGGAAACCAGATAAACATCCGAATCCTGATTATTAATTTTTTCTTTGATCAGTTTTTTTGCCTGCAAAGAATATTCATCTTCGCCATATCCGGCTTGCTGCTCTAAGTTTGATTTTAAAAGTGCTTGTAGAATATTTGGGTGACAACCCTCAGAATAGTCATTTTTAAAAGAAAATTTCATAGAGTAAAATTAAAAAAAGTTAAAATAACAACACCACTTTTTACATAATATTTTGTTAGATTTGTAGTGAAAATCATCTAACATTTTGAGAACAACATTAACAGAGGAAAATTATCTGAAGGCTTTGTTTCATTTAGTTGACAATGAAGGGAAAGTGACGATCAATGAACTCAGCAAATTTTTAAATGTGAAAATGCCCAGCGTGAATAACATGATGAAAAAATTTGCCGATAAAAAATGGGTCATTTATGAAACATACAAACCTCTCGTCGTTACGGAAAACGGAAAACGCGAAGCTGCACTGGTGGTCCGCAAGCACAGGCTGACAGAAATGTTTCTTGTGAAAAAAATGAATTTTGGCTGGGAAAACGTTCATGAGATTGCCGAACAGCTTGAACATGTACATTCACAAATCTTTTTCGATAAAATGGATGAGATCCTGGATTATCCAAAATTTGATCCACATGGAGAACCTATTCCTGATAAAGATGGAAATATTATTGCACAGGATCTTCAAAAACTGAGCGCATGCACTGTGGGAGAAACGGTAATATTTGCTTCGGTTACGCTTTCAGATGATGGTTTCTTAAGTTACTTAAATGACAGAAAACTGCTTCTCAATACCCACATTAAAATTATTAAAATTGAAGAATTTGATAAATCTATGACCATAGAAATCGGAGCCAATAAAGAAATTATCAGCAGAAAAGCTACAGAAATCATCCTGGTGAAGAAATAAGATAGTCTGGTGGCTTCGGAAGCCTCAGCCACCAGATCCTACTATTTCAGCATTTTTATTACAGTTTCAATTTCATCAGAAGTATTAAAATAATGTGGTGACAAGCGGATTGCCTTCTCTACATTTTTAAAGGTAAAATCGATCAGGGCATTACTTTTATTGCTTACCGAAAAGTATATCGTATTCTCTTTCAGTCTTCTGTAAATATTTTCAATACTTCCATCCTGTGCGCAGAAAGTAACAATACTGCTTAAGTTTTTTCCTTCATCCAAAACCCTTAAACCATTATTCTGTAACCCAATTCTCAGGTCTTTCGCTAATTGTAAGTTATAGTTTTCAATATTAGCCAAACCAATATTATTTGCATATTTCATTGCTTCCACCAATCCTAAAAGTGAACTTATAGAAGTTTCCCATTGCTCAAATCTTTTAGCAGTCGCAGACAGTTTATAATCATTAAACTCTGTCCACTCAGCGCCACACATATCTAAAAATACCGGTGCCATATTTCTTTCCAGGACTCTATCCGAAACATATAGAAACCCTGTACCTCTAGGTCCCCGCATGAATTTCCGACCGGTAACCGTGAGAAAATCACAACCAATTTTCTCTACATCTACCACAAGTTGGCCTACCGACTGACAGGCATCCACAAGGTACAATACATCGTAACGGCGGCAAATCTTCCCTACTTCTTCCACATTCTGTATCAACCCGGAATTGGTTGGGATATGAGTTACTGAGACCAATTTTGGATGGTGCTTTTTAATCAGATTTTCAAGATCCTCCAGATCAAGTTCGTGATCAGGAAGATTTTTAATCCTGATGATTTTGATTCCTATTTTTTTCTGCAGTGAAAAGAAAGCAATCTGGTTTGAGACATAATCATCATTGGTGGTAATAATAACATCGCCATTTTTAAAAGCAATACTGGATAAAGCCTTTGAATAGCCGTCTGTAGAACTTACCATACCAGCAATATTGTGAGGCTGCGTATTGATCAGTTTTGACGTTTCTGTGTAAAACCGTTGGATATGCTCTGTATTCCTGTCGGCAGCTTCATATCCTCCATGCTGCTGTTCCAGAAGAATATGATCAGTCATTGCTTTAACTACTACTTCAGGCATTAATGATCCTCCCGCACTGTTTAGAAATATTTTGTCTGTACAACCTCGTGTATCCTGTCTGATGAGCTCCAAGTCCATACTTATTTATTTTGGAATTGATAATAGTTGAGTTTAATTGGGAAATTAACTAATTTGTTTTATTTTTCTCTTATTAAGCAAAAAAAATCCCGGAAACTTCAGTCCGGGATTATAATATTATTGTTCCATTAATCCAAAACGCTCCAACCTCTCTTCGGATTGGTGTTTGAAGTAACTTCCTGTTCGTTCACAATGATATTTTCTTTTCTCTGACCGATATAATCAAGCTCGCTTAGTTTAGAGAAAATAATTTCAAGGCTGCGAAGCATCTGCTGAATGTATAATAACGGTTCACCGCAATTGTGATGGTCATAATTGGTTTCTGCAACAATAGAAAGCTGGTTGAGTAAAGTATGAGGGGCAATTTCGCTCCATTCTAAACTATAATTCAACATTTCTTCCAGTTCGGCTGGTACCAGAAGCTGAGTAGAATTGTAAAGATGAAGAGCCAGTTTTGCAAATTCTTCAATCAAAAATACAGGCGGTTGCCAGGGAACAATATTTCTGAACTGGAAATACATATCTCCAAATGTATTGACCATGGTGGTACACACAAACTTAACGTTTTGGGCAAGGGCCGTATTCTGGTTCTTATGAGATGCTTTCTGAATGATCTTAAAAGCATACTGCTGCAGGTTCCCAATAGATTTTGCATAGCTTCCGTAATAATCCAGCAATACAGGATGACTCTGAATTGAAGTACATGGTGGAATAAAATTAGAATCTACCTGTGCAATATTAGCTTTCAGGTCTACTTTTCCAATGATCAGGTAATTCCCTCCTGAATAGCTGCTGTTCAGTGAAGTTACAGGAAGCAGTTCAATATGGTGATTCGGCTGTGCATTGGGATGACGTGGCGGAATCTCTTCAGGATCGATATCTCCAAAAGGGACTTTGTCAAAAGGGTTCACAGAGATCAGAATGTAATATTCACCGTCTGCCTGCTCTTCGCTCATTGATTTTGCCAGAGATTTAACGCTTACTCTTCTGTCGCTCAAATCTATACGGTACCCGGCCATGGTAATGGCACTGCATCTTTTGATTACCAGCTGTACATCATTCGTAGCGGTATTGTGAACATCAAAAATGGTTTTGTCCGTAAATTCATTGGAAATAGGCAAAAGTCCGTAATTATATGTGGTGATTCCAAGTGAACTGGAATCTCTGATGGTATCAATTAAAAAATTATCCTGATCATTAAGGTGTCTCTGGGAAACTTTCATCCCATCTACCCAGTTGATCGCAAAATGTTTAATAGGCTGTATCATATGTAATACTTTTAAATTTTCGGTGATTATGATTTTTTCAATATTCCTTCTTCCTCATGCTGGATAACCCTTTTGCAGATCACCACTTCATTTTCTGAAATGCTGTTCGTAGAAATATCCTGGTCGAAATCAATATATTTTCTAAAACTGAAAAATGATTTTTTGGTGTAAAAAATCCAGTAATAAGGTTCTTTTTCTATATCTGAAAGATGAATAATAGAGCCCGGGTTCTTGTGGTTATAGTCATCTACTACTCTGTAGAACCAGTCTCCAAAAGTGACTCCGGTCGGAAGTGTTTTGGCTTTGATTCTAAACCTGTTTGTGTCTTCAAGGTTCTTGCTCAGTTCAACATTCAATACCATTAATCTGTCAAAATCAGCACCTTCAAAATCAGGAAGTTTTTGATCCGGAGAATATCGCCAAGTTTTATAGATATCAAAAGGAATACTGATAAACTGAATATAGCAGTAATAAAATACCATGGGAACAACGAAAATCGCCATACTTGTGGCCGCCATCACGGCATATCCCGTTCCTTTGCTGATCCAGTTAAAGATCAGTGTAAATAAAAATCCACCAAAAACAATGCACGCCAGCGAAAGTACAGATTCAAACAGGATACTCATCCCTACGGAATCAATATGCTTTCTGAAATATTTATGCAGTAAATTGACATGGATAATCCCAAAAATAAGATAAATAACCTGTGCGATAAGATACCAGTACGGATTAAAAAGATTTCCGGCAAAGCCAAAAATACCCGGTAGAGCCAGGCACAGACTGCATAAAAGAAAATATATAATAATAACTTTAATTTTGATTGCAGGTTTGTTTCTTCTGATTATTCCCAGAATAAACATCATGATCAATGCAATTAAAGGCATCAGAATATACCTTAAAAAAATACCTTTTACTGAAGAAATTTCCATTAGCTTCTTTTCAAATTTATACTTGGTTATTAGTTGTAAATATAATAAATTATTTTACAGAAATGTAGAGTATCCGAGCCTGCTGGCATTTCTTTCATCATCTTCGAGACTGAACGAATATTCTTCTTTCTCTGTAATAAAATTCTCTACCACATCTACCGTTACAGGAAGAAAATAATCATATAAAGCCTGTAATACATTTCTAAACGGACTCCCTGAAATATACTTTTTCATATCTGTATAAGGAATCGGGCCAATGTTCACTACCCAGTTTCGCTGCCCATCCATATGTCTTCCGCTGGGAATGTAGGTAACGCCCAGTTTTGAATTCCCCAGCAACATAGAATCATCATTTCTTTCAATTCTATCAATGATATTGGGTGTGAAAGTTACTTCAACCGGAACTTGCAGAAAAGCGCTCATACACCTTTCAAACCATCTTTTGTCTCCTCTTATCTGGTGAAAAAATGGCAGAATATAAATAAAAATATAGGCGTTCTGCTGATCCAGCATTTTTATAACAGGCCAAAGCTCACTTACCGTTTCCAGAAGTGTATCTGTACTGCTTGAAATATCAAATTCGGATTCTTTGAGCAGAGAACTGATCTCTGTAAAAAAAACTTCCAGCTCAAAAGGACGGAAAAATTTCCGGGCATCCTCTTCTACTCTTTTCTGCTTGCGGATCTCACGTACTACCGTATCCACATTTTTCCGGGAAGCTCCCAGAGAAGGCGGATGAAAGAGTCCTTCCGGAAGATAATCATAAATTCCTTCCCTGTAAGTCTCAATGGTGAATACTTCTTCATCAAACCCCAAATAACTGCTTGATATACTTTTGATATCCTTCAGGTAAGCACGGTCGTTGATGCCGATGCGCTCTATAAATATATTGCTTACCGCACGCTGATACTTCAAAAGGTTTACTGCTACAGCTTCCGCTTTGAAATCCGTTTGCAGCTTATTGTAATGCATGTCTACAATATTATTCTCATACATAGTGTTTGCTGTGATTATGACTTGTAAAGATAATATTTCTCATAAGTTTGAAAAAATATTTACCTGTTAAATTTCTTCTAAAAATAGTAATTTATTGACATTAAAAGGAATAATCATTAATAAATTCCGTGAAAATACGGTAAACAATGCTTTCTTACGTTAAATCATCAATATTTAACATTCAAAAATGGAAGCTGATGGATAAGGTGTTACAATTTTGATCCATCCTTCATCCAAAAATATCATAGGATTGTATGCAAACTAAAATCCAAGTTATTATTGAAAACGATTTAATAATGACTTGATCAGGCATCTATAATGAATACTATCCTGTAAATTGTACTTTTGAATCTTAATAATTCCCTGACATCATTAAAAACAACAATGCCTTATCTTGAACATAGGTTATTTAGATTAAATTTTATTAATATCCTTTAGATAAGAAATTGTTTATAATTGATGCTCATTCGGAAACCGGGCCGTATCTTTGCAGCTTATAAAATGTTATTTATAATGAAAAGTATTTATTCTAAAATTCTGATTTTAGCATTCATTTCATCTTCACTTTATTCCTATGCATGGGGACTGACTGGCCACAGAGTGATCGCAGAGATCGCAGAAAACCACCTTTCCGGCAAAGCGAGAAGAGAGATCAGAAAGATCATGGGGAAAGAACGTCTTGCCTATTGGGCCAACTGGCCGGATTTTATTAAATCTGATACCACAGGCGTATGGAAGCAGGCTTCAGCATGGCATTATGTAAATGTTGATCCACAGGCAGATTTTAAAACTTTTGACCAGAACTTAAAAATGCAGGCAGGTCCAAGTCTTTTTACGCAGGTGAACACACTATCCAGCCAGATTAAAGACGAAAAAACTTCCGAAAAAGACAGAAAAATTGCTCTGATCTTCCTGATTCATATAATGGGAGACCTAGCGCAGCCACTTCACGTTGGAAGGGCTGATGACCTTGGAGGAAACAAGATTAATGTGACTTATTTCGGGGAGAAAACCAATCTTCATTCGGTATGGGACGGAAAACTGGTAGATTCGCAAAAATACAGCTATACAGAATACGCTCATCTTTTAGACATCAAATCTAAAGATGAAGTAAAGCAGATCCAGACAGGAACTGTAGAAGACTGGCTGTATGACTCTCACAAGATTGCTAATAAGATCTACGCACAGACTCCAAACGATTCAAAATTATCTTACGATTATCAGTATAAATTCAATGAAACAGTTGAAAGACAGCTTCTTTACGGGGGGTTGAGACTGGCAAAATTATTGAATGATTTGTTTTAATTAAGGTACTGGTTGCTAGATATGACCAGTCAATAAAATAATTAAGCGGAACTTTGGTTTCGCTTTTTTTGTTTCTTTAAATCATACTTAATTTAATCCCATATCCACTCCGATTTCTTCTAATTTAAAAAATAATTAAAACTGGTGTAACCTTTGTATCATTTCATACGTATTATATATAGTAACTCTTTTTTGAGGATAAAAATAGATGAGACAATTAAAAATCACTAAGCAGGTTACCAACAGGGAAACTGCTTCATTAGACAAGTATTTGCAGGAAATTGGTAAAGTGGAACTGATTACTGCGGACGAAGAAGTAGATTTGGCACAAAAAATACGTGCGGGCGACAGAGCAGCACTGGAGAAATTAATCAAAGCCAACCTTCGTTTCGTAGTTTCTGTATCTAAACAATACCAAAATCAAGGTCTTTCTTTACCCGATTTAATTAATGAAGGTAATTTAGGACTGATGAAAGCGGCAAAAAGGTACGATGAAACTAGAGGTTTCAAATTTATCTCTTACGCGGTGTGGTGGATTCGTCAGTCAATTTTACAGGCTTTAGCTGAGCAGTCAAGAATTGTAAGGCTTCCTTTAAATAAGATTGGATCTATCAACAAAATTAATAAGGCATACGCTCACCTTGAGCAGGAAAATGAAAGACCACCTTCTCCGGAAGAATTGGCTGAAGTTCTTGACATGAGCGAGGAAGATATTAAAGAATCGATGAAAAACTCCGGAAGACACCTGTCCATGGATGCACCTTTAGTAGAAGGTGAAGATTCTAATCTTTATGATGTATTACGTTCAGGAGAATCTCCAAGTCCGGATAAAGATTTGATGCTTGAATCTCTACAAATTGAGATTGAAAGAGCATTGAATACTTTGACTCCAAGAGAGGCTGATTTGGTAAGATTGTACTTCGGATTGAACGGAAAACACCCGATGACTTTAGAGGAAATTGGTGAGACTTTCGATCTTACAAGAGAGAGAGTTCGTCAGATTAAAGAAAAAGCGATCAAGAGATTGAAGCACAATACCAGAAGTAAGATTCTAAAATCTTATTTAGGTAAATAAATTTATCGCAAAACAATGTATGCGGAGTCTGTTTTCAGGCTCCGTTTTTTTTGTAACAATTTTACGAGTATCTTCAACTAATAAGAAATAATACCATTCTAAAAACTTATGAAAAAAATACTTTTTGCTTCTGCCCTAGCTGTGGCAGTGCTTTCCTGTAAAGAAAACAAATTTAAAAATGCAGCAGCTGTAGAAAATGCCGTTGATAATACAGATTCTAAGCTGTCCTCAACAAGGTTTAGTAAAGGCCAAAATATGCTTGATGCAATTTATTATGAGCAAATTAAAAATGATGAAAGTCTAAAAAGGCTGGACAAAAAAATTATTCTATTACAGGAAGATAGCCGTAAAGTCAAAGACTTATATAAAGATATACTCCGTAAAAACGATGAATATTATTCTGATGCTGAATATGGAGCGAAAACTATTAATGATTCAATCTTAAGAAAACAGCTTACTAATTTAGTAAAAGAAAGTTCGGATAAATATCATGGGAAAACACAAAAATTAAAAGAGCTTACCTTTCAAATCAATCGAAATAACCTAAGCATTTACAGTTACTATATTGCCTTCAAAATCAGAAAAACACTTCCTGAAATCGAAAAATACCAGAATGCACATCCTCTGAAAACAGACAGTCTGGAACATTTCATCAATAAACAGAATCAATTACTGAACGAACTGAAAAAATTGAAATAAAACAATGAATTACACCACAAAATGGCTTTCCGATACTACCCGAACTGAAGAACTGGTCGATTTTTTCATCACCCATAAAACAGATTCCTATATTTCTCACGGCGAAATTATTTCCGGAAGAGCCTTAGATTCAAACCATTGGAATCCTGACCTTAAAGAGATCTTAACGGCACAGTTTGATTCCGGCTTTAATGCTGATCAGAATTCAAAATTAAACATTCTAATTGCTGAAAATGAAGCGGGAAAAATCATAGGAATGCTGGTTTTCAATATTATTCAAGGGTTTAAAAATTATGCAGTACTGGAAGATATGCTTTTAGACCAATCGCTCAGAGGTCAATCACTCGGAAGCACCCTGTTGGAAAAAGCTGTGGAAGAATCTAAAAACTGGAATATCAGCTTTATGATGCTGGAAAGCGGGCTCAACAATACAGGAGCTCATCATTTCTTCAATAAATACGGATTTAAAAAAGTATCTGAGAATTATATTTTAACCCTATAAAAAAATCAAAACCAATTCTGATGGACAATATCTCAATCATAGGAGCAGGAATTGGCGGGCTTAGTCTGGGAAATATCCTGAAACAGCATCAGCTTGACTTTACGATTTATGAATCTGTTCCTGAAATAAAACCTGTGGGAGCAGGAATTATGATGGCCATCAATGCTATGCAGGTCTTTGACAGATTGGGGTTAAAGGAACAAATTGAGAACGCAGGAAATAAGATCCACGGCATTTCTATAACAGACGAATCTTTAAAACCCATCACAAAAACCAGTATTCTTGCGCTGGAAAAAAAATACAATTCCTGCAATGTTGCAATTCACAGGGCAGAACTTCAGAAAATTCTGGCAGAAAACATCGGATATGAACATATTCAGCTCAATCACTCTTTAAGTAAGATTGAAAATAAAGACCATTACTCCTTACATTTTGAAAATGGGGTTCAGGTAGAAAGTCAAATAGTTTTTGGCGCAGACGGGATAAAATCTAAGATCAGAGATCAGATCCTGGGAACAGGAAACATCCGTAGTGCAGGGCAGAAATGCTGGCGCGGACTGGTAACATTTGATTTACCACAGCAATTTAATCAGGAAGCCATTGAAATGTGGGGAAAGGGAAAGCGCTTCGGTTTTGTGAAGATTTCAGACACCAAGTTGTATTGGTATGCTTTGGTTAACGAAAGAAAACACAAACGTTATTTGGAACCATGTGATTATTTTGAAGATTTTCACCCTCTTGTTTTGAACATTCTTGAAGCAACTTTAGAAGAAAATATTATTCTTAATGATATTATTGATCTCTCTCCTATTCCTTTGTGGCATTCTGAGAATCTGTGTCTGATTGGAGATGCAGCTCACGCCACTACCCCCAATATGGGACAAGGTGCCTGTCAAGCAATTGAAGATGCCTATATCATTGGCCGATTATTAGAAACCAGTCAGAATTTCAATGCTGTTTTTGAACAGTTTCAGAAGATCAGACAGAAAAAGGTAAACTATATTGTGGATACAAGCTGGAATATCGGGAAAATATCACAATGGGAAAAAGGAAATACATTGCGGAATTTCTTGATGAGGCTAATTCCGGAAAATACCAATCAAAAAATGGCAGAGAAAATCATTCAGCTGGAAATTTAAACTTTATTCTCAGGCAGATCATCAAAACTGTATTGAATATGGCTAAAAATAGAAATAACCATTCTGAACTGCAGCACTTTGCCCTATCACTAAAGCCTTAAGCATAACTTCTTCGCTATTCCGTATCAATTGCTGTAACATTCGCAAAACAATAACTACCAATCAGATATACTCTCCTATAAAATCCATGGAGGAATATTACCATATCATAAATTTTTAAAAATGAAAAAAATCTTTTATTTATTAGCCTTATTCGCAAGTCTGATGACTACAAAGGCACAGGAAGTCCCGTTGCTGGACAGAGAGCTTTTTTACGGAAATCCTGAAATATCAGGTGGACAGCTAAGCCCTGACGGAAAATGGATCTCGTTTATGAAGCAGTATGAAGGAATCATGAATATCTGGGTAAAAAAAGCAGATGAACCTTTTGATAAAGCACGTCCGTTAACAGATAGTAAACGCCCGCTGGCCGGATATTTTTGGTCAGAAAACGGAAAATACATTCTATACGTTAAAGATAATAACGGAAACGAAAATATGAATATTTTTGCGGTTGACCCTGTGGCAAAAACGGATAAAGGAGTTCCGGCATCCAGAAATTTAACCCCTCTCAATGAAGTTACTGCACAGATTCAAATGGTCAGCAAAAAAGATCCTGATCTGATGATGATCGGGCTGAATAACCGTGATAAAGCATGGCACGACCTGTATTCACTGAAAATTTCAACCGGCGAACTGAAAAAGATCTATGAAAACAAAGACCGGATTACAGGTTATGATTTCGATTGGGATGAAAATCTGAGAATCTTATCCAAAACCGACGAAAAAGGAACAACCCAGTTCCTGTATAAAGAAGGCGATAAACTAACTCCGATCTACGAAACTTTGGTTACAGAAGAAGCATATATTCCAAACTGGAATGAAGACAATTCAAAATTCTACATGGTAACAGACAAAGGTGATCTAGACAAATCTACTTTGTACCTGATGGATCCTAAAACCAAACAGATGACAAAAATAGAAGCTGATCCGAAAGGAAAGGTGGATTTCGGGGGATTATTTGTAGACCGAAATACAAGAAAAATCATTTCCACTTCCTATACAGGAGATAAAACTGAATATTATTGGAAGGATAAAACATGGGAAGGGAATTACAAATTCCTCCAGAGTAAATTTCCAGGAAGAGAAGTAGATTTTGCCAGTTCGACAAAAGATTATTCTAAATTTTTAATCTCAGTCTGGGGCGATAAATATGCTTCTGAATCTTATTTCTTTGATGCTAAAACCAGAGAACTTATCTTCCAGTATACACCAAGACCTGAATTGAAAAAGGTGGAAAAATATCTAGCTCCGATGTCACCCATTACTTATAAAAGCAGTGATGGCCTTGAAATTCCTGCTTATCTGACCGTTCCTTCAGGTTCGTCAGGAAAAAATCTGCCGGTTGTTGTCCTGGTTCATGGAGGTCCGAAAGGTCCGAGAGATTATTGGGGATACAGCTCAACTGTGCAGTTTTTAGCCAACAGAGGGTATGCTGTAATGCAACCTAATTTCAGGGCAAGTGGTGGTTATGGTAAAAAATTCAAAAACGCTGGGGATCTGCAGTGGGGAAAACTGATGCAGGACGACATCACCTGGGGTGTAAAATACCTGATTGACAAAGGAATTGCTGATAAAAATAAAGTAGTGATCATGGGCGGAAGCTATGGCGGATATGCAACTCTGGCAGGCCTGGCTTTCACGCCGGATCTCTATGCGGGAGGTGTTGATATCGTAGGACCAAGCAATCTATTTACCTTACTGGATTCTGTACCAGCCTATTGGGAAGCTGCGCGTGCTTCTCTGTACGGAATGGTAGGTGATCCCAGAACCGAAGAAGGTAAAAAACGTATGCGTGAAGCCAGTCCGCTTTTCAGTGCAGATAAAATAGTGAAGCCTTTATTAATTATTCAGGGAGCCAATGATCCAAGAGTAAAGCAGGCTGAAGCAGATCAGATTGTGATTGCACTTCGTGAAAAAGGAAAAAAAATAAATTATATACTGGCAGACGATGAGGGTCACGGTTTCAGAAAGCCTGTGAATAACATGGCGATGTATGCGGAAACAGAAAAGTTCCTTTCAGAAATCATTGGAGGAAGATACCAGAAAGAAATGCCGGAAGCTGTAGCAAAACGACTGAAAGAAATGACGGTTGATATTAAAAACGTTGCTTACAGTCCAACAGAAAAAGTAAAAGCATCGGCATCTTCGCCAAAAGCTTCAAAATAAAATATACTGAATATTCAGCATTAAAATAAAAAAGCCTGCTCATGGATTGAACATGGGCAGGCTTTGTTTTCAGATTTAATTGATGATATATTGATTCCCGCTAATTAAGGTCTGGAAGAAGAATATAAATAGAAAGGCCGTCACGAATGACAGCCTTTTCATTTAGTAAGTGAAGGTGAGTCCTGCGCCCCAGCCCATTTCATTATCATAATTTCCGGAAACGGATACCCATTTCTGTAAAATATACCTCAGTCCTGTTGAAAATTCTCCGTCAGAATTGAGACTGAAATTTCCCCTTATCCTCCTGGAAATGGGAATGTCTTCCCTGCTTAATTCCAACAATACTTTCCCATTCTGGTCTATACTTGCATCAGCTGTGACCAGCATTGGTAAAAGATACTGTACACCAACCATGAAAGCATATCGGTCTTTTGACGCTTTCTGCTGGCCAAACCAGGTCTTTTTACCATGGAAATTCATACCCATATCTTCTGACATCTGCCTTTCCATGATCTCATGATTTTTCTGGATTCTAAAACCGGCATATGGAAGTGCCCATTGGAATTTTCCTAAAAATCTTCCAACTTTTGCACTTCCTTCGAAATGATCAAAGTCCCAGTTGGAATGAAATTCATTTAAATTAGCCCATCTTGGTCCAAACATCGTCATGGTTTCAGCATGTATTTTATTGCTTGCAACATCCAGCATTGCCATAGAGCTGATCATCTGATTATCTTTCAGGAAGTTCTTCCAGGCTAGTTTTCTGTTGGGTAGTTGTGGATTTGGTTTAGAGTTTTCATAACTGAAAATCCTTCCCATTCCCGCCATCATATGGTATAGGATATGACAGTGGAAAAACCAGTCACCATCCTGGTTGGCTGCAAATTCAATGGTGTTGGTTTCCATCGGCATGATATCGACTACATTTTTCAGCGGTGAATATTCTCCTTTTGAATTGATCAGCCTGAAATCGTGACCATGGAGATGCATTGGATGACGCATCATGGAATTATTATACATGGTAATTCTCAGGATCTCTCCTTTTTTTATCATGATCTTATCTGTTTCCGTCACGGTTTTATTGTCAAGAGTCCACAGGTAATGATTCATGTTTCCTTCAAGCGTAAACTTCAGTTCTCTGACATTTTCAGCGGGAAAAATGGTCTTTTCAGGAGACTTTAACAGGTTGTATGATAGCCTTTTGATTGTTTTTTCTTCCTTCATATCCATTTCGGAATGCTGGGAATGATCTTCCTTCTTCTCTTTGTCATCTTCTTCCGTTTTGATTCCCATCATCTCCTTCATATGTTTTGCCGTCATTTTTTTCTGACTTTCAGGAAGTTCGGGATACATTACTTCATTCATATCCATCATCTGATTGCCCATGGTCATATTCATCGGCTTCATATTCCCGCTCATTTCCATCATGCCGTTCATCATTTTCATTCCTTCAAAAAGCATTAGTCTTGGCAGATTGGGAGCTCCTATTTTCTCACCGGAACCTAACCACAATGAAGCATGTCCTATTCTATCTTCGGAAGTAGCTTTAAACTCAAAGCTTTTATTTTCAGGAACAGTCACTTCAATATCATAGGTTTCAGAAACCCCGACGATAAGACGATCCACTTCTACCGGAACCACATCATTCCCGTCATTTCCCACTACTTTTATTTTTCCGCCGCCATAATTCAGCCAAAAATAAGTGGATGAACCGCCGTTGGCTACTCTCAATCTTACTTTATCTCCAGCTTGCAGATGAGAATAATCTGAACTTGGAAGACCGTTAATCAGGAATTTGTCATAATAAACATCGCTGACATCCATGGCTTCCATTCTTTTCCATTCATTCAGAGCTTTTGTCCCGAAATTTCCGGATTTGATGGCTTCCCAATAACTTTGTACTGCATTTTTCTTAACAGCATACCAGTCTGTATTGGCCATGTGAAGCCTTCTTGCAATCTGCATCGGATCTTCGTCACTCCAGTCGCCAAGTAATACCGGAATTTCTGCTGTATAAGATGGTTTTGGTTCTCCATCTCTTTTATTGAATACCAAAATACCATTCATTCCAATCTGTTCCTGAAGCGCTTCGTGCGAATGGTACCAGTAGGTTCCGTTTTGGGAAACCCTGAATTTATATAAATGTGTTTCTCCGGGTGTTACAGGCTTTGTGGTAAGGTACGGAACGCCATCCTGTTCATTGGGAAGAATTACACCATGCCAGTGCAGCCCGGTATTTTCCTTAAGCATATTGTGAAGATAAATTTCTGCTGTATCCCCTTCTGTAAAATATAAAGTCGGGGCCTGAAGTTTTCCATTAATGGCAATTGCTCTGCGGTTTTTTCCTGTAAAATTGACAATGGTGTCTTTTACATAGAGATCATATCTTACCGTTTTGCCTCCAAAGGTGACTTTTCCATTTTCAGAATTTTTTTTGAATACAGAATTTTCAACTTTTGATTCTTCTGTTACAGTATGCTTTTGATTTTCTTTTTCTACCAGTTCCATACCACATTTAGGGCATTTTCCCGGTTTGTCCGAAAGTACTTCAGGATGCATGGTACAGGTATAAACAGAAGCGGGTTGAGCTACAAATTTAGAAGCCTTGGCCTGAGATTTATGTTCAGTTTTAATTCTTTTAGCTTCTTTGGGATTGTGTTCAGTCTGAACTTTAGCTTTATTTATCTTGGGTTTAATTTCCGTTGCTTTCTGTACTGTTTTCGGTGCAGGTTTTATTTGTGGTTGTAGCGTAACTTTCGGTTTTGTCACAACGGTTTTCTTCACCAGTGTCATTTTGCATTTCGGGCAGTCTCCAGGTTTGGAAGACACTACTTCGGCATGCATCGGACAGGTATAATAGGTTTTCGTTGTTTGTGCGAAAGTGAAAACAGAGAACAAAAGCACGAGAAATATGATTACTTTTTTCATAATATTCCGAACTTTTTCAAATTGAATAGCTTAAAGACAATTATACCCTAAGCTATCCAACTTATTGTTATAAAATTAAATAGAATAATTAATTGATCTCTGACTTGACGCTTCCACAAGAAAGCATAGACTTTCCGTAATAAGGATTGGCAATCTGTTTGTCATCACTTAACCAGCTTGCGTCAGCCATAGGGCAATACTGTAGATAAACTGGTTTTTCAGAAAGCTTAAATTCTTTGGTCAAAGCAATCATATTTTCAGAAAGGTTGGAAAAGGTTTCTCTTTGGGAATCAATATTCCTGGCATCAGAGATAACGGTGGCATCTTTTCTCAGAATATTAAGATTACCTTCCGAAACCATTTTATAATCTACTGTTGAGGCTGTTTTGATAAATTCTGCTGCTGCCTTTGATGTTTTATCTGCATCATCTGAAGCTAAAGCAGATTTAATGGAAATATAGTTCTGGTACAGTTTTGAAACCTGGGCATCTTTTTTAGACTGGGCAGAAAGTGAAATAATTGAGAATAAAGATAATGCTGCTGTAATGATATACTTTTTCATTGTTTTAATTTTAGAATTAATTAATAAGGAATAATTGAAACGCATCATGCGTTGAACCGTGTTGTCTAAGAAGGAATGCTCATCTGATACATACCAGACAACAGACGGATCTTAAATTCTAAAATTGCAATGATTGATATAAATAGGTACCGGCCTGAATTCAGGTGGTCCATTGATTCTTATCCGGGTAAATTTTGAAGCTGAAAAAGACTGATCAGTATAGAAAAACTGATGATGTTCTAAGATTGGTAGTATTTGACTGGAAAAATCAATTTTAAGCAGATCTGATTTTTGTGAATCATCTACTTTTACCACTTTTACTTCGGTCTTACAACATCCTTTTTTTTCCTTAACGCCACATTTGCCACAAATATCGGTGGTTTTCTGACTTACGGAAACAAACTCTTCCATACAGAAATGTACACTGAAAGCTGCTCCGGAAGAAAATCCAAAGTAGAAAACAGAGAATAATATGGCGAGAATCTTTTTCATTAACAGGACAAAGGTAGAAATATTCCCAGAACTGATGTTATAAAATTAGGTATACTTGTTATAAAATTCTGCAAAAGAAAAAGCTTCTGGATATTCAGAAGCTTTCTTTATTTGTACTCTCGCTGATTTTGCAGATTGAGCTGATTTTCTTTTTAAATAATAGAATCGTTTCTAATTTCTATAGCTTAAATTCAAGCTTTACATTGAAGAAACGTCCGGTAAGACGCACCGGAACCGGATACATTACATTCGTGTTGTAATCCGTAATCCATTGGTTAGCTACCGTATTATTAATATTAAATGCATTGAAAACCTGAACACCTAAAGTCAGCTCTTCAAAATTACCCCAAAAGCCGGAACGATTTTTTTTATCTTTAGAATCAATGAAAACTTTGGAAAGTCCTAAATCGACTCTTTTGTAAGCAGGTAACGTTCTCTGATACTGATAAGGATCGGTGAAAACAGGTGCTCCGTTCGGAAGTCCCATGGCGTATACCAAAGTAAGGTTGACACGCATTGACGGAAATTTCGGCATATAATCCTGGTAGAACATTGCAAATCTGAATCTCTGATCTGTAGGTCTCGGGATATTTCCTCTACCGTCAATATTCTCATAAACCCTGGCATAACTTGCCGATAGCCAAGAATCTACTCCGGGAACGAATTCTCCAAACAGCCTTGTGTCAATTCCGTAAGCATATCCTGAGGCATTATTTTTACCGGAATATCGGATCCTCACGTTATCCATATAATAAGGGATCAGGTCATCCATTTTTTTATAATAGGCTTCAGTAGTCAGCTTAAAGGGTCTGTCATACATATAAAATTCAAAGTCGTTGGCAAGAATTAACTGCATGGAACGCTGTGATTTTATATTGGAATTGAAGTCTCCGTCAAGATCTTTAATCTCTTTATAGAAAGGCGCCTGGTAATAGATTCCCCCCGAGAGTTTGAAAAGCATATCTGTATCCCAATCCGGTTTTATCGCAAACTGGAATCTTGGTGAAAAGATCGTTTCTTTATTAAAGCTCCAATTGGAAACTCTGGCACCGGCATTTACAAATACTTTGCTGGCTCCCCAGTAAAATTTCTGAGAATACTGTGCATACGCTGAAAGTCTTGAAGGTTCTATCTTATTTTGTCCTGTGATCTGATAAAACAAATTAAGATCTCCCGAAATACCTCTGGGATCGTCAACAGGCCTCGGAATGCTGTATCCTGCAGCATCTACCAACTTCCATTCATTGGTATTATCACTCAGGTTTTCTTTCTCGTATTTAACGCCTACTTCAATGTCTGTATTGATATTGGGAGAAAATTTGGCTCTGAACTGTGTTCCGTAAGTTTTTACATACAGGTCGTTTCTGGCATGTTCTATCTGTCCTCCTCCATCAAAAGAAGGATTAGGAGCTCCTGTCACAATATCAAAAGTCTGGATCTCATAGCTTGAAGCGATAGAATAATATTCCTTTTCTCTGTTCTGATAAGCAAAACTGTCCAGGGTAAATTTCCATTGGTCTGAAGGTTTAAAATTCAGGGAAAAAGTTCCCATCATATTTTTATACATATCCTGCTCGCGCCCTCCATAGCCAATATTTACGGTAATAGGCTGCTGAAGGCTTCCGAAGGTTACGCTTTTGGCTTTTGGAATCATCTCATAGTCGTTTTTGGAGTAATATCCAATGAATGACATGGAGAATTTATCACTGAAATGGTAATTGATATAAGACTGGAAATCCCAATAGGTAGGATTAAAATCGGTATCTTCATTCAATGTATTAAGGACAAGATTGGTATTTCTGTATCTTCCTGAGAATAAAGCCGTCAGTTTTTTGTTCTTTGAAGCCAGACCGGCAGTTAACCTGCCTCCTATTAAACTTGCTTCTCCTGAAAGTTCAGTTTTTTCAGGCTCACGATAGTAAATATTTAGAGCTGAAGACATTTTGTCGCCATATTTCGGTTCAAATCCTCCTGCAGAAAAATTGACTGAAGAAACCATATCCGGATTGATGATGCTCATTCCCTCCTGCTGTGAATTTCTGATCAGGAAGGGTCTGTAGATCTCAATATCATTGATGTAAATAAGGTTTTCATCATAGTTTCCACCACGCACCATATATTGGGAAGACAACTCAGTATTGGAGTTTACAGAAGGAAGGGTCTTTAAAAGTCCCTCGATTCCTCCACCGATGGTAGCAATTCCTTTTGCATCTTTCGCAGAAATTTTGACATTGGTAATGTCATTCGTTTTTCCGACCACTTTTTTCTGGAAAACGACTTCCTCAATATCTGTTACTCTATCTGCTGTATCTTTTTTCCTATTTTGAGAGAAAATAAGCATAGGAACCATAAGGCTCAATGGTAAAACTAGTTTTTTCAAAAGAAATGCTTTAAAATTTCAAACGTGAATATATAAATTTTATTTTAACTTATTTAAACTTTATTTAACATTTCAGATCATGAAAGTTAAAATCATCCAAATATTGTATTTTAAAAAGTTTTCCTTTTCAATATAACATCTGGAAAGCAAATTTTTGAGTTTAAATAAATCTTAAAAAATTATAAAATTGCTTCTCTGACTCTTGTTAATTTTTGCAATAAATCTTCTAATAAATCTAATCTTAACATATTGGCTCCGTCTGACAAAGCGGTTTCCGGCGTAGGATGTGTTTCTATGAAAATTCCGTCTGCTCCCACTGCAATTCCTGCTTTGGCAACAGTTTCAATAAGATCAGGTCTTCCTCCTGTAACTCCCGAACTCTGATTAGGCTGTTGTAATGAATGGGTAACATCCAAAATCACCGGTGCATATTCTCTCATGGTAGGAATACCTCTGTAATCTACAACAAGATCTGTATAACCAAAAGAATTTCCTCTTTCAATAATGGCTACTTTCTGATTATTGGAATCAGTAACTTTCTGAACTGCAAATTTCATTGATTCAGGAGAAAGGAACTGTCCTTTTTTCAGGGTTACACATTTCCCGGTTGCTGCTGCAGCAATCAAAAGGTCAGTCTGGCGTACTAAAAAAGCAGGGATCTGAAGTACATCCACGTACTGTGCTGCTAAAGCAGCGTGTTCGTTTTCGTGGATATCCGTTGTGGTAGGAATATTGAAAGTCTCTCCTACTTTTCTAAGAATTTCAAGGGATTTTTCTTCACCTATGGTTGTAAAAGAATCTACACGGCTTCTGTTGGCTTTTTTAAAGCTCCCTTTGAAAATATAAGGAATGTTATATTTATCTGTGATAGTGATCACTTTCTCTGCAATTCTCAATGCCATGTCTTCACCTTCAATAATGCAGGGACCGGCAATAAGGAAAAAATTTTTGGAGTCTTTGTGATGGATATTATCTAAATACTGGATCATTTTTTATTTGAATTTAAAAGTTCAGTAAAAATACTTATAAAGTTTCAGAATCGGAAATTATTTGAGGGGTTTGACGGCGAGTTTTAGAGTTTTAGAGTTTTAGAGTTTTAGAGTTTTAGAGTTTTAGAGTTTTAGAGAAGATAAAGCATTCATGGAAATATCCAAATAATAAATATGCACAATCATCTGTGGTTATCCGTGAAATCAGCGGTTAAAAAATTAACTCATTTTCTTCAAAATCTTCTCAAAAGTATTGATATTCCTGCTCGTGAACTTATCTTTAAGGCTTTTCTTTCCCAAAACTTTTCCAAAAGAAGAATCCAGTGTATTTCCTTTCGGAACCTGCCAGTAGAATATTTCATTAATGATCTCGGCCTTTTCATTTTCAGTTTTTGAAGCAATTTCGAACTCCCCCATCAAAACAGTTTCTACGCCACGGTTCCCTACAAATCCGTAGATATGCAGGTCATCATTTTTTTCAAAAGGAATGCTGTTCCAGAAAATTTGTGTTTCTTCCTGAGATTTTATAAATAAAAAAGCTTCATAAGAAAAATGATCAGACATTGCTTTTTCAAGAATCTTCTTTAGATCCAAAGCATTTTTATCCGAAGAAAAAACAATATTCCCCGAAGCCAGCACTGAACTTACATCCTTCATTCCGGCATCTTTAAAAACCTGGCAGACATCAGCCATTTTCATATTAGTTCCTTTTACATTGACGCCGCGGAGGAAAGCACAGTATTTCATTTTTTTAGGGATTAGAGGTTAGGTTGTGAGTGTTTTAGTGTTTTAGTGTTTAGTGTTTAGTGTTTAGGTAAAAACATTAAATCTTATTCTATTTCAATGTTTCAATTTTTAAATTTTTAAATCATTCAATCTTTCAATTAACTCTGATATACAAATTATAATCTGTACCGGATGGTTTGAGATGATAAATCTTCTCCAAAATCCGGTTGTCACTTTTCAGGTTGTCTTTTATCCTGAATTCTTTCATCAGTTTATAATGGGCCTGATAATACGCAGCATCACTGTCTTCAAACAGGTTTTTATAAGAAAGAAGATATTTGGGTTTCCTGTTTTTTACAGTATTAATCCAGTAATGGGCTTTATCTTTTTTTACTTCTGTCTGAATCTGCTTGTCTACTAATCCTACTTCATCGATGGTTTTTAACCCTGAAAAATAAGGTATATAGCCTGCAGGCTCCAAAAGAATCCATTGACTTTTATCTTTTTCGAAAGTATCTAAAAACAATCCGATTCCTCTGCGGTAATTCCACTCTCCGTTTCCGGTCGCAATAGCATGTATGGTTTGAAAGGCCAACATCGGAACTATATAAAATACAACCAGAAGGGACAGCCATAGATTTCGTCTCTCCTTTTGCTCCAGTATAAAAATAAGGACCGGAACAAAAAGCAGGATCTGCGGCACCCAATAATACCAGTCAAACAGACTTTTTTGAGACAGAAATATAATCTGTTTTATCCAGCCAAAAAGAAAGATCATCCAAAGGAAATAATTTCTTTTTTCCCTCTGCCTTACAAGATAAATGAAACATAATAGTTCGAAAATCAATACGATAATCGTTACCGGATTAAAGTTTCCCGGAAGTTTCAGCATTCCCCAGAAATTCCCCAGGCTTACAAGAAAATAGTTAAGGTTTTGAGCAAAGGTAAAATCGTGTTCATAAAGAAGTTTTTTCGCCACAATCGTATTATTCACAAGCTCTCCAAAATATAGCCAATTAAAGGAAAGTACCGATATAATGCCTAGCATTCCTCCGAAAATATAATTCCATCTGATCTTTCTGTTCCAAAAAATATCAACAAGAAATACAATCCCCAGGAAAATGATGGTATCAATCCTTGTAAACATAATTAAAACAGGCAACAGGATTAGTGCCCATTTTTTGTTTTTACTGAAGCCATAATACAACAGCGCCATTTCCAGAAAGAAAAGGATCCCATATTCCATTCCGAGAATTGAGATCTTCACTGCAGGCGGCAATATCCCGATTAAAAATATAAAAATAGCTTTATGCCAGGGGTTTTTAAGGATAAGATGGGAAAGAAATAATGTGCCTATGGTAAAAAGTACAGAATTAAAGATCAGTAAAGGCTCAATAAAATATTCTTTACCGAAGATCAGGTTGAAAAAATAAGACACAAAAACATACAGATGGGTGGTGGAAGCTGAAATTTTGGTCTCTCCATTAAAGCCTATCACCCCGTAATCCAACAGATTCTGAGCAACTCTCCAGGTAATGAAGGCGTCTTCCTGAATATAATGGGTCAGTAGAAAGAGGAGTTTAAAAACTACTGTACAGATTACAGCGTAAATGGGAAGCCTATTATTTTTAGTCTCGATCATCATGTATTTTTAGTATCACAAATATAATCTTAAAATTCATGAATGCCAATAACAAAAAAACGGAACCGAAGTTCCGTTTTTGTTTACTGATTTTATTGTGTCACCTTAATAATTGCTGTGGTGATCTGATTTTCTTTTTCCTTGGAATAAGTGGAATCAAAAGGCTCCATCACATCAAATAAATACTGGTAGAAAGGAGTGATCTTCTGAACATCTTCAGATTTTTGTATGGCTTTCTCTTTGCCCATCTGCTGAAGTTCTTTGATAAAAGCATTGAACTTTTTGTCGATCGGTTCTATAGATTTTACAAGATATGCGTAGGCTTTATCATCCTGCCCCAACTTTTTGTAAGCATCAGTCACTGCAGAAACCACCAGAGAATATTCCATTGGCTTTGTTCTCATTTGTCTTCTTGCAAAGTTCTGATCTGCCGGAGCAAGACTTAAATAATAATCATACTCTTCAAAAATGCCTTTTTTAAGAATCTCTGCCAGTTGAAGTCCTTTTTTCTCCTGTCCGGAAATGATATATCCTGTTACCATAGCACTTAATGAACGTGGATCATTAAATTTCTCTGCAGGAATTTCTTTGGAAGCAAGATCTAATAATTCTACAGCTTTAGCTTTCTGTCCGTTTAATGCCAGTGCTGAAGCTGCTCTGCTTGCCGACATTCTGTAGCTCATGATATTTGAGGTAGCCGTTTCATCAAAGTGACTGTTTAAGTCTTTAAAATTCCCCCATCTGAAGTTTTTCACTACGTTATAAAGAGAATTCGTATCTACTCTTCCCATATCTCCGTCTGCATTCGCTGCTGTGTGGATAGGAACCAATCTGTAACTGAATCCGTCAAACTGCAGATATTCGTTCAGATAGAAGATATTTTCGCTATCGTAAATCCCTCCTGATGAGAAGTTGATCGGACGTTTCCAGTCAAAATTTGCCAGCATGTCTAGCATGATCAGGTTATTTTTGTAAAGGGTGTTTCCTTTGTAGGTGATCATGATCTGGTTCACAACATTCGGAAGATCAGCCTGAGTGATAATTCCTGCTTTTAAAGCATTTTCTTTGTTAACAGGAAGAATGAACTTGTTGACCGGAAGGATATTATATTTTTCAAACTTTTCTTCTCCGAAATACATTTTCAGAAGCTCATCTTTCTCAGGAGATTTAAATTTGATAAAATTAACCGCTTCTTTCAACGTTAATGAATCCTGAGTAAGGTACTTTCTGAATCCTGCAAATTCTGTTTCCGGCGCTCCCTGTTCTTTCAACATAGAGAAAACGCCTTCCCAGTCTTCTTTTTTCATCATATAGATCTGGTCATTCACGCCATCTCTGTAATCATCATGAGTCAACTGGCTTGGAATTCCTGCTGCGTTATATGTTTTTCTCTTGATCTGGTCTAAATTCCATGGTGTTGAAGCAAGGGTGAAATTAACGACTTTTACATCATCTCTGAATCTTTCAGTTTCCTGGATCGCCCAAACCGGATAGGTATCATTATCCCCGTAAACGAATAAAATATCGTTCTTTGGCAGTGATTTCAATACTGAATAGGCATAATCATATGCTGTATATCTGTTGCTTCTATCGTGTACATTGTAATTCTGGAAGCCCATCATGAATGGTACTCCTAGTAAAACTACTCCTAAAGCGATGTTTGCCCCATTAGATTTTACTTTAGACTGTAAGAACCATAAAATAGCTCCGGCACCCATCCCGATCCATATGGCAAAGGCATAGAAAGAACCTACCATTGCATAATCTCTTTCTCTCGGTTCAAACGGCTTCACTCCTGTGTAGAAAATAATTCCGACACTCGTTAAAACAAATAGGGAAAGCAGTGCATAGAATCTTCCAAAGTCTCTGTTCAGTTGGAAAAAGAAACCGATTAATCCTAATATTAATGGTAAAAAGAAGAATTTTACGGTACTTTCATTCTTGAATTTAGCAGGCATTTTATCCTGATTCCCTAATAAGGCATTGTCGATAAAAGAAATCCCGGAGATCCAGTTTCCTTTAGTGTTTTCCATGTTTCCTTCAAGGTCATTCTGCCTTCCCACGAAGTTCCACATCAGGTATCTTACAAAGTAATAACCATTCTGGAAGGTGATGAAATAGTCCATATTCTGAGCCAGTGAAGGCTTTTGAACATTGATCAGGTTGTAAGGTTTAACCTTTAAATAATCTGCTGCGGTAATGGATTTATCTTCATACTTACCTCTCAATTCGTCAAAGATCTGCTTGGCCTGAGGGTTATCTGCCACTTCTTCGTTTGCATAATTAAAGGTAAAGTCCGGAGCTCCGTACATTGAAATGTAGTTCGCCATAACGTCTTTATCTTCATTAAACATTCTAGGCATTAAGCTTATCTGGGACTTACTGAAAATATAATTGAAACGGTCACCCGTCTTTCTGTAGGTTCCTGTTTTTTCATCTTTTTCATAGATCTCACCGGTTTTCTGAGTTTTAAAACTTCCGTCTTCATTTTTCTCAATTCCGTTGGCATCAAGGAAAGCGGTGTAATTCTGTCCATAAATCGTTGGCCAGTCACCATATTGCTCTCTGTTATAATAATCCAGCATACCGATAGCAGTATCCGGATCGTTAAGGTTCATCGGAGGATTTGCATTCGCTCTGATGGGAATGACCATCCAGCAGGAGAAACCGATAATCATATACACTACTGACAAGGCAGCAGTCTGGTAAATATTTTTCTTAGCTTTTCTCGCATATTTAATAATAAAGAAACATATCGCCGTCATTAAAATAAATGCGACTATCGTTCCTGAGTGGAAAGGAAGTCCAAGTCCGTTCACAAAGAATATTTCCAGTCTTCCGAACATCGTCATGATCAACGGGAAGATAATTTTAAAAACAATGATCAGGATTCCAAGCGTTATTGCATTGGCCCAGATAAAGTTCTTCCATGTAAATTTGTAATTTCTTGCGTAATACACCAGACAAACGGCTGGAACTGCAAGCATCCCCATCATGTGTACCCCAACTGAAAGTCCCAATACAAAGAAAATAAGGATGATCCATCTTTCACTGTCTTTTGCCAGGTATTCATTTTCCCATTTGGTGATCAGCCACACTAAAAGTGCAATAAACATAGAAGCCATGGAATATACTTCCCCTTCTACCGCCGAAAACCAGAACGTATCTGAAAATGTAAAGCACAATGCGCCTACAGCTCCTGCAAAAAGAATGGATATTTCCTGATGCTTGGTAACTTCTTCAAAGTCTTTGTTTAATAGCCTCCTTACAAAATGTGTAATGGTCCAGAATAAAAATAAAATCGTCAGCGCACTGAACAATGCGGACATCGCATTGATCACGATAGAATAATTTTCACCTTTTCCTAAAGCAAAAATGGCTGCCACGGCACCCACAATCTGGAATAAGGCAGCTCCGGGAGCATGCGTTACTTCAAGTTTTACTGCTGAGGAAATGTACTCGCCGCAATCCCAGAAACTGAAATTGGGTTCTATGGTCGACAAGTACGTGAAAAATGCAATGACGAAAATCACCCATCCTAAAATGGTGTTCCATTGCCTAAAAGTCCAATTTTTCATAGTATTAAATCAATTATGCGAAAATAAGGCTTTTATACCATTCCATGGTGTTTTTAACAAAATTTAAAAAATTTGGCGTAGTATTTGTGATCGTACTTCAGCTAAGATTGCAAATCAGAAAATAAATTTTCCCAATTCGCTGGCTTGAAAACAAACAAAAGTTTAGTAATTATTTATTTTTTTGTATTTTTGCGGTCAGATTTTTATTGAAAATAACAAATAATGAGTAATGTTTACGATAATATTCTTGGCCTAATAGGACATACTCCTATGGTGAAGCTTAATACTGTTACAAAAGATATTCCTGCAACCGTTTATGCCAAGTTAGAATCATATAATCCTGGACATTCCACAAAAGATAGAATAGCACTTCATATTATAGAAAACGCTGAACAAAAAGGTTTATTAAAGGAAGATTCTGTAGTTGTAGAAACTACTTCCGGAAATACCGGTTTTTCTATTGCAATGGTTTGTATTATTAAAGGATATAAATGTATTCTCGCGGTAAGCGATAAAACGAAGCCCGAAAAAATTGCTTATTTAAAAGCATTAGGGGCTACCGTATACATTTGTCCTGCCAATGTAGCGGCAGACGATCCGAGATCATATTATGAGGTGGCTAAGAGAATAGCTTCAGAAACACCCAATTCAGTTTACATCAATCAATATTTTAATGAATTGAATATTGATGCACACTACAAGACAACAGGTCCTGAAATTTGGGAGCAGACAGAAGGTAAGATAACGCACCTTTTTGCCTGCACTGGAACTGGTGGAACATTATCAGGTTCGGGTAAATTTTTAAAAGAAAAAAATCCCGGTATTAAAATAATCGGTGTGGATGCCGACGGATCTATCCTGAAGAGCTACCACGAAACAGGAAAAATACACAAAGAAGATGTTCATCCTTACCAGATCGAAGGAATGGGGAAAAATTTGATCCCTGCTGCCCTTCTTTTTGACAAGGTGGATGAGTTTGTAAGAGTAAATGACGAGATGTCTGCTTACAGAACCCGTGAAATAGCCCTTAAAGAAGCCATCATGGGAGGTTATACTACAGGAGCCGTAACCCAGGCACTGATCCAGTATGCCCAATCTCATGAATTGACTAAAGATGATATCATTGTTCTGATATTCCCGGATCATGGATCCCGGTATATCACCAAGGTATACAGCGACAAATGGATGGCTGAACAAGGTTTTGTGAATAACTGCGTACACAATTACGATGAAGTTTTCAAAACAGAATTCATTAAATAGAATATAATAAACCACAATACCAATAAAGTCTTCTGTGTTCCGCACGAAAGACTTTTTCACTTAAAAATTACTATACAAAATGTTAGATATTTTTGAACGTATTAAACAAAATCCAGGTCCATTGGGACAATTTGCAGATTATGCTGAAGGGTATTTTGTTTTCCCAAAACTGGAAGGTCCAATTGGTCCAAGAATGAAATTTCAAGGTAAGGATGTAATTTTCTGGAGTGCAAACGATTATTTAGGACTTTGTAACCACCCGGAAGTTTTAGAAGCTGATGCAAAGGCGGCTGCAGAATTCGGAATGTTTTATCCGATGGGCGCAAGAGCTATGTCAGGTGAAACTCAACAGCATCAGCAATTGGAAAAAGAGTTGGCAGAATTTACTCAAAAGGAGGCTGCTTATTTATTGAATTTCGGTTACCAGGGAATGGTCTCAGCGATTGATGCATTGGTTACAAGACATGACGTAATCGTTTATGACGCTGATTCTCATGCTTGTATTGTAGACGGTGTTCGTCTTCATATGGGTAAAAGCTTTACGTTCAAGCACAATGATATGGCAAGTTTGGAAAAAAACTTAGCCAGAGCCACTAAAGTAGCAGAAGAAAACGGCGGCGGTATCCTTGTAATCACTGAAGGTGTTTTCGGAATGAGAGGAATGCAGGGGAAACTGAAAGAAATCTGCGACTTAAAATCTAAATTCAATTTCAGATTGTTGGTAGATGATGCCCACGGTTTCGGAACTTTGGGTAAAACCGGAGCGGGAGCTGGTGAGGAGCAGGGATGTCAGGATCAGATTGATGTTTATTTCTCTACTTTTGCTAAATCTATGGCCGGTTTCGGAGCTTTCCTTTCCGGAGATGAAACAATCATCCGATTCTTAAAATATAATCTTCGTTCTCAGATTTTTGCTAAGTCTCTGACCATGCCAATGGTAATAGGAGGTTTAAAAAGACTGGAGCTTTTAAGAACACGTCCCGAAATCAAAGCTAAATTGTGGGAGAATGTTTCTAAACTTCAAAACGGTCTGAAAGAGAGAGGTTACAATCTGGGAAATACCAACACATGTGTAACTCCTGTTTTCATTGAAGGAACTACCATTGAAGCTACCCTTTTAGCTAAAGATTTAAGAGAAAATTATGGTGTTTTCACATCAGTAGTTGTATATCCGGTAATTCCTAAAGGAATGATCTTGTTAAGACTGATCCCGACGGCTTCTCATACAGATTCAGAAATTAATGAAACATTGGCTGCTTTTGATGGTATCCGTGAGAAATTAACTTCCGGACATTACAGAGAAATAGAAAAACAGATGAATATTGAGTACAAACAAATGTAATACGATATCATCATATAATATAACACAAAACCACTGATTATTTTCAGTGGTTTTTTATAAAATAAATGCGAATGAAATTTAAGGGTTATCTGTTAGGCGTTTTGTCTTCCGTTTCATTTGGGCTGATTCCCATTTTTATTCTGCCATTGAAGAAGGCTAATTTTTCAATGGATATTACTTTGTTCTACCGGTTTTTATTTTCTGCTTTAATGGTCGGAGGCTATCTGCTGTATTCCAAAGAAAATTTCAGAATCAATAGGAAAGAATTACTGATCCTTTCTGTTTTGGGAGTCTGCTATGCCCTTTCCTCAGAATTTTTATTCATAGGTTATGATTTTCTTACACCGGGAATTGCTTCTACTGTTCTGTTTATTTATCCGGTTATTGTCGCGTTGATTATGTTCTTCTTTTATAAGGAAAAACTTACAAAGTTATCTCTCATTTCCCTATTGTTTGCTTTCGCTGGAGTTATCGTTTTATGCTTAAAAGGAAAAGGTTTGGAGATTAATTTTGCCGGCCTCGGAATTGTCATGCTGAGTTCATTATTTTATGCCCTTTATATGGTAATCGTGAATAAATCTGATCTGAAGGTTTCAGGTTTCAAACTTTCCTTCTATTCCATGCTTTTCACTTCTGCATTTTTTATGATCAAAGCATCAGCTGAAAGTGAGTCTTTTGCCATTCCTTCTCTGTCTATATTGATAAACTTCATTATTTTTGCTTTTCTGACGACAGTCATTTCCAGTCTTTGCTTAGTGTATGCCATAAAATATATTGGGTCTACACCCACTGCTATCTTAGGAGCTCTGGAACCTGTAATTGCAGTAATGGTAAGTGTGCTCATGTTTCATGAAAAGTTTACAATCAACCTGCTTATAGGTATTGTCCTGATCCTGTTAGGAGTCATTCTGAATGTGATTGCTGATAATAGAAAGTCAAAACGCAATACTCATAAAACTCTAACAGAAGTCTAACATGATACTTCATCTTGAATTTTAATTTATCCTTTTTTATTTCATAAGCTTAATTCATTTTGTGCTTTAAATAGTATTACTGCTTATATTTCAATTTTGGAATTTGCAGCATAGCTTACAAATTACCTATCTTTGCAGGTACAATCTGAAGAGATATCTTTGCTATGGCAATATTATTAAAATACTGTCGTCCAACAACTTAAATTCAGATTGAGTGTAAATAATTTGAAAAAATTTCTGTTGAAAGATCTCCTCCTTATCACTCCGCCTTTTACCCAGCTTAATACACCTTATCCTGCAACAGCTTATATAAAAGGCTTTCTGAATACCAAAAATATTTCCAGCTATCAAACCGATCTGGGACTGGATGTTATTTTGGAGTTATTCTCAAGAAATGGAATTCGGAAAATTTTTGAAACAGAAATTGAACTTCAGGAGATCTCAGAAAATTCCAAGAGAATTTTTGCATTGAGAGAAGAATATCTAAAGACTATTGATCAGGTCATTAACTTTCTGCAGGGGAAAAATCCAACGTTGGCCAGACAGATCTGCAGCATGAATTTCCTGCCTGAAGCTTCCCGATTCAACCAGCTGGACGACATGGATTTTGCATTTGGAAATATGGGGCTGCAGGATAAAGCCAAACATCTTGCTACTCTTTACCTGGAGGATATTTCGGATTATATTATTGAAAATATAGATGCAGATTTTGGATTCAGCAGGTATGCGGAACGTCTTGGAAAAAGTGCCAATTCTTTTGATGAATTATATTCAAAATTATCAGGCGATCATACATTTATTGATTATTTCACGTTAAAAATTCTTCAGGAAAAATTAGAATTAGTACAGCCAAAACTAGTGTGTTTTTCAATTCCATTTCCGGGAAATTTATATGCCGGTTTCAGGTGTGCGCAGTTCATCAAAAAACATTATCCGCACATCAAAACTGCGATGGGCGGCGGTTTTCCGAATACCGAATTAAGGGAAGTAAAAGATTATAGAGTCTTTGAATTTTTTGATTTTATTACCCTTGATGACGGTGAACTTCCTCTTGAGCTTCTTTGCAATAATGTATTAAATAATTCAGGAGATGAAACAGAGTTAAAGAGAACATTTCTTATTGAAAATCAACAGGTTATTTATAAAAATAATTCCAAAAGGCACGATTATAAGCAGGCAGAAATCGGTACTCCGGATTATACAGATTTAAAGCTCGATCAATACATTTCGGTGATTGAAATTGCCAATCCCATGCACAGCTTATGGAGTGACGGAAGATGGAATAAACTGACCATGGCTCACGGCTGCTATTGGGGAAAATGTACTTTCTGCGATATTTCTTTAGATTACATTAAAATCTACGAACCTGTTTCTGCAAAGATTCTGGTCGACAGAATGGAAGAGCTCATCAAAACCACAGGGGAAACAGGATTCCATTTTGTAGATGAAGCAGCACCACCGGCCTTGATGCGGGAAGTTGCGTTGGAAATTCTACGGAGAAATCTGGTTGTTACCTGGTGGACGAATATCCGTTTTGAGAAAAGTTTCACCCGTGACCTATGCTATCTTCTAAAACTTTCTGGATGCGTTGCCGTTTCCGGGGGACTTGAAGTAGCCAGCGACCGATTGCTAAAATTGATTGATAAAGGAGTTTCAGTAGAACAGGTAGCGAGAGTTACAAGAAATTTTACGGAAGCCGGAATTATGGTTCATGCTTATCTGATGTATGGTTACCCGACCCAGACTATCCAGGAAATGGTAGACTCTTTGGAAATAGTAAGACAGATGTTTGAAATGGGAATTCTTCAAAGTGGATTCTGGCACCAGTTTGCCATGACCGCCCACTCGCCTGTCGGAATTAATCCTGAAGAATTTGGAGTGACTCCTGTGAAGGAAGAAATTTTGTTTGCGAACAATGATATTGATTTTATAGATAAAACCGGAATCGATCACAGCCAATTCAGTTTTGGACTCAAAAAGTCTCTTTTTAATTATATGCACGGAATTAATTTTGAATTTCCACTTCAGGACTGGTTTGATTTTAAAATTCCAAAAACGCAGGTTCATCCTGATCATATTCACGACTGTCTGTTGGATGATCATCTATTCAGCTTTAAGGCTAACTCAAAAGTTGTTTTTTTAACCAAAAACGTAATCGCTGAGAATCGCATAAAAAATAAAAAGAAATACTCCGGGGCATATACGCTTCTTACATTCCACTTAAAAACCAATATCGTAAAGATTGATCTGGAGCAGGATAAAGCGGAATGGCTGATGAAAGTGCTGGAAGAAAATACGATAGAAAACCCGAAAAAACTTACTGCTCAACAACTTAAGAATCAATTTGAAGAAAATTTTGAAGATTTTGAATTATTCTGGTTTTCAAAACCCATGCAGCAGCTTAAGGATAATGGTGTTATTTTGAGCCTTTAATTTTAAAAATAAATTTTATTAAATATAAAAAGTCTCCGTTTTCCGGAGACTTTTAAGATAGTTTATTAATATTTTATCTTTTCTATTTATTTAGGAGCTGATTCTTTTTCAACAGTTCCCACCGTTACCTTATCTTGTATTTTAATAAAATTCGGATCCATAAGGGCTATCCTTTCAGCAATTGCTTTATAGGTTGGAAATTTTAACAGGGATGCCCTGCCGGACATTTCTCTGTAAATTGTAAAGATCTTGCCGCCAGCTGTTTTTAGCTGTTTTGTTGTAGTAATATATCTTCCAATGTACTTACTTTTAGCATCATACATTTCAATGTCTATAAAACTTTTATCTGTAATGGTATCTTCTGAACCGAAGCTTACAGGAAGATTAGTGAAATATCCAACCGGAACACCGTTGCTCAGGATCTCTCCCACTTTATTGACCTCAATATTCATTTTGTCAATTTTACTTCTTGTGGTATAAGCTTCCTTTGTTTTGGTATCCAGCTTTCTTTTCGGTACATTCTTGAAAATTTCATCCAGATTTTTGATATTGATTCCTTTGTTATCAATGATCTTCAATCCTTTTATGGAAGTATAAACAGCAGACTTTTCTTCTCCCGAAAATGCAGACGGAGAAATATAATCGAGTTCGATTGTTTTTTCTCTGTTATAAACCCTGTTAAGCCTGATATAACTATCTCTCACAGAGTCTACTATACTTTTATCTATGAATTCCATAGTATACATCGGAGTTTCATTCAGATCCAGGAATGTATAGACATTGGATTTGTTCGAGATTTTGGCAACATGAATACCGTCCAGACTAATAATACCTCTTTTGGTTTTGAAATTCTGGGCATTGAGGAAAATTCCCAGAATGGTAAAGAATATGATTGTACTTTTCTTCATAAAATCAGACTTTTACACAACATAAAAAAAAGTGTAACCAAAGTTACACTTTCTTGAAAATATATTTAGCTTTTCATTTAATTATTCACAAAGGATGATTCCTTTATCATGATTAAATTCTACAACACCGCTTTTGATAGGATAAGAAAAAACAGAGTCTTTGTCATTTTCTCTAGTGAAGTTTTTAGCATAAGCTTCCCCAACTGAAGTTGTATAAAGCTTTACTTTACCCCCAACTAAAGAAGAAACGATTCCTGCGTGGTTTTTCATGATGTGGAATTCACCATTTTTTCCAGGCAATAATACTGAGTCTACTTCTCCTTCAAAAACTACGTATTCTGGTGTTAAAATTTTTATATTCATTTTAATTTAGATTAAAAGATTAAAAGATTGAAGATTAAAAGATTTTTGACAAATAATGTCTCTCATCTCAGGTCTAAAAATCTTATGTCTAATTTATTACGCGTTTTCAGCTAACATTTTTTGTCCTGCTTCAATAGCTTCCTCGATAGTTCCTTTCAAGTTGAAAGCAGCTTCCGGTAAATGGTCTAATTCACCATCCATAATCATGTTGAATCCTTTGATGGTATCTTTAATATCTACCAATGATCCCGGAATACCTGTAAACTGTTCCGCTACGTGGAAAGGCTGAGATAAGAATCTCTGAACTTTTCTAGCACGGTAAACTACAGATTTATCTTCTTCAGAAAGTTCTTCCATACCAAGAATGGCAATGATATCCTGAAGCGCTTTATATCTCTGAAGAATTTCTTTTACTCTCTGAGCACAGTCATAATGTTCGTCACCAATAATTTCCGGAGCAAGGATTCTTGATGTAGAAGCCAATGGATCTACAGCAGGGTAAATACCTAATGAAGCAATTTTTCTGTCTAGTACTGTTGTTGCATCCAAGTGAGCAAATGTAGTTGCAGGAGCCGGGTCAGTTAAGTCATCCGCAGGTACGTAAACCGCCTGTACTGAAGTAATTGAACCATTTTTAGTTGAAGTAATTCTTTCCTGCATTGCACCCATCTCAGAAGCAAGCGTTGGTTGGTAACCTACCGCAGAAGGCATACGACCAAGAAGTGCAGATACCTCAGAACCAGCCTGCGTAAAACGGAAGATGTTGTCTACGAAGAAAAGTACGTCTCTACCTTGTCCGCTTTCACCACCGTCTCTGTAATACTCAGCTAATGTAAGACCAGAAAGTGCTACTCTTGCTCTTGCTCCTGGCGGCTCATTCATCTGTCCGAAAACGAATGCAGCTTTAGATTCTTTCATAGCCTCTAGGTCTACTTTTGAAAGATCCCAACCTCCGTTTTCCATAGAGTGCATGAAATCATCACCATACTTGATAATTCCTGATTCCAGCATCTCTCTTAAAAGGTCATTTCCTTCTCTCGTTCTTTCACCTACTCCGGCAAAAACTGAAAGACCTCCGTGTCCTTTTGCAATATTGTTAATCAACTCCTGGATCAATACCGTTTTACCTACACCGGCACCACCGAACAAACCAATTTTACCTCCTTTTGCGTAAGGCTCAACTAAGTCGATTACTTTAATACCTGTGAATAAAACTTCTGCAGAAGTTGAAAGTTGATCAAATTTTGGAGCTGGTCTGTGAATTGGAAGACCACCTTCCTTAGATATATTTTGAAGTCCGTCGATAGCATCCCCAACAACGTTGAATAGTCTTCCGTTTACAGCTTCACCAATTGGCATTGTAATAGGATTTCCGTATCCAATTACCTCCTGCCCTCTCTGAAGACCGTCTGTAGCATCCATTGCGATACATCTTACTGTATCTTCACCAATATGCTGTTCTACTTCTAAGACTACTTTTTCACCGTTTCCTTTTGTAATTTCTAACGCATCATAGATACTTGGAACTGCTTCCACATCTGTGAAGACAACGTCGATTACCGGACCAATAATTTGAGAAATTTTACCTTTAATTTGGTTTGCCATTGCTAAATTTTTTCTTGGTGCAAATATAATGATTCTTCACTAACCCGCAATTGGTAAAAAAAAGATTTTTATCATACTTTTTTAAAAAATGTAGGAATATAACAATGCAGCAATTTTCCAATAATAACTCAGTAAAACAGGCAATTTTATTGTTATACTATTACATTGTTATATTGTTACATTATTTCTATATTTGCAGTCAAATTTTTTCGTTTTGAAAGTTTTCAAGAATTTTACAGATTATTCCTCTCAAAAGCCTTTAGCGTTGTCTTTAGGAATGTTTGACGGAGTGCATCTGGGACACAAAAGCATTATTGATGAGCTGATAAAAGTGGGCACAAAGAACAATCTGGAAACTGCTATACTTACTTTTTGGCCACATCCACGGTTTGTTTTTAATCCTAATGAAGATCTTAAACTTCTTAATACAGTAGATGAAAAGAAAGAACTGATCGAAAAATACGGTGTTGATCATTTATTTCTTAAAGAATTTGATGATGAATTCAGAAATCTTACGGGAGAAGAGTTTGTGCGCCAGATCCTGATTGACAAACTGAACGTAAAATATCTTATTATAGGCTACGACCATTCATTCGGAAAAAATAAAAGCGGAAATTTTGAGCTTCTTCAAAAGCTTTCCCAAGAACTGGATTTTGTTGTTGAACAGATGGAAGCCATCAATATCCACGAAAACAATATCAGCTCAACGAAGGTCCGCAACGCTCTTCTAACAGGGAATATTAAAGAAGCTAATGAAATGCTTGGCTATTCCTACTCTGTCTCCGGAACAGTAGTTCACGGAAAAAAGATCGGAAGAACAATCGGTTATCCTACCGCTAATATTGACACAGAATCTATCAAACTGCTTCCTAAAAAAGGAGCCTATATCGTAGAAACTGAAGTAAAAGGCCAGCAATATAAAGGAATGCTGAGCATTGGCACCAATCCTACAGTGAACGGAGAAAAATTAACAGTTGAAGTTTATATTCTTGATTTTGAAGATGATATCTATGATGAAAAAATCACAGTACGATTTAGAGATTTCCTTCATGATGAGATTAAATTTGAAGGTCTTGAAAAGCTGATTGAAAGACTGGACGAAGATAAAAGACTCACCCAGGCTTTTCAATTCTAAGAATTTACAATTTCCTCTTTCGCTTTTTTCGTTAATGAATTAAATACCAATTCATAAGAATGATCTATTAATTTAAAGATCAGATCTCTTTTTAAACCATCTACAAATACCGAATTCCAGTGGGTTTTATTCATATGAAATGCACCTGTGATCTGCGGATGCTGCTCGCGGAGTTCTGCGCTCCATTCAGGATCGGTCTTTACGTTGATCCCCAACGGCTGCCTTTCAAGTCCCATTAATAAGAACATTTTTGTTCCTACTTTCATCACAAGCGTTTCATTATCAAAAGGAAAGGTTTCTGTAACTCCTTTTTTGGCAAGGCAGTAGTCTAAAATTTCGTTAGCATCCATGAATTTTTATAAATGATAAGTGATTAATGATCATTGATATTAATTTCAAATGTAGTAAATTTAAGAAAGAAATCATATCATAACCAATCCCAATTATTATGAAAGCTTTGGTAATAGGCGCTACAGGTGCTACAGGAAAAGATCTGGTCAAGCAACTGCTTGATGATAAAGAATTTGATAAAGTTGATATCTTTGTAAGAAAACCGGTTAATATCCAAAATGATAAACTGCATGTTCATGTGGTCAATTTTGAGAAACCGGAAGAATGGAAGGATCTGGTAAAAGGAGATGTCGCATTTTCCTGCCTGGGAACTACGCTTAAAGATGCCGGTGGCAAGGAAGCTCAGAAAAAAGTGGATTATAATTATCAGTATGAATTTGCGAAAGCAGCCAAAGAAAATAATGTTGAAGATTATATTCTGGTTTCTGCTTATGGAGCAAACCCTGCATCTAAAATTTTCTATTCCAAAATGAAAGGTGAGCTGGAAGAAGCTGTAAAACAGCTACATTTTACGAAGATTACCATTTTCAAACCGGGAATGCTGGAAAGAAAGGATTCTGAAAGAACCGGAGAAGTTCTGGGCAGCAGAATTATAAAATTTGCAAATAAACTGGGCTTATTGGAAAGTCAAAAACCTTTGCCAACAGATGTTTTAGCTAAGGCAATGATCAATTCCTCCAAAATAAAAAGCAATGGCTATTCCAGTATTAAGCTTGGAAATATTTTCTGTTTTGCGGAGAAGACCAATGAGTAGTTGATAGAGAATCAGTAATGTAGCAGTAATTTATTTCGTGGTTTTACTGTTCATACTTTTGCCTAATTTTTCATATTCAATATCATTAGGTTCCCAAAGCTCTATTTTATTTCCTTCTATATCCATGATGTGTACAAACTTTCCGTACTCATAAGCCTCGATCTTATCTACAACCGTCACATTTTCTTTTTTAAGCTCTTCAACCAGTTTTTCAAGATTTTGTACCCGGTAGTTGATCATGAAATCTTTTTCTGAAGGTTGAAAATATTTTGTTTTCTCATTGAAAGGGCTCCACTGGCTAAATCCTTTTTTAGAATTATCGGCACCCTGGTACCACTCGAATACAGCTCCATATTCATTAGTATTAAGACCTAAATGTTCCTGATACCATGCTCTCATTTTTTTAGGATCTTTGCATTTAAAAAAGATTCCGCCAATTCCTGTTACTCTTTTCAGATCTTCCGAACTATTTTCTGTAGCTGATTTAAAGGCAAACCCTAACATAAAAGAGGCAAGAATACATAGAGTAAAAATGATTTTTTTCATGAGCAAAGTGTTATTGTTTTTGTAAAAATATATTTTCTATTTCAAATATTTTGAAATATTACCGGTTATTATCAGCTATAAACGCTTCGACTTCGCTCAGCGTGACAGCTCTAATACTATTTGTATGGTAGAAAATGTCACGCTGAGCGAAGCCGAAGTGTTATCTTTATTTTTTATCTTACTTCAGATACTTAGTAATAGCTTCGTCAGTAGGTTTTGTTGTACTCACGAAAGTATCTACCAGCTTTCCGTTTTCATCGATCAGGAATTTGGTAAAGTTCCAAAGAATCGTAGTATTTTTTACTCCATTCAGCTCCTTTTCAGTCAAATACTTGAAGATAGGTGCTGTGTCGTCACCTTTTACAGAAACTTTAGCCGCCAGGGGGAATGTAACTCCATAGTTTTTCTGGCAAAAAGCTCCAATCTCGGTATTGGTTCCAGGTTCCTGTCCTCCGAAGTTATTCGCAGGGAATCCTACAATGACCAGTTTGTCTTTATATTCTTCATATACTTTCTCCAGATCTGCATACTGCGGAGTAAATCCACATTCTGATGCGGTGTTCACAATAAGGATTTTCTTTCCTTTAAAATCTGCAAAGTTGATTTCTTTGCCATCCAGGCTTTCAACTTTAAAGTCATATATTGTTTTTCCCATAAGTTCTTTGGTTTTAGCTTGAGAAACTTCACTTTTCTGATTGGTACAGCTCTGTAAAAATGCCACAAAAGAAAGCAGCAATAAGAAAATATTTTTCATTCTTATCTATTTTAATGGCAGTTTTGCCAATGTTACTTTTTTTAAAACTTAAAAATATTTGCGGGAAAAACTTTATTTACCTCAATCTTGTTCAGGATCATAACGTAATCACCATCTTTTTTAGAACTGGAAGATTCTATTCTGAAAGACATAACAAGGCTTCCTACTTTTTTATAATCCGAATATACAACTGTTTCATCTTTTTTTACCTCTTTTAAAAGCATAAAAGTTTTTACATCAAAATAGTAAATGTTCTTATTGACATTTTTGGTCAGTTCTACTTTGTGACAGTAGATCTCTCCTACTTTTTCTTTTCCAAGATATTTGGCTTCAAAACCTTTATTTTCCCAATCGATGAAATCATTATCAAAGCTTTCCGATACATATTCCGGGTATACCTGCAGCTTATTGGTGGCATAATTCATCGCATAGCCTTTTGTACCGTCAAAGCCCTCAATTGCTGTTTCTTTTCCATTGATGCTGATAATAGTCTTGGTAAGATTGGGGCGTTGCTGGTAAATTTTTATAGGATATTCATCTTTGATCCCCAGAATCACTTTTCCCTGCAACAATACTGAATTCAGAAGCTTCCAATTCGTTAATCCTCCGGACAGTTCTATATTTTTGTCTATAATTTCTTTTGCAGTCTGAGAATACAGTGAAGTGGTAAGCGTTAAAAGGACTAAGTATATTATTTTTTTCATTTATTTCTTTTAAAATAATGGTCTAAAGAAGGTCTGAAAATAAATTTTGATTCATTCTGTTTCTTTTTGGGGATCAGATTTTCATTTACGTAAGTGAAAACTGTTCCAAGATCTTCTTTAAAATCTAATGGTTTTGCAAGATATACTATTTTATTTTCAAATTTATAATTAATAGGATCTTTTATACTTTGCTGCTGAGATGGTATGGTTAAATACGATGGATAGATTTTGTCATTTTTAAATTCCAGCACAAGAAATGTGTAGATATCGATCGCTCCATTTGTTGTTGCCTGACAGCTATGGCGTATTTGGGCATAGAATTTTTTATTATTCAAATTCTGAGATTTCAGATGGGGAACAGCAAAACAATACTATTAAAAATAAAACCCTCATGTATAGCCTGTATATTCATTCAAATATAAGAGGAATTGGGCAAAAAAACAAAAGCACTGAGTGCAGGTAATGTTAATGTTTTCCCAATCTATTTTTAAATTAATTTCCGTGCTTTCTCCAGATCTTCGGGCGTATCGATCCCTACTCCGATGAAATTGGTTTCTATCAATTTGATTTTCATACCATATTCAAGATAGCGGATGCATTCTATCTTCTCTGATATTTCCAGCGGCTTCATTTCCAACTTGGAGAACTGGAGCAAAGCATGTTTTCTGAAGGCATATACACCAATATGCTTAAAATAACTGATGTCATATGAAGTTTCCCTGTGAAAAGGAATCACAGAGCGGCTAAAATAGAGGGCAAACCCATTATTATCGGTAATAACTTTTACATTATTCGGGTTTTCAATCTCTTCTTTTTCTGTCAGCTTTATCTTTAATGATGCCAGAGAAATTTCCTGATTATCATCATCGTTAAAAACGTCGATAAGCTGCCTTAGAGGCTCTAATTTAAGGAAAGGTTCATCTCCCTGGACATTAATCACAATATCACAATCGATGTTCTGAACGGCCTCCGCAATACGGTCACTTCCTGTTTCATGCTGCCCAGTCATAACGGCTTTTCCACCATTTTTCACGATTTCATCAAAAATAATTTCTGAATCCGTAGCCACAAATACTTCATCGAATAGTCCTGTTTCCAAAACATTCTGATAGGTAGTCATGATTACTGTTTTTTCGCCCAACATCTGCATCAGCTTTGCCGGAAAACGGCTTGCTTCGTAACGGGCAGGAATGACAGCTATGATTTTCATTGTAAAAAAGTTATGAGTTATGAGTTATTAATTATGAGTTATGAGTTTTTATTCTTCGTCGTTATTATGATGCTCCTGATAATTTTTAACAATTCTGTTGCCTGAGCATTTAAGCCTTCAAATTCTTCTTTAGAAATATAATCTGTTGCATATAAAAGCTCTAGCCAATATAACGTTTCATCACATTCCTTCTGGGAAATTGACAGCTTATGGATAAAATCCATTCTGCTTTGAGCATTTAAAGCTTCTCTAATATTGGCACCGACAGATGTTCCGGAGCGTAGCAATTGCTTGGAGAGTGTGAATTCTTTTTTATCAACAATTATTCTTTTATAAAAACGAACAATATTTACTGCAAATTCAAAGCTCTTCTTACCAACAATACTTTCGCTCATAACTCATAATTAATAACTTATAACTTTTTAGTATATTATTTTAAAGCGTTTAAAGCATTTTCAAGCTTCGGAAGCATTACTTTGATCTCATCCACAGCCAAACCTCCTACAGAAGCACGGAACCAAGGCTCAGATTTTGCTTCTCCGAATGCTGAAAACGGAACCAGAGCAACTCCGGCATCATTAATTAAATAGAATACCAGGTCAGAAGAATTTTCAATCACAGACCCGTCGGGTTTTGTTTTTCCGATATAGTCTAATCTGATCGTAAGGTATAAAGCACCCATGGGTTCTATACTTTCTACAGCCAATCCTTTTCCTTTTAAATCCTGGATTCCACCGTGAAGAACTTTTAAGCTTTCTTCTAATTTGCCTTTGAAATCTTCTACGAAAACATTTACATTGTCAGGGTTTTCAAAGAATTTCGCGGTAGCTTCCTGTTCAGGCTTCGGTGCCCACGCTCCAACGTGTGTCAGCAAGGCTTTCATTTTATCCAAAATGTGAGCCGGACCGAATCCCCATCCTACACGCACTCCCGTTGCAGCAAGACATTTAGAGATACCGTCGATATAAATAGTATATTCTTTCAGTTCAGGGAAAAGAGAAACCGGATCTACGTGCTGTGCACCGAAAGTAAGGTTAGAATAGATCTGATCATACATCAGGTACAATGGTTTTTCGTCTGCCCCTCTTTTTTTGTTTTCTTCAAGAACCAGTTCGCAGATATCTGAAAGCTGCTCTTTTGTAAACATTGTTCCTGTAGGGTTCAGCGGTGAACACAGCGCTAACAAAACTGCACCGCCTAAATGGGGTCTCAGATCGTCTGCTGTAGGAAGGAAATTGTTTTCAGGGGTAGTTTTCACCTCTACCGCGTCTGCGGAAGTAAGGTAAGCGTAGTGGTTGTTGTTCCATGATGGTGTAGGATATACTACTTTATCACCTTCATCCACAATGGTTTTATATACCGCATAAATCAATGGTCTTGATCCGGCAGTAATTAAAATATCATTCGGTGAATAATCAAGGTTCCATCTGTTTTTCAGGTCTTTGGAAACCTCTTTTCTTAAAGATAAAAGTCCGTTGGCTGGCGGATAATTTGTCAGATTATTCTGATATGCCTTCTGAATCTCCTCTTTCAGCAGTGCCGGAATGGGATAGAGATTAGAATTCAAGTCACCAATAGTAAGATTGGCTATCTCTGCTCCTTTTGCTTTTAAATCATTAACTTCATTACCAATTTTTACGATTTCGGAACCAATCAGGTTCGCCGCTAATTTTGAAACTTTCACTTTATTTTTATTTAAATTTACTAATATTATCTTCTCAAATTAATCCTGCCTTCTATTTGATCCACCGGTGTATGTGCGTCAAAAGCTGCTATCAGTTCTTTTGCTTTTTTTGCTGTCCGCGAATTCGGATATTTTTTAATGATTCTGCTGTATTCTTCTTTGGTTTCATCCAGCAATTTCCCCTCTGTTCTGTCATAAGTCGGGGAACTGTCCATTCCAAGAATATAGTCTAACAAATAATCATCATATTCTCTTTTCGCTTTCTTTATCAACGTGCTTTTAGGAAAATTATTCATAAAATTCTCCCATGCGATCAATCTTTCCCCTAACTCTTCCCAAGTAATCATTAGACCACCATTTATAGCATAATTCTCTTTACTGTCATTTGCTAACTGCAGAATATAGCTTTCATAATCAGGAGTCACCTTATTCTTAAATATAGCATAATCATATCCATATAACGAATGAATTTCCGAAAGCCCTTCTCCCATAACACGAAATTCAAGACCTGCTTTGCTCAGTTCACCGGCAATCTTTTTTACGCTGTCCGGCAAATGATAAGTATCCGGCTCATTGGTATGGTAATCAGTATATTGATACAGTATATCTGCATGTAAAACATTCAAACATTCTGTATACTTTGTTCTTACTTTGACATAATCTTCGTATAATCTGTCGTTTTGTTCAGGGCTGTTTACTGCAATTTCCTTATCAGTTTTAGCCTTATACCATTGAAGAGCGGCAATATAATCCTCAGTTTTGTTAGCTGTTGAACAAGCTGTATCAATAGGCTTAAACAGATCTTCTTTTATTTCTGCTTTAGTCATTGAATCATTCGTTATTTTTGTTTCCGGTACTTTCTGTACTTCTTTTTTACAGGAAAAAACAAGTAAAGAGAGCATAGAGACTGCTACAATCTTTTTTATCATCTTCTGCAGACGGGAAATTAATCTAATTTCAAATCTTTTCTTACGTCCTCGATTTTAGCTTCTAATGATTTCAGTTTATCTTTAAAATCTGCTTCAGAAGTAATGGTATCTTTTACAGAAATATAAAATTTAATTTTCGGTTCAGTTCCTGAAGGTCTTACACAGACTTTAGTCCCATCCTGGGTATAATAAATCAGCACATTCGATTTTGGAATGTCGTTCATTACTTTGGTTTCGTTGCTTGAAATATTTAAGCTGGTCTGTTCTTTATAATCTTTCACTTCTTCAACTAAAGATCCTGCCAATTCTTTTGGTGGATTTTCGCGGAAGTTTTTCATCATGTTCTGGATCTCTTCAGCACCTTCTTTTCCTTTTCTGACGATATTCACCAGTCCTTCATAATACATTCCCAGATCTTTGTAGATCTCGATCATATACTGGTACATTGTTTTGCCATTAGCTTTGCACCATGCTGCAATTTCACAGGCTAAAACGATACTTCCACATGAATCTTTATCACGGACAAAATCTCCGGTCATAAAACCAAAACTTTCTTCGCCACCGCAGATGAATTTCTCTTTTCCTTCCGCTTCACGGATCATTTTTCCTATCCATTTGAATCCGGTAAGTCCTGATTTACACTGAACTCCAAACTTCTGAGCAATATCAAAGAAAATATCTGAAGTTACAATCGTGGAACCAATAAATTCTTTTCCTGTGATTTTGCCCAGCTTTCTCCATTCATTTAAAATATAATAAGTAAGGATCGTATTGGTTTGATTACCATTAAGAAGCTGCATTTCTCCATCAAGGTTTCTTACGGCAATTCCCAATCTATCCCCATCCGGATCTGTTCCAATCACGATGTCTGCATTGGTAATTCTTGCCAGATCCAATGCCATTTCCAGTGCTGCAGGCTCTTCCGGGTTCGGAGATTCTACCGTGGTAAAATTACCGCTTGGAATCATCTGTTCTTTGACAAGATCTATCTTTTTGAATCCTGCTTTTTCCAAAGCCTTTGGAACCGTAGTATAAGTTGTTCCGTGGATAGAGGTAAAAACAATATTTAAATTTTCTTTTCCAACATTCTGATAGGTTGAGTTTTCAATACAGGCATCAATATACACATCATCCTGCTCTTCTCCTATCCATTCGATCAGGTCATCATTTCCGTTGAATTTAATTTCGTCAAATTTCACAGAATAGACTTCATTGATGATCGCTTCATCATGTGGCGGAACAATCTGTGCACCATCGTTCCAATATACTTTATAACCGTTGTATTCAGGTGGATTGTGCGATGCTGTTAATACAATTCCTCCATTACATTTTTTGTCTCTTACAGTAAAAGACAGTTCCGGGGTTGGTCTGTGATCTTTGAAAAGAAGCACTTTAATTCCATTAGCTGTTAAGACATCAGCAACCAGTTTCCCGAATTCTTTTGAATTGTGGCGAACGTCATAAGCAATAGCTACTTTGATCTCTTCTCCTTTAAACTGCTGAAGCATATAATTGGCCAGTCCCTGTGTAGCCTGTCCTAATGTATATTTATTCAAGCGGTTGGTTCCTACTCCCATGACACCTCTCATTCCTCCTGTACCAAATTCAAGCTCTCTGTAGAAAGAATCTTCCAGATCCGGAGAATTGCTGTCGATTAATACCTGTACGGCATCTTTTGTTTCTTTATCGAATGTATCACTTAACCAAAGTTGCGCTTTTTCTAATGTTGTCATATTTGTATTTCGTTCTTTTATAATTTGTAAAGTTCTAATTCTAAGTTTAGCAGTTTCTATAGTAACTTCCCTCCTTTATCCTCTCTCTTCTTTTATTACTCCAGTTTTTTATTCTCAACGCGAGCCTGCTTATCAATTTTAAAGGCACGAATCGGGTTGTTGTAATAAATAAATTTTGCCGTATTCTGAATATTTCCTTTTAAAGAATCCTTTACATTAACTTCTGCGTAGTTTCCGTTTTTAGAATCGATATTCAGGTTTTCTATTTTCCAGTAGGGAGCAATCAGACTTGCTGTGTCTGAGATCTTTATCACTGCATCTTTAGTCAGTCCTAAAAAGTTGGCTCTGCTTTTATTCTGCATATCCACTTCTGCTCTTCTTGTGTTCACCGAACCCATAAAAGTAGCATAATTTTTTAAATTAAGCCTAAAATTATCGGTCTTTATTTCGCTGGAAATATTCATTTCCACAGAATCTGCAACCGCCACTTTTTCAAGATTATATTTTGAATAGATCGTTACATTATAGAAATCTACGCCTTTAGTTCCTCTTTTTTCCTTGATAAAAAGAGTTTTGTCTTTTACATCCACATCCAGATTGCTAGCTACGTTGGGATAGGTTTCGATTTCCACAAAATTTTTGTTTCCTCTGGCATAAAATACACGAAATTTTCCTTCCAGATCCAGATTCACAAATTCTGAAACATCCACATCTTTCCTTTCAATATTTCCTTTTGGAGACACTTTTCCACAGGAAACTGCCGCTAGAAGCAGACTTATGTATAATATTTTTTTCATTCTTTAACTTAAAATATTTTTATATAGAAGTGCAATTATAAGCAGGCACTCTATTCCCATTAAAATATAAAACACTAATAATCTCCACCATAAACCCAGCTTTGGATAGCTTTCTTTAAAGGCATTCCAATAAGTAAAGGCAGGAAATACGACACAACTAAAAACAATAATTTTATCTATTATACTAAAGATTTTAGATAACGGCTTAAATACAGCAACGATACTTACCAGATCATCAAGCAATAATAGCGTTAGAATTCCTGAAAGGCTTACTGATGCCATAATAATATGCTCTGCAAAATTCAATTTAATACGTTTAAAAAGAATCCATGCATTTAAGGCTAACAAAGGGATCAATACAAATAAAATCGTTTTAGAATATTTCGAGAAAACATCTATCACTTTTGTGCTGCCTTCAGGAATTTCATTCGGGTTGAGATCCAGATAGAGATGCATTGCCAATACATTAAATCCAAATAAAATAAGCAGTAAAGAAAATAAGTTGTAATATTTAATCCGTTTCCCTGAAATATAATCCATTCCCATTCTTCCGGGTCCAAGCAAAACATGTTTTAAAGTCCGGAAAAACTTCGCTTCTACATGCCAGACCGAGCCTAAAATATCACTTTTGATAAGAGAACGTGAAGTTATTCTTGCGGTGTTGGATTTTTGTCCGCAATGAGGACAAAACTCATCGGAAATTTCATGACCGCAGTTCAAACAACTTTTTTTGTTCATGCAAAATCAATACATTTTATTTTCGCCTGTAATCAGATGTTCCCAGTTGTTACGTTTTGTACCACTCTTGTCAATTACGGTACAAATATAATTAAAAAAGGCTTTTAAAAGCAGTCCGTGCTTATGTTTTCTATTAGTTTTTCACACTTTTGATACTGCTGTTTTTTGATTTGTTGACTTTTTTAATAATGATTTATTGTTTTCTTAATTGCACAACATTTTAATCCTTGTGTTAAAAACTATTCGTTACATTTCTATCGTTGAAATTTTGTATTCAAAAATATATTTCTTGTGAAAGTACCCTTAACTCTTATCTTTTTCAATAAAAATCCCTAAAAGTTGAGAGCTTTTAGGGAAATTTTATATGTTGATAATTTTATTTAACGTATTAAATCACTTCATCAATATTGTAATTCTTATGTTCTCTGTTGGTTCTGATGATCATTTCTCCTAAGAATCCGGCTATAAAAAGCAATGTTCCCATCAGCATCATCGTTAAGGCAATAAAAAACCATGGATTATTGGTAATCAGATGTCCATAAATTCCTCTTGCCACATCAATCAGTTTTGAAACGCCCAACCAAAGTGCAGACAGAAAACCTACGATAAACATAACCGTTCCTACCGCTCCGAAGAAATGCATAGGTCTTCCTCCGAACCTGCTTACAAACCAAAGGGTTACCAGATCCAGGAAACCTCTGATAAATCTTTCGGTTCCGAATTTTGAGGTTCCGTAAGGTCTCGCCTGATGCTGTACCTCTTTTTCAGTTATTCTTCTGAATCCCGCATTGGCAGCCAATACTGGAATATAACGGTGCATATCTCCATACACATCGATTGATTTTACGACCTGTTTTTTGTACGCTTTCAGGCCACAGTTGAAATCGTGGAGATAAACTCCCGACACTTTTCTAGCTGCTGCATTGAATAGTTTTGACGGAACATTTTTCGTCATTACGTTGTCAAAACGTTTCTTTTTCCAGCCTGAAACAATATCATAGTTATCTTCGACAACCATTTTATAAAGTTCAGGAATTTCTTCCGGGAAATCCTGTAAATCAGCATCCATTGTGATCACCACGTCTCCGTTTGCTCTTTCAAAAGCTGCATGAAGGGCCTGAGATTTTCCGTAATTCCTGGAAAATTTGATAGCGTGGATCTGAGGGTGCTGAACCTTCATATTTTCAATAATGCTCCACGAAAGGTCTGTACTTCCGTCATCTACAAACCAGATTTCATAGGATAAGCTGTTTGAATAACAAACGTTATCAATCCTTGAAAAAAGCTGCTCCAGAGAGTCCTCTTCGTTTAATAACGGAATAACTATAGATAAATTCATTTAATTTTAATAAAAATTATTCTTGATTTTCTGTTTCTTCGTAAACTGTTCTTGTTCTGAAAAACGCTCCGAAAAACACCGACAAAACTACGTAAAATATAAGAATTGCTGCAAAATATCCTGAAAAATGACTTGCAGTAAGCATATCTTTTCCTTTAATGGCTTCGGGAGAAAAACTTGGCAGTCTTTCTTTGTATTTCTGATCCAATTCATCAATATCTTTCTGATGTTTCATGATCTTTCTTGCAGACTGATATTCAGTGTCTAATTCTTTTTTCTGTCTCTGTACATATTGGTAATTCAGAAGTTTTTTTACATTGGGATCTACAAAATTAAGAAAAGCATACATACTGAAAATGGAAAGAATTCCTCCGATAAACATGGGAACGAATGCTCTTGAGAATGCATCTTTGAAAGATACTATTCTATTTTTGTTCCAGAAGGTTTTTACAGACCAGAAAGCTGCTCCCGCATAAATTATCGGAAGAACGAAGGCGTTGATTTTCAGCGAAGTTTCAAAGTAATTGATTCCCGAGAAAAAGAAATAAGCTACAAAAAAAATGATCATTGTAGCGATAAAAAGTATAATTCCTAGTGTTGATGGACTTTTCGTCATGTTAGATTTTTTAAAAAAAGTTGAAAAATTATTGCTCTAAATTCCAGCCGTTTAGCCTTATTAGCGCATTTTTTCGACTAATTTTCTTTAATAATATTTTGAAGTTTATAAATTATTCCTACCTTTGCAACGGCAAGTCCTAAACAACCAGCTCCTGAGAACCCTCCAGGGTGGGAACGCAGCAAAGGTAATTGGTCGTAGCGGTGTGATTTAGGTAGCTTGCCATTTTTTTTTATTTTAAGTTGAAGTAAGGTAATTGAAAAATTATCTTTTTTTGTTTCTATACTTTTCAACATATTCATTTTCATTTTAAAATTACCTTTATTCTTTATTTAAAATTCAAACTCCTCTCCTAATTTAGGAAGAACAAGTTCTACATTTTTATCAGCAAAATGCTTTAATGCACTTTCATGGTTAATCTCAATGGCAGGGAAAGTATCGAAATGACATCCGATCACTTTTGGAGTTTTCAATAATTCTGCTGCTGCAAAAGAAGCTTTTCTGGGGCACATTGTGTAGTGGCTTCCAATGGGAAGGATAGACAGGTCAATCTTTCCGAAAAGTCTTGGGAAAAGCTCCATATCCGCCATGACTCCGGTATCTCCGGCCATATAGATATTCTTACCTTCAGGAAGTCTGAAAATATATCCTACAGGAACACCTCCATAGCTTCCATCCGGGAAGGAACTGGTATGGTGAGCCGGTACCATGGAAATTTTAAGATCCTCGATTTTTGCTGATCCTCCTAAGTTCACATCGTTTTTATTCTTTGCGGTCTTGAAGTAAGCGCAGATCTCAGGAACGGCAATCACCGTAGCTTCCGGGTGAAACTGCAATACTTCTTCCACATCAGCAATATGATCGCCGTGTGCATGAGTCAGTAAGATATAATCGATCTTCTGAGCCGATATATCGAAGCCAGATTCGGCTTTTTTGTAATTGTAAAAAGGATCACTTAAAATTGTTTTGTCTTTGTATGTAAACAAAAAACAGTTTTGTCCTAAAAATTGTATTTTCATTTTTAATTGATTTTTTAATTATCACTTTTATTCTGCCAGCTTTATGCAAAGTCTGCTATAAATTTTTCACAAAGCGGATTTTTTATAGAGCGTAAGAGATTACCCTCAGAACAGCTTAAAAGTCATATTATTTCTGTGGAAATTTATCTTCAATCAGGTTCAGTTTGATCCCATGCTCTAGATAGGCTTTACAGCCGTCTAAAACTGTAGTAAAACCGCCTGTATTATCATTAACTACTCTCAGAAGGTCTTCCCCTGTCTGGGCAAAACCATAGCTTTTAATGATAACCAAAGTTCCCTTTTCCATTTCTCTGAATTCATAGTCTACATTTACTGCAGGATCTCCCCATTCTGTTTTTATCAGCTGATTGGAAATGATTTCATGAACTTTTACAACGGATTTTGCACCATACATCTCCCAATCCCAGGTTACAGTCTGACCTGCTTCCAGTTTTCCGGTAGATTTCGTAAACCAGAAATTGGTTGTCACTTCAGGATTGACAAATGCTTCAAAAACCTCTTCAACAGGTTTCCTGATAAGCATCTGAGCTTGAACATAGGTATTTGAACTCATAGTAATGGAATTTATTTATTTAAAAAAATTAAGTCCTATTGCTGTAAGAACCGCCATCGTAAATGTAAGAATACCCACTTGTTTTAAAAATGGATCTAATTCTTTAGGTTCTTTTACAGACATGATTTTCCTTCTAAGCTTAGCAAAAGGAATCAGTAAGATCATCACGATGAAAACATAATAGTTCTGAGACTGTATAAAACCGTTTAGCGCTAAAAATATAAGAATCAGAACCAGAGGAAGCTGTAAAAGGATCATTTCGTAAATCATTGCACTTTTGAAACCGATCCTCAAGGCAAAGCTGTTTTTCCCTGACAGCCTGTCGCTTTCTATATCTCTCATATTATTAAGATTAAGAACTGCCATGCTCATCATTCCTACAGCTGTTCCAGGCAACAGCATGTCCCAGCTGAAGGTTTTTGTAAACAGAAAATAACTTCCGCATACTGAAACCAATCCAAAGAATACAAATACAAAAAGATCTCCCAATCCCATGTATCCGTAAGGTTTTTTTCCAACGGTATAACCTATGGCTGCTAAAATACAGGCTACTCCCAATCCTATGAAAATATAAAATTCATTCATATAATCCGGAATGAAAGCGACATACAACAAAGCAATTGTAGCAGCAAAAGATAATATTGAGAAAAGAATTACTGCATTTTTCATCTGCTTAGCCGTAATTCTTCCTGAAGCTACTGCTCTGGATTCTGCTTCATTGATTCTTTTGGCATCAGTTCCTTTTATACCGTCTCCATAATCATTGGCATAGTTTGATAAAATCTGATATAAAAGGGTCACCAGAAGTGCCAAGGCAAAAATTTTCCAGTCCCATGTTCCTCCTTCGCCATAAAGTCTCCATTTTGCAATGAAGGCTCCCATAATAATTCCGCTTAAAGAAAGCGGTAAAGTTCGTAGCCTTGCGGCTTTAATCCAGTCAGTCATAATTTTTATAATGTAAAATGTATGATGTACAATCTATTAAATCATTAAATCATTATTACATTGTACTTTTTACAATTTAAGATATCCACTGATTTTCTCCGAAGTCAGGTTTTCTTTTTTCAAGGAATGCATTTCTTCCTTCCTGAGCTTCTTCCGTCATGTAAGCCAAACGGGTTGCTTCTCCTGCAAATACCTGCTGCCCTACCATTCCGTCATCGGTAAGGTTCATGGCAAATTTCAGCATTCTGATCGATAGTGGAGATTTAGCTAAAATTTCCTGAGCCCATTCATAAGCTGTATCTTCTAATTCTGCGTGAGGAATAACAGCATTTACCATTCCCATGTCCATCGCTTCCTGAGCAGAATAGTTTCTTCCTAAAAAGAATATTTCACGGGCTTTCTTCTGACCTACCATTTTGGCAAGGTAAGCTGATCCGTAACCTCCGTCAAAACTTGTAACATCGGCATCAGTCTGTTTGAAAATGGCATGTTCTTTACTCGCTAACGTAAGATCACAAACTACATGAAGTGAATGTCCTCCGCCTACAGCCCAGCCCGGAACAACCGCAATAACAACTTTCGGCATGAAACGAATCAAACGCTGAACTTCCAAAATGTTTAAACGGTGTCTTCCATCTTCTCCTACATATCCCTGATGTCCTCTTGCTTTTTGGTCTCCTCCGCTGCAAAATGCCCAACCTCCATCTTTAGGGCTTGGCCCTTCTCCGGTAAGCAAAACCACTCCTATTGACGAATCTTCAGAAGCATCATAAAAAGCATCATACAATTCTGAGGTAGTTTTTGGACGAAAAGCGTTTCGAAGTTCTGGTCTGTTGAAAGCAATTCTCGCTACACCATTACATTTTTTATAGGTAATATCTTCGTATTCTTTGACGGTTTTCCACTCGATCATGTTGTAAAAATTTTTCCCAAAGATACGGAATTGCAGAGAATTTTTACGGTGAAATTTAAGGATAATAGCGCTAAAAAATATAGCGGTGTTTTGGATCTTAAAGAAAAAACCGGAACATTTCTGTTCCGGTTTCATTTATTGTCAAACTATAGAATTATTTTGCTGGGGCTTTTGCTTTAAGCTCAGCTTCTTTAACTTTAAGATCTTTAATTTTATCTACATTTTTTGTTACAATATAGATCTCTTTCAACGCAGTTAGAGCATCAAGGCTTTCAGGGGCTGCTTTATACCAACCTTCAGCATAAGGAAGAGCTTTAGCAAACCTTTCTTTTCTTGCATCGATCAGCTTGGTAGCTTCTTCTGGTTTTTCTTTTCTTGTTGCATTGATCTGCTCAACAATTTTAGAATCATCACCAATTACGGTATATACCAGGTTCTGGTGAGCATTCTCAAAATCAGGCTTGATTTCAATTGCTTTCTTGAATGATGTGATAGCATCTTCCAATGTGGCAGGATTTTTAGACTGCATTACGCCAAGATTATACCAATTGGTCGCATCGTTTGGGTTCTTTGCAAGCTGTTCTTTAAGGGTGACAATGAACTTTTCAGTATTTCCTGAATCGTAGTAAGCAGTACTCTGGGCATCTTTAAGTTTAGCATTATTTGGATATTTTGCTAATCCTTTTTCAATGATCACTAATGCTTCATTAGGTTTTTTCGCATTGAGAAGCAATGTTGTTAACGTTTCATATAGATCCGGTTCAACACTTGCTGTCTGTTCTGTTTTGAAATCTGAATAATCAGCATTTTTCTTCATCAGTTCCCAGGTAGCTTTATCCAAATTCACTACATTTCCGGATTTTTTTTCTTTTGCCGTATACGTAGTCTGAACACCAGTAAAGCCAGAGTTGATAAGTTCTGTATATATTTTGATGGATTCGTCGGTGTTATTTGCCAAAGCATAACTCAATCCTGCATAATACATATATATTTTATCATCCTGACCATTCGTTTTTAATAAGTTATAGACTTCTAAAAACTTAGGGGCTGCAACGGTATAATTTTTTGCATTATACGCATCCATAGCAGCTTTGTTTGCTTCCTGTAATTTGGCATTCACATCAGCTTTCTGACCAAAAACAAAAGCAGAAGCCACGATTGCAATACCTAAAATAAGTTTCTTCATATTAACTATATTATATTAATTGTACATTTTATTCTTCAGAATCTGAATTCTCATTTTCCTCAGTTGGATTTTCTTTTTCAGTCTGAGGTACTTCCGTATTGTTTTCCTGGTTATTGGTTACAGTTTCTGTTCCTTCTTCGTTTTCTTCAGAAACTTCTTCTACATCTTTATCCATTGCTACTTTTGCAATCGCTGCAATTTCGTCATTTTTCTTAAGGTTGATCATTTTTACCCCTTGGGTATTCCTTCCCATTACTCTCATTTCATCCATTCCCATTCTGATGGCAACACCAGACTTATTGATGATCATCAATCCGTCTTCGTCTGTTACATTCTGAATAGCAATCAGATTTCCTGTTTTTTCGGTAATATTTAGGGTGATAACTCCTTTCCCTCCTCTATTGGTGATTCTGTAATCTTCGACAGCAGTTCTCTTGCCATATCCTTTTTCAGAAACCACAAGTACCGTTTCTTTCTCCACATCATTCACAACAATCATACCAATTGCCTCGTCATTATCATCCATGCTGATCCCACGTACCCCGATAGAACCTCTTCCTACTTCTCTTACTTTTTCTTCAGGGAAACGGATACATTTACCGTTTTTGGTAGCAATCATGATCTGAGAATCTCCGTTAGTAAGGTAAGCTCCCAACAACTGGTCATTATCTCTGATCTCAATAGCATTCACCCCATTCACTCTAGGTCTTGAGTAAGCTTCAAGAGACGTTTTCTTGATTGTACCGTTTTTGGTAACCATCACTACACTCATCTGGTTTACATATTCTGCATCCTTCAGGTTATTGGTTCTGATATATGCTTTTATCTTATCATCCGGCTCAATGTTGATCAGGTTCTGTACAGCTCGTCCTTTGGATGTTTTGGATCCTTCAGGAATTTCAAAAACTCTTAACCAGTAACATCTTCCTTTTTCTGTAAAGAATAGCATATACTGGTGATTGGTCGCAGAAACGATGTATTCAAGAAAATCTTCATCCCTTGTGGTTGCCGCTCTGTTTCCTACACCACCTCTGCTCTGAATTTTGTATTCTGAAAGCGAAGTCCTTTTAACATATCCTGCGTGTGAAATGGTAAGAACTACTGCTTCATTCGGAATGATGTCCTCAATAGACATTTCTCCTCCTGAGAAATCAATTTCAGTTCTTCTTTCGTCACCATATTTTTCTTTGATCTCAGCAAGCTCTTCTTTGATGATCTCGAATCTTCTTGGTTCATTAGCCAAAATATCTTCTAAGTTCAGAATCTCTTTCATGATTGCATCGTATTCGTCACGGATCTTATCAAGTTCCATTCCCGTAAGACGTGCCAATCTAAGATCAAGAATTGCCTGAGCCTGAATTTCAGAAAGCTCGAATGCTTCGATCAAACCTTCTTTTGCAGCCTGAGGATTGGCGCTGTGACGGATGATGGAAATTGCTCTGTCCAGAGAATCCTGGGTTCCGATCACTTTCATGAAACCTTCCAGGATGTGAGCTCTTTCTTTCGCTTTTTTAAGCTCGTACTGAGTTCTTCTCACAATCACTTCATGTCTATGCTCTACGAAGTGGTGGATGATGTCTTTTAAGTTCAGCTGTTCCGGTCTTCCTTTAACCAATGCAATGTTGTTTACACTGAAAGAAGTCTGAAGTGCCGTATATTTATATAAAAGGTTTAAGACTACATTCGGGATCGCATCATTTTTAAGTTCATACACGACACGCAGACCATTTCTGTCTGATTCGTCTCTGATTTCATGAATCCCTAGAATTTTATCATCTTTAATAAGTTCAGCCGTTCTGGCGATCATATCAGCTTTATTGACCTGATAAGGAACTTCTGTAACGATAATTGCATTTCTATTTCCGATCTCCTCAAAGTTTACCTTTGCTCTCAGTACGATACGTCCTCTTCCTGTGTGGAAAGCATCTCTTACACCATCATACCCATAGATAATACCTCCTGTCGGGAAATCCGGTGCAGTAATGAACTGCATCAATTCATCAATACTAATATCTTTATTATCTATATAAGCTGAAATAGCATCTACAGATTCTGATAAATTATGGGGAGCCATATTAGTCGCCATACCTACAGCAATACCGGATGTTCCGTTTACTAAAAGGTTTGGAACTTTTGTAGGCATAACGGTAGGTTCCGTCAAACTGTCATCAAAGTTGTTCTGAAAATCAACAGTTTCTTTATCTAAGTCTGCAAGTACATCATCAGAAATCTTTTTAAGTCTTGCTTCTGTATAACGCATTGCTGCAGGCGGGTCACCGTCCATGGAACCAAAGTTACCCTGCCCGTCTACCTGTGGATAACGTAAACTCCAGGGTTGGGCCATTCTTACCATTGCATCGTAAACAGAAGAGTCTCCGTGCGGGTGGTATTTACCCAAAACATCTCCAACAATTCTCGCAGATTTCAAATATTTTCTATTAGAAAAAACCCCTAATCCATACATACCATAAAGTACTCTTCTATGAACGGGTTTAAGGCCGTCTCTTACGTCCGGTAACGCTCTTGAAACGATAACCGACATCGAATAATCGATATAAGATGATTTCATTTCATCAACAATGTTGATAGGAATCAGTCTTTCTCCTTCTTTTTGCATAAACAAATTTTATTATAATGACAGTCAGACCTTTAGCTGTGCGTCTGAAAATAATTTATTTCCAATTTTTATTAACGGGCTAATTTACGAAATTTTTGCCGATTTTTGTATTAGAATTTATCCTAATAATCTTAAAAATTCATAAAATATGAGCTTACTGAGTATAACTTTCCACTGCACGAAAAACAATATTGAAGAATGGGAAAATTATATTGATGAAACACTGGTTCTGATGGCGGAAAACCTAATGGATGTCGATAAATATATTCTATCTGAAGTACACAGTGATTATATTGAAGAAGGCAAGAACTATAATCTGCTGCTGATGTTTGACAATGAGGATCTCAGGGAAGATTTCATTAAAAGTGAAATGCTGAACATTTCGGAAAGAATTGAGAAAAAATTCGGAGCGGAAGTGATGATTTTCAATACCTTTCTTAATCCTAAAAATTCACGATTTTAAAATATAAAATCAAAAGCCCTGAAAATTCAGGGCTTTTTTATTTTTTTCAATCTCTGTGATGCTTTTTGCCTTTGTGTCCGTGTCCATGTCCTCGGCCTCTATCTCTGTCATCATAATCATAGTAATAGACTCTTTTTTTAACTTGTCCGGGTGCATAATATCTGGCACTTCCTCCATAAACTTTCTTAGCCTGTCCCGGTGGAAGCCTTCTTACATGCTGATCATGCACTACACATGATGTCATCATAGACAAAACCGTCACAACTCCTGCAATTTTAATCAATCCTTTCATTTTTTCACTTTTTCAAATTCCGATAGTGAGAGATAACAAGGTTAGTGCCAAAATTTAAAAGAAGTCAGATAGTAGAGATTAGAAGTTAGTTTTATTATATATTTAAAACTACAGATTTATTCCAATTAATCTATTATATCACTCCTTTTTTCCATCATAACAATGTCTTTCCATTGTCCGTTGAGTTTTCCTATTTTTTTTCTGACTCCTATAGTTCTGAAACCATTTTTCTGATGGAATCTTATCGAAGCTTCATTTTCCGGGAAAATACTGGCCTGAAGAGTCCAGAATCCGTGGCTTTCGCTGTCGAGAATCATCTTTTTCAGCAGAACTGATCCTAAACCTTTCCCCTGGTAAGTATTCTCAAAATAAATGCTTACTTCGGCAACTCCTTTATAACATTCTCTTTTACTTACCGGTTTCAAAGCGCACCACCCTACTATTTCGTTGCTTTCATTTTCCAGCACCCAGCGGCAGTCGTTGAAATATTCCATATTCCATGCTTCAGCTGTAGGAACTTCTGTTTCAAAAGTAGCTATACCGCTGTCTAGTCCCTCACTGTAAATTTCGAGCACTCTTTTTTCGTCGCCGGGAAGCATTTCTCTTAATTCGTAATTCATTTTGCTTAATGGTATTTTCTTTTATTTCTTCTTTTTATTCTTGAATAATGGGTCTGCTTTCCTGTTTCATCCTGTGAGATAACACTTATGTTTCCGTCTACTTCAAGGATAGACAGTTTTACATTTTCAATTTTTTCTACACCGTGTTCTCTTATGGCCTCTTCCAATTCATCCCTGGTGATTTTCACTCTATTCAAAGCAGGCTGATCTATTATTCCATCTCTGATGAGAATAACGGGATCTTCTTCCATGAACGTTTCAAATTTTCGGTTGGAAAACATCAGCCTTTTTAAAATAAAGTTAGCCGCAAAAAGGACAAGCGCTGCAATAAGACCACCCTGCAATGATGTATCCGGTCCTACCATAGCATTCTGAACAGCATTGGAAATAAGCAGCAACAAAACAACATCCCCTGCATTGAGCTGAGAAAGCTGATTTTTACCAAAAAGACGGATAGCGATTACCATAAAAAGGTAAACGCAAAGGGAACGGACGACAACGTCAAGAATAGGATTCACAGATCATGTTTTATACTCAAATGTATACATTTTTATGATGAGCTGCTCTATTTATTTTAAACTATCAGATTAATTTAAAAAAGGAATTCTGGGGCTGTTACATTGAGATTGAAAGATGAAAGAAAGTGGTTGGAGAATTGGTACCTCGTTAAGGAGAGAATGCAAGGGAATAACTGAAACCTCATCATAAAAAAAGCTGCAAAAGCAGCTTTAATTTTTAAGGGCATTGAGCGATCGGAACCTCACTGCATACTACTTTGTTCAGTCTTTCGCAGTATACGCAGTATTTCTTTGGTTCGCCACCGTACACAGATTTTAACTCGGTTTTTGTCAGTTTCTTTAAATTTTTCATATCGTTTTAATTTTATGATGAGTAAATTTATAACGACTTTTTCTATCATTTATTACAATTTAATATTTAAGGCTTTCATATTTTATATATGAATCAGAAAGATGTAACTGCAGAAAAAAGCAGGAAACCTATGAAAATCAGGGTTTAAAAATAATTTTATATCTTTAAATAACCAAAACATCACACCAAACCAATAAAAATATTGAAATGATCACACCAAAAGGAGCCCATTCAGGGCAATTAGAACCAGCGAAAAAATCATTGATCTCCAATGGTCTTCTTTCTGGACAGGATGATATTAGTGCTTATAATAAAGGCGTATGTCATGATGTTGTAGCCTATGCTCTTTACATGAGAGGGGCAGCCATATCTCCGGACGAGCTTGTTCAGTTTCGTGCGCAGGGATGGCTTAATAAGTTCAATTACTCCGGCGGAGAGCAATGGGATGGCTATGCTGTGATTCCTAAAGGAAAGGCAGTAGGTTTTTACCGGGTAAGAGACAAAACATGGTTTCATTCTGCTATTACCACAGGCAACTGTTCAGAAATCAGATCTGTCAACGGTTTCTCACTGGGAACAGCATGGTCGGTACCGGTAGATATGAAATGGGTACTAGGTAAGCCCAATGAGGACGGAACATTTAATTATGATGGAACCAAGATAGAAGTTTATATCTCTTCTTTATAATAGATAAGCCCTGATTTAATTTCAATAGACTTATCAAATTAAATCAGGGCTTTATTATTTTTAAAATGTTTAGCCATAGTCAAGCTTTCTTTTTCAAGTACACAGTTTTAATTATTGTTTTAATACAAACAGTATTTCCGTGTAAAAAATACTTTTGAATATTATCTGTTATTTATTTCAACTGTTACAGGCATTTTATAAGTATAGGCAACCATATTTTCATTTAAATTTTTGCGGTCTACTCTGTAATCAAGTTCACTTAAAACATTTTCAATTTCTTTGCTTACAATTTTGCAGTCGCCATTAGAATGAACATTTATTATTTTGCCTTTTTTTGTAATATCAAATGTTACTACTGAGTTTACTGTTCCTTGCTTGTAATCAGAATTGGTAAGATCAAAGTTTTCCATCAATTTATTTCTTATATCATTGAAGGTTTCTTTATTCTTGCTCAATTGGATTTCCTCAATTGTACTATGATCTGATATTTGCGCTTTAACCATATTGTTTGCAGCCATGAATCCACAAACTAAGAATGAAGCAATCAATATTTGAACTTTATTTTTCATAAGTCTTTGGTTTTAAATATTATGTATATCTCCTTTACCAAAGTTATGAAATAATTCATACTAAATTCATATTGAGTTAACATTAAGTTAACATTGAAATTCAATTAGCTGATTACCAGATAAATAATTTTAAATAAAATTAAAAAATTAATATTAGACTGGTAAATTAGCCTTATTTTGACCTTAATAATAATTGATTTTCAATAAAAAAAGAATTTGCAAAAGCAAATTCTTTTATATAGTTAGATAAATATTTCTTATTCAAGTTCCCGCTTCAAGAATTTTCCAGTCAAACTCTTCTTAGACTTTACAATTTCTTCAGGAGTTCCCTGCGCAACGATCTGTCCGCCGTGCTTTCCGCCTTCCGGTCCTACGTCGATAATATGATCGGCTAATTTAATCACATCCATATTATGTTCAATGATGATAAATGAGTTTCCTAATTCTACCAGCTGGTTGATGGCATCCATCAGGATCTTTACATCTTCGAAGTGAAGTCCGGTTGTAGGTTCATCTAAGATATACAGTGTATTTCCAGTCTGTCTTTTTGATAGTTCTGTTGCCAGTTTAATACGTTGTGCCTCTCCTCCTGAAAGTGTTGTAGACTGCTGTCCGAGGGTAATATATCCCAATCCTACATCCTGAAGGGTCTTTACTTTAGCAAATATCTTAGGAATTGGCTGGAAGAAGTCTACCGCTTCATCAATCGTCATATCCAACACATCGGAAATTGATTTCCCTTTGTAACGCACTTCCAGTGTTTCTCTGTTGAAACGTTTTCCATTACAGGTTTCACAGTGAACATACACATCAGGAAGAAAGTTCATTTCAATAACTTTTAATCCTCCACCCTGGCAGGTTTCACATCTTCCGCCTTTTACATTGAATGAGAATCTTCCCGGCTTATAGCCACGGATCTTGCTTTCCGGAAGTTCTGCAAAAAGATTTCTGATATCAGTGAACATTCCTGTGTATGTTGCGGGATTTGAACGTGGTGTTCTCCCGATCGGAGTCTGGTCTACGTCTACAATTTTATCAATATTATCAAGACCGTCTATTTTTTTATACGGAAGAGGCTCCTGAACAGCTCTGTAGAAATGCTTATTAAGGATCGGGTACAAAGTTCCGTTGATCAGAGAAGATTTTCCGCTTCCTGAAATTCCAGTTACTACCACCAGTTTCCCTAATGGAATATCAAGGGTAACATTTTTAAGGTTATTTCCTGTAGCTCCTTTTAATAAAATGTTTTTGCCGCTTCCGGCTCTTCTTTCTGCAGGAATTTCTATTTTTCTTTTTCCGTTGATATACTGTGCTGTAATAGTATCTGCTTTTAAAAGATCTTTTGGTTTTCCCTGCCACAGCACTTCTCCCCCGAATTTTCCGGCTCTAGGGCCAATATCCAGCACCTCATCGGCTTCCAGAATCATATCTTTGTCGTGTTCTACAACAATAACAGAATTTCCGATGTCTCTAAGGTTTTTTAATGATCTGATCAGTCTTTCATTATCTCTTTGGTGAAGCCCGATACTTGGTTCATCCAGAATATACAATACATTCACCAGCTGTGACCCGATTTGTGTAGCCAGACGGATCCTTTGAGATTCTCCTCCGGAAAGTGTTTTGGAGCTTCTGCTTAAGCTCAGATAATCCAAACCTACATCCAGAAGGAACTGGAGTCTTGTTTCAATCTCTTTTAAGATCTCGTGGGCAATGATCTTATTTTTTTCCGAGAATTTATCTTTTACATCGGATAACCATTCCTTCAGATCGGATAAACTTAAACCGTTTACCTCAGCAATATTCTTTCCGTCTATTTTAAAACTTAAACTTGCCGGCTGAAGACGGGTCCCGCCACATTCCGGGCAGGTTTCTTCAGTGGTGAAATGCCTTTCTAATAATACGGCTTCATAAGATTCTCTTTCTTCAATGATCTCTTCCATAAAAGTGATCAGACCATCGAAACTTATTTTTATCTTTTTGGTGATTCCTGCGTATTTCAGGTCTTTATTAAATTCTTTGTGACATCCGTTATAGATATAATCCAAAGCTTCTTCGGGAATATCTTTCATAGGTGTTGCCATTCCCAAACCAAAGATCTCAAGGATATTTTTGATCTGAGACAGAATCCATTTGTTGGATTTAATATCTTCCAATGGCAGCAATCCACCCTGGTTTATTGATAATTTAGGATTTTCAATAAAATAATCTGTATTGATCTTTTTGATGGTTCCCAATCCTTTACACTCCGGGCAGCTTCCTTTCGGAGAGTTGAAAGAGAATGTATTCGGTTCAGGAAGTGCCAGGGAATGTCCTGTTTCTGCATCCATCAGGTTTTTCGAGAAGTACTCTATATCGGTAGCTCCCAGTTTCTGGATTCCGATAATCCCCTCACCCATTTCCATTGCGGTACGCAGTGATTTTTCCATTCTGCCCTCTGAGGCATTTTCTCCAATGATCCAACGATCAATCACAATATCAATATCATGGGTTTTGTAACGGTCCAATTTCAGGTCATATTCTATATCCTGTAAATCACCGTCAATCCTGGCCTGGCCATAACCTTTTTTGGCCATCTGCACAAAAAGCTCATGATAGTGTCCCTTTCTTGAACGCACCACAGGAGCCATCAGCATTATTTTTTCGCCTTTATAGTTTTCCTTAATGGTTTCAAGAATCTGGTCTTCTGTGTAGCTTACCAATTTTTTTCCAGTAGACAATGAATAGGCATCGGAAACTCTTGCGTATAAAAGACGCAGGTAATCATAGAGTTCAGTAACCGTTCCTACAGTGGATCTGGGATTTTTATTGGTGGTTTTCTGCTCTATCGCAATTACCGGAGAAAGTCCTTCAATTTTGTCTACATCAGGACGTTCCAAACCGCCTAAAAACTGACGTGCATAAGCTGAAAATGTTTCAATATAACGGCGCTGTCCTTCTGCAAAAATGGTATCGAATGCCAAAGATGATTTTCCGCTTCCGGAAAGCCCTGTTATTACAACAAGTTCGTTGCGGGGGATCTTTACATTGATATTTTTAAGGTTGTGTTCACGTGCTCCGTAAACTTCTATATATTCTGTTGATTTACTCATAATTTGGGGTGATTCTGCCTGAAAATCACAATGTGCAAAATTACGGAATTTTATGGAAATGTATAAGGTGAAATATTTTATTACCACTTAATTTTAGTTAAATTTTAAATAGATCAAATGGGTTCTTTTTTAAGACGATGATTCATCTTTATAAAATAAAAAGACCAATACAGTGTACTGGTCTTTATAATGAATTATACGTATTGGGTTATTTCACAAATGAATTGTATGAATTCAGGACAGACTCGTAGGATGAGTCGACCTGCTGGATATCACTGTCGGATATTTTCCCTGTGCCTTTGGAGTCACGGATGAGCTTTCTGTAGATATCTAAAAAGTCTGAAGCACTTTTGTTAAAGCTTTCAAACTGAGATTTTTTATACGAATACTGTGGATCTTTTACGTCGAAATTCATTTTTGAATTGGCTTCTACTGCTTTGGCAAGCTCGTCATATTTTTTCTGAATTTCTGCTTCATTGAATTTTCCGGAATACTGCTTGTCCAGCACATCAATGGTAGATTCCAGGGAAGTCATTACACTTTTAGAAGAAATAATGAATTCTTTCATTGGATGATCTTTCAATACAACTTCTTCTGCAGCATCAGTTCCGGGCTTGATCTTGATGATTAAATTTTCACCTGAGGTAAATAAAGCCTGAGCTTCAGTCTCAATATCTTTTGTGATGGCATCAGCTTTCGCTCCTTTGTCATCTTTATAGTCTTCTGAAGTCATATAGGATTTAAGTTCATCAAACTTCTTCTGTATAATTTCTTTTTTAGCTTTATATGTATTAAAGTCTGCTTCAATGGCTGCTTTATCTTTTCCGAATCCTGACGGCACATCCTTGATCTTTCCGAATGAAAAATCCATCGAATTGATTACAATAGGCATTATCGTTACGTTCTCTCCTTTAGCTTTCGCTGAGGCAGCATCTGCATATTTAAGAATACTTTCTATATGTCTGGATGTACTTTTATAGGAATCTAAAAAGTTATTGTTAAATTCAATAATAGCATTGGCATCTTCGGCTCCTCCAAGATTTATAACAGATTGCCCCAGTTTACTGATATCTTTTTTACAGCTTATCACACTGACTGATGTAAAAGTCAGGGCTAGTGCAAGTACGATAATCTTTCTCATATTTTATAGTTTAGATATTAATTTAAATTTCGTCAAGATCGATGTCTTCATTATTTATTCTTACTACATATTCTATCCCGTCAATAGCCTTTGAAATGATCTGGTTTCGGAGAATATTGGCCATATTTTCCCAGTATGCCCTTCCATAGAAAGAATAGTTCTGAGGAATGATCTCTACCTCAACGGTTCTTACAAAACCTTCTTTTGGCCTGTTGCTAATCATGGTTCCTCTTCTTACCCTTACCTCTTTTACCTCATCTTTAAGAATCATTCTGCAATAATTTTTAACGTCTTCAAGGGAAATGATTTTGTCTCTTGTAGTTAATGCATATTTATAAGCCTGAATACTGTCTGTACCTTTCTGTTCCTCAGCGCCACCAATAGTTTCAGTAAGAAGAATCACAGTCTGGGACTTCAGCTGATTAGATAGCTCTGTTCCCGGACGCATATGATTGGCGAGCGTACAATGCGTTACCCAAAAGGAAGCATAGGTGTGGTCTGTTTTTTCTACAGGCTCCATGATGACATAATTCAGTTCCTGTCTGATATTTCTCTTGGCATTATTCACCTTTTGGACCATTGTTTTCATTTTGTCAGACATTTCACTAAGGACACCTTTAACGTTATCCCTGTTTAAAAGTGAAAATGCGGCAATTTCATCTCTAGTCAGCTCCAGCACATTGGCAATCATATCTACAGCATTTCTATTCGTAAAACGTTCCATACCTCCTTTTCTTACTGTATAAAGTCCTTTTTTAAGGTCATCTGCCGGGGTAAAAGGAATTTCAGTATATCTTCTTCCATCACCATCCTGAACCTCATCTACATACAGAAAATGCTCACCTTCATCTGTAACCAAAGGAATGTTGTTTCCCATAATGTCCAGGCTGTATTCTGTTTTCTTCCATCCTCTATTGTAGATTGGAAAAGCATTCAGTACAAATGAAAAATTATCCAGGATCTCCGCGGAAAACTGGGGTGGAAACTCAAATGTCAGCCATAAGTAACGTTTATCTCCAATTTGCTTTCTTATTTCTTCTTTTCCGTCAAGAAACTCCAGATTCTGAGGAAGTTTTCCCGGTTCTGAAAACAGACTGCTTGAAATTCCGGTTACCTCAATAAATTTATGGCGGTAAATGCTTTTAATATCTTCAATAGCCTTATTCCGGATCGACTGCTCTCTGAACATCTGCTCGTATCCTTCCTGCTGGCTATTGGTCAGGTAACTTAATCCTTCCCTTACAAATAAAGGATTTCCATTACTGGTCACATTGATGTATGGAAGTAATTTATATACAAAATCCATATGCTCAAAGGCTGGGTTTGAACAGAATATACTTACATACTTAGGGAAGTTTTCACTGGCGTATCTGCTTACATCTACTCCAATTGTGATCTTTCTGTAATCTTCCGGCTTTCCCTGGAATCTTGCTACAGGTATTTTATTAAGCCTGTCATCAACACTGTAACAGGTATTCCCAACAAACATTACTGAGGTCTGTACTTTATTGATCCGAACATTGCCTACCGGCGTGAAAGGAATATTCAGCTGCTTATCCGATTCTGATTTCACGGTAGACGTCATCTGCTTACGGAAAAAGAATTCGGTGTGCTCCAACAAAACTTCCGAAGACTCATAAGGCAGTGTAAAGGCCACAGCATGAGCCGGAATCGGATGGGTATATATTGATGGAGTCAGAAGTTTGGCCAGTTTTTCCAGAATCCTGGCATTTACAGTCTGGATTTCGTTATTGGCTTTAAAGACTTCCGTACTGAAGGCATCAATCAGGAGTTTTACAAAAGGATCCAGAGACTGCGGGCTTTTCAGTCCCCACACTTTGGTGGCATTCTGAAGCATTCTTGCCTTTACAGATTCTTTGGAATATATATTTTGATCTAAGTTCATAAATTTTGGTGTAGGTTATTAGAAGAGTGTTTAGTCAATAGACATCGGACTTAAAAATAATTCTGTAGAAAAACTGAAACGCTCTCCCGTTGCCTCCATTTTTGCATTGATGGCAATTCTTACTTTCTTTTTGATCTCTGTATGTTCTTTGGTATCGTAGCTGTGTTCTACAAATTGAATATGCGCATCAATCTGCGCCTGTACAATGCGTGGTTCATATTCCTGGATCTGCCGTCTGAGGCTTTTAATAAAGACGCTCTCCCAAACAGCACTGGTCACTCCATTATCGAATTCCAGGTTCCAAACGTCGTTCCCGTAATTGTCATCATATCTGTTCTCGCCTTTTTTGGTGGTAATCAGCAGCATGATATTGTGAGCAATGCTTTCGCCCATGTCGCAGATCTCAATGCTTCCGCCTTCAGTCATTAATGTAGAAGGTACAAAAGGCATTCTGTAATTTGGTGTATCCATAGTCAGCTTCTTATTTTTTCTTCATAGTCTAGTTCACTTAAAAAAGAAATACCAAAATACACATTTTCATGAAATAAATAAGAAAAAGAAACCAAAATATTACTGAAAATGAAGGCTTCCTGACAAGTCGGGAAGCCTTAAAAGTATATAAATACGGTTGAATTTATTTTATTGATCGGTTTGCTTGTTTCTGTTGATAAAATAATAGACCGGAAGCCCCAGCAGTACCATCAGAAAGCCTGGCCAGGTATATTGCTGTTTGTAGATCAGAAGCAGTACACAGAAGCCGGTTCCTATCAGAAGATAGATAATTGGAGTTACAGGGTAGAGCCAAGTTTTGTAAGGTCTTTCAAGATCCGGCTTTTTAAATCTTAAATAAATAACCCCAAAAACGGTGATCATATAAAATAAAACGATCACAAAAGAGATCATATCCAGCAGGTTACCATACTGTCCGCTCAAACAAAGGACCGATGCCCAGATACCCTGCATCCATAAAGCATTTTCCGGAACCTCGTTTTTATTATTTTTCTCGGCGGATCTGAAAAACATTCCGTCTTTTGCCATAGTTTGAAACACACGGGCACCTGCGAGAATCAGTCCGTTATCGCATCCGAATGTAGAGATCATCACAAGAACTGCAATAATAATCGTTCCCGCACTTCCGAAAATATTCTGTGATGCAGCAACTGCTACCCTGTCGTCCGCTGCAAAAGCAATACTGTCTCTGTCTAAAGCATTAAGATAGACAAAATTGACCGCTAAATAAAGAATCATCACCGCAGAAGTTCCATAGATCATTGACTTAACAATATTTCTTTTGGGATTTTCTACTTCGCCGGAAACAAAAGTTACACTTTCCCAGGCTACAGAGCTGAAAACAGAGCCTACCATAGCTGCTGCAATACCTCCAAGCAAGGTCATTCCACCTATAGGCTCCCAGCCTTCTTTAAGAAAATTACCGGTGAGATCTTTTTTAAGATTACTAAATGAATCAAAACCAAAGCTGAAATTTTGGGCCATATGGGAAAAATCTACCAGAATAAACCCTACAGCGATCAAACCTAATAGAGCAATAATCTTTGATCCTGTAAATACATTCTGAAGCAGCTTACCACTTTGCACACCTCTTGTGTTGATGTAAGTAAGAAGAAGGATAACGGCTATTGCGAGGATCTGTATCCAGGTAATCTTGAATTCGCCACTCTGTAAAATAGGAGCTGCCTGGTTCAAGGACGGAACGAGATAAGCTGTAAATTTACCAAAAGCCATTGCTACTGCGGCAATAGTTCCTGTCTGGATTACAGTAAAAAGTCCCCAGCCATAAAGAAATCCCATCCTTTTTCCGAAGATCTCCTTAAGGTAGGTATATTGACCACCAGCTTTTGGAAACAGCGCCGAAAGCTCTCCATAACTTATTGCAGCAGCTACCGTCATGATTCCTGTAATGACCCATACTATGATCAGCCAGAATCCGGATCCGAGGTTTCGCATCATATCGGCACTTACAATAAAGATTCCGCTTCCGATCATAGACCCCATTACCAGCATAACGGCGTCCCAAAGTTTCAGTTTTTTTTGCATAGTCAAGTATAGGCATCAAATATAAACAAATCTGTCATGATTTTGAAATTTGTTTAAAATTTACAGCACCGCTTATTTTTTATCAAGTTTTCTCAAAATTATTATTCGATTTTAATTAGTACTTTTGAAAAAAATATTAAAAATGAAATTCAAGACTATATTATTTGCTGCTGCTGTAAGCGCTTCCACTTTGGCTTTTGCACAGGAGACATCAGAGAAAAAATTTGGCCCACCTGCAGGAAATGCAGTTGTAGGCGATACTTACGGAGCTGTAGTTGTTTCCAATGAGTCTAAAGCAATCACAGTAGATAAACTGAGTAAGAAACTTAAAAAAGACAACAAAAAAGTGGAAGGAATTGCCGTTAAAGGAAAAGTGACGGATGTATGCGAGAAAAAAGGCTGCTGGCTTACGATCCAGACTGAAGATAATTCTCAGTTTTTCGTAAAAATGAAAGATTATGCATTCTTTGTACCGACCGCTCTAAAAGGTAAAAATGTAGTACTGGAAGGTACTGCAGAAAGAAAAGTAACTTCTATAGATGAGCAGAAGCATTATGCAGAAGATGCTAAAAAACCTCAGGCTGAAATTGATGCCATCACAACTCCTAAAGAAGAGATCAGATTTGTAGCCAATGGAATTAAAGTGGTCAACTAATCTTCATTTAATAATATAAAACGTCCTCAAGAATTACTTTTGAGGACGTTTTTTTATTTGGAATAATACTCTTTAATCTTCTATTGTAAATTCTGCTATGGCATCCAACTTCGGATATTTTGTAGCTGCTACAAATTTCTTTCCTGTACAGTCTATTTCCAGCCAGCCTTTTTTTCTCTTTACATCACCTACTTCCATAACATAAGGAACAAAGGATATTTCATCTTTCCCTTCTTCTATTATTTCCCTGTACTGAACAGCAACATCAAGAATACATTCATGATCTGTATTCAGTTTGACATTTCTGTAGATGATATCGTAATGTGTTTCCTGGTTTTCGGGGATTTCAAGGTATTTTTCCCATCCTTCAACAGCAGAATCCAGTTCACTGATTGCTTTTAATGCATAATATAAAGCAATTGTATAATATTTCCTTGTGCCTTTTCTTGTATAATCATCAATAAAATGTCCTCCTTCAAATAAAATGGTAGGCATTCCTGCTTTAATAAAGTTGTCACCAGTAGAAGTCGGATAAAATTCGTCAGAATATCTTCCGATCTGATTGGGTATCAAGTCTTTCAAATGATCATAAATCTTTCCTATTACCGCCATACATTTCTTTCTGTTATCCGTAACGGTACGTTCAATGTTTTCGGATGGAGCCAAAAAGGAAAGCGTTGCAGGATGTATACCGTCCGTAGTGAAGATAGTTCTTTGTTCATGCAGATTCAATGCATAATCGTATTTCTTTGAAGCAACGGCCTTTTTAAGGTATTTAATCTCTTTGCTGGCTTCGTTATGGAAATCCCTGTTCAAATCAATATCTGCTGCATTCAGTCTCGTCCATCGTTCTGACCCATCAGGATTGAGCATGAAAATAAAATCCAGTGTTATTTTACCGAACAGGTCATCCTTCATTTCAGGAGCCTTATCCAAGGTTTCCAGAAGATCCAATATTGCATGAGTAGCATTTGATTCATTGCCGTGCATTTGCGACCAGGCAAGAACATTAATAGATCCGGTTCCGATACTTAACTGATAAATGGGTTTATCTAAATATGACCTTCCGATCTCCTGAATGTAACCGCTGAAATTGGTCTGTAGATAGGAAAATAATTTTTCAGGGGAAATATAGCGGTTTAAGAAATTAGGGTTTGGAAAATAGATCTCTTCAAAATTCATTACAAATAATTTACAAGAGTCAAATTTAATGATTTTTGAACAGAAAAATATAATTAACATTTGTAACATGACTAAACATGTTGTACTGTCATTTTGTCTGTGGATAAAATTGTTAATTGAATATATAATAATATATAAATATTAAATAACTAAAATTCAGTATTTTACAAAGTTTACATCAATAATATTTGCAATATTACTTTAAGTACAATAAAGCCTCATAATCGGCAAATAGGCATAAAAATATTAAACGATACAAATGTGGAAAACTTACAATTCTAATTAATACACAAATGTAAATTGTTTATTTTTTGTAATTATCCTTCTAAACTCAGCCTATTTTTTGGAAGTAAAACTTTATTTAATCTTTTTTAAAGATTTTAACTTACTTCAATAAAGAATTATGCCATTACATTATACTTAAACACCTTATTAATAATCATTTAACTCTGAAATTACAGATGTATACGGTAAATAAGTTACTGTTATCTACAGATAGAACCTATAAATTAGGATAAATGTATAAGATCTTTATTTAAATATTAACTTCTATTAATCAAATAATTACAATTATATTCAGGCATTAAAATGTAAATGGAACCTTATGAGGCATTTGGAGGTTTATTATTCAATATAATAAGATTAATAATACAAATTTACTTTGTTAAATTACTTAAGAAGTATTAGATATTATACGTAAGACATTATAATATAGATGTTTATTTGTTATTTACATTTGTGTATTTGCAAAATTCACCTTTTGTTTACTTTTGTAATTTGTAAATGTAAATTTTATTATTTACATTTGTAACACAATTAACAACTTATTTTTATGAGTTTAAACGAGAGAATTTCCAAAGTTATAGAGTATTCCAATCTCACCTCTTCTGAGTTTGCAGATGAGATCGATGTACAGCGTTCTTCCATATCCCATATTACTTCGGGAAGAAATAAGCCTTCTCTGGAATTTATTATAAAAATAAAATCCCGGTTTCCTGAGATCCTTTGGGACTGGCTGGTTACAGGCGAAGGTGAAATGCTGAAATCAGAGTTGCCGGAAAAAGAAACTACGGATATAGAAAAACCTGAAGATGAAAAAATCAGACTTACTCCTCTGCCTGATTTATTTACCATGATGAAAGATGATGAAGATTTTATAGCCGAAGAGGAAATTCAACTCCCAAAACAAAGCCCGCGAGAATCACTTATACCGTACAAGAATAAAGCTCAGGAAAATATATCCGATTCTCAGCGATTAGACCATTCCGTTGATCAAATTATCAATCAAGCCATTGATAATCAAACCAATAAGATAAAACGAATTGTTTTGTTCTATGAAAACGGAAAATTTGAAAGTTTTGAGCCATAAAAAACCTGGCCAGAGAAGATGGCCAGGATAAAAAATATTTGAAGAAGAAAACTAAAGCTATTGCTTTATTAATTTTGTAATTTTAGTATGCCCGCCGTCATTCTTTATTTTCAGAATATAATTTCCTTTTGGCAGATCTGAAGCATTATACTCTTCTGAACCTTTCAGAGTTCTTACCAGTTTACCCGAAGCATCTATAACTTCTACTGTGCTGATCTTTATTTTATCAGGATTATTTATTCTGAAACTATCTCTTACCGGGTTTGGATATACCTGAATCCTGTTGTCATACTGCACTGTTTCCTGTGTGCCTAATGTTGTGGATGTAAAAGTAATGACAAAAGGCATATCCAATGGATAATCCGGAGCACTTGCAGGATTTCCTGCATCAACTATAGGCGTCCATGTTCCAGCAATAGAATCAAACTGTTTTGCATTGAAAGAAGGAAGTCCACGGTTTCCAACAATGGTCACTGGCGGTAAAAAACCTGCGCTCGCCATCACAACATTCTGTAGCTGGTATTTTATCCAATAGGTTCCAGCTCCTAAAGTAACCGGAGTATTGGCTGTAATTTTCCATATCTTTCTGTTTGTCACCGGAATTACCGATGTAGGTACAATACTGTTTCCCACTCTGTATATGTTGGAGTCTACCCCAGCACTGAATCTGTTAGTGGTATCATCTCCAAATACACTGGCAGCACCAGCTACTGAAGGATCTGAGCTGTATATATTAACTCTCACTGTATTAAAAGGAGCTGTAGTTCCTGCATAATTGGTCTGGTAGGCAAAGAAATCAATGGTACTGATCTGCCAGCTGCCTCCCACAGGAATTGTAAAGTCATCCGCAAGAAAATAACTTGACGTTACAGAGCTTGAGGTTCCGGCCAAGCCAAGGCTTGTATTAGTTTCTGTAGCATTTCCTGTATTATTCTGAAGTTCAGACCAGGTGTATCCGGTAGGAGCAGCAGTTCCGCCTTTGGAAGTAGCTCCAGTACTTAAACCTCCATTATTGTAGGTTTGTGCTAAGGAAAAGTTAGCCGCCATAAAGGCAGCAATAAGTAATGTTTTTTTCATGTATTTTTTTTATTAGTTTAATCAAATTTAGGTAATTACAATTTATTAAACAATAAAAAGTTAATAATTTTGAATTATAAACAACAAATATTAAAATATATAAAATTATTATTAATGAAGAATTTTAGTAAAACTAATGATAATACAGGATTTTGTGAGAATATTTAAAATAAACAGACCTGCAGAAATCTGCAGGTCTTATCCATATTATTTGTAAACAGTACTATTTTTTTCTTCTTTCAAGCTCTTTCTTAATCAGCCCTAATTCTCTTCCTGTCTGTCCCGCTACAGAGGTGTTTTCTCTGGCTCTTCTTGTAAGATAAGGCACAACATCCTTTACGGGTCCATACGGAAGGTATTTAGCCACATTATAGCCTTTATCAGACAGATAGAATGTAATATTATCACTCATCCCGTAAAGCTGGCCAAAATAAACATGTGGATTTCCGTTTTCCAGTGATTTGGATTTCATTTTATCCATCACCAATTCAGAAGAGACCTCATTATGGGTACCGAAAAATGCTGAAACTTTATCTAGATGATTCATCACAAAATCAATTCCCGCATTATAATTGGTATCAGATGCTTCTTTATTAGGCTGGATTGGATCAGGATATCCTTTTTCTGAAGCTCGGGCTCTTTCTTTTTCCATGTACGCTCCACGAACAATCTTATATCCGATGAAATAATTCTTTTCTCTTGCTCTCTGCAGATGCTGCTCCATATACTCCAGTCTTCCGGTTCTATACATTTGAATCGTATTCCATACGATCGGTTTTTTCTGGTTATATTTCTCCATCATCTGCTCACAAAGATGGTCTGCCGAATCCTGCATCCAGGTTTCTTCTGCATCTACCATCACTTTTTTATCATTTTCATGACACAGACTGCATACTTCATCAAATCTTTTCACCACTCTTGCCCATTCTTCTTTCTGACTTGAAGTAAGCTCGGTTCCTTTTCCAACAGCTTCATAAAGATCAATTCTACCAAAAGCGGTAGGTTTAAAAACAATGAAAGGAATAGCAGGATTTCCTACAGAAAATCTGATGATATCTTTGATTTCTTTACATACTGCATCAAAAGTTTCTTCATCTTCCTTTCCTTCAATAGAATAATCGAAAATACTTCCCACTCCTCTTTTGAAAAGTTGTTTCACCGCCTTCATACTTTCTTCACGGGTTTCCCCTCCACAGAACTGCTCAAACAAAGTGCTTTTTACAATTCCGTTCACGAAAGGAAAATTATTATGTACCGTAAAATTAAGGACAGAAGTTCCAAGGTTGGTAAGAGCGGGCTGTTCAATCATTTTAAACATCCAGTACGCCTTTCTCAATTGTGCATCAGACTTGTCTGCAAATGCAACTTTAGTATCGTTAAAAATGGGCATTCCTTTATATTAAATTTAGTTTTGCAAAGGTAATAATAACATCAGCTTATTTAAAGAATTTTTTCTATAATTTGCTTTCTATTCCATTCAGAAGCATGGCAATAATTCCGATGAAAACCCAAAACCGTAATATATTGAGGGTGAAGAATTTACTCTTCCTTGAAGAGTCTAGCAAAAGATAGATACAAAGGATCATCACAAAAAGACCTCCGGTAAAATAATAGGCCATGAACCCGGAAATTCCGGTTTTTATAATAAGCTTCATAGAAACAGCCATTGTGATCATGAGTAAAGAAATAATAATGATCCGGGTATTTCTGTTTTTAAAATAATTAGGGATTGTTACATAACCAAATGCTTTGTCTACGCTTTTGGTCAACATATCTTTGACAATATCAATGCATAAAAGAATCAGAAAAAGAAAAATGGCCATCAGAAGTACCTTCTTTGAAAAAGTTTCATAATAAACCATCATTCCAAAAAAAGGATACAGCGTAAGGCTTACAAAAGTAAGATTATTGATGATCAACATTCTACTTAATTTATGGCTGTAAAACCACATAAAAAACTGATATACTACAAAAAAGGCAAAAACTTTATGGGAGATCATCCATGCAACTCCAAGAGAAATAATTCCGAGTGCCAGATAAGCATATAAAAAATATTTCTGTTTGATAAAACTTTGGATTCTGGTCCTGAAGGGTTTTACCAGATGATCTTTTTCGCGATCATAAAACTGGTTGATGATTCCCCCTGCAAGAATGGTAATAACAGTACAGAAAATAATACCGTGCACTTTAAAATCGAAGACAAATTTTCTGAAGGTTTCATCCTGATTGAACAGGAAAAAAGTAGAAACATACAGGGCAAAAGTCAGTAATATGGCAACAAAAAATCTGGCACCGATCAGAAAGCCCACAAATTGTGACAATCTGTAAAATATAGATTTAGAGATATAGTTTTTAGATTGGAAAGTTTCTTTTTCAGAATTCATTCCAGCACTTTTAAAATCTATAAATCACCTCTTTTTGGAAGCCGTCAAGCATTTTTTCGGCTTTTGCGTAGTCTTTTGTGAAGCCCAGAATATATCCGCCGCCGCCGCTTCCGCAGAGTTTCAGATAATAGGCATTAGAATCCAGCCCTTTTTTCCAGATGTTGAAAATACTTTCAGGAATCATCGGACGGAAATGTTCATAGGCCCAATGGGAAAGCTTTTTCAGGTTTCTGAAGAAAGGATTCATATCTTTTTTAAGGAAAGATTCAATACAGGCGTTGTTGTAACGGATGAATTCCTCTTTTAATGTTTTGCGGAATCCCTCTGTTTTCATTTTTTCAAAGAAGATCTGAATCATCGGTCCTGTTTCCCCGGTTATTCCACTGTCGATAAGAAATATTGCTCCTTTCCCTTTCTCGCCATCAGGAATGGATACTCTATCCAGGTTTTCTTTATTTTCGATAAGGATTGGCAGGTTCATGTAGCAGATCAGAGGATCCATACCTGAACTTTTACCATGGAAATAGCTTTCCATCTCACCGAAAACATTTTTTAATTTTTTCAGATTATCTTTTGAAATCTGTTCGGGATCAAGCTTTCTGATTGCATATTTTTCAAAAATAGCGGCTACCAAAGCTCCTGAACTTCCTACTCCATATCCCTGAGGAATATTGGAATCAAAGAAAAGCCCTGATGCGATATCTTTTTTAAAGCTTTCAATATCCAATTTAAAATCATCGGAAAGATCAAGGGTCGTAAGAAAGTCAGAATATTTCTGCAGATGTCTGTTGGATTTAAGTTCAAATTCAGAACTCAGATCTGAGAATTTCAAGGTTCCCTTATAGAAACTGTAAGGTACTACAAGCCCCTGGGAATCTTCAATCATTCCATATTCTCCAAACAGGATTATTTTTGCATAAAATAGAGGGTTCGTCATTGTGACAATAAATCTTTTTACAAAGTTAAAATTATTCCGCTGAATATAAGCAAAACTCACGCCGAATTCCAATTTATTTATACAAAAGCATATTTCTGATTTTAATCAATTCAGAAAAAATGAAGTGCTGATATTTAAATACAACAAAAAAGCCTGATGAACTCAAGCTTTTTTTATTAATGATGTGTCTAGTCCTGAAATATCGATACACAAAAAAAGAATCGTTATGGAAGAACATTTAGAAACGGCGTACATCAAACGTACACAGAGAGATTACAATTTGAGTTTGAAGCTTCAAATTGTAAGAGAAATAGAAGCAGGAAAGTCAGGAATCACTGAGTGTCGTAAAAAATACGGTATCCAATCACGCTCTACGATTGTTAGTTGGCTTAGAAAATATGGTACCTTTGATTGGGAAAACCAAACGTCATTTAGCATGAAAAAGACTCCGGAACAGCGTATTATGGAATTGGAAGCTGAAGTTAAACTGCTTGAAAAGCAGAAAGCATTTTTAGAGAAACAGGCTTACATTGCAGATAAAAAGGTCATATTTTTCGATATGATGATTAATCTTGCCGAGAAAGAATATGATATTGATATCAGAAAAAACTTACCATCCGAACAATCAGTCACTTCCGCAGTGAAGAAAAAGAAACGCTAATCTTTACCTGCGAATTGTTCGGATTGGATAGACAAGTCTATTATAGAAGTATCAAACGGCATAAAAGCTCACAAAGCAAAGCTTCGAAAGTGATTAAACTGGTAGAAGATATTCGCGTAAAAATGCCAAAATTAGGAGGCAGGAAGCTGTATTTTCTTTTAAAGGAACCTTTAAGGTCTTTGAAAATAGGGAGGGATAAGTTTTTTGATATTCTGAGAGCTAATCATCTACTCATAATTCCCAAGAGAAGCTATTGTATCACAACGAATTCTCATCATCGATTCAGAAAGCATAAAAACCTGATTCTGGATTATAGTATAAACAAACCCAACCAGGTTTGGGTAGCAGATATTACCTATATCGGGAATAGAAAAAAGCCAAGTTATCTAAGCCTGATAACTGATGCTTATTCCAAGAAAATCGTTGGATATCATGTTGCAGACAACCTTAATACAGAAAGCAGCCTTGTAGCATTGAGAAAGGCATTAAAGAGCAATAACATTGAAAAAGAACCACTGATCCATCATTCTGACAAAGGCTTACAATATTGTTCAAATGAGTATCAAAGGATTTTGAAAAAGCATCAATTAAAATGCAGTATGACACAGAATTCCGACCCTTACGAAAATGCTGTTGCAGAGAGAGTGAATGGTATTTTAAAACAAGAATTTGATATCGATAAATATGATATTGAAACTTCCCTTAGAAGAACAATAGTCAATGAAGCTATTGGAATTTATAATGAATTACGACCTCATTTTTCGAATCATTATTTAACCCCAAATCAAATGCATCAACAAAAAGAAGTCAAAATGAAAACTTATAAAAGCAAAAACCAAAGCAAAAACAAATTTGCTCTGGTTTAATTATTTATTTTTGTCCTTGAATCTGTATCAGATTTTCAGGACTAGTCAATGCAATATATGATTAGTTTTTAATCAATAAAAAAGGTGCTATAAAAATAGCACCTTCTTGTTTATAAAGTATCTCTGTCTTTCAACATATTGACTTTTAAAAATCTTATCAAAACAAGCCCGACTCCAAAGAATAAGGTCATGGAAAGCGCTGCAATACGCATATTATTAAAATGCTCTATCAAAGTAGCAAAAATAAATGTACCAATAATAATGGCTATTTTTTCCAATACATCATAGAAACTGAAATAGGTTGTATTTTCCATAGAATTCTCCGGAAGAAGCTTTGAATAAGTAGATCTGGACATGGCTTGCAGCCCTCCCATAACTAATCCTACTACAGCTGCTACTCCATAGAACTGATACTCTACCGTTGGATTTTCTTTGTTCAGGAAGTAGGCCCAAAGGCAGGCTACAATCCATAAAACAATAGCAATTGAAATAACGTTCCTGTTTCCTATTTTTCTTGATAACCTGGAGAAAATTACCGCTCCTATAATCGCTTCGATCTGAATCACTAAAAGAGTTCCGATCAACTTATCCTGAGCAAGGTTGATCTCACTTTTCCCGAATAAGGTTGCCATCAGGAAGATAGTTTGCATCCCGACACTGTAAAAGAAGAAACTGGAAAGGAAGAATTTTAAATTTCTATCTTTAAAGAGCACTCTACCTACTTTGAAAAGTTCGTGGAAACTTTCTTTGGCAATGTCTTTATAAAAGCTCATGTTGTCTTTCAGCACTTCAAAGAAACCTCCTTGCTCCTCATGCTTTTTAAAGATGTTTTTATAATTTAAAAGCACTAAGTCTTTTGGTAGCTTTTCTTTCACATCTCCAAATTGCGGAAGATGTTTGAATGTGTATTGGGAGAACCCAAACCACCATGCACCGGTTAACAGGAAGCTGATTCTTGTAAATAAAAGCTGCTGTGCCGCTCCTTTTGCAAAAACCTGAATCAGTACCAGACAGATTACAACAAGGACTACGGAACCTATATAGCCATACACATATCCTTTGGCAGAAAGTGCATCCTGCTTATCCCGTGTGGCAATATCCGGGAGAAAGGAGTTATAAAATACTAAGCTTCCCCAGAATCCTACACTCGCCGTAATGCTGAAGAGAAGACCTAAAAAGACATTATGCATTCCCGTAAACATAGCCAATCCCATACATGAAGTGGCCCCCAGATAGCAGAAAAACTGCAGGAAAGATTTCTTATTTCCAATCGTATCGGCCAAAGAAGACAAGAACGGAGAAAGTAACACTACGATAAAAAATGATATGGTCAATGAATATCCGTACACGGCATCAGGCTGATATTCTCTGCCAAAGATTTTGATCATGTGTCTTACCGGAACATCAATCCATGATTTTGTTTCTTCCACATACTCCTTTTTCTCGTAAGCAGTAGTGAGTATGGAATAATAAATAGGGAAAATAGTAGAGGTAATAACCAATGAATAAACAGAATTCGCCCAGTCGTATACAGCCCAGGCTTTCATAATCCGTGGATTATTCTTTATGTTTTGAGGCTGTTGATTCTCAATTTCAGACATTTCAAATAAATATTAGTAGCACAAAAATAGAAAAACCATTAAGAAATCGATAAGAATTTAGAAAAATTATCGATTCCTTAATGGTAAAATATTCTTTTAAAGAATTTTAGATATTTTCAATCACGATAGCAGAAGCACCACCACCACCGTTACAGATTGCTGCAGCACCGTATTTGGCATTATTCTGCTTCAATACGTTAATCAGTGTAACAATGATTCTTGATCCTGAACTTCCCAGCGGATGTCCGATAGCTACTGCTCCACCGTTTACGTTAACTTTTGATGCATCCAATCCTAAGATTTTATTATTGGCCAATCCTACAACAGAAAATGCTTCATTGAATTCAAAGAAATCAATATCTGAGATCTCTAAACCTGCTTTTTTAAGAGCAATTGGTAAAGCTTTAGAAGGTGCAGTTGTAAAGTTTTCAGGCTCCTGGGCTGCATCAGCATAAGAAATAATCTTAGCTAAAGGTTTAAGGCCTAATTCTTCCATTTTCTCTTTAGATACAAGGATCAATGCAGAAGCTCCGTCATTCAGTGTAGATGCATTAGCTGCTGTTACTGTCCCGTTTTCTTTTTTGAATACGGTAGGAAGTGTTGGAAGTCTGTCAAAGTTTACCGCTTTATATTCTTCGTCTTCTGCAAAAATTACAGGATCTCCTTTTCTCTGAGGAATTTCAACAGGCACTACTTCTTCCGTGAATTTTCCTTTACTCCAGGCTTTTGCAGACCTTTTATAAGATTCTATAGCAAAGTTATCCTGATCCTCTCTTGAAATACTGTAATCTACAGCACATTTCTCTGCACATACTCCCATATGCACTTTTCCATATACATCTGTAAGACCATCCAGCATCATTCCGTCCTGCATTTTGATATCGCCTAATTTGGTAGCGATTCTTGCATTGTAATAATGAGGAACTGAAGACATGTTTTCCATACCTCCGGCCACGATAACATCAGCATCACCTGCTTTAATAGCCTGTGCAGCCATTGTCACAGCCTTCATTCCTGAAGCACATACTTTATTTACTGTAGTAGATGGAGTTTCAACAGACAAACCTGCGCCTAAAGCTACCTGACGAGCTGGCGCCTGGCCTTCTCCTGCCTGCAGTACATTTCCCATATAGATTTCCTGAACATTCTTAGGATCAAGATTTATTTTATCTAATGCTCCTTTTACAGCAACAGATCCCAGTTTTGTAGCAGGAACCGTTGAAAGGCTTCCCATAAAACTCCCTATCGGAGTTCTTACTGCGGAAACGATGAATACTTCTTTCATGTGTATTATATTTACTTATTTTAACAAATTTGGCTTTACAGCCTCATTATACTATTCTATTTTTTTACTTTAACGTAGATGATCTGGAACTGATTGTTTTCAACTTTAGATTGTATTTTCAGTAAATTATCCTGAGTTTCTACAATTTTATTATTAAAGACATCTCCTACCTGTACAGGATCATTTTTTTCGGTTTTTTCCAAAACAATGGCTTTATAATTACAGTCGTCTACAAATACCAGTGTAGATTTTATATAGTCTTTGCCATTATTGAAATATTCGGTCTGAATATTATCTTTAATGGTCATATAAAAGATTCCTTGCGGATAATTGGCACGCAGAAATTTTCCATCTCTTATATTTTTACATTTGACGGGTTGATCCGGCTTTTCAAATGTTGTCTTTTGAGATTTGGCCTGTGAAAATAAAAGCATCAATACAGCTGCTGATGCAATTTTTAAATGGTTCATATCTGTGTGCGGTTATTTACTTTTTTATTTCCGACAGCAAAAACCATCAGAAAGGCTCCTAAAAATTCTACGATCCACCCCCATTTCAATTTCACAACTCCTGCAAAGGTTTCTCTCCATGATTTGAACGGCAGAAAGCTGAAATATTCTAAAGACTGCATTTTGACTGCAACGAGTGTAAATGCAAACAACAAAATCAGCAGTATTCCCAAAAATCTTACGATTTTCGGACTGTTATTCACAACACCAAAAACGGCACATGCAGCAAAGATCCAGCATGCAATAGCAAGATAGTGATCTAACTTCCAGTAGTTCCAGTTTCCGATTATAGGAACATGTACAAGGGGCAAAAAGCTACCTATAACTACCAATACCAATCCTAATAACTGAATATTTTTCATATTTACTAAAGTGCCAAAATACAAAAAAAAACACAGTTTCAGAACGTGTGTTTTAAAAACGGAGGATTTGCTTACAAACACTCGTTAGCATCAATAAACAATCATTAAAATTACATCATTAACAATAAATTACAGATATTTTTATTAAATTTAAAAAATAGTATTTATAATTTGATCCCAATCTGAAGTCCATATTTATTCTTCAGCCTAGGATTAAATTCAGATCTAAAAATATTTTTGAACAAATATCTTAAAGCTTTATAGTTTCCGAAAATTTCCCCCTGGCCAAAATTCTTTGCCCGTGCATTGATCAGAATGCCTTAATTTTTCCAGTAAAAAATTCTTTAGAGGTTCTTCATGAATTGCTTCTATCCATAAGATGGAGTTTATTGTAAGGTTCCGAAAAAAAAATTGCACTTTTTTTTTCAAAAGTGCAATTTAATATTTTAATAATAAGTTTAGTAGAATTAGTGTTTCACTGAGGAAACTTCTTCCGGATTATGTTTATGTCTGAATAAAACAGCAAAGAATATGGCTAAAATCAATGCATAGACAGCAAATGAAAGCCAGATATTCTGCCAGTCTTTTACCATGACCACAGATGAAAGCGTTCCGTCAGGATTTACAGCTGAATTGAAGCTGTCTTTAAGAATCTGCAGGAAAGTAGGATTGTCTGCCGTTGTATCCAGGTAGGTGGACAACTCTGAAACGTTCGTAAATCTGTGGGTGAAAAATTTATCAATCGCCCAACCTGCGATATAACTTCCGAAAAGGGCACCAAAACCATTAGTCATCATCATAAATAGCCCCTGAGCAGATGAACGTATCTTTTTATCAGTAGTGGTTTCTACGAAAAGAGAGCCTGAAATATTGAAGAAGTCAAATGCCATTCCGTACACGATGCAGGAGAAAATGATCAGCGAAAGACCAAATCCGTCCGGAACACCATATGCAAAGAACCCGAATCTAAGCACCCATGCCAGCATAGACATCAGCATTACTTTTTTGATTCCGAATTTCTTCAAGAAGAAAGGAATCGCCAGAATAAATAAAGTCTCCGAAACCTGTGAAATAGACATGATAATTGTAGATCTCTGTACTACAAATGAATCAGCATATTTCGGAAAATGTGAAAATTCACTTAAAAATACATCTCCATAAGCGTTCGTCAACTGAAGCGCTGCTCCCAACAGCATTGAAAACAAAAAGAACAATGCCATTTTATAGTTTCCGAAAAGCTTAAATGCATTAAGGCCTAACTGTTCAGATAATGGGGCACTTTTATCAATCAGCTTCTGTGGAGGACATTTAGGCAGGGTTAAAGCATAAATTCCTAAAAAGATGGCAATTGCCCCACCAATATAAAATTGTCCTTCTGTTGCTTTGTTTCCTGTAAGATTGGTAATCCACATTGCTACGATAAACCCGATGGTTCCCCATACCCTGATGGGCGGAAAATCTTTCACTACATCCAGATTGCTGTTCTTCAATATGGTATAGGAAATGGAATTAGCAAGGGCAATAGTAGGCATGTAGAAACACATTGCCAGAAGCATGAGCCAGAAAAAAGAATTGGGATCGCCGGAATGTGGCAGCACAAAAAGGATAACACCATAAAGGATGTGCAGTACAGAAAAGATGCGTTCCGCATTGATCCAGCGGTCGGCAATAATTCCTGTAATGGTCGGCATAAAAATAGAAGCTATTCCCATTGTTCCGAAAACGGCTCCAAACTGGGTTCCGTCCCAGTGTTTTGTACCAAACCAAAAATTAGCCATCGTAATCAGCCATGCTCCCCAGACAAAAAACTGGAGAAAACTGAGGATGGTCAGTCGTAATTTTAAATTCATTTTAGTATAAAGTATCTCTTTTAATCAATTCTTTTTTTTCGCCTTTTAATTTCTTCCTGAATTTCCAGAGCGGTATCAAAATCTTCTTCTTTTACGGCTTCTTCAAGTAATTTCTGAAGTTCCTCCATAGATACGGCTTTCAGATTGTCTTCAGACTGCACGGTTTCTGAGAATGGCTGCTCTTCTTTGGAAACATCTTCCAGTTCCAGAAGGATTCCTGCTTCATTCAGGACCTGCTGTGTGGTAAAAATAGGGGCATCAAATCTTACAGCCATTGCCACAGCATCAGAAGTTCTTGCATCCAGGATCAGCTCTTCATTGTTAGCTTTATTTTTAAAATTGATATTTGAAAAAAATACGCCGTCTACGATCTGATAGATGATCACTGAAACCAATTCATAATTGGCTGAAACTATAAATTTTGTGAATAAATCATGAGTAAGCGGACGGGGCGGATGAATGTCTTTTTCCAGTCCGAGAGAGATGGACTGAGCTTCGAAATTTCCTATAACAACAGGTAATTTTATATGTGTCTCTTCATGCTCCAGTAACAAAGCGTACGCGCCTGATTGGGTCTGGCTGTACGATATTCCGCGAATAATTAGCTGCTTATAATCCATAGCTACAAATATAGATTAATTTTTTATTGTGATTTTAGTTTTACGCAAAAATAAAAGCCCGGAAAAGCCCGAACTTTTATTTTTTTATGTGAATTGTAAATCGTGAATTACTTCGTGTCAATTTTAAAATTTACTATTGACTATGGAGTAAATTCACTATTGACTTTCTATCCTTTTATTGCTTTAATTTTCTCAGTTAATGCAGGAATGATCTGGAATGCATCTCCCACTACTCCATAATCCGCAGACTTGAAGAACGGTGCTTCAGCGTCGTTGTTGATTACTACGATAGTTTTGGAAGAGTTAACCCCAGCTAAGTGCTGGATAGCTCCGGAAATCCCTACTGCGATATAAAGATTAGGTGAAATTGCTTTACCAGTCTGTCCTACGTGCTCTGTGTGAGGTCTCCAACCGATATCAGAAACTGGCTTGGAACATGCTGTAGCAGCACCAAGAACATTAGCTAAATCTTCGATCATTCCCCAATTTTCAGGACCTTTCATCCCTCTTCCTGCAGAAACAACGATTTCAGCCTCTTTAAGGTCTAATTTACCGGAACTCTGTTCGTGAGAGATCACTTTAGTATCTTCGTTAGCTACTGAAAGGTTTTTAACTTCTTCAGAACCTGATACTGCGTTTTCTTTCACTCCATAAGCATTTTGTGAAACTGTGATAATCACTCCATTTCCTTCAGCTTTTGCATGCATAAATCCTTTTCCTGAGAATGCTCTTCTTTTCACCTGGAATGGAGAAAGGCTTTCAGGCGCTTCCAAAACGTTGGTAATTAAAGAATAGTTCTTCATTACCGCAAGCATTGGAGCTACGGAAGAAGCGTCTGTGGTATGAGGAAAAACAATCGTGTTTCCATCTGCCACTTCACTTACAGCCTGGGCAAATGCTTTTGCTGAGAAGTTCTTCAGACCTTCGTCTTTGATGTTGATAACGTTTGATGCTCCATATTTGTACAATAAATCTGAAGAATCTGTAGGGTTTACAGAGATCGCTGTAACGGTATCACCCGCCTGATCTGCCACTGCTTTAGCATAAGAAACTGCTTCAAAAGCTGCTTTTTTGTAAACTCCGTTTATATTTTCTGCGTATACGAATACTGCCATTTTTTTAAATTTAAAGATTGAAAAATTTAAGGATTAAAAGATTGGAATCATGATAGAAATTCTTGAATTTCCAACCTGATGAATTCCGGCTTTTAAATTTTTAGATTACTTTAGCTTCTTCGTGAAGTAATCTTACTAATTCATCCAGGTTATCAGGAGAAACCATTTTCACAGCTGCTCTTGGCGGAACACTGTCATAAGATACGCCCTGAACTTTCACCTCAGAAGAAGTTGGCTCTACTACTTGTAAAGGCTTTGTTCTTGCAGACATAATTCCTCTCATATTCGGGATGATAAGGTCTTTCTCGTCTACCAATCCTTTTTGTCCTGCAATCACGGCAGGTAATTTTACTGATATTGTTTCTTTTCCGCCTTCAATTTCTCTTACAGCAGTAGCTTCGCTTCCGTTTACGTCCAATCCTACAGATGCGTTTACGAAAGGCTGGTTCAATAACTGAGCTACCATTCCCGGAACAGAACCTCCATTGTAATCAATAGATTCTTTTCCGCAAAGAATAAGGTCGTATCCGCCGTTTTGAGCTACAGCAGCAATTTCTTTTGCTGTAGAATAGCTGTCTTTAGGATCAAGGTTTACTCTTACAGCATCATTGGCACCAATAGCTAATGCTTTTCTGATTACTGGTTCTGTAGCAGTATCTCCTACGTTGATCACTGTTACAGTTGCACCCTGAGATTCCTGAAGTTTAACTGCTTTTGTCAATGCAAATTCATCCAATGGATTGATAACCCACTGAATTCCATTTTTGTCGAAAGCAGATTTATCTGCCGTAAAGTTAATCTTGGAAGTAGTATCCGGAACACTACTGATACAAACTAATATTTTCATGTGTACTATTTTATTTTTTCCCGTTTGTGCATAAAAAACCTTACTGTTTTATGCAGGGATTTTGTTATATTTTACTTTTGCTAATATAAATAAAAAATATATTATGCATGCATAATACTTATTATTTTACTATTCAATACATTAAATGCAATGACTAGGCTGGTTTTGTTGCCCTAAACTCTATCTTGCTGGGCAGAACACGCGGATTCATTTTTAAAATATCGAGGACAAGATTTCCCATATCTTCAGGCTGGATCTTCCAGCTGTCTTTTTCTGAAGGAATATTTCCATTGAAGTTGGTGGCTACGGATCCAGGCATAATAACTGTGGATTTGATGTTGTATTTTCTAAGATCGATCATCGCAGCCTGAGTAAACCCTACAACTCCAAATTTTGAGGCATTGTATCCGGTTCCGTTTTCAAAGAAGTTGGCACCTGCAAGACTGGAAACAGTGATATAATAGCCTTCTGTTTTTTTTAATTCTTCTACAGAAGCTTTTAAGGTATAGAAAGCACCGGTAAGGTTGGTTTCTATCATATCATTCCACTCTTCGGCTGTCAATTCATCTACTGGCTTGAAAATTCCAAGGCCTGCATTGGCAATCACAAAATCCAGCCTTCCGAATTTTTCAATGGTATATTTTACTGCTTCTTCTTCGCTTTCCAGGCTTCTTACATCAGAAACAATACCCAGAACATTTTCTGAATACTGCTTCAACTCTTCTTCCGCTTTTTCTACGTCATCTCTTTTACGTCCTGAAAACGCTACTGAAATATTATTTTCCAGCAAAATTTTGGCTATTCCAAAACCTATTCCTTTGGTTCCTCCGGTTATATAAGCTACTTTAGTTTCTGACATGTTTTCTTAATTTTAATTCTCTAAAATAACAAAAACGCTCCAATTGGAGCGTTTTACTGATACTAAGATTTTATCAGATATTATTTTTTGATGAGCTTTTGCGTAGTTTTACCTTGGTTTGTCTCAATATTAATGATATATACTCCCGGAACCAGACTCTTTACATTCATTTTATCTTTGTCTAGGAAGACGTTTCCCTTTCTTCCGGTGTTATCAAAAATTTCAACATTTTTTACATTTTCTTTAGATTTTATATAAAGAATATCTGATACAGGATTTGGATATACTGAAATGCTATTTTTATTCACAGCAATATCTGCTGAAGATAACACGGCCTCAGTATGAATTTTAAGATTATCAATATAAGCAATTCCATCAGCATTATCATGCACGAAACGCAACTGATCTATATTTATTAATTCCGGAGCTGTAGCTGTATGAATAAGAATTCCGTTCAGATAATACTTGATATCTGCTGCTGTACCCATTACGGTGAGCTTATACCAAAGATTGGGTGACCAAACCGTAGCTGTTGGTTCCATGACAGGGATTCCTGAAACCATTTTCAGTACTTTAATGACTCCTGTATTATCAAAGTCCAGTCTCACAGTATATTTTTCTTCAGCACTGCTTACTCCCTGAAAGCTGAAAATAGATCCATTAAGCTGAGACATATTGATGTCAAAAGAAACAGTAAAGTTATTATAGGCAAGCGGTACAGAAAGATTGTCAAATGCTCCTATTATCGGAACTGACTGGGTACCGTAGGTATTTTCTTTTACAATTTTCAATGAATTATTGCCATCTGATGCAGCATCGGCTGTAATAATCTGATTAAGTACATTGGGCGGTATATCACCTGTCGGAGTGCTGATCCATGTTCCTTGCCCGTGAATATTTCCTGTAATGAATCCCGCTGAGTTTTCAAAGGAAATGGTCTGCTGTGCGAAAGAAACTGCTGATAACAAGCAGAGTGCAATTGAGTAGATTTTTTTCATGTCTTATTTTTTAGATTGAACTAAAAATAGACACTTAGATTAATAAAAAAAATATCATTTGATAGGGATATTAACATAAAAAAAGAATAAAGCGCTCCGATATCGAAACGCTTTACCTTTATGGGATAATATTCTTTTAAAAGAATAACTATTTTGAATAATTTTCAAAAAACAACGGGATACTTTCAATTCCTTTGTAGAAGTTGAAAAGACCGTAATGTTCATTCGGAGAGTGAATTGCATCTGAATCCAGACCAAAGCCCATTAAAACAGATTTAGCGCCTAAAACTTTCTCAAACATTGAAGTAATAGGAATACTTCCACCGCTCCTGTATGGCAACACTTCTTTACCGAATGCCGTTTCCATAGCCTGTTTGGCTGCTAGGAACTCTTTGGTATCACTTGGCAGAACATAAGGCATCCCTCCGTGATGAGGAGTAACTTTTACTTTTACATTCTCAGGAGCTATTTTTTCAAAATATTTCGTAAATTTTTCTGTGATTTCTTCAGGTGTCTGATACGGAACCAGACGCATTGAGATTTTCGCAGATGCTTTAGAAGGAATTACTGTTTTAGCGCCTTCTCCTGTATATCCTCCCCAAATACCGTTACAGTCTAAAGTAGGACGGATAGAGGTTCTTTCAAGTGTTGTATAGCTTTTTTCACCTTCCACTCCATTCAGTCCGATAGATTTCTTGAATTCTTCCGGATTATCCTTCAGTTTGTTCATATCTGCTCTTTCAGCATCTGATACGGTTTCTACATTGTCATAGAATCCATCGATGGTAATATGCCCATCTTCGTCAATCAGTTTGGCAATCATTCTGGAAAGCACATGAATAGGATTCGGTACAGCTCCTCCATAAAGTCCTGAATGGAGGTCTCTGTTTGGTCCTTCTATTTCAACTTCTACATAGCTTAATCCTCTTAATCCTGTAGTTACAGTAGGCTGCTCATTGCTGTAAATATGAGTATCTGAGATAAGGATACAGTCACAAGCCAGTTTTTCTTTATTTTCATTAACGAAATCTCCTAAGCTCACAGATCCCACTTCTTCTTCCCCTTCCAAAATAAATTTAACATTACAAGGTAGAGAATTTGTCTTCATCATCGCTTCAAAAGCCTTTAAATGCATGAAAAATTGGCCTTTATCATCTGCTGAGCCTCTAGCAAAAATTGCTCCGTCAGGATGAAGTTCTGTTTTTTCAATATAAGGTTCAAAAGGTGGTTTTGTCCAAAGCTCTAATGGATCTGCCGGCTGAACATCATAATGTCCGTATACCAATACTGTTGGCAGGTTTTTATCTAAAAGCTTTTCTCCAAAAACAATAGGATATCCGTTGGTTTTGCATACTTCTACATTGTCAGCTCCTGCATTTTTAAGATATTCTGCAACAACATCTGCACATTTCAATACGTCATTTTTGTAGGCAGGATCGGCAGAAATAGAAGGAATTCTCAGTAACTCAAATAATTCATCCACGAAACGCTGTTTGTTTTCGTTGATGTAATTTAATGTCTCTTGCATTGTAAAATTTTGTTTTGTTAAAAGTAAAAAAAATGGGGTGCAGGAGCAAACAAAAACATATAATTTTCCTCAGGTTTATCATTATGCAGATTTCTAAGCCTGCTTTCTGTTACTTTGATGTGATGAATTGATGAAATGATAACAGCCCTAGCCCCGATTGCAACATTTGTTTGAGTTTATTTCTGAGTATTGGGCGGGCGGCAAAGCCGCCGCCCAATATTCAGAAATAAGCGAGTGCAACAAGCCGGATAAACTCAAAAAAAATGTCCCACATTTTTGCGGGACATTTTATATGGTGCACTAAAAAATTAGTGTTCAGCCTTAGGAGTCTGAGATCCTTCCGGTATAGGAGTCGTTTCAGAATGTGCTTTATCTTCTTCTTTTTGTTTTACAGCACCTGCAGTATCCGTTTTTGCAGGAGTTTCGTGACCTCCGTTTGCATCTCCTCTATACTTAGACAGGTTATCCTGCTCACCACTTGTCTGCTCGTCATCAGAATATCTTTCAACCCCTTCTTCAAGTTTTAAAGTATTTTTATTTCCTCCGGCTTGTATTTTTTTACAGCTTACAGCGATCGTTGCAACAGCTAAACATATAATGAATTTTTTCATATGTAAAATTTATTTTTTAAATGTCATATGGAATCGCATTATTTTAGCCGGTTATAGTTATTTTAACAGCAAGCGATTTCATGCTTAAATTTTTGATTGCCCAAAATTAAGAAATCCTGCTTTTTACGGCAACATTTTTATAGTGATTTTAAAATTATTTTACCTTTTTTGGATTGTGTAAAAATAAGGTAGTTTTTTCCACCATCTTTAATACCATATTTCTTTTTGATATCTTCAGGTTTTAGTGGGTAATTTTTCGTGATGATATTAAACTGTTCTTTCTTTTTAATCTGCTTAGATTCAATAGATTCCATTTGTAAAATTCTTCCGGGGAAATCTGTATTTTTTTGTTCAGAAGTATAAATATGAGTATTTGGATGAAGTTTTTTCAATTTATATCTTTCTGAGATCAGATTAAAAACGCCTGCCTTTAAAATAGAATTATTGGGAATATAAATGAATTCTTCAGGATCAGAATAGGCGGCAGCACTATTTTCCTCTTCCCCAAATTTAAATGCAAAAACAGATTCACCACTTTCGAGATTGGCACAGGTAACTGCTATTTCATTCTTTTTTTCATTGGAAAGAAAAATTATGACTTCTTTTACATCATTTCTTACTGCTATGATTTCTATCCTGAAAATTTCCGGTAAAGCTGATACAAGATACTTGAGATCAATCAGCGGAGACAGTTTTATGATCACCTGATCAGCTGTAGAAAGCAATTTTTCCTTGATCTGAAGAATATCCGGAGAAAGATCTTCCAGGAGAAAGACTTTATTTTTATTCTGATCTCTTCTTGCAGGATCCAGATAGATAACGTCAAAATGTTCTTTATTGTGAGTCAGGAAATCTTCAAGATTTTGATTGACAAATGAGGCTTTTCTATCTAAAATATTCCAGTTATGTTCTACAATTTTCAATAATTCTGAATTTTGCTCTACTAAAGTAACTTCTTCAAAATTTTTGGACAGATAATAAGCATCAATACCAAAACCGCTGGTCAAATCAATGAATTTCTTTCCTTTAAGAATTTGTGATTTATATTCTGCTGTTTTTTCAGAAGATGCTTGCTCTAAATTGAGCTGTGGCGGAAAAACAATTCCTTCTTTCAGCAGAAAAGGAAATTTTTTCTGAGCGGTTTGTTTTCCTTTGATCTGCTGGACGATTTCCTGCATGGAAACCTCTGGAAACGGGGATTTTTTTAATAACAAAGAATGCAGGTCTGTGTTTAGATTTGCATTGATATAGTTTTGGATTTCTTTATTCAGCATTTTTTTATTTCCACAGATCTCGTAGAATTATCGTTTATAAAAAATATAATCTGTTAATATCGGATCCATCCCGTTCTGTTTCAGGAGAGAATTGATCTGGCCCCGGTGATAGGTTGAATGGTTTACGGCATGGAACAACATATCGAAAATACTGTTTTCAAATTTTGTTCCTTTGGAATTCTGATATTCCACCCTACTATCAAGATCCTGTTCCTGAATGATATCAATACTTTTCAGAAAATTCTGATGGTTAATCTCATTAAGAGATTCAAAGGGGTTGATCTGCCAGACTTCGAATGCTTTTTCACCCAGTATTCGTGAATTCCAGATCTGCTGGGCGTTCAATGTATGATTGATAAGGCTGATTGTTTTTTCGTCAACTTTCGAGATATGCTCTGAAATATATCTGATCATTTCTTTATTGAAATGGTAGGTGTATTCAAATAAGTCGACTAGCTTTTCTTTCATTACATGCTGATATTATTTTTCTTAACCACAGATTACGCAGATTTACACAGATGTTTACGATTAATTTCCATAATCCTAAAATTAAGTAATAAAAACTTTACACATGTAATCATCTGTGTAAATCTGCGTAATCTGTGGTTTAATAATCTATAATTTTTTTAATCTAATTCTCCGTTTACTTTTCTGAAAATACTTTTATTAATATAGTCAGTATCTGTAATAGCCTTTATCTCTATAATTACTTTGTTTTCAACAATTATATCCGCAATAAATCCTGATTCTATAACAGTATCCTTAAACTTAAGGTTCATTGGGACCTGAGTTTTTACCATTAATCCATTATTTTCAAGTTCATGAGCCAGAACTTTTTCATAAACCTTTTCCAATAAACCTGGTCCAAGCTCATTATAGACAGAAAAGATGCATTTCCTGACATAAAAACTTATCTCATTTTCTTTCATTATATTGTGTTTAAAATAACAGATATCTCTTAAGATTACTGTATTTGAGAAATCTGGGGAACCTGTAAATTACTCAAACATTTCAGCCCAACGTACGGCTTTTATTTCTTTTTCATTGTAAAGATCTTCTACTGATCTTGTAACGTCTAATTTGGGGTACAAATTGACTCCAATAAGCTTTATTTTACCTTCTTCCACCCATTTCTGTTCCTCAACGGCATGGTCATAGATCTTTTTCTGAATAATTCCCTGCTTTAAAAGCTCAAGATAACCTCCCCCTTCTTCTATTTCAATGAACAGTGCCCACGATTTTTCAGCGATTTGACGGGTAATCTCTTCAACATAATAGCTTCCGTTCGATGCATCTTCAAATACATTAATGATACTTTCATAAGCCAGAACAATCTGCTGCTTAAAGGAGATCTCTTCAGAGTTATCGGTACTTCTGTCAACAAGATAATTGTTGCTGAACACCGCATCTGCTCCTGCAATCATTGCGGAAGCCAGTTCGAGAGTTGAACGGATAAGATTGTTTTCACTGTCTGCTACAGCCTTATTTCTTAAAGAGGTTTCGGCAAAAATATATGGTGTTTCATTTAAGCCATATTCTTTTGAAAGCTGATTAAAGACTATTTTAAAAGCTCTCAGCTTAGCCATTTCAAAGAAATAGTTTCCTCCTACTGCTATTCTGAAAATCAGTTTGCGTAAAATTTCAGGACCATAGACTTCGGCAAGTTCCTTAGCCTTTGCCAACGCAATTCCTAACTGCTGATCAATGGCTGCTCCTGCATTCTGATGAAGTGAAATATCAACGCAGATGTTTCTTTTGAAATCCTTCGATAAAAGTTCTTTGGCCAGCTGGTCATCAATAGTTCCTTGTTTTTCGTTGAAAACATCGATCAGTGAGAAATACTGATCTTCTTCTTTGGGGCTTATGTGGCCTGCAAGATCATTATTGTTGACAAAGATTGTTTTTTCTTCAAGATTTTCTACGTTGTGATCCAAAATAAATGCAAATACATCTTCTTCCAGGCTCTCATGGTATCTGGCTACCAGATGGGTATTTTCTTCAACTTTCGGCAGATTGACCAGCGGTCTCTGTACATCACTGTAAAAAGGTTTCACCTCTATTCCTTCTAAGTTTTCTTTCTTCAGAATGGAATAAATATCATCTGTTTTAAGTTGTTTTCTTACTAAATTTTCCCAGTTTGGAAGTATATCTGCTGACATTGGCTGTTTGTTATGGTCAATAGTGAACTTTGCTTCGCAGGTCAATGGTGAATTTTTAAAAATTGACGATTGACCGTTGAAAATTCACTATTACGTTTATAATTTATGTGAATGGTGAATTTTGCTTCGCAAATCAGTTTTAAATCTATAAAATTGACTCCTGACAATTCACTGCGAAGCTTATTGACTCCCCATGTTTTAAATATCTACTTTTTGGCCTCATTGGCGCTGTCTACCACCAGAATAAAGATTTCCTCATCCGGTTTTTTCATAAAATAATTTTCTCTGGCGTATTTTTCTTTTTCCGACTTATTGTTCATCAGCTTTTTATAAAAGGCATCATTTTTTCCGTATTCCGTTTTATAATATTCAAGCTGGTCTTCATATCGGCTAATCTCGCCGTTCAGCTCATTAATAACAAGGAAAGAGGTTTTATCAAAGAAAATCATCCAGACCAGAAACATACAGATGGTAATGGTATATTTATTCAGAACATATTTCTGGATTATTTTGAATGTCTCAGACTTTGGCTGGATATCTTTAATAAGCTTGTTTTCTTTCATTTTAATGTTTTCTCAACGAATTTTTAATAACAGTGGTTAAAAAATCAATCGCTACGGAATTCTGTCTCATATTGGGAATGATCAAATCGGCTTCATTCTTGGATGGCTCTATGAATTCCTGGTGCATAGGCTTTAAGGTGGTCTGATAACGGTGTAAAACTTCACCTAAATCTCTTCCTCTATCCTGAGTGTCTCTTCGGATTCTTCGGATTAATCTTTCGTCAGAATCTGCATGTACAAAAACTTTTAAATCGAACTCTTTTAATAGTTCTTTGTTGGTAAGGACCAAAATTCCTTCTACAACCAAAACATTTCTAGGTTCTACAGTGACATGGTCGCCAGTTCGGGAATGGGTGACAAAGCTATAAATGGGCTGTTCTATAGGCTCATTGTTCTTTAAAGCTTTCACATGTTTTATCATTAAATCGAAATCTATAGACTTTGGATGATCGTAGTTCAGCGCTTCTCTTTCAGTCAGTGTCAGATTCGGGTTGTCATGATAATAATTATCCTGAGAAAGGATATTCATTCCTTCAATATCAAGCTGTTGCAGTATTTTATCAACAACTGTAGTTTTGCCGGATCCTGTACCTCCAGCAATTCCTATTACAAGCATTCTTTTTTTGTTTCTTTATAGTTGGCACAAATATACTATTTTAGATGAATGCAAATAAAGCAATCGGTGCAGAAATTAGTTTTAAACCAAAAAAAATCCGATGTATAAACACCGGATTTAAGAGATCTAATTTTATTTTTTAATGAACTTGGCGGATAATTCAACTCCTTTTACGGTCAGAATATAGTTTCCGGACTGAAGATTTGAAATATCGATCTTTCCTTTTCCGCTTCCAATGGTGGTTTCTATTACTTTTCTGCCTTCCATATTATAAATTTCGGCTTTTTCTTCTTTGTTGCCTTTTAATACAACTATGAGAACGTCAGAAGCTGGGTTTGGATATACTAAAACCGGTGATTCTTTTACTGTTTCTTTAGTACTTAGTGCACAACTGTATTCAGGAAGTACGTAAGCCGCAGCTGTAAACTCTTCTGTCATAGCTGTAATATCACTACAATTGTACCCGAACTGCCCCAGCATATCAATTGCAGCCTGTCTTACGGCAATAGCAGCATTCTGCTGGTTGGTGGTGGAAGTCGTTAAACTCAGTCCTTCTAAAAAGGCTCTGTCGGTTTTTTCTTTTCCTATTCTGTTATAAATTCTCATCAGTGCCGCAGACCAGATCTGAGCTTTATCATAATAGGATCCGGATCCCGGATAGGTCATTGTAGTATTGGTTATTCTGCCGGCCCAGAAGGGATTGTGCCCGTCCCAGTTAAACATCCAGTGATATTCAGGATCTGATGGAGACCATTGATTTAAGCTTCTGCTGTAAGACTGTGCCCAGTAATCGCCACATCCCTCGCTCAGGCCGTCTGCATTGGAAATTCCTCCTGCCAGCCAGTGATGGATTCCGTGGCCTAATTCATGGAGGATCACATCCGCATCTTCCGCGTCGTCTACCCCGCCCTCTCCAAATCCAAGTGATTGATTTGCGGTAAGATAATGAGAATTATCCGTACCATTAAAACCATGGGGATCAAATCTTAAAACCCCATTATTCTGTGAAGGTTTACAGACAATTCCTAAAGTTACGTTGATATATCTAAGACTGTTATCCAGGTGCCAGTAGGCATTCACTGCTTCAAATCCCTGATCGTTTCTGTTGAATAAAAACTGATTGGTGGATTGTGTAAAAGGTCCTGAAACAGGTGCTTCTAATTCTTTAACTTCTGCATATGTTCCCTTCAAGGAATAAATTCCGCCTGTGAAATCAAGTTCAGGAATGGTCACCAGCGTTCTTGCAGCATCCAGGCTTGCATTGGTTGCATCATTATTATCTACAAAGTTTCCTCCATAAGCTGATCCGGTTTTAGATAAAGGATCCGGCTGAAAAATATAGGCACTTCCTGTCACAAAAGCCTTCTTCGCATTTATTTTTTTATTTTTCTTAACAGGAGGATCATTTTTATCGTGGTGTTTTACAGAAATATCTTTCACACTGATCACAGTACCGGTTTTTGCATCTACCATAGTTTCCCAACTGCCCGGGTTATTGAAAGAACTGGTCAGTACCCTGTAAACCAGTTTTGTTTCTCCAGACTCTGTGCTGTAAACAAACAGCTTATTTTCCTCATAGGTAATTTCGCCTTTCGATCCGGAAGCTATGTGGGCTTTTTTAAGTGCTTCAGAAGCAGAAAAAGAAGGAGCCGTATCAATTTCCTTCAGGTTTTTTTTCAAGCTTTCTGTACTGGTGTAGCTTATTTTACCGTCTTTATTGAAATGAATTACAATTTCAGACTCGAAAACAGGAACTTCTTTGATCATCTGCTGAAAACGAAGTGTTTCTCCTGTATTGCCTTTACGGACTGAGCTTAATGTAAGCCCGGTGAATCCCTGGATTCCTAAGTTTCTGGAATGATCTTTAATCCAACTTTTTGCAGGGGTTTCAAAGGATGATTCCTGAGCTGTCAATGCAGAACAGCATAATACACTGCCCAGAATGAGCGAAGTAATTTTTAGTTTCATTTAATTATATTTAAATTAGTGTGTTTTAATTACGAATATAAATAAATTTCTCTATATTTTTCACCAACAAGTGTATAATTGTCAAAATTAATTATGCATAATAAAAAACTCCATCCAAAGACAGAGTTTAATTTTTATACTATTTCACTTGTTAATTCCCTTGAAAGCAATTTTTCATGCATGGGCTTCAGGATATCCATTGAGCCCGTTTTTACTGTGCATTTGCCTTTGTAATGAACCAGAATGGTACATTGTTCGGCCTGCTCCAGTGTATGCTTGCAGATCTCAATCAGAGAATCAATCACATAATCAAAAGTGTGAATATCATCATTATGGAGAACAAGCTTATATACTTCATCGGTATCATCCAAAACGAGTACTTCTTCTTCATACTGACGTTTCGGATCTTCATAATCTTTTATACTATTATAAAAAAACATCCTAAACCTTTTTAAACTTCACCTATTTTATCAGCCAGATCGTTGAGCACATTCGGGCCTTCATACACTAGTTCTACGAGTTCTACACTCTTATTATTCATTTTCAGGATCTTGAAATGATAATTTTCCAAATCAAATTCCTCATTTTCTTCCGGGATATCTTCCAATGCATGCAGAATGAAACCTGCAAGTGAATTGTATTCGCTTTCTTCGGAAAGTGGCAGTTTTTTAGGCAAATGCTCATTAATCTCATCCAATGGCTGTGTAGCCTGAACCCAATAAATATTGTCGCCTATTTTATCTACCAGCTTATCCTCGTCATCTTCTTCATCCTGTATTTCCCCTACTAATTCTTCAAGAATGTCTTCAAGGGTAATAATTCCTTCCGTCCCACCAAACTCATCAATAACGATCGCAAGATGTTGTTTTTTCTGCTGGAATATTTTCAATAGGTCTGAAATCTTTTTGCTTCCTACTACGAAGAAGGCATCACGCATCAGTTCTTTAAGGTCATCATGATTGAGAACACCTTTTCTTTTAACAAATTCTCTGATAATCTCTTTTGTATAGAGAATTCCGATCACATTATCTATGGAATCAAGGTATACAGGAATACGGGAATAACCGCTGTCCATGATCTTGTTGATAATTTCATTGATATCTTCTTCAAAGTCAATAGACGTGATATTCTGTCTTGGAACCATGATCTGCTTGGCAGAGTGATCTGTAAAATCAAATGCATTTTTAATGATCTCATAGTTTTCTTCTTCAATCTCTCCGCTGTCTGCACTCTGTTTTACCAGAAGCTGAAGCTCTTCAGTGGAGTGGATCTCCTGCTCTGAAGCGGGATGTATTTTTACCAATCTCAGGAATGTATTGGACATCAGGTTCATCAACCAGATAAATGGTTTGAAGATGGTATAGAAAACTCTCAACGGAACTGCTGTAGCCATTGTAGTAGCTTCTGATTTTCTGATGGCAATAGATTTTGGAATCAATTCACCAAATACGATGTGCATCACGGTGATCAATACAAAACTGGTCACCACTGAAATAGTGGTAATGGTAGTCTGAGCCAATTCAACATTCAGGGAATGGAAAATACTTTCAACAACGTGGTGAAGTGCACTTTCACCTACCCAACCCAATGCAAGGGACGCCAATGTAATACCAAGCTGTGTAGCAGACAAATACTCATCAAGATGCTTGATAATATGCTCTGCCTGTTTTGCCATAGAGTTACCTTCGGCGGCTTTTAACTGGATTTGTGAGTAACGAACTTTAACAATTGAAAATTCTGCGGCTACGAAAAAGCCATTTAGTAAAACAAGAAATAAGGCTAGCAAAAGCCTGACTATGTCCGAGTCCATTTAGAAGTTGTATAATATTTTAGTTTACAAAGATAGAAAAAATAAAAATAACAAAAAAAAGCATCGACTGTATCGATGCTTTAATATTATGTTAAAATAATTCTTTATGAATTTTTCAAAGCTTCTGCTCCGGAAACGATCTCTAAGATCTCGTTGGTAATAGCAGCCTGTCTGGCTTTGTTATAATAAATAACCAAATCATTTTTCATAGACTGAGCGTTATCCGTTGCTTTATGCATTGCTGTCATTCTGGCACCGTGCTCTGATGCTACAGAATCCAGAACACCTTTGAAAACCTGAGTTTTTATAGATTTTGGAATCAAATTATCTAAGATCTCTGCTCTGTTAGGCTCAAAAATGTAATCTGTTTCTACCTGAGATTCAGCTGCGTCAACTTCCGGCATATGAATTGGAAGAAGCTGTTCTGTAGTCACTTCCTGAGTAGCAGCATTAACGAATTTATTATAAATTAAATAAACTTCGTCAAATTTACCTTCTTTGAAACTACTCATTACGGCTTCTGTAAGATGAGAAACTGCATCAAAAGTCAAATTATCAAAAACAGAGCTTCCATTAGCATATACTGTACGGCTTTTTCTTACAGCATCATACGCTTTTTTACCAATTGTAAGAACTTCAACTTCGTACTGGGCATTATTCTGAAACTGAATGTTTAGCTCTTTAACGATAGCTGAGTTAAAAGCACCTGCCAAACCTCTGTTTGAAGTAACAGCAATGAAAAGAACTCTCTTTACTTCTCTTTTTTGAGCATAAATAGAAACCTGATCAGGATCTGAACTAGAATTTACATTCTGGATAATCTCCTGTAGTTTTTCAGAATAAGGTCTCAACATTACGATGGCATCCTGTGCTTTCTTTAGTTTCGCAGCGGAAACCATTTTCATAGCACGTGTGATTTGCATCGTAGATGAAATTGAACTGATTCTTCCTCGTATTTCTTTTAAGTTTGCCATATTTTGGTTAGTTGTTGGTTGTCGGTTGTTGGTTGCTAGTTTTAGAAAATTCTGTCAACTATCAACCAAAAACCATCAACTAATTTTTAGTTATATTTAGAAGCTAAATCATTAGCCGCCTGCTTAAGAACTGCTGTAATATCGTTGTCGATTTTTCCAGCTTTAAGAGCAGCCATTGTTTCAGGGTGCTTAGATCTTAAGAACTCGATATATTCAATCTGGAATTCTTTTACTTTTCTGATAGGAACGTTTCTCATTAAGTTTTCAGTACCAGCGTAAATCATTGCCACCTGACTGTCTACAGGAAGCGGAGAGTTTACCGGCTGCTTAAGAAGCTCTACGTTTCTTTCCCCTTTAGAGATAACCGCTAAAGTAGAAGCATCAAGATCAGAACCGAATTTAGCGAACGCCTCTAATTCTTTATATTGAGCCTGGTCTAATTTAAGAGTACCGGATACTTTTTTCATTGATTTGATCTGAGCGTTACCTCCTACTCTCGATACAGAGATCCCCACGTTGATTGCAGGACGAACCCCTGAGTTGAATAGATCAGACTCCAAGAAGATCTGTCCGTCAGTAATAGAGATTACGTTCGTTGGAATATACGCAGAAACGTCACCAGCCTGAGTTTCGATAATCGGAAGTGCCGTTAATGAACCTCCTCCTTTTACCAATGGTCTTAGAGATTCTGGTAAATCGTTCATCTGGCTAGCAATTTTATCATCAGCGATTACTTTTGCAGCTCTTTCCAATAATCTTGAGTGAAGATAGAAAACGTCTCCAGGATAAGCTTCACGGCCCGGTGGTCTTCTCAATAGTAGAGAAAGCTCACGGTAAGCAACAGCTTGTTTAGATAAATCATCATAAATGATCAATGCCGGTCTACCAGTGTCTCTGAAGAACTCACCGATAGAAGCACCTGCCATTGCAGAATAAACCTGCATTGGAACCGGATCTGAAGCATTAGCTGCAACGATTACGGTATAAGCTAAAGCTCCTTTATCAGAAAGGGTTTTAACGATTTGTGCTACAGTAGAAGCTTTCTGACCAATAGCAACATATATACAATATACTGGCTGACCAGCATCAAAAAATTCTTTTTGGTTGATGATCGTATCGATAGCAACCGTAGTTTTACCTGTCTGTCTGTCACCGATGATCAATTCTCTCTGACCTCTTCCTACAGGAATCATAGAGTCGATTGCAACGATACCTGTCTGTAAAGGTTCAGTTACCGGCTGTCTGAAGATAACTCCAGGAGCCTTTCTTTCCAATGGCATTTCATATAATTCGCCAGTGATAGGACCTTTACCGTCGATAGGGTTACCAAGAGTATCTACTACTCTTCCTAACATACCTTCTCCTACTTTGATAGAAGAGATTCTGTTTGTTCTTCTTACTGTATCTCCTTCTCTTACTAATTTACTTTCCCCAAGTAGAGCAACACCTACGTTGTCTTCTTCAAGGTTAAGTACAATACCTTCTACATCACTAGAAAATTTCACCAACTCTCCGTATTGTACGTTTTCTAACCCGTATACACGAGCAATACCATCACCGATGGTTAAAACTGTACCTACTTCCTCAACGTTGGATTGAGTGTCGAAGTTGGCCAATTGCTGTTTTAAGATCGCAGATACTTCTGCCGGATTTATTTCTGCCATTGTATGGTTGTTTTTGTCTTATTTAAAAAGTTTAATTTTTAGATCTTCGTTAGAATATTTAGCTATAAACAAATCAATTTTTGATTCATCGGCATTTCCGTTTTCATCAAATATACCTGACTTGTAAATATTTTTAATTATATCTTTATCTGATAAATCTGTAACAAGTTCTTTATTATTTTTCAAAAATCTTACTGTATAAATTATTTTAGTCCAGTAAGGAGATTCGTTGGGATAAATAGGAGGTGTCTTACGTACTTCATAGGTAGACCCCAGTACAGAAACAATTCCATTATCCTTTGTGTCAGACAGGATAAAATTATAATTATTGTTTTCAATATGATAGGTTTCTTTATCATCAATAAACACTTTATCTTTCTTAATTTTCACTTTTTGTCCAAAAGCTAAACAAGAAAAAACAAGCATTGATATGTATAAACCCTTTTTCATATTAGTTTAACTGAAAATCTTTTTTAACCAGGTTCAATTTTGTCTTTACAGATGCATCTACCTGCTGATCACCTACTCTTAGAATGTAACCTCCTAAAATTTCAGGCTTCACATTTACCTTTAGGTCAAAGTTTGTACCTGCATTTACAAGATTGGTAGATCTTAGGATCTGATCAAGGTTTTCTTTAGAAAGCTGGGTTGCCGTAGTAAGAGTAATTCTCTGTACTCCGTTGATATCCTCTACTTTGTTGATGAATTCCTGAGCGATATTTTTCAGCTGGTTTTCACGTCCGTGCTTGATCACTAATCTGATCAGGTTTTGTGAAGACACTGAAAAACTTGTAAAGATCTGGTCTGCTACCTCTATTTTCTTTTTTGCATCAATGTAAGGCGTAAGGAAGAACTTGTTCAGATCTACAGATTGAGACATGATCTTCACTACATCTTTCATTTCAGAAAATACAGCAGCTGTCTGGCCTGATTCATTGGTGAAGTCAAGCAATCCTTGTGCGTATCTTTTAGCTACTTTAGATGTAAGCATTCTTAGTTAAGGTTAGATTTGTTTAAATAATTTTGAACTAATTCGTTTTGAGCTTCGTTGTTATCCAACTTCTGCTTAAGGATAGATTCAGCAATGTTTACAGATAAAGCACCGATTTGAGTTTTGATGTCTGCCATGGCAGCATTTTTCTCAGCAAGGATTGTTTGCTTAGCTGATTCGATCATTTTGTCTCCTTCATTTTTAGCAGCATCTTTAGCCTCACCTACGATTCTATCTTTAATTTCTCTAGCTTCTTTAAGGATAGCATCTCTTTCGATTTTAGCTTCACGAATAATTCTTTCGTTGTCCTCTTTTAGAGTCTCCATTTCTTTTCTTGCTAATTTAGCCTGATTAAGAGCATCAACAATAGAAGTTTCTCTGTCATTGATCGATTTTAAAATAGGTTTCCAAGCAAATTTGCCTAACAAAAATAATAATGCTAGAAAAATAACAGACTGGATAATAAATAATCCTGATGAAAACTGGTGAATTAATTCCATTATATAAATGTATAAATAATTATTACTTTTTTAAATTAACATTGCTGCAGCCAACCGCTGCAACAATGTTTTTTTTGTTTGGTTATGATGCGAATAACGCAGCAAATGCAACACCTTCAACTAGTGCAGCTGCAATAAGCATAGCAGTTTGGATTTTTCCAGATTGCTCAGGCTGTCTAGCGATAGCTTCAAGAGCCGCAGCTCCGATTTTACCAAGGCCAATACCAACACCTAGTACGATAAGACCTCCACCAATGATTCTAGGGATTTCCATAATAAATATAATTTAAAAAATTGTTTTAATATTTTAAGTTTTTAAGCTTCTTTAATTAGTGAGCAGCGTGATGTTCGTGCTCATGCTCTTCTACAGCCATTCCAATAAACAGAGCAGATAGCATAGTAAATATATAAGCCTGAAGGAATGCCACTAATACTTCAAGTATATAAATTACCAATGTTAAGAATGGAAACGCCACTCCTGCAATCCAGCTTTTGAAAATATAAATTGAACCAATCAGCGTCATTACTACGATGTGTCCCGCTGTCATGTTAGCAAAAAGACGAATCATCAATGCGAAAGGCTTAGTAATTGTTCCTAATAATTCGATTGGCAACATAATGAACTTCATTGGAACCGGAACTCCTGGCATCCAGAAAATATGTTTCCAATAATCTTTATTAGCAGAGAATGTTGTAATTAAATAAGTAAGGATTGCAAGGAAGAATGTCATGGTAATATTACCTGTAACATTGATTCCGAAAGGCATTAAACCTAAAACATTTAAAAGCAAGATAAAGAAAAACACAGTTAATAAATAACCCATAAATCTTTTATACTTATGTCCTATGTTCGGAATAGCAATCTCGTCTCTTACAAAGATAATTAATGGCTCTAAAAATCTTGCAGCTCCTGTAGGAACAACAGACTTTTTATATGATCTTGCCATTCCTGTAAATAACACAAGCATTACAAGCGCAACTAAGAAAATAATAAGCACACTTTTAGTAATTGAAAGATCCAAAGGCTTCTCATTTGTAGGATGACCATCTTTATCAAGAGTTAAAGTTCCAGCTGCATCTGTTTTATAAATTTTCTCGTGGTGCAGCTTGTAGTAAGAACCATCAACTTCAGTTGTTTCCCCATGCATAAAGCCTTCTTTACCGTTGCTCATGAAAGCATGAAAGCCATTATCATAAAAAATAACAGGTAGAGGAAAACCAATGTGGTGACCTTCCTTATCTACCATCAATGTAAAGTCATGAGCATCCAACAAGTGATGATTGATGAACTCCTTGTTTTCTTTACTTACTTTGTCTTTTTCTGAAAGCTCTTGAGCAGGAGCTGTTCCAGTAGTAGCCTCACCGTGCTGGGCAGATACTAAGTTTAATACAAAAATACTGTAGAATAAAACTGCGAATTTCTTAAACATTGATAGGTTTTTTTCGTTGTGCAAAAATATAATAATTTTTCTAGTTTCAATAAATAATTTTACTGTTTTTTATCATGATTAATCAGCTTGATTGCATAGTACGTAAGCAGCGTTGTCAGGACAAAATAAGGGATGATAAAATGAAATTTATAGCCTGGAATCACTTCAAAGTTCAATTTCTTCCTGATTAAGTACATCAAGCCGAATTTTAAAAGGATCAGGCCAATCACAGCCAAGCCTAAAAATTGTGGTACTACTCTATTAATTAAAATAACCAATGTAATCATCAACATAAACATGACACTTAAAAAAAGATAAAATTTAACAATAATAATCTCATCTAAGTGAAAAACAAATTTCCAAAGGGAAAAATGAATCAAAAATGTTAAAAAAAATAATACCGTAACCAGGATATTAGGATTTACTTTCATTATAAACTTGTTTTTGAACCTTGTCAACACCAAGGTTTATTTTAACTGATCGCAAAAATAGACTTTTTCTATCGTATATCCTTATGATTTGATTTTTATCATTTTTTCTATATATATAATATTACGTATCGTAAGACTTTGGATATGCCCAAAAATTCCTTATTTTTGCAAACCTATAATTTACAATACATATGTTTAATAGTTTACAGGATAAATTAGACAAGGCTCTACATAATATTTCCGGACGCGGAAAAATCACAGAGATCAACGTAGCGGAAACCGTAAAGGAAATCCGTAGAGCGCTGGTAGATGCTGACGTTAACTATAAAGTTGCAAAAGATCTTACCAAAAGAGTTCAGGATAAAGCCTTAGGACAGAACGTTCTTACTTCCCTTACTCCGGGACAGCTGATGACGAAGATCGTTCATGACGAATTGGTAGATTTGATGGGAGGCTCTCAGGAAGGAATCAATCTTTCGGGAAAACCTTCTGTAATCCTTATTGCAGGTCTTCAGGGTTCGGGTAAAACCACTTTCTCCGGAAAACTGGCTCATTATTTAAAAACAAAAAGAACTAAAAAGCCTTTATTGGTAGCTTGTGACGTTTATCGTCCGGCAGCAATTGACCAGCTTAAAGTACTGGGTGGCCAGATTGGAGTTCCGGTATTTACTGAAGAAGGCTCCACAAATCCTTCTACTATTGCTGAAAACGCAATCGCTTTTGCAAAGACAAACGGTCATGATGTAGTGATTGTCGATACGGCAGGACGTCTTGCGATTGACGAGCAAATGATGAACGAGATCAAATCGGTACATTATTTCATTAAACCTAACGAAACTTTATTCGTAGTAGACTCCATGACGGGTCAGGATGCTGTAAATACGGCAAAAGCATTCAATGAGGCCTTAAATTTTGACGGTGTTGTTCTTACTAAACTAGACGGTGATACAAGAGGGGGTGCTGCTTTAACGATCCGTTCTGTAGTGGAGAAACCGATCAAGTTCATCTCTACCGGTGAGAAAATGGAAGCTTTGGATCTTTTCTATCCGGAAAGGATGGCAGACAGAATCCTGGGAATGGGAGACGTTGTTTCCTTAGTAGAAAGAGCTCAAGAGCAGTTTGATGAAGAAGAAGCTAAAAAACTTCACAAGAAAATTGCTAAAAACGAATTCGGTTTTGATGATTTCCTGAAGCAGATCAACCAGATCAAGAAGATGGGTAATATGAAAGATTTGATGGGGATGATTCCGGGAGTTGGAAAAGCAATCAAGGATGTTGAAATCAGTGATGATGCATTCAAACATATTGAAGCTATTATTTATTCTATGACTCCGGACGAGAGAAGAAGACCTTCTATCATTAATTCTCAGAGAAAACAGAGAATTGCAAAAGGAGCAGGAAGAAAGATTGAAGATGTGAATCAGCTGATGAAACAGTTTGATCAGATGGGAAAAATGATGAAGATGATGCAGGGACCACAGGGAAAACAGATGATGCAGATGATGAGCAAAATGCCAAACATGCCGGGAATGGGCGGAATGATGGGCAAATAATATTACTTAAAATAAAGAAAACTCTCAGAATTTCTGAGAGTTTTTGTTTTATTTGAATTTGTATCCTAATCCGATCTGGAAGAAATTCATCTTCAGTTTTTCGTCGTTCACAGGATCTTTAATCATATTCGTTAGTCCGAAACTGTAACGGGCATCTACAAATAATCCTTTGTATACGTTATAATCTGCCCCTAAAACCAAACCGAATTCAGCAGACTTAAGGTTATCATCAAATGTCTTTTCCAGGAATTGCTCGCCTTCATTTACAGCCTGTGAATTTGCCATTCCTCCTGATACGTCAATATTTACTTTCGTGTTTGTTCTAAAACTCACAAAAGGTCCTGCGTATACCCCAAGTTCAGGAGTAGCATAATATCTTGCAGTTACAGGAACTACAATTCTGTTGAAATTGAATTTTTCTGTAACGGTAACTCCCATTGTTGAAACTTCAGCTTTTCCACCCAGATTTGCGTACTGAACTTCTCCCTGTACGGCAAATTTATTATTGAATTGATGTTCTACCAAAGCGCCTACATAGAAACCTGATTTAGATTTCAAACCTCCGCTTACCCCCTCAAATGCATCAAGATCGTCATTTGAATTTAGTTTTGATAATGCATATCCTGCTTTTACACCGAATTTTGTCTGTGCATTGATTCCTGCGCAAAAAGCAAGAGCTGATGCTAATAAGATTTTTTTCATGATTATTTTTTTAAAATTGTTTTTAAAGATAAAAAAGCCCTAAAATAATTAGGGCTTCTATGTTTACAAATGTGTTTGTTAATTACTTAGCAAATACATATTTAACTCCGAAATTTACAGCTGATAAGTTCAAACCGAACTTGTAGTTGTTTACACTTTTAGCACCATCAGTATCAAATTTAGAAGTGTTGTATCCAAATTCACCAATAGTAGCTTCAATGCTCCAGTTTTTGTTCAAGAAATAATCCAAACCTGGCTTAACGTTAACTCCGATTGAAGTATAGTTAGCTTTTGTAGATGTAGAAGCAGTAGTAGTTGTACCACCGATAGTTGTAGTTGAAGTACCTTCTTCTTTAACTTGACCAAACTCCATTGGAACTTCTAATTGACCGAAGATATATAATTTGTCAGCAATAGTCCAGTATTTTCTTACGAATGGAGCTACAACAAATGCAGATTCAGTATTTTTAACTTCAGAAACAATCAGAGAATTATTTGTAGTTTCTGTAGTTTTGTCACTTTTATAACCAACACCTAAACCAACAGCTAAGTTAGTTCCTACAAAATATCCTACAGTTGGAAGAACTTTAAAGCTTTCAACTTTAGAATCGTCATTATTGTTCTCTTTTTGAGAATAACCTACTTGTCCTGAAATATAAGTTGTTCCTTTTGCAATCTGAGCATTAGATAAACCGAAAAGTGCTACAGCACCAGCTAATACTAATTTTTTCATTTTATAATAATTTTAATACTTTCTGAGGGCAAATTTACAGTGGGTTCTGCGAATATTAAAATTTGTTAATGTGATTAATATCATTGATGAACATTGAGTTTTTTCGGAAATAAAATGCAGCAATAACGACATTTTGATTATTTCACAATATTTAGAATCAAAAAACTACAATTTATCAACAGGAGCGAAATATACTTAACTTTTTAAATTTAACGTTTTTTACAAATTTCTAATTATATAGTCATTATTATTAATCTTTACATCTTAAAACGTTAATATTTAAGGAATTAGTCTTAAAATTAAACATTTATTTATAAATTGAGATAATTATTCTCCTCTCCTTTATTAAACATACTGATCTATCTAAAATATCCTATCGGATCAGATATTTATTTAAGATAATATATACAAAAACTCCGGCCAAAAAGCCGGAGTCCAGTGTATTATTTTATGATCTTTTTATTTCAGGAAGAAATTGTAGCCAATATTTACTGCTCCAACATTCCAGCTTACTCTGTAAGGTCCAAAATCACGCTTGTTACTGATCGTCTGATATCCTAAATAAAGTTCACCTTTAGACATTTGGTATCCAAATTTAGGCTGAGCGTAGAAACCACCGTCTACTCCATCTTTTGTGGAAATTCCGTATCCAAGGTCTAAACCTACAAAAATAGGCGCTCCAGAAAATCTGTATTTTCCGGAAACTGCTACAGGAATAAATCCGAAATCATCAAAATTATCTTTTCCGAAGAAATGAGAATATCCAGTGGTAACCCCAAGATCCAATCCTTTTGTAATATTCCACATGTAGGCAGCATCCACTCCTAATGTAAACGAAGAAGCATCACCAGCATCACCAACAGGAATACCAATATGTCCACCTAATTTAAACCCTTCCTGCGCTTGTGCCGCACCACCTAATAGCGCAAAAGCACCTAGTAAAAATAGTTTTTTCATTATTTTAAATAGTTTGATTGATACCACAAAATTACTAATTATTTTATTATTAACATAAAATTAACAATGCACATTTACAATAACAAAAAAACGGGACAAAATTGCCCCGCTGTATTTTTATAAGTTCTTAAAGAATTAGTTTCCTCCGAATTTAAAACCAACACCTACCTGAAGGAAGCTGTTAGTCAGTTTTCCGTCTCCGGAATCCTTAGCTAAATTAGAAACTCCCATATTGTATCTTGCATCAAAGAACAAGCCGTTTTCCAATGCATATTCTGCACCAAGGAAAGGAGCTATATTTAATGTATTTGTCTGATCTTTGATATCTCTTTCATCATCCGCAGAAATTTCAAATCCAGGAATCATTCCTAATCCAAGATCTGCTACCGTCTTCGTTTTTGCAGAAATAATAAGTCCGAAACTTGCCCCTGCAGAAACTGATAAGGCTTCAGTAATAAAGTATTTAGCAGAAACCGGAATTAAAATAGTTCCGAAAGTCGTTTTATTCTTAATATTAAAGAATGTACCTGCATCGTCCTCATCTTCTACTCTTTCATTAATCTTACCTCCTAGTGGTGAGTATAAAACTTCCCCCTGAAGAGCAAATTTATCACTTAGCTTATGCTCTACTAAAGCACCTGCATAAAAAGTGTGTGAAGGATCTGTACTTTCAGAATTCCCTCCGTCTTTAAATTTCAAAGTAGAAAGTGAGTAACCGGCTTTAACCCCGAATCTTGTTTCTTGAGCGCTGAGATTTGCGCTTACAACAGCCGCTGCTGCAATAAGTAGAATTTTTTTCATGATTTTCTTTTAGTTCGGCCACAAAACTAAGCCTTTTTTTCAAAATACCAAATTTTCATGAAATTAATTCTCACAAGAAAGAAGTTCTCTGCTACTTATTTATAATCAGGAATAAAAGTTTAATCTTTCAGTCTCTTATCTTCCTCGTTATACGCTAAAATAATCTTCTTTACAACAGGATGTCTTACAACATCTTCTTCTGTAAGGTGTACAAATCCGATTTCTTTAACATCTTTTAAAATTCTCATGGCTTCTTTCAAACCCGACTGTTGTTTTGGCGGTAAATCGATCTGAGTCGGGTCACCTGTAATAATGAACTTTGCATTCATTCCCATTCTGGTGAGAAACATTTTCATCTGAGCATGTGTTGTATTTTGAGCTTCATCAAGAATTACAAAGGCATCATCCAGTGTACGTCCTCTCATAAAGGCAAGCGGAGCCACTTCAATAACCTTTTTCTCCATAAAACCTTCGAGTTTTTCATGAGGGATCATATCTCTTAAGGCATCGTAAAGAGGCTGTAAATAAGGATCCAGCTTTTCCTTCAGGTCTCCGGGAAGAAATCCTAAACTCTCCCCTGCTTCCACGGCTGGTCTTGTCAGTACAATTCTCTTAACCTCTTTATCTCTCAAAGCTCTGGCAGCCAAAGCCACACTCGTATATGTTTTCCCAGTTCCCGCAGGTCCGATGGCAAAAACCATATCTTTTTTCTCCGTTTCTTTAACCAGTCTTTTAAGGTTGGTTGTTTTGGCTTTGATGATCTTGCCATTGACTCCTTTTACAATAATATCCTGATCGAAAATCAGATGTTTTTCATTCTCATCCTTGATATTAAGGACATTTTCAACATCTTTCAGAGCAATAGAATTGTTTTCAGAGATGAATTTTACAATATCATCCAGTTTTAGTTTAAATATATCCAAAGCCTCCTGATTACCCATCGCAAAGATAAAATGATCTCTTCCGGTGATCTTAAGCGTAGGAAAGCTTGATTTTAATAGATTGAAATATTGATTATTAACGCCATAGAAGGTCTTTACATCGACATCTTCCAAATCATATGTTAATTCGAACATGCAGTACTTTATTTTTATTAGATTTTAAAATTAAAGCTTTTTTTCAAATTTAGATCAATTCTTTTCTACAATCTTTCGGGCTTTCTTTTTATTTTAAATAACTTTGCAGTAAACACTATTTATTCTACCATCAATTCATGTCAATTATTACCCTTACTTCGGATTTCGGAAATTTAGATTACAGAGTAGCCGCTGTGAAAGGCAAGATTCTGTCTCTAAATCCGGAGGTAAATATTGTTGATATAACCCATGATATCCCGGCATTCAATCTTATACAGACCTCTTATATTGTTCGGAATGCATATAAATATTTCCCTAAAGGTACTATTCACATCCTGTCTGTAGACAGTTTTTACCATAGATCCAGAAAAAATATACTTTACAAAGCAGACGGCTATTATTTTCTGGCAGCCGATAACGGCCTTTTAAGCCTTCTGTTTTTTGATATAAAACCTGAAGCTATTTACGAGATCACTTTAAACAGCCGTTTTGATGATGTAGTCAACTTTACGTCAACCGATGTTTTTGTTCCTGCAGCTGTGCATCTGGCCAACGGTGGGCTTCCGGAAGTTATAGGAAGGAAAATAGATCATGTAAAACAGCTTTTGTTTCCAAAACCGGTTTTCAATGAATCTGAAAAGATGATCATTGGCGAAGTAACCTATATTGATAATTTCGGAAATATAATCTCAAATATCAGTAAAGACTTTTTTGAAAGCAGTGGTAAAGGCAATGAAGGTTTTACTATAAAATTCAGAAATTTAACACTTTCAAGAGTATTTTCAAGTCATACGGAAGTAGTTTCTGACTGGGACAGGGAAACAGAATTCCACGGACAGTCTGCAGCGATCTTCAATGACAGTCAGCTATTGGAGCTTACCATTTATAAAGGAAGCAAGAAAAACGGGGCTAAAAGCCTGTTTGGGCTCAATGTAGGCGAGAATATTTACGTTGAATTCGTCTAAGATTATATATTTCATAAAAAAACCGATTTTTTTTATATATTTGTCAAAATCTAAAAATTAAAAATGGCAGAATACAAATTATTGCTTCCTTCCATGGGAGAAGGTGTTATGGAAGCGACAATTATCACTTGGTTATTTAATGAAGGTGATAATGTAAAAGAGGATGATTCCGTAGTAGAAATTGCAACAGATAAGGTAGATTCAGACGTTCCGACACCAGTTTCGGGGAAAATTGTAAAGATCCTGAAACAGAAGGACGAAGTTGCTAAAGTGGGTGAAGCCATTGCTATTTTAGAAATTGAAGGAGAAGGCGGAAATACAGCTTCTGAAGAAGTGAAAACTGAAACTCCTGCTTCATCTCCGGATGCCGATACATTAAAAGCCATCGAAGAGCCTCTAAACCCTACGGCTACTTCACATGTAGAATTTTCAGGAGACCTTTACCTATCACCTCTTGTAAAATCTATTGCTCAGCAGGAAAACATTTCTGAAACTGAACTGAAATCTATTAAAGGAAGCGGTTTAGAAGGAAGAATTACAAAAGAAGATATATTAGCCTACGTTTCCAGTAGAGGAAACCAACCGGCTCAACAAGCGGTTTCTACACAAGCAGCAGCTCCTGTAGCCGCAAAAACTCCGGTTTCAGCACCAGCTTCTACCGTTTCTGTGGCAGCAGGTGACGAGATCATCCCGATGGACAGAATGAGGAAGATCATTGCTGAAAACATGGTGAAAGCAAAACAAATTGCTCCACACGTGACCTCTTTCATTGAAACAGACGTTACCAACGTTGTAAAATGGAGAAACAAGCATAAAGATATCTTCGAAAAACGTGAGGGCGAAAAACTTACTTTCATGCCGATTTTCGTGAAAGCTATTGTGAAAGCTATTCAGGATTTCCCAATGATCAATGTTTCTTTAAATGGGGACAACATTATTAAAAAGAAAAACATCAATATCGGTATGGCAACTGCTTTACCAGATGGAAACCTAATCGTTCCAGTTATTAAAAATGCTGACCAATTGTCACTTTCAGGTCTTGCAAAAGCTATTAACGATTTGGCTTACAGAGCAAGAAATAAAAAACTAAGACCGGAAGATACTCAGGGAGCAACGTATACGATCTCTAATGTAGGAAGCTTCGGAAACCTTATGGGTACGCCAATTATTCCTCAACCTCAGGTGGCAATTATAGCAATCGGAGCGATCGTTAAAAAACCTGCAGTTCTTGAAACTAAAGATGGTGATGTAATTGCTATCCGTCAGCTGATGTTTATGTCTCACTCTTATGACCACAGAGTGGTAGATGGATCTTTAGGCGGAATGATGCTGAAACATGTTCACGATTATCTTCAGAACTGGGATCTGAATACAGAAATATAACAACATTAACCAATAATCTAAATAAGGATGAAAAACGCAACATTACTTGCTATAATTTCTCTTGGAGCTATTATCCTAATAGATCTTATTCAGATTATTATGAGTTTTTTCGATTTCTATTCGATGAACTTATTTAGATTATTTGGTGTTTTGAACCTGATTGCTTTTATTGGTTTAGTACCATTCTTTGTGACCTTATACAATAAGCAGAAAGAATGAATTCCGAACTGAGAGAGCTGTTCGAGATCAAACAGGACGACGGCAAAAAAAAGATCAGTAAACCTGATCCAGGTGATCAAAATGTAAAAAAACACATCACGAATCGTCTTGCTGTTTTTATACTTGGCACAATCTGTTTTGTTATTGCAATAAATACAGGAAAGGGCAGCTGGGAAGAAGTGGCATTCCTTATATTTATGGCGATATTTCATGCGATCTGGCTACTTTTCATTATCATTGAAGCAGTGGTTCTGCAGAGCAAGAAGAAGTTTGCCTTAAGGAATATTAACCTTATTTTTATCCTTATTCTATTATTAACTTACTTTATCAGCGGTATTTTCCTTTTTGGATTTGCCTGATATTTTATCAATACAATATAGAAAGCTTCCTGTGGGAAGCTTTTTTCTTTTCCGTATCTCAACTTTGTATCTTTCTTGAACATAATTTTTAAATACCATCTAATTTTTATATTTTTCAGATAAATTTCAAAGTCCACAAATGCTGAAAATTTTCTTTCTTCTCCAAAAAGGCCTTAAAAAGTCTTTTGATAACATCCGCAATGAGCAGCTGAAAAACAATCTGCTGCAGGCGATTCCTTTCTGGATAGGATCTGTGATCACAGGTTTCTTTGCGGTCATGTATGCCAAAGTATTTGCCTGGGGAGAGCATCTGCTGAATTTTATTATGAATTGGCATGCCTGGATGATCTTTATCATTGCCCCAATAGGTTTTGTCTTTTCGTGGTGGCTGGTAAAAGAATTTGCCCCGTATGCCAAAGGCAGCGGTATACCACAGGTAATGGCAGCTGTAGAACTGGCCAATCCAAAGGAACATACTAAGATCAGAAGTCTTCTCAGTTTAAAAATTATCATTTTTAAGATCTTGTCATCCGTTATTTTGGTTATTGGAGGCGGAGCTGTCGGACGTGAAGGACCCACCATCCAGATTGCCGGTTCTGTATTCAGAAAAGTAAATGAGTACCTTCCTCACTGGTGGCCGAAAATATCAAAGAAAAACATGATTATGACGGGTGCAGCAGCTGGCCTTGCAGCAGCATTTAATACCCCTTTGGGTGGAATCGTGTTTGCTGTAGAGGAGCTTTCTAAAACCCACATTAATTATTTCAAGACGGCTTTATTTACCGCAGTAATCATTGCGGGTTTAACGGCTCAAACTTTAGCAGGATCATATTTATACTTAGGATATCCAAAAACGAATGATGTTTCTTTAATGGTGATGTTTCCTATTATTCTTGTTGCCGGAATTGCCGGAATCCTTGCCAGTCAGCTTTCCGTAACCATGCTCAAGATGAATGACTGGAAGAAAAGAAAACTTAAAACTGATAAGGCGAATGTTATTTTCCTGATATTATGTGCCCTATTGATTGCTTCTATTGCTTATTTCATCAACAGGGAAATCCTTGGATCCGGAAAAGAAATTATGGAAAGGGTTCTTTTTACCAGGGATAAGCATGAAGATTGGTATGTTCCGGTGTTAAGGATGCTTGGCCCTGCCCTTTCTTTCACTTCAGGAGGTGCGGGTGGGATTTTTGCTCCTGCCCTTTCAGCCGGTGCGAGCATAGGATCTGTCATTTCCGGAGCGATTCATTTAACGCCTAATGAAACCAATGTAGTTGTTCTTGCAGGAATGGTCGCTTTTCTTACCGGAATTACCAGAGCTCCCTTTACATCTGCTATTATTGTACTGGAAATGACGGACAGACATTCATTGATATTTCATCTGATGCTGGCAGGAATGGTTTCTTCCATTGCTTCTATTCTGGTGAGCAGACATTCTTTATATGATGTGATTAAAGTAAATTTCCTGACTGAAATCAGAGATAAGGATTAACTATTGCTAGTTTCTGGTTACCCGTTTGAATTACAAAACAAAGTAGCAGTGATTTGAAAATGCTCCTTTTTGAGTTTTAAAGACCCGCTTTGAATTAAAAGACTATCAATCAGCAACCGACAACTGGCAACTATTTCCCCGTAACTATTGCATATTATAAATATATTCTCTAATTTTGCACCTCGAAATAATTAACAAATTCATTTAACATTATGAACAATTACGAAACTGTTTTCATTTTAACTCCCGTTCTATCTGACGCTCAGGTAGAGGAAGCAGTGAAAAAATTTGAAGATCTTTTAAAAGAAAAGAACTGTGAAATCGTTGCCAAAGAGAACTGGGGATTAAAAAAACTAGCTTATCCGATTCAATTAAAAAAGAACGGATTCTACACTTTAATCGAGTTTAAAGGGGAAGGTACTGTAGTTGCTGATTTAGAATTAGCATTCAAACGTGACGAAAGAGTAATCCGTTACCTGACTACAAAACTTGACAAGCATGCTGTTGAGTACGCTGTAACTAGAAGAACTAAAATCAAAGCGGCTAGAGCTTAATTATTAACCCTATTTTTTAAAAAAGACAAGACATGGCAATAGACGAAATGGCTAAACAAGCCTCAGCTGGAGGAGAATCAGAAGTAAAATTCCTTACTCCACTTGACATCAATACAAAATCTGAAAAGAAATATTGTAGATTCAAAAAATACGGAATTAAGCACGTTGATTACAAAGACGCTGACTTCTTATTACAGTTCGTAAACGAGCAAGGTAAAATCTTACCAAGAAGATACACTGGAACTTCTTTAAAATATCAAAGAAAAGTTTCTGCTGCTATCAAAAGAGCAAGACACCTTTCTTTACTACCTTACGTAGCTGACTTATTGAAATAAGACAAAAAAATAAATAAAAGAAGAGGGCAACCTCTTCTTTTGTTGCTGAATAAATAATTTAATTCTAACGATTTTTAGATAAAAGATAAAGACATATCATCTTGATTCTTCACTCTAAAACTAAAAACGGACAACAACAATGGACATTATTCTAAAAAAAGACGTAGAAAACTTAGGTCTTGAATTCGATACAGTAAGCGTAAAGCCAGGTTATGCTAGAAACTTCTTACTTCCTCAAGGAATTGCACTTTTAGCGACTCCTAAAAACAAAGCAGCTCTAGAAGCTACTTTAGAAGCTAGAAAAGAAGAAGAAGCTAAATTAATCGCTGCTGCTAACGGTGTAGTAGATCAATTAAAGAAAACTTCTATCACTATTCCTGCAAAAGTAGGTTCTGGTGACAAGTTATTCGGATCTATCAACAATGCAGATCTTTCTGCTGCTCTTGCTAAAGCTGGAGTTTCTGTTGAGAAGAAATACATCAAAATTCCAGGAAACACTATTAAGAGAACTGGTAAAGTAACTGCAAACATCAGATTACACAGAAATGTTGAGTACAACTTCGAATTCGACATCGTATCTGACGCTCCGGTAGAAGCTCCTAAGCCAGCTGCTCCTAAAGCTAAAGTAGTAGAAGAAACTCCTTCTGAAGAAGCTTAAGATTCTAAAGAGATTTTCTCAAATATATAAACCACTTCTTTTGAAGTGGTTTTTTTGTTTATGAAAAGCTTAATCCCGCTATCCACTCATACTCCTCGCGCAGCCGCTTAGCCAACGTTTACTGCGGGTAACCGTTTCTATCGGGGCTAAGATAGTAGTCAAAAAAATGGGTGACTGAGGCTCCGAAGTCACCAATACAATCTACTCTCCCCCTCTCAATTTCTGCTGATACTCACTAGGCGGCACTCCGATTACTTTTTTAAAGATATTACTGAAGGAAGACAGGCTATTGTAGCCTACCATCATGGCTATTTCGTACATGTTGTATTTCCCTTCCAGCATTAATTCTAATGAACGTGTGATCCTTAATGCACGCAAAAAACGAACGTAGTTCATGCCTAAAATCTCTTTAAATTTCCGGGAAAGGGTTCTCGTGCTCATTCCGAATTCTTTCGCTGTAGATTCAATTGTCAATGGCTTTTCCAGATTGTCATGGATATACTTTGCGATCCTCAGAAGAGTTTCATCTTTTGGAAATGGGTGCTGTACCGGGAATGCCAGCTTTTTATCTCTTTTTTCCGGGAGAATTCCTTTTAAAGCTTTAAGAAAATAATATTTAGAACCGTCATTTTTTGTGATTTTCCCATCCCAGTCTTTAGTGTATAAAATCATTTCCCTGAGAAGATGACTGACAGAATAGATATTAATTTCATCAAAAAAGCCATTTTCATTTTCTTCTTTTTTGAAATAAAAATTATAAAGATCTACCTTGGGACTGGTCGAAAACAGATAATGCGGTGTTCCAGCCGGAATCCACATAAAACATCTTGCGGGAAGATACCAATGCTTGAGGTCTGTAAAAACATGAACAATTCCTCCCTCTGCGTAGACTAACTGGGCAGAACTGTGATGGTGAACATCTGTTGTGACATCTCCTGTGAGCACATTGTACACATAAAATTCAGCATCATCATCTTCTACTGCTTTAAAATGACTGTCATTCATCAAATAAAGGTATGAAGAAAATTCTGAATTGGCGTAAATGAGCAAATCTTTTTCTGTTTTCACAAATCAGCTCCGACTGTGTGCGCCGTAACTTTGCAACATTAAAATCAATCTAGCAAAAATTCTTTAATTAAATTATGAATATGATATTTAACGCTTGCGCATATCAGTGCATGGCGTTGTGCTTACTGCTTAGCGGCAGTTTTTTACACTCACAGATGATCGATTATCAGCATCTTGGCCTTCAACAGGCAATAGAGACCGGTTTAAAAAACAACAAAAACATTCAGATCAGTCATTTAAAACAGGAAATGGCGGTCACTAAAGAGAAGGATCTTGCAATGGAAAAACTTCCGGATGTTGAGTTCCACACAAGTTACAACCAGATAACCAATCTTTTCCAGCATCAGAACGGCTTTTTCAATAAAGCCACAAAGTATGATGTTATCAATGGAATGTACGATTTTACACTGTCGGCGTCCATTCCGGTGTATATGGGTGGGAAAATTAAAAATACAGAGAAAAAAGCAGCCATTGACACTGAAATCTCCACATTGAGAACCCATCTGGATGAAAGACAACTGAAAATGGAGATCATTACAGCCTTTCTGCAGATCCATCATTTAAAAGAGCAGCAGAGCCTTATTGATGATAAAATGAAGGAAGACTCTGTTAATATCAAACAGGTAAAATCTTTAAAAGCGAATGGCGTTGTCACTGTAAATGAAGTTCTAAGAACGTCTTTACAGCTTTCCAATCATAAAATGAGCTGGACGGAACTGGATAATGACATCCAGATTGCGGAACATCAGCTGAAAACTATTCTTTCTCTTCCTGAAAACCAGGAAATGCATGTGGATACAGAAGATCTGATCTCAGACAAGGCATCAGTTCCTTATATCGATGAATTAACGGAAACTGCTTTAAATAAAAATGAATCTGTTGATATGACGCATAAAAATCTTTCATTAAAAGTATTAGATCAGAAAATCACGAAAGCAAATTATTTACCGAAAATTACAGCTGGCGGAGAATATTTCATCAAGTACCCGAATATGATGTTTTTCCCTCCCGAGCCTTATGCCTACCGTTTGGGAATGCTGGGTATAAATCTTACCTATCCTATCGAAAACCTGTATAAAAACAAGTACAAAATGCAGGAAGCCAGGGAAAATATTGACCTGGCAAAACTTCAGATTGAGGAAAACGAAGAGAAAGTAAGACACAGCGTGTACGAAGCCTACAAAAAGTTTGAAGAAACCGATCAGAAAGTAAAAATCGCCGAAGAAGCAATTGGCCAGGCCAAAGAAAACTACCGTATTGTAAAAACAAAATACGCCAATAAACTAAGCCTTATCACGGAACTCATCGATGCAGATAATGCTTATCTGGAGGCAGAATCCAATCTTATCTCTGTAAAAATAAACCGACAACTAAAATATTACCAACTCCAGTACACGATTGGAAACTTATAAAAACTATGGCAAAGAAACAACTGACACAAAAGGAAAAAAGAATCAACAAAACGATCACGCTGCTGGCCTGGATCCTGATCATCAGCGGCATCACGGGAATGGTAAGTTTCTATCTATTCTCAAGAAAAAATGTTACTACAAATGATGCGCAGATCGAGCAGTATATCACCCCTGTTTCCAGTAAAGTTTCCGGATTTATCAAAACTATAAGGTTTGAGGAAAATCAGTTTGTTCATGAAGGGGACACACTGATCGTAATAGACAACAGGGAATTCGTCAATCAGGTGAAAATGGCTGAGGCAGGACTTCATGCAAATGCTGAAAATATTACCACTATACAAAGCAGCGTCAATACAAAGGAAAGCGATACAAAAATCATCGATGCCAAAATTGCTTCCGCAAAAATTGATATATGGAGAACGGAACAGGATTTTAAAAGATATAAAAACCTGGTTTCTGAAGATGCAGCAACGGAACAGCAGTTTGAAAACGTACAGGCTTCTTATGAACAGGCAAAAGCCAACCTTTTAGCTTTGGAACAGCAGAAAAATGCAGTAAGAGCAGGTGCCAGCGAACAGCAAACTAAAATTGCACCGGTCAAAAGCCAGATCCAGCAGAGTTCTGCAGGCCTGAATAATGCTCAACTTTTTCTTTCCTATACTGTAATTACTGCCCCCTATGACGGCTGGGTCGGGAAAAAGACCATCCAGGAAGGACAGCTGATCAAAGAAGGTCAGGCGCTTGTACAGATTGTGAGCAAAGAAAAATGGATCATTGCCAATTATAAAGAAACTCAACTCGGACAGATAGACTCAAAACAGGAAGTTACGATCACGGCAGATGCTTATCCTGACATTAAATTTAAAGGAAAAGTAGTTTCGGTTTCGCCTGCTTCAGGTTCTCAGTTTTCATTGGTAAAACCGGATAATGCAACAGGAAATTTTGTCAAAATCGAACAGAGATTCCCAGTAAAAATTATTCTGGACAACAATCAACATAACGAAAAACTGCTTTCCGGAATGAATGTTCTGGTAAGCGCAAAAAAGATATAGTGTGAATGTTTTGAGTTAGAAAGTGTGAGGGTGTGAACCTATTAGAATCGAGAGATATGAATGAAGAAGTTACTTTAATAATCACACCAGCGCATTTTCAAATCATACATCATAAAAATTGCCAGATTAGATTATTTAGCGGAAAGACATAACTGCAGAGACAAACTATCGTTTATACTTTAGTATTTGTCATTTTACCTTTTACTCTTTTTACAACCTGTGCTTTTGTCTTTTCGCATTTTATTTCTCAAAAAACATATACATACATCTTCTATACAAATGATTACACTTACAGATCCTTATGCAGCATAATACAGTTTATCATAAATGGGTTCCCCAGTGGCTGAAACTGCCACTTCTGGTGCTGGCCTTATTTCCACACCTGATGTTGTTATCCATTTTGCACTCCAACAGTGCCTTCACCTCTTCTTTTATGGATGTAGATTCGGATGACATTCAGTATTTAATGATTTTGATGTACGGAACCTTTGTGGTCACCTTGTTGGTTATACAGCGTTTTATGGCTTATTTCAGCGTGAAATATTACATTCTTCTGATGTCCTCCATTTCTGTGATCATTCTTTATGCTTTATCGGTAACCAATAATTATCAGGTTATTCTGGTTATACGCTTTCTGGAAGGTATTTTCGGGCTTATGGAAGGTGCGATCTTCCTTCCACTGATCATTGCTGAGTTAAAAACAAAGCATGCAAAAGTAATCGCTTATCTTTTCATGTATACGATCATGTTGACCGGTGGAACTGTCACCACATCATTACTGAAATCCAGCATTGAAAACTATGATTTCCAGCACATGATTTTAATGATGGTGTACTTTCACATTTTTGTCCTTATCATCGGGATTGCTCTGTTCAATACCAACAGATTTTTTCCTAAGATGCCTCTTTACCAGTTAGACATTACAAGCTGGTTCCTGTTGTGGGCAAGTCTTCAGTCTGGAGGTTATGCCATTATTTATGGGAAAAGACTGATGTGGTTTGAGTCTGACACCATTATTCTGTGCCTTTTTATTTTCCTTCTCTCAGGAGGATTATTTATGCTTAAACAGAGAAACTCCAAAAGACCGATCTTTCATTTTGAAGTATTCAGCTCAAAAAATGTTGTTGCCGGAATGATCCTGTTCTTTATTTTTTATCTCATCCGCTCGGGATTGAATAATGTGTACAGTATTATGGCAATTGTCTGGAAATGGCCCTGGGATTATATTGTGAATATTCAATACTGGAATGTAGCCGGGACTTTGCTGGGTGTGGTGCTTTCCGGAATATGTCTGATGAAAGGTGTTTCCTCAAGAATGGTATTCTTTACAGGGTTTCTGTTGCTGGCGGTAGATTGTGCATGGTTTACTTATACTTTTTATCCTGATACTACCCTTTCTACGATCTGCCCACCTCTTTTTCTTCAGGGAATTGCCCAGGGATTGCTGTTTACCCCTTTGGTTTTCTTTTTAATCTCGGGAATGCCGGAGCAATATGTTGCCAATGCTACAGCCTTAGGAACTACCACCCGATTCTGGACCACAGCCATTGGGTATGCTTTGATGCAGAATCTGATGTTGTTTTTAACATTAAAACATTCTGATACTTTAAGCTTTAATTTAACGGATACAAATCCCATTTTCTACAGCCAGTGGAATCAGATTTTTGGCAGTAATTTATCTAAACTTCCCGTCAATGAATCCTTATTCATTACGGCAGGTGCTTTTAAAGCTAAAATAACAGCGCAGTCCATTCTCCTTTCCAATATGGAAATTTTCACCGGATTATTCTGGCTGGCATTAATTACAGCGTTTGCTTTACTGCTGTATCATCCCGTAAAAATTGCGGTGAGAAATATTATGTGATTTTAGGCCGAAAATTTGCTGTACTTCATGAAATTTGATTTTATGGAAATTCAGGAAGTTGTCTCCAGTCAGAAAGCATTTTTCAAAACCCATCAGACAAAGAATATCAAGTTCAGAAAAATGTATCTTGAAAAACTGCGGGATCTTATTATAAAAAATGAAGATCTCATGTGTGAAGCTATTCACCAGGATTTTGGCAAGTCTAAATTTGATACTTTTACCACAGAACTTTCTTTTGTTCTGAATGATATTGATTATTATCTTAAAAATATAAACTCACTTTCAAAATCTAAAAGTGTAAGAACCAATCTATCCACCCAGATTGGGAAAAGCAGTATCCATCCGGAACCTTTAGGCTGTGTTTTGGTTATCGGTGCATGGAATTATCCTTATCAACTATCACTTTCTCCCATGATTGCTGCATTAGCAGCCGGAAACTGCTGTATTTTAAAGCCAAGCGAAATTGCAGAAAATACCATGAAAGTGATGTCAAAACTTATCAATGAGAACTTTCCTCCCGAATACCTGTATGTTTATGAAGGTGGTATTGATGAGACTACGGAACTTTTAAAACTAAAATTTGACAAAATATTTTTCACCGGTAGCACAAAAGTTGGAAAGTTCATTTATAAAGCTGCTGCAGAACATTTAACGCCCGTTGTTCTTGAATTGGGTGGAAAATCTCCTGCTATTGTCACCAAAGATGCAGATCTTGAAATAGCTGCCAAGAGAATCGTATGGGGCAAATTTTTAAATGCCGGACAAACCTGCGTAGCTCCAGATTATCTGCTTGTTGAAGAATCAATACATGAGCAGTTTTTGGAAATGGTGAGAAAATATATAACAGAATTTCAATACAGCCCGGATGCTGAACACTATACAAGAATTATCAACCGTAGAAATTTCGACAGACTCCTGAAACTTATCGATAAGGAGAAAATCTATTTTGGTGGAAATTCGGATGAAAATAAATTATATATAGAGCCTACTCTTCTGAATAATATAAGCTGGGAAGATGATATCATGCAGGAAGAAATTTTCGGTCCCATACTTCCGGTCATTGGTTTTACAAATTTCAATCTGGTTTTAAACAGTATTTTGGAGCAGGAAAAACCACTTGCTGCTTATCTTTTCACAAGGAATTCTGAGGAAAAAGAAGCTTTCACCGCAAAACTTTCTTTCGGTGGCGGATGTATCAATGACGTCATTATGCATTTGGGCAACGACAGGCTTCCATTTGGAGGAGTTGGAGCTTCCGGTATGGGAAATTACCATGGAAAATATGGCTTTGAGGCTTTTTCCCATCAAAAATCTATTCTGGAAAAAGCGACCTGGGGTGAACCTAATATCAAATATCCTCCGTATTCTGAAAAAAAATTAAGCTGGATCAGGAAACTGTTGTAAATAAAAAACCGGGAATTTTTCCCGGTTTTACTTTTATGACTTAGGAGCCCATTGATTAAAGAACTCTTGTACTTTTTCCTTACTGTATCCTTTTCCTTCTTCAAGAACTGAACTGTCTTTTAAGACATGAACTATTTTTCCGTTTTGATCTAAAACAATGAAAAAAGGATAACCCACCTTTTCATTAATATCTATATACTTAGCAAAAACTTTTTCATTCTTATTATCCGGCGAATAATTCAGGTGATAATATAAATAGTTTTTATTTACGGTTTCCTTCAATTCTGGAGTACTCTGTACAAAATTATTAAAACGGAGACACCAGATACACCAGTTTCCACCAGCTTGTATCATAATGTTCTTTCCTTCTTTTTTAGCCTGAGCAATCAGTTTATTGATATCAGCTTCGGCATTGGCTTTCGGATCATAAGGTTTAGGAAGTTTTGACTTTTCCTCACCTGCTTTCTTCTTCGCATCCAGTTCTGCATGATCGGTTTTTACCAGCAAAGCATTATCTTTTTTTCTTGCTTCCGGCTGATTTTTGGTTTCCTGGGCAAAAGCAAGTACGCTTAATCCCAAAAAGGCTATGATCGACAATTTTTTCATAACATAAAAATAAAAAAAATATTACTTATTGCAAGCAAAAATAGAACCATAATTTTATTATCACTAAATTTGCATGTTTTATGAATTTCCTAATCAAAATATTATATTTCATTTCTAAGCTTCCGCTCAAAGTATTGTATATTTTTTCGGACGTTATCTTTTTCCTAAATTATTTTCTGGTAGGATATAGAAAGAAAGTGATCACACAAAATTTAAAAAACTCTTTTCCTGAAAAATCGGATGAAGAGATTAGAATAATAAGAAAGAAATTTTATCTTAATTTTTCTGACTATCTTGTAGAAACCATTAAATCTTTCAGTATTTCTGAAACCGAATCAAGGGTCAGAATGCAGCACATCAACCAGGAAGTCTTCCATGATGCTAAAGCAGAAGGTAAAAATATTATTATGCTGGCTGGCCATGTTTTCAATTGGGAGTGGATGAATGCTTTCGCAAAAATTATTCCCCAGAAACACTGTCATCCGGTATACAGAAAGGTCAACAACGACTTCTGGGAAAACCAAATGAAGATCGTAAGAAACAAATTCGGAAATGAAGCTCTGGAGGCCAATGAAGTGATCATGAATATCTTCAGGTCTAAAAATGACGGGGAATCAGCTTATATGTTTGTAGCAGATCAAACTCCGCATGTAGCTCATGTTAATTACGGATTAGAATTTCTAAATCAAAAAACTCCGGCTTTTATAGGCTATGATAAGCTGGCAACCAGAATGGATCTTGCTTTTATTTACTGCGAAATGAAGAAAGTAAAACGGGGCTATTACCAGGTAAATTATCACAGAATTTATCCGGATGGTGAAAAGTTTACAGAACATGAAGTCGTAAGAAAATTCCACAAGCTTCTGGAAAATACTTTACATAAGCACCCGGACAATTATCTCTGGTCACACAGAAAGTGGAAATACCAGGATTCCATCAAAACTTTTGATGCTGCCAAAATATAAATTCAGATGTCTAAAAAATTAGCAGTTGCCATCTTAAACTGGAACGGTAAAAACTGGCTTGAGAAATTTCTTCCAGATGTTGTCTGCTTTTCTCAGGAGGCGGATATTTATGTGATCGACAATGGTTCTACCGATGATTCTGTAGAATTTCTGGGAATTCATTTTCCTACGGTAAAAATTATTCAAAACAGTCAGAATTACGGTTTTGCGGGCGGATATAATGAAGGTTTAAAGGAGATCAAAAATGAATTCTATTGTCTTCTCAACTCTGATGTAGAAGTTACCGCGAACTGGATCAGTCCCGTATTGGATTTACTAGAGAATAATCCTTCCATCGCAGCTGTACAGCCTAAGATTCTTTCTTTCAATAATAAAAAATATTTTGAATTTGCCGGAGCTGCCGGCGGGTTTATTGATAATTTAGGTTATCCATACTGCCGAGGACGTATCTTTGATGATCTGGAGGAAGATAGAGGGCAATATGATGATGAAACAGAGATTTTCTGGGCTTCAGGGTGTTGTTTTTTTATCCGTTCAAAAGATTTTTGGGAACAAAATGGCTTTGATGAAAGATTCTTTGCCCATCAGGAAGAAATAGATCTCTGCTGGAGACTGATCAATTCAGGAAGAAAAATTTTCTACACCGGAAAATCTAAAGTTTATCATGTAGGCGGCGGAACTCTGAATAAGCAAAGTGCTCAGAAGACCTATCTGAATATCAGGAATAATCTTTCGATGATGCTGAAAAACCTTCCATTTCCAAGACTGATCTGGCTGATTTTTTTCAGACTTTGCCTGGATGGAATTGCGGGAATTTATTTTGCCTTTAAAAATGGTTTTCCTCATTTATGGGCTGTTGTAAGGGCACATTTCGGATTTTATGCCCAGCTACCCGGAACATGGAAATTGCGCCAAAAAGATCAGAAAGTTCACTTCTACCAATCAAAATGGTTGATCTTTAAGCATTTTTTAGGTGGAAAATAGCTCACCTTTAAAGAAAGGATTTATATTTATCCAACGAATAAAGAGTAAATTATATCTTTTATATTCAAAAAAATAATAACTTACATCTAATTCGCTTTAAATTGTATATTTAAAGCGAACAACTAAAAATATTCATCATTCATAAACTTAAACTCATCAGTATTTACAATGGATTTCTGCGCAATAGATTTTGAAACGGCAACTCACGAAAAAAATTCGGCCTGCGAAATGGGTATCTGCATTGTTCAGGATTCTAAAATCGTAGAAACCAAGACCTGGCTGATTAAACCGCCGAGCTTTCCTTATTTCAGCAGATTTAATATTGATATCCATGGAATAAAACCGGAAGATGTAAAGGATGCTCCTACTTTTGATGAGATCTGGTATGAAGCTGAAGAAATGATGTACGGATCACTGATGATTGCCCACAATGCAAGCTTTGATGCAGGGGTTTTAAGAGGATGTTTTGAGCATTATGGCATGTTTGCTCCCAATCTGAATTATCTTTGTAGTATTCAATTAGCCAAAAAATCATGGAATTATCTACCAAAATACGGATTGAAACATTTGGCAGAACATCACCAGATCAGTCTAAATCATCATAGGGCCGGAGACGATGCTGAAGCCTGTGCCAAAATTTCACTCCTGGCTTTTGAAAAATTGATCATGACTGAAAATTACGAAATTCATGAATCATTTTTAAATAAATATATTAAAAAGCTATAACTAAAGAAATAAAATTACATTCTCTTGTCATAGCTTTTTTTGCCTTAACTCTTAAATTAATTTAAAAGGAATAAGCAAGCGTTTATTTATTAAAGGTCTTATCAATTGCTTAACACTTCAGACAGCAGGTTGAACTTCGGGATCTCAATCTCAAAGGTTTCCTGGGTATCCATGTTTTTAACAAGGTATCTCCCACTCATATTTCCTACTCCCGATCGAAGCATGACGTTGGAAAAATAAGCGAAATTATCGCTTGTAGGAATCTCTGGTGTTAATCCTATTACACCATCACCTGTAATCTCAGTGTATCCAAAACCTACGTCGAAGATCAGCCATTTTCTTTTAAGAATTTTAATAGGAAAGCTGCCATCGTTTTCAATCGTAATATTATACTTGAAGACGTAACGGTTTTCAGATGGATAACTGTTTTTACTATCATATTCAGGTATTACTGAAACTTTGATATTGGAAGTCATTTTTGAGAACATCATCTTAGTATTTCTTTAACAGATACAAAAATCTCGCCTTTTTTAAGGCGAGATCGTAAGTTATATTATAATTTTATTAAAATTTATAATCCAAGGCCTTTTCTTTCATCCCCTCCCAGTAGAATTTCAACAGGATTATCGATCCCTTCTTTTACCGCTACAAGGAATCCTACAGATTCTTTTCCATCGATAATTCTGTGGTCATAAGACATAGCCACATACATCATTGGTCTGATGACCACCTGTCCGTCTACTGCTACCGGTCTCTGGATAATATTGTGCATTCCTAAGATTGCAGATTGTGGTGGGTTGATAATCGGTGTAGATAACATAGATCCGAAAGTACCACCGTTTGTAATGGTAAATGTACCGCCAGTCATTTCATCAACCGTAATTTTACCGTCTCTTACTTTGGTAGCAAGATCTTTGATATTAGCTTCTACTCCACTGAAAGACATATTCTCAGCATTTCTCAATACCGGAACCATCAATCCTTTAGGGCCTGAAACCGCAATAGAAATATCACAGAAATCATAATTGATCTTGAAATCTCCGTCAATAGATGCATTTACATCAGGATACATTTGTAGAGCTCTTGTAACCGCTTTGGTAAAGAAAGACATAAAGCCTAATCCTACGCCGTGTTTCTGAGCAAATTCTTCTTTATATAACTTTCTTAATCTGAAGATTTCAGACATATCAACTTCGTTGAAAGTAGTTAACATTGCTGTTTCGTTCTTTACAGAAACCAATCTTGAAGCAATTTTTCTTCTTAGAACCGAAAGTTTAGTTGTTGTCGTTGTTACGTGCTCCTGTTGCAGTAGATGGAGTTCCTCCCAAAGCAGGAACTGCAGCCAATTCTGCATCAGTTTTAGTGATTCTTCCGTCTCTTCCGCTTCCTGAAACCTGTCCAGCTTCAACCCCTTTCTCATCCAGGATCTTTTTAGCTGCAGGAGATGGAGCTCCTGTTGCATAAGTCTGTGGAGCAGCTACCGGAGCAGCTGGTTTTGGAGCTTCTTGTTTAGCCGGTTCAGCAGCCTTCGGAGCTTCTTCCTGTTTAGGAGCTTCAGCAGCAGGTGTGCTTCCGCCTGCCGGTTTAGGAGCATCCACATCAATTAAACAAACTACCTGGCCAACCTGTACTACATCACCCTCTTCTGCTTTTAATGTGATTACACCGCTTTGTTCAGCAGGTAATTCAAGAGTTGCTTTATCTGAGTCTACTTCTGCGATGGGCTGATCTTTTTCTACATAATCACCATCTTTCACAAGCCAAGTTGCAATTTCAACTTCTGTAATGGATTCTCCCGGTGAAGGAACTTTCATTTCTAAAACTGACATATTGAGTATTTTTTATTTTTTTAATTGGGTATTATTCTTAATTACACTGTAACGGGTCTTTTTGCAGGAGCATCATCTCTGTCGAAAACTCTGTTGATCACTGCATTCTGGCTCTTCTCAAACATTTTGTGGCTTCCTGGAGCCGGAGCACCACTTGGTACCGGAGCTACCACCTGGATTCCTGTATCTCTGAAGTTTCTCAGGATATAAGACCATGCTCCCATGTTTTCAGGTTCTTCCTGAGCCCAGATCAGCTGTGTTCTGCTGTCATATTTGCTGAAGATAGCTTCTATAGCCTCTGTGTGAAGCGGGTATAGCTGCTCGAATCTTACCAAAGCAATATTTTCACAGTTAAGTTCTTCTTTCTTCGTTAATAACTCAAAGTACAGTTTCCCTGAACAAAGCACTAATTTCTCAACTTTTTTAGGATCTGCTGTAGGATCGTCCAATACCGGCTGGAATGAACCGTTTGCAAAATCTTCCAACGGAGAAACCACTTTAGGGTGTCTCAACAGAGATTTAGGGCTCATTACAATCAGAGGTTTTCTGAAAGTCCATTTAAGCTGTCTTCTTAATAAGTGGAAATAGTTTGCTGGTGAAGTAACATTTGCTACTACCATATTTTCATTCGCACAAAGCGTTAAGAATCTTTCTAATCTTGCTGAAGAGTGTTCTGCTCCCTGACCTTCTGAACCATGAGGCAATAGCATCACCAATCCGTCCTGGATCTTCCATTTTTCTTCTGCAGCAGCCAGATACTGATCTACGATGATCTGCGCTCCGTTGACAAAGTCTCCGAACTGCGCCTCCCAAATCGTTAATGTATTAGGAGAAGCCATTGCGTATCCGTAGTCGAAACCTAAAACACCATATTCAGAAAGATGAGAGTTGAATACATCAAATCTGCTTTCTGATACATGTCTTAACGGGATATATTCTTCTTCTGTATCTTCAGTTTTCACCACCGCATGTCTGTGTGAGAATGTTCCTCTTTCCACATCTTCTCCGGAAATTCTTACATTATGACCTTCCACAAGCAGTGTAGCATACGCCAACCACTCTCCAAGAGCCCAGTCTAATGAATTTCCTTCAATAGCTTTAACACGGTTATCAAACAGTCTTGTAATTTTATTGATGAACTTTTTATCAGCAGGAAGAGATGACATTTTAATTGCCAGTTCTTTAAGCTTTTCTAAGTCATATTTTGTATCTACAGGAATCTGTACTGCACCTCTTTTTCCGATTGGATAGTTAGTCCAGTCGTCTGCCATGAACAGATCCATTACATTTTTTTCAATCTCTTTGGAAGCATCAAAGTCTTTATCTAAAAGTGCTTTGAAATCTGATTCCATTTTTGCAATCACATCATTGGAAGTGATGCTGTCCTTAAGTAATTTATCTTTATAAATTTCTCTTGGGTTAGGATGTTTTGAAATTAATTTATATAAGTTAGGTTGCGTGAATCTAGGTTCATCACCTTCGTTGTGGCCATATTTTCTGTATCCTAATAGATCAATATAAACGTCTTTCCCAAACTTCGCTCTGAAATCTGCAGCAAAATGCATTGCATGAACTACAGCTTCAGCATCGTCAGCATTAACGTGCATTACAGGAGACTCAGTTACTTTTGCAATATCTGTACAGTAGGTTGAAGATCTGGCATCTGCATAGTTGGTTGTAAATGAAACCTGGTTATTGACAACGATATGAACTGTACCGCCAGTTTTGTATCCTTCCAAAGTCATCATTTGGGCAACTTCATAAGCAATACCCTGACCGGCTAATGCACCGTCACCGTGAATAACGATTGGTAAGATTTTAGAACCGTCACCTTTATATTTATCATCAATCTTGGCACGGCAGATTCCTTCTACAAGAGCTGCTACCGTTTCCAGGTGAGATGGGTTCGGCGTAAGGTTGATCGCTACTTCTTCTCCTGAAGCTGTTTTAACTACTTTGGATGATCCTAAGTGATACTTAACGTCACCGGAAAATACATCTTCTTCAAATTCTTTCCCTTCAAATTCTGAGAAGATTTGCTTGTACGATTTCCCGAAAATATTTGTGAGCACATTCAGTCTTCCTCTGTGAGCCATACCAAGAACCACTTCATCAACTCCCAGCTGAGAAGATCTTGAAATCAATTGATCCAACGCAGGGATCAATGTTTCACCTCCCTCAAGAGAGAATCTTTTTTGTCCGACAAATTTGGTGTGAAGATAATTTTCAAAAGCTACAGCCTGATTCAACTTCAATAAAATATCAGTTTTCTCGTTAGCTGAAAGACTTGGGTGATTTTCGTTCACCTGAAGCCATTTTTTGATGAAATCTTTTTCTTCAACGTTGTTGATGTAGGTATATTCTACCCCGATAGAATCGCAGTAGATACTTTCTAAGTGCTTGATAAGGTCCTGTAGTGTTGCAGGTTCTTTCATCCCTGTTTCAACAGCACAGTTGAATTTTGTATTTAAATCCTCCTTGCTAAGACCAAAGTTCTCGATATCTAAAGTAGGCGTGTAATGTCTTCTTTCTCTTACAGGGTTTGTTTTGGTGAACAAGTGCCCCCTCGTTCTGTAAGCCTCAATAAGGTTTACTACTTTGAATTCTTTTTTGATGTGCTCAGGAACTTCTCCTCCGGCTACTGCCTGAGAAATCTGCTGTACTGCTGCAGGAGCAGCGCTGGCCGGAGCCTGGATGTATTGGATGTTATCGTCATCTCCATAGTTCTCCAAAGCAAAATCAAAGCCTTGAAAGAAGGCTTTCCATGATGGCTCTAAAGAATCCGGGAATTTTAAGTATTGTTGGTATAAATCCTCAATTAACTGAGAATGAGCTGCGTTTAGGAATGAAAATCTGTCCATTATTACAGTTTATCTATTATTAAAATTTATTTGTAGAATTAATCTTCAAATTTAATAAAAAAAACCGAGTTAGGACAGTCTGAAACCGTTAAAAAGTATTAAGAAAAAAATCTTTTAAAAAAAATCACTTAAACACTGATAATGAGAGCTTCATGTTTACCTCCTGCCCTTCAGCCGGACGCTCAATAAAGGTCTGACGGATATCTCCAAAGCGCATCTCATCTTTTTTGGCCTTCTGAATGAGCTGCTGAACCGCCTTTATTCTGCCTTCATAGCTTCCTTTGTAGTACATCACATAATTTTGAGACGGATTCACTGTTCGGAAATTAAAATTATTATCTGTGACTCCAAACTTCTTGGAAAGAGGAATTCCCAGGAAATAGGACACTTCTTTGTCTTTGTAATTATCCGCATCGGTAATCATCACCGGGAAACCGAATTCATCGTCTTTTTTGCCTAAATCCATGGTTACATAGTTATAAATTTTACTGTAATTCATAACAATGTTTTTATAGAGTGATTCTTTTTTGTTGGATGCACTTACATTGATTCCTAAAAGTAATTTATCTTCTTCGTTTTCCACCATTAAGCTGTCGTATTTGATAGAAGCCATCTGGTTATCTTTTTCTACTTTATTCCCGAGCACATTTTTCAGGTTGATCATGCTTTTATTGACATTTTCAGCAAACCGGTCTTCTGTCCAGAAGTTTTCTACTCTTCTCAGTACAGAAAGTTTTGGGGTATGTACATTCCAGGTAATTTTTGTTTTTTCTGCTGAAACGGCTTTAAACTGAACATCAACCACAGTAGGATTTTCATTCCTGTCTTCAAAAAGCTGGTAACGTAAGCTTTTCCCCGGATTTTCGTAACGGATGAACATTTCACCATCGGTATCTTTTTGGGGATCTACATAGCTTATAGCACCGCCCTGACCTTCGTAAGGGGTGTAATAATCTATATCGATAGATTTCGAACTTGTAAAAAAATTGTTCCAGCGGGTAAAATGCTGCAGATTATTGAACTGGGAAAAGACTTTATCTAAGGGATAATCTATTTCTTTTTCTATCTTAAAATCCTTGTTTTCATCCACAAAATAGTACATGGAAGCAGCATAAGCTCCTACCAGCAAAACAAGAATTACGGCTATTATTTTAAAAAAACGCATCGCACAAAAGTAATACAAATAAAAAAAGTGACCAATATCCTGATCACCCCAGTTTTATGTTTAACACTAATTAACCTGAACGAGATTAAAGGCAGGAAGTTGGATGAAGGAAGATAGAAGTTACTGTTTGGAATTTTAATAGCCGACAGTCTTTTTATTTGACTTTTAACTTATTAAAAAAACAGTGAGCACGAGTTAAGCTACTCTTTCATCTGCAAAACTTCCTTCATCCAACTTCTACCTTCTTCTTTTGTTAACCAATATGTGTTCCCGAAGGAAGTACAGCTCCTTTTTTCACGACAACAATTCCATCCTGAACGGAATGGGTACCGTAATCACCATCCGGAATGTGTTTTCCACCGATGATCTTTACATTATCTCCAATGTAACAGTTTTTATCAAGGATTGCTTTTTCAATATAACAGTATTTTCCGATTCCCATATTGGGACGTCCGCTTCTGTCATTCATGACAATTTCTGTAGTATTTTGATAGAAATCAGCGCCCATCACGTAAGAATTGACAATGGTGCTTCCTTTATCTATTCTTGTTCTGTTTCCAATCACGGAATTCTCTATTTTATCAGCCATAATGATGCATCCGTCTCCAAAAACAGCTTTGCTTACATAAGAACCGTTGATTTTTGACGGCGGAAGCATTCTTGCTCTTGTGTAAATAGGTGAAGAAGAAAACAGGTTAAACTGTGGAAGATCCAGACAAAGATCCAGATTCGCTTCGTAAAATGATTCTATGGTTCCAATATCAGTCCAGTAACCTTCGTACTGGTAACTCAATGTTTTATATTTTCCGATTGAGTTTGGAATGATATCTTTCCCAAAATCATCACCCGCACCGTCTTCAAACATTTTTTTTAGGATGGTTCTCGTGAAAATATAAATTCCCATTGAGGCCAGATATTCTTTTCCTTTATGCTTATTTTCCTCTGAAACTTCAGATTTTAAGCCATCCAGGATATCATATTCCGGTTTTTCATAGAAAGAGGTGATATTACCGTCATCATCGGACTTTAAGATACCAAAACCTGTGGCATCTTTTGCCACTACGGGAATGGTCGCAATGGTCACGTCGCCTCCGTTTGCAATGTGAAAATCGAGCATCTCTCTGAAGTCCATCTGGTAAAGCTGGTCACCGGAAAGGATCAGGATATAGTCATAATCATACTTTTCCAGATGCTTCATAGACTGGCGGACAGCATCTGCCGTTCCCTGGTACCAGCTGTCATTTTCCACATTCTGCTCGGCTGCGAGGATATCTACAAATCCTTTGCTGAAAATATCAAAGTGATAGGAATTCTTGATATGTGAATTTAAAGAAGCTGAATTGAACTGTGTTAAAACCAGGATCTTATTCAGTCCCGAGTTCAGGCAGTTGGAAATAGGAATATCTACCAGCCTGTATTTTCCTGCAATAGGAACTGCCGGTTTTGATCTTGAATATGTTAACGGGAATAATCTTGTCCCTCTGCCGCCTCCCAAAACAATGGAGATTACATTTCGTTTCATAGGTATCTTGCGTTTATTGAATTAAATTTACTGTTCTTTCTTTTGTATTCACGGCTACTCTAAAGCATTCTTTATTTTCGTATTGAAGTTCATTATTGTAAACAATGACCTTAAATTCGTCTTCATTATTAAGTTCAAATACTTCTTTGTCTACATTATAGATCTCTATATAATGCTTTTTAAGCTCGTTCCTGAATAATTTATTCGTAATCAGAACATCCATGACATCCACCTTTTTCATCAAGAAATCATCGATATCCTTATTGTATTTTTCTTTCCAGCCTTTGCCCAATTTTCTTTCAATAGCTGCATAGGTCTTTTGGTTTTCGGAATTTACCTTATTTATCATTTTCTGATCAATCATACATCCTGAAACACTTTGGTATTTAATTTTCCATTTTTCGGAAATCCCATCTGCCGCTTCATAAAAATCCATTCTTGGATATCCATAAGTATAAATCCAATAATAGCCTCCAAGATAATTCCCTTTATCTTCTTTACACGAAAAAAGAGTGACCACTATGATCAAAAGAAATCCGGCAACTTTCATGATATCAGCTATTATATAAAGCTATATATTTTTCTGCAGATTTCTCCCATGCAAAATCAAAATTCATATTCGCATGAATAAGATCTTTCATAACGCCCTTCTGATTATAAATTCCGAGGGCCCTGTTTATCGCATGCACAATATCATCTACACCGGGATAGGTAAAATTCAGTCCTGCCCCCCCGGTAGAAATATCTTCTACTGTATCTCTAAGTCCCCCGGTATACCTTACAACGGGAACCGTCCCATATCTCATAGAATACATCTGGTTCAGACCGCATGGCTCTACTCTTGACGGCATGAGCAGAAAGTCTGCTGAGGCATAGATCTTATGGGAAAGATATTCTTTATAACCAAGATCCAAAGCAAAATTGCTGTAGATGTATTCGTATTCTTTCAGTTTGTTTTCAATATAGCTGTTTCCTGAACCCAGGATCATAATATTCAATGCTCCGTAGCTCTGCTTGATGCTTTTCCAAACTACATCCGGAAGGAAATCTGCTCCTTTTTCCGTTGCAAATCTTCCAATAAAGGCAAACAATGGAAGTTCAGGCTTCAACCCGTATTCTTTACAGAGTTTTTCTTTGTTTTTCTTCTTTTGGGCCACCGCATTTTTAATATTGAAATTAAAATCCAGCATCGGATCAGTTTCAGGATCCCAAACTTCGGTATCAATTCCATTGATGATGCCGTATGCTTTTCCGAACTCCTGACGCACCAGGCTTTCCAATCCACGGAAGCTTATAAAAAGCTCTTCCAGATACCCTTCAGAAACTGTTGTGAAGGCATGGGAACATTTGATCATACTCGCCAGTGGATTAATGAGCCCGTTCCAGTCCATCAGTCCCCATTTGTAGGAATCAAAAGAAGGCAAATAATTGGCCATATTCCAGCTCATCATTCCCTGGTACTCCCCGTTATGGATTGTTCCTATTGTTTTTACTCCTTTTAAAAATTCAAATTCAGGACAATGCTGGGTCATAAATGGCACCAGTCCTGTATGATAATCGTGGCAGTGCAGAACATCCGGACGAATCTTCATAGCGCTCAACCAATGGAGCACACCGTGTTGAAAAGCGATAAACTGAAAACTTTCATCCTGATAACCGTAAGGATTTTCTCTGTCTAAAAGCCCCGGAATTTTTACCATATAAAGCTCAAATCCCAAAACATCGGATTTCTCCTTCATGACCTGCACCTGGAGCATATCCGGACCCTGATGAATAAAACCATCAAAAACTATGTCAAACTCATGATCATGAACAAAAGATTTGTTGTACCATGGCATAACTACCTTAGCATCTACTCCTTTTATTTTATTCTGGTACTTAGGTAATGCTCCCACAACATCCGCAAGACCTCCTACCTTCGCAATGGGATAACATTCTGTACTCAAGTGATATATTACCATAATTTCAATGTCATTTGTATTTTTTCATGCTTCTTTTAGCCTTCAGCAGCATTATAATTTATTTTTAAGTTTTATTCTATGTAATTTATATTTTTTATCTTTTTTCTGTCTTAAAATAATTCCCGCCAATGGTGGAAGTTTTATTGTAAGAGATTTCGGGTGTCGCATCCATTCTTCATTTTTTTCATTTAAAATTTCAGCATCAACACCGCTTCCGTTATATTGCTGTTCATCGGAATTAAAGATTACTTCCCAATGGGTTCCTGAATTCACTCCAATTTTATAGTCTAAAACATTCGGGGTAAGATTCAAAATCACCATTAAAATATCATCTCTTTTTTTTCCTTTTCTAAGATACACATACACAGAATTCTCCAGATCATCAGCTTCCACCCATTCAAAACCGTTTTTATTGAACTGATTTTCGTAAAATGCAGTTTCATCACGGTAGAGATGATTAAGATCTTTTATAAGAGTCTGTGTTCCTTTGTGAACAGGATACTGTAGCAGGTGCCAGTCCAGGCTCCTGGTGAAATTCCATTCTCCTGTCTGAGCAAATTCATCTCCCATAAAGAGAAGCTTTGCGCCCGGGTGTGTAAACATATACACGTAAAGGGCCCGGAGATTGGCGAATTTCTGCCATTCGTCACCGGGCATTTTATAGATAAGACTTGCTTTTCCGTGGACCACTTCATCATGCGACAGCGGCATCATATAATTTTCATTATACATATAGACAGATGCAAAAGTGATTTTGTGGTGATGGTATTTCCTGTTTTCCGGAGCTTCTTTAAAATAATCAAGCGTATCATGCATCCATCCCATCATCCATTTCATTCCAAAGCCTACCCCACCTGCATGAACGGGTTTGGTAAGTAGTGGAAAATCTGAACTTTCTTCCGCTATCGTGATAATACTGTTGCCAAATTCTTTATAAACTGCGGTATTGAATTCCTGCAGGAAAGCTTTGGCTTCAAGATTGACGTTTCCTCCTTCTATATTATGTTCCCACTCGCCTTCATTCCTTGAATAATCGAGATGAAGCATTGAGGTAACAGCATCCACACGAAGCCCGTCGGCATGGTAACGTTCCAGCCAGAACATCGCATTGGAGATCAGAAAAGATTTAACCTCATTCCTGCCGTAGTTAAAAATATAGGATTTCCAATCCGGATGAAAACCTTTTCTCGGATCTTCATGTTCATATAAATAAGAGCCGTCAAAACGGTGAAGCCCATTGGCATCGCCGGGAAAATGAGACGGTACCCAATCTAAAATAACTCCGATTTCATTTTTATGAAGCTCATCAATCAGAAACATGAGATCCTGTGGTGAACCAAAACGGGAAGTAGCCGCATAGAATCCTGTAATCTGGTATCCCCAGCTCGGATCATAAGGATATTCCATAACCGGCATGAATTCTACATGTGTAAAGCCCATTTCCTTTGTATAAGGGACTAATTTCTCAGCAATATCCCTGTAATTTAAATACTTGTCCGGAGCATCATCCTGTCTTACCCATGAACCTAAATGGAGTTCGTAAACGGATATCGGAGCATCAAGACTGTTCTTTTTCCAGCGGCCTTCCATCCATTCTTTATCATTCCATTCATACCATGTGGTGGAAACCAACGATGCGGCCTGTAGGTTCTGTTCCCAGCTTAAGGCATAAGGATCACTTTTTTCCAGTATTTCACCTCTTGCCGTTTCTATAGCATATTTATATAAAGTACCCCAGTTGAGTCCTTCAATAAAGCCTTCCCAGATCCCGGATCCGTCCCATCTCGGGAACAGAATATGATCTTTATGATTCCAGTTATTGAAATTTCCTATGACAGAAACTTTTTTTGCATTGGGAGCCCAAACCGAAAAATAAACGCCTTTTACCCCATCTTTTTCAGCAGCATGCGCTCCAAATTTCCCATACAGCTTATAATGCCGGCCTTCTTTAAAAAGGTAGACATCGTGGTCAGTGAACAGTGTATAGGTTTTAACAGAATTCATCAAGATATTGTTGTACTTTATTTTTCCCTGAAACTACGAAAATTCCCAGCAATAACGTTTAAATTATTAATCAAATAATTATTATGTTAACTACTTTCTTTTTAGCGTATTGATCAAATATATTATTTTTTTCATTCATTTTTTTATGATTTTAGAACAAACTTTTTTATAAATTTAGCTTTCAATTATATTAAACACAAATAATGAGGTTTGAACTTTATACTGAAGAAAGCGATGACAGAACGGTGTATATCACCGGAAATTTCAACAACTGGAATCCCAGAGATTCCAATTATCAGCTTAAACAGCTGGATCCGCACAATTATTTTATAGAGATCGGGAACGAAATCCTTCCGGATATTGTGGAATACAAATTCACCAAAGGAGGCTGGGAAAACGTTGAACTCGATAAGTACGGAAATATCACCCCCAACCGTAAAGCTGAAAAAACTGCCGGGAAAACATCTGATACTATAGAGAAATGGCGACTCAACTGGGGACCTTTCAAAAAGGAATTCTTCCCTATTGCAGAAGTTATTTCAGAGGAATTTTATATTCCACAGCTCGACCGTTACCGTAAAATATGGGCAGTTCTGCCATTTGATTATTATGTCTCTGATAAACGATATCCTGTACTTTACCTTCAGGATGCCCAAAATCTTTTCAATGAAGGAAGCGGGTATGGAAACTGGGAAATCGACAAAAAGCTTTCCATTCTTGCAGAATACGGCCGTGGCGACGTCATTATCATTGCGATAGAACATGGAAGCGAAGAGCGCATCAAGGAATATATTTTTGACAATGACAATATAGCCAACGGATCAGAAGGTAAAAAATACATCCGTTTCATTACAGATACATTAAAACCTTTTGTGGATGAACATTACCGTACCCATAAAGACCGTGACAATACAGGTATTGGGGGAAGTTCTTTAGGTGCTCTGATCAGTATTTACAGTGGGTTTCTTTATCCCGAGGTCTATTCTAAACTGCTGATCTTCTCCCCTTCACTTTGGGTGGAACCTAACAATAACTTTCCGATGATGAACTTCAGGGTTCCTTTTAAAACAAAAATTTATCTTTATGGCGGCGGTCAGGAAGGTTCTAAAATGGTAAAAAGAATTCATGTTTTTGAAGAATATTTAAAACGCTGGGAAAAGAAGAACCTTTTTGATTTTGAATTCAAAACCAGCATCAATCCGGAAGGAACGCATAGCGAATTTTACTGGTCACAGGAATTCCCAAGAGCAATTGAATGGCTTTTCTATGACAATACTGAAAATCCGGTAGAAGTAAAACCACAACAACAGAGCATTAAATTATGAGATTAATTAATAAAAAAAATAAAAGCTATAGCCAGATTTTCCAACTTTTCACCGAGGAAGAATGGACAAAATCCAGCAAAAATTATAATAAAAATGTTTCCTCTTTTTTTTCGGGAAAGAAATATGAGGTATTCATCCATACCGACGAAGAAAGTGTTACTTATCTTATTGGTTTAGGAAAATCTGCACTACAAAATTTCGAAGTACAGCAAGTTGCTGTTAAATTCACCCAAACCCAGAAAGAAAAGCTTCAGGCTGCTTCTACTCTTGTTTTAGCAGACTTCCTTAGTGAACGACAGTTTGAAGAATTTGTAAAAGGCTTACTTTTAGGAACATATAGTTATCCATTCAATAAAAAACATGTATTCTGGAACACTAAATTTGAAATTCACTTTGAAAATTTCAGCCAAAAAAAACTAGATACCATCTGTTCAAAAGCCGAAGCGCTGGCCAACGGACAAACTGCCTGCCAGGAATGGCTGAATAAGCCGGCTAATCTAAAGAAACCGGAAATCCTAAGTGCCTATCTTAAAGGTTTAGCGAAGAAATATGAATTAAAATATACGGCGTTCAACAGGAAAAAGTGCGAGGAGCTTGGATTGGGCGCTTATCTCTCAGTTAATCAAGGAAGTGCTTATGACGCTGCTTTTACGATCATCGAATATAAAACTACGGTTAAAAATGCCAAAACATTAGGCCTGGTAGGAAAATGTGTCCTTTTTGATACGGGAGGTGTTTCCTTGAAGGATCATAACAATATGCATTATATGAAATCTGATATGGGCGGTGCTACAGCCGTTATCGGAACACTGATCTACGCTGCAGAAATGAAACTTCCGGTGAACATCGTTGCTGTACTTCCTATCACGGACAATGCTATTTCTGAGAATGCTTTTCTTCCAAGCGATGTCATTACAGCCTATAACGGAAAAACCATCGAGGTGCTTAATACAGATGCAGAAGGAAGAATGATCCTTGCTGACGGTCTTTCTTATCTGGCTAAGAATTATAAAACAGATTTCCTTATTGATCTTGCCACTTTGACCGGAAGTTCTGTGAGGATGTTTGGTGATACTTGTGGGGCCTTATTTTCCAATAATGAGAAACTGAAGGATCTTCTGATAAAAACTGGAGATATCACTAACCAAAGACTTTGGAATCTTCCTTTATGGGACGTTTGGAAAGATGATATTCAGTCTGATGTGGCAGACCTTAAAAATATATCAATGAAACCGATCGGTGACTGTATTATAGCAGCAAAATTCTTAGAACAGTTCATTGAAAATCATCCAAAATGGGCACATCTTGATATCGCAGGGGTTGCTTTTGGAAGTACAGGATATGCAAAAGAAAAAGCAGCAACCGGCTTTGGAGTGCAGTTACTGGCCGATTTAATTGAAAATTATCATTAAAAATTAGTTTTTTTCAAAATTTCTCTGTATACTTGAGTATAGATTCTCAAAAACGCAGTTTATTTCTATTTTTAACATTAAATAATCAATAGAAATTTACTTTTATATTTGATAATTTACTAAAAATATAAAAACATTATATGGAGGAGAAAACTATAGTATGTATTTCGTGCTATTACAAGGGCTATGACTTCATGGATGAAATGAAAAAGCTCGGTAACAAAATTATCTTAGTAACATCGGAGAGTCTTAAGGAGAAAAACTGGCCATGGCAAGCCATAGATGAAGTATTCTATATGCCTGAGTTAAAACCGTCGGTCTGGAACCTGGAACATCTGGTTCAGGGTTTTTCGCACCTGATGAAAACCAGGAAAATAGATGCTGTTGTCGCTCTTGATGATTATGACGTAGAAAAAGCAGCACTGATCAGAGAAACCTTTCGTATTCCCGGAATGGGACAGACCACACACCGGTATTTTAGAGACAAACTGGCCATGCGTCAAAAAGCTAAAGATTCAGGAATTAATGTTCCTGAGTTTACAGCAGTTTTTAATAATGATGAGGTCAATCGTTTTATAGAAAAAGTTCCTGGTCCCTGGGTATTAAAGCCCCGCTCGGAAGCATCAGCATCAGGCATCAAAAAATTATCCTCCAAAGAAGAGCTTTGGAACGAACTGGATGCTCTTGGAGAAGAGCGCCATCTGTTTTTATTGGAAAGCTTTAAGCCCGGTGATGTTTATCATGTGGACAGCCTCACTTTTAATAAAGAAATTGTATTCACTTCTGCATCCAAATATCTTGCTCCTCCCATGCAGGTTTCTCATGAAGGCGGTGTATTCAGATCGAAAACATTGGGACGATATTCGGAAGAATTTAAAGCCCTTGATGAGGTAAATGGAAAGGTTCTTTCCAGTTTTGGACTTCTCAACGGAGCTACCCATACTGAATTTATCCGGGGAAAGGCAGACGGAAAATGGTATTTCCTTGAAACCTCTTCCAGGGTTGGTGGTGCACACATTCCGGATCTGGTAGAAGCTTCCAGCAATATTAATATCTGGCGTGAATGGGCAAAAATTGAAGATGCCTTATTACGTGGAAAGAGCTACGAAGCCTCAAAACCCACCGGTTATTATTCAGGTCTCATCATTGCTTTGATCAAAGATAAACATCCTGATTACAGTGCTTTTGAAAGTGAAGAAGCTGTAAAATTCCTTCCGATCGACCATCACGTTGGAATTGTCTACAAATCCAGCGATCCGGAGATTATACAGGAAAGATTGGATAGCGCTGCAGAAAAGATCCAGGCAGAAATGTTAAACATCCTTCCTCCAAAAAGCAAATTGACAAGCTAAACACAATAAAAGAAATTTATCAATGCCGCATATAGAACATACAGATTATTATTCAAATATATTAGGAACAAGCCTTAAAGTAGAAGTTACCGGACATTATGGACACCCGATCATCATGTTTCCAACTTCTCAGGGCCAGTATACCCAAAACCATGATTTTCATCTAAACGGAAGTATCAACTGGTTCATAGAACAGGGAAAAGTAAAGCTATACAACGTTCAGACCATTGATGCATGGAGTTTTTATGATGAAACGATTTCTCCTCAAAAAAGAATAAAGAATTATGAGCTGTACATGCAGTTCCTGATCCAGGAATTTATACCGTATATCCAAAAGATCCACAAAACACACCGTGTAGCAGTGGCTGGGGCAAGTTTTGGAGGTTATCATGCCGCTAACTTTGCCTTCAGGTTTCCGGATGTGGTCTCTCATCTGTTCTGTCTTTCAGGAGCTTTCAGCATCAGGAATTTCATGGACGGATATTCGGATGAACTGGTTTATTTTAACTGTCCGAAAGAGTTCGTAAAGAATGATGAAGCCTGGAAATATAAGCACATGCACATCGTACTGAGCACCTCTGATCAGGATATCTGCAGGGATAAAAACATTGAAATGGCTGACATTTTAAGATCAAAAGGAATAGATTTCTGGTATGATGAGAGAAAATGGATCAATCACGACTGGCCATTATGGAGGATGGTTTTTCCAACATTTATAGGTGCGTTTTTTTCCTAGAAAACCGTACATTTAAGAAGATAAAATAGTAAAATATACACCAATTAAAAACAGAAATTATGGCAAAAAAAGTGGGAATTCTATTCGGTATGGAAGATACGTTTCCTTGGGCATTTATCGACAAGGTAAATGAATTGGGCGGCGGAGAGATCATTGCTGAACCGGTAACTATTGACAAACTGGAACAGGGTGCTGATTATGGTTATGCAGTCATTATTGATAGAATTTCGCAGGATGTTCCTTTCTACAGAGCTTATTTAAAAAATGCAGCACTGAACGGAACTTATGTAATCAATAATCCGTTTTGGTGGAGTGCCGATGAAAAATTCTTCAACAATGCATTGATGTCAAAACTGGGTATTCCTCTGCCTAAAACGGTACTGCTTCCTTCGCACGAAAGACCGACTAACACTTCAGAAACCTCATTCAGGAACCTGAAATTTCCCCACGACTGGGAATATATTTTTGATTATGTAGGGTTTCCTGCTTATATGAAACCTCATGATGGTGGCGGATGGAAAAGTGTATACAGAGTGGAAAATCCTGACGATCTTTGGAATAAATTGAGCGAAACAGAGCAGTTGGTCATGATGGTGCAGGAGGAAATTATTTTCGATGATTACTACAGGGTGTATTGCCTGGGTAAAAAATACGTTCATATTATGCCTTACGAGCCCCGGAATGCTCCTCATTTAAGATATGCAACAACGCATCAGACGCAAGGAGAAGAGCTGGAAAAATTATTAAAAACCATTCATGATTACACGATTACCATGAATGAGGCGCTGGGCTATGATTTCAATACGGTAGAATTTGCGATCAGAGATGGAATTCCCTATGCTATAGATTTCTGTAATCCGGCTCCTGATGCAGACAGAAATGCTGTAGGGGAAGAAAATTTCGCATGGATTGTAGAGCATTCTGCTAAGCTGGCTATTGAAAAAGCCAAAGAATATGTTCCGGGAAAAACCAATATTTCATGGGGAACTTTTGTAAAAGATTCAGCCAGATAAACTTAAAAAAATAAAAAACACGAAAAGAAATGCATCAGTTTACTATAGGAATCGAAGAAGAATATCAGATCATTGATGTTGAGAGCAGAGACTTAATATCTCATGTTTCCAAGATCATCGAAGGTGGAAAAGCCGTTTTAAGTGAAAATTTAAAACATGAGATGCACGAATCCATGATTGAAATGGAAACGAGAATCTGCCAGAATATCCAGGAAGCACAAGCCGAATTAACAAATTTAAGAAGGCACCTTATCAACACTGCTCACGAACAGGGCTTGCGTGTATCCGGTGGTGGAACACATCCTTTTTCAAATTGGGAACATAACACAATCACCAATGGGGAACGTTACAACAAAATTGTAGACGATATGGGCGATGTTGCCCGTGGTAATCTTATTTTCGGACTGCATGTACACATCGGGATTCCGAGCCGTGAAGAAGGAGTAAGAATTCAGAATGTCATGCGCTATTTCCTGCCTCATGTTTACGCCTTATCGGTTAATTCTCCATTTTGGATTGGTAGAAATACAGGATTCAAATCTTACAGACAGGAAATCTTCGTGAAATTTCCGAGGACGGGAATTCCAAGTTATTTTAATTCCCTTGCAGAATTTGACAGTTATGTTGATCTTCTGGTAAAAACAGGAACAATTGACAATGCAAAGAAAATATGGTGGGATCTGAGGGTTCATCCGTTCTACCCTACTATTGAATTCAGAATCTGTGATATGCCTTTAAGAATAGAAGAAACAGTCTGTCTTGCCGCTATCATGCAGAGTTTAGTAGCTAAAATCTACAAATTGCATCAGCAAAATTTAAGTTTCAGAAGCTACAGAAGATTATTGCTTAATGAAAATAAATGGAGGGCTTCCAAAGATGGAATACATTCCCATTTAATTGATTTCGGTAAAGAAGAATCTGTTCCCTATCCTGATCTGTTAAAAGAATTGCTGGAATTTATTGATGATGTAGTAGATGAATTAGGATGCAGAAAAGAAGTTGAATACGCATGGACTATTTTGAAAAACGGAACCGGAGCCGACAGACAGCTTAAAGTATATGAGGAAACAGGTGATTTAACAAAAGTGGTAGACTATATGATCTCTGAAACAGAGTATAGCATAACACATGGCGAAACGGCTTCATAATATTTTCGGTAACTTTGTAAAAAATATGAAGTAGTATGAAAGATATTCGAATTGCTTTGGTAGACATGAACAACAATCATGTAAATCAGGGCTTTAGAAATATTAAAGAAATTTCGGAAGCATTCCAAAAGAGCTGTGAAGAAAACGTTATCATCAAAACATTTGATGTAAGGTTTAAGGATGAAATACCGGACATTAAGGATTTTGACATCTTTATTTCTTCAGGCGGGCCGGGAAATCCTCACAGGGAAGGTCTGGAATGGGAAGAAAGATATGCCCATTTCCTGGATTCCGTTTTGGAGCACAACCAATATAATGAAGATAAAAAATATCTTTTCCTGATATGCCACTCATTCCAACTGGCAAGCATTCATTGGAAACTGGGTAATATCTGTAAAAGACGATCATATTCATTTGGGGTAATGCCCATTCATAAAACAGAAGACGGGGAGCAGGAATTTTTATTCAAAAATCTCCAGGACCCTTTCTATGCAGTAGATTCAAGAGCTTACCAGTTCATTGAACCAGATATGGATCGTTTTGATGAATTAGGAATGAAAATCACGGCTATTGAAAAATCCAGACCGCACATCAACCTTGAAAGAGCGGTAATGGCAGTCCGTTTCTCAGATGAAATATTCGGAACACAGTTCCATCCTGAAGCTGATCCAAAAGGTATGATTGAAAACCTGAAAGATGAGAAGAACAAATTAGCGATGATCGAAAACTTCGGAATGGAAAAATATCTTGAAACGGTAGACAGAATAGATGATGAAGACAAGATCATTCTCACCAGAAGCCAAATCCTGCCAAGATTCCTTCAGTCAGCAAAAAAAAACATTTTGAAAGAAAGTGAAGCTTTAGCTTAAACATTTTTGAAATAGTAATATACTTCGACTTCGGTCAGCATGACATTCTAATACAATCTGTCTTTTTGAACCGTCACGAAGTCAAAGCATACACGCAAAATTATCAATCACTAAATCGGGCAGGAATGCTCGATTTTTTAAAATCAAATCACAAAGAAAAAATATGATCCCAAAATACAGAAAACAGTTCAATCAGGAGTTTTCCCAGGAAAAATACGAACAGCTTAAAGGTATTCTTACACATAAAGGCGGCATGGAACCGGGCTTCAGAATTTCAGAAAGCCCCATTTTCCTCTCAAAAGAATTTAAGAATAAACTTCTTGATGCCAGTGAAAGTATAATTGACCAGATCAAGGAAATTCCGGAAGAAGTCCTTTATAAAGCGGTCCCGGATAATTGCAAGGTTCCTAATGACACAAAGCAACCTCACTTTTTTACGATAGATTTTGGGATCTGCCGAAGTGAAAACGGAGAAATAGAGCCGCAGCTGATCGAGCTACAGGCTTTTCCCTCACTGTATGCTTTTCAAAAGACTTTTGAAGAAACCTTTTGTGAGGTCTACCCTTTTCTGTCTGAGATTAAAAACAAAATGCCCAATGATGAATTTAAAAATCACTTAAAAGAACTTATCGTAGGAGACGAGAATCCTGAGAATGTTATTTTGCTTGAGATATTTCCAGAGAAGCAGAAAACAGCAATAGATTTTGCATTAACAGAAAAGTTACTGGGAATAAAAACAGTATGCCTGACGAAAGTAAAGAAAGAAGGCAGAAAATTGTTTTACGAGAACAGTGGAGAGTCCGTTGAAATAAAAAGGATCTACAACCGTGTTATCTTTGATGAATTAGATAGAATCCCGGATTTAAAAACCGGATTTGATTTCCGTGAAGATGTTGATGTAAAATGGATCACTCACCCCAACTGGTTCTTTAAGATCTCAAAGTTTCTTCTTCCTATGCTGAAACATCAGTTTGTTCCTAAAAGTTACTTCCTGCACGAGTTTCCGGAGCATGAAAGTTTAGAAAATTTTGTTCTGAAACCTTTATTTTCATTTGCAGGAAGCGGAGTGAATTTAGATCCGACAAAAGAAATTACAGAAGCTATTGAAGATAAAGAAAACTATATTCTACAGCGGAAAGTAACTTATGAACCTATTTTTGAAGATATTAACGGAGACTTTTCAAAAGCAGAAATAAGGCTTCTTTATATCTGGCACGAAAATGCAGATCGTCCTATTCTGCTGGAAAATCTGGGAAGAATGACCAAAGCTGCCATGGTGAATGTAGACTTTAATAAGAAAGATGCGATTTGGATTGGGAGTTCTAATGCATTCTTTGAATAAAAAAACAAATGAACAAATGATAGAAAAAATAGCGATTTTAGGTGATTTTAATCCTGCACATTACACTTTACACCAATTAAATAACACAACGAGGGATGTCCAGAAAGTCTTAAAAAAAGAGATTCAATTTGATTGGATCGCCACCGATATTTTTGATTCAAAAATTGTATTTGAAAAACAAAACTATAAAGGTTTATGGGTAGCACCCGGAAGTCCGTATAAGGATAGGAATGGTGTACTTAATGCCATCCACTATGCAAGGGAAAACAGGATTCCAACTTTTGGAAATTGTGGAGGATTCCAACACATGATTATAGAATTCGCCCAGAATGTATGTGGTATACAAAATGCCGGCAATGAAGAAACAGACCCTACAAGCCCAGATCTTCTGATAAAAAAATTAGCATGTTCCTTAAGAGGTGAGGAAGAAATTCTTAATATCACTGAAAAAAACAGCTTTCTGTACCAAATCTTAAAACAGGATACACTTTTAGGAAAATACAACTGCAGCTATGGACTTAACGATCTATATATTAATAAATTAAGAGATCATGGAATGGTATTCACATCGATTTCTAAGGATGGAAATTACAGATCATTTGAAATTACAGATCATCCTTTTTTTGTTGGAACATTATTCCAACCCGCTTTGACTTTTACCCTTGAAGCCCCAAACCCATTAATCATTGAGTTTGTAAAGAAGTCATTGAATCTTTAAATACTTCAGTAAAATAGTATAAACAAGAGTTGAATTCATAATGAAATCAACTCTTATTATAGCTATAAACTTAAGGCCAATAAAGTGAAACAAGATAATACGCTCATTTTTTTGTAATTTGTTTTTTGGATATAAATAATAACTTAACAATAAGCTTTTTGCTTTATAGAAACTTTACTGTATTAGAAGATAACTCTTATACAGTAAATAAAAATGATTTTATATGCATCTTAAAAATGTTGATGAACTAATTTTTCAGCCGCTTGGGTTGAAACTTTTAAATATGGAAGAAGATAGAGAATCCAGTGAATATTCGGGCTGCAGTTTTATGTTAGACCGCTTGAATATTAAATTCCGTACATCTAAAATAACGCCGACCAAGACCGGGCAGTTCGTCACCATCTGGAAGCGGGATGAAAACGGAGAAACGGCTCCTTTTGATTCAGATGATCCTTATGATTTCTATCTGATTTCAGGATCCAGAGACAATAATAGAGGTATTTTCATATTTCCTAAAGAGATTCTGGTAGAAAAAGGAATTCTGTCTCATGGGAAAAAAAAGGGAAAAAGAGGAATCCGGGTTTATCCAAGTTGGGATCCTGCAGAAAGCAAACAGGCCATGGCGACTCAAAAATGGCAGACAGCCTATTTTCTTGATCTATCTCAGGATGAAGAATCATATCTTTCAAAAGCTAAGTTATTATTTAATTTACAATAAGAACAGCTTAGCGATTAGTGAGGCACTGGATAAAGCTGAAGAAGAGATATAAATTGAAATCAAGCAGGGATAATTTTATAAATTTCCGATACAAAAAGATTAGAAGCAATCCTATGCAACCATTAATCTATACAATATGCAAAAACATGACAGCATACAACAGCACGATAAGTCAGGCATACAATTCAACTCAACTGAAAACCCTTATCTATCTGCTGATATCCAACAAAAAATTCTTCAGCCTCGTAAGTTGTCTTCATATTTTATTGTGTTAATTGAAAGTGGCTCCATCAAATATAAATTGGACTTGCAGGACATTACCCTAACAGCCGGACAATTGCTTTTTGCAATACCTAATCAGATTTTTATACCTCCGGATAAGGCAGATCATCTTAAATATTTTAAGGTACTGTTTGATGAAAACACTTTGGCATTGCTTCCACAACAATTTTCTTTTTTAGTTAACCCTTTAAACAGACAAAAAATAATTCTTGACGATTTCACAAGGCAACGTGTACAAAAAGTTTTTGAAATTTTAAATCAATTACTTCAAACAGATAAAAACCAACCAGACACAGAAATAGTATTGGCTTATTTGAACTCATTATTGGCAGAATTAAATAGCGCTTATTTCAAAAACAAAGAGCCCATAAATATTTTAAACACCAACTTGTCAAAATTTATTGAGTTTAAATTGGTTGTAGAAACACATCTCATTGAGCAACCGTCTATCCATACAATTGCTGAAAAATTAGCTCTGACCACTAATAGCCTATATCGTATTGTAAAAGAATATTCAGGAGTTTCCCCCAAGAATTTTTTTACCAGCCGTTTGATGATAGAAGCACAACGAAAACTGCATTATTCAAACCTTTCGGTAAAAGAATTGGCTTACGAATTAGGATTTAATGACGCTGATTATTTTTCTAAACTTTTCAAAAAATGTACAGGGCAAAGCGTAACTGAATTTTTAGGAAACACTCAGGATTTGTCGGGTAAATAAAGTGATTTGTCCATCTCCCTTCTTATTGAGCACGATACATTTGCTTCATTAATTTTAAAACAAAAAAATGAAAACAGCATTAGTAACAGGAGCTAACAAAAGCATTGGCTTTGAAGTTGTAAAGCAACTTGTTCAAAAAGGAATTTATGTTTACCTCGGCAGTCGTAACTTACAAAACGGTGTGGAAGCCATTGATCAATTGAAAGCTGAGGGGCTAAACAATGTAGAAGCTATTCAGCTTGACATTACGGATGATGAATCAGTGAAAAATGCCCGCCTAGAAATAGGCAAAAAAACAAAAGTACTGGACATACTTATCAATAATGCGGGTATTTATGGTGGTTACCCACAAACTGTTCTCGATGCAACTATTGACCAGTTTAAGGCAACTTATGATGCAAATGTTTATGGCGTAGTAAGAGTTACGCAGGCATTTATTGATTTACTTAAGAAGTCGTCAGAACCCCGTATTGTAAATGTAAGCTCAAGCCAAGGGTCAATTACCCTGCACAGCGACCCAGCATATAAATACTACGATTACAAAGGTGTTGTATATCTTTCTTCAAAATCAGCTATGAATATGATTACCGCTGTTTTGGCTTATGAACTAAAAGATACCGCTTTCAAAATAAATGCAGTTTGTCCCGGATATACCAAAACAGATTTCAACGGTCATCGTGGGCCAGGAAGTATCGAAGATGCTGGAAAACGAATTGTAAAATATGCTTTGATTGACAAAGACGGAGCCACAGGTAAATTTTTTAGTGAAGAAAATAATCCTGAAACTGGTGAAATACCCTGGTAAAAACCAATACAACAGAATTATTTACTACATTAAAATGAGTAACATTTTCACAAAGAACTGAAACACAAAAGGTATTCATAAAACATTGCATTTAAACTATTTAAAACAAAAAAAACGGCTGAAAGTTCAGCCGTTTCTATATAAATTATGTATTCTTTATAAATTTTTATCATCTTCCATAAGCTCACGAGTTTGATACTCCTGTACAAGGTCGATCGCATTAGATATCACATCACTTAAAGCGGTAATAAAAGTCCCGTCTTCAGCCATTCCCATAGCGTGTTTTAAGGCTTCAATCTCTTTAGGAATAATTTCATAGCTCACATCTCTTCCTGCTTCATTGATCCCATCGATGATCAGTCCATTAATCTCTTCTTCAGTTCTTCCTCTAAGATGCTTTTCATTTCTAATAATAATATAGTCGAACATTCTTCCTGCAATTTTCCCACACTCCCTGATATCATTGTCTCGTCTGTCACCTACGCCGGAAATAATACCTATTTTTTTTGTAGACTCCACATTTTTAAGATAATCTTCGATCGCTTCATAGCCTGAAGGATTATGAGCAAAATCAATCAGCACTTTGAAGCTTTTGAATTTAAAAACATTCAGTCTTCCCGGTGTAAGCTGGGCACTCGGAATAAAAGTTCTCAGAGAATTGGAAATATCTTCAATGGCAAAACCGTAAAGATAACTAGCCAAACTGGCTGCCAGAACATTTTCAATCATAAATCTGGCCTTCCCCTCCATTGTAATCGGGAAGTCTTTGGCTTTTCCTATTCTGATCTTCCAGTCGCCCTTTTTAATGGTTACAAAACCCTCCTCGTAAACACAGGTAATTCTTCCTTCTTTAGCAAATTTTACAATGTGAGGATTATTTTCATCCATACTGAAAATGGCAACTTTGCTGTCAAGATCATTGATGATCTTCATAGAATATTCGTTGTCTGCATTCAGGACGCTCCAGCCGTTTTTCTTTACACTGTCCAGAACAACTCTCTTTACCTTAGTAAGGTCTTTCAGGTTATGAATATCATTCATTCCCAAATGATCTTCTTCAATATTGGTTAAAACTCCGATATCACATTGTGAATATCCTAAACCTGAACGCAGGATTCCGCCTCTGGCAGTTTCCAGAACAGCAAATTCTACAGTAGGATCTTTTAGTACGAACTCAGCAGAAAGCGGCCCTGTCGTATCTCCTTTTGAGAGCATCGTATTTTGGATATAAATCCCGTCAGAAGTAGTGAAACCTACTCTATAACCGTTGCTTTTTACAATATGGGAAATCAGCCTCGTTGTTGTTGTTTTCCCATTCGTACCTGTTACGGCAATAATCGGAATTGTGTAAGGTTTTCCGGGAGGATACAGCATATCCACTACCGGCGCAGCTACATTCCTTGGAAGACCTTCACTTGGTGCCAGGTGCATTCTGAATCCAGGCGCAGCATTTACTTCTATGATCGCTGCTCCGCTCTCTTTTAATGGTTGTGTAAGGTTTTCAGCCATAATATCAATACCGCAGACATCCAAACCTATAATTTTGGACACTCTTTCAGCCATTGTTATATTTTCCGGATGCACCATATCTGTAACGTCTATGGAGGTTCCTCCTGTAGAAAGATTAGCCGTTGACTTCAGATAAACAACTTCTCCTTTTTGAGGAACTGTTTCAAGGGTATACTGAAGCTTTTCAAGAAGTTCCGAGGTATCCTTGTCTACTTCTATTTCAGTAAGGACATTTTCATGACCATAGCCTCTTCTCGGATCACTGTTTTCTTTATCGATCAGCTGCTGAAGATTAAGTTCTCCGTCACCTACTACATGAGCCGGAACCCGCCTTGCGGCAGCAACCATTTTATTATTGATGACCAAAACCCTGAAATCATATCCGGTAATGTATTTTTCTACAATTACTTTTCTTGAATATTTTTGGGCATGTTCCAGTCCTATTTTTGCGGCTTCCCAATCATTTACATTGATGGAAGAACCTTTTCCGTGGTTTCCGTCCAATGGCTTTAAAACGATAGGATAACCTATTTTTCTTATAATCTCTGTTAAACCTTCCTCATCTACAACCAGATCTCCAATAGGAACAGGAATAGCAGCATCATGAAGCATTTTTTTTGTCAGTTCCTTATTGCATGCAATATCCACTGCAATAGAACTTGTTTTTCCGGTAATTGTAGCCTGAAAACGTTGTTGATTCACACCATAACCTAACTGTACCAAAGAATTGGTCCCTAATCTGATCCAAGGGATTCTTCTGGAAACAGCTTCCTCTACAATACTTCCCGTAGAAGGCCCAAGGCGGACACGTTCCCTGATTTCTTTTAATTTATGAATACAGGCCTGAATATCATATTCCTTATTTTCAATAAGAGCTTCTGCTATTTTCACCGCTTCTTCAGCAGCATAGATTCCGGCATTTTCTTCAATATAATTAAAGACTACATTATATATTCCGGGTGTTTTTGTTTCCCTGGTTCTTCCGAAACCTACATCCATACCCGCCAGAGTCTGTATCTCCAATGCTATATGTTCAATCACATGTCCCATCCAGGTTCCTGTTTCAATCCTGTGAAAAAAACCACCTTCTACTCCTTCTGAACATCTGTGGGTAAACAGGGATGGAATCAGTTTTTCTATTCTTTCACGGAAGCCGTCTATCTTATTGGTAGGATAATTTTCCATTTCTTCCAGGTCCAGTCTCATCTGTATCAGCTTCTTTCTTCTGATACTCCAGATATTTGGTCCACGCAGTGCCTGTATCTTCTCAATTTTCATAATCTGTTTGCATTTTTATCAGTTAACAATAACTCCTTCAAAAATCAAAGATAATGTAAAAGCCTAAATGAAACTATACCACATTTAAAGATTTCTCAAAAAAAATTTAAAAAAAATTAACTATTCTAAAACATTAAAAATCAATTTAAATGTGGTATTAATTTCGTCAAATATTAATTATTTTTTAAATTTGTACCCTATGATGAAACCCGTTGGAAAATTAATAGTTATCGGAGGCGCTGTAAACAAAGGAAGTTTTGCAGAAACCGATTTCGACCAGAATATTGAAAAAAATCTTAACTTTTTTGAAAGAGGAATTTTGCGAAAGATTATAAATGAATCCAAGCATAAGGAAAATTCAGTCATTGAAGTAGTCACTACAGCATCCCAGATCCCCCAGATCGTAGGTACGGAATATAAAAAAGCTTTTGAATTTTTAGGAGCCAAAAATGTGAATATTCTTGATATTCATAACCGTGAGGAAGCTAATTCTGATGCTATGGTGGCCAGAGCCAATGCTGCAGATGTAATGATGTTTACCGGCGGTGATCAGTTGAGATTAACCTCTATTCTGGGTGGTACAAGATTTCATGATACCATTTTATTAAAATACCAAGAGCAGGATTTTATCTATTCCGGAACGTCTGCAGGTGCTGCAGCTGCCTCTGAAAATATGATCTACCAGGGAAGCAGCTCTGAAGCTCTTCTGAAAGGCGAGATCAAAACAACACAGGGACTTGGCCTTATAGATAATGTCATCATCGATACGCATTTCGTGCAGAGAGGAAGAATCGGGCGTCTTTTTCAGGCAGTTGTCAACAATCCGAGAACATTAGGAATCGGACTTGGAGAAGATACCGGACTTTTTATCCATAATGATGTAATGACTGCCGTAGGTTCCGGTCTGGTGATCCTTGTGGACGGAAGATTCATTAAAGATACCAACCTTACGAACATCAACCTCGGCGAGCCTATTTCAATTGATAATCTAACGGTACATGTAATGTCTATGAATGATCATTATGATCTTACCACGAAAAAATTAACCATCGAGAATTCTCAGTTTAACCCGATACCGCAGGATAAATAAAAAGTAAAATAGTTAATGGTAAATTGTAAATTCATTAGCCATAGTTCTATACTTAACTTTAAAAATTGACCATCGACTTTTCACAATTGACAAATACAATATTATGAAAATAATCATCCACGGCGGTTTTTTCTCAGAAAGCGACCAAAGCCATGAAATTAAAACTGCAAAACAGGACTCTTTAAAACAAATAGTACAGAAATCTTTTGAATATCTTCAGACAAATTCGGCCTTTGATACTGCAGCCTATGCAGTCTCGCTTCTGGAAAATGATCCGCTTTACAATGCAGGAGTCGGCTCGCAGATCCAAAGTGATGGCGTAATTCGTATGAGCGCAGCTATCATGGATGGGCAAACACAGAAGTTAAGCGGTGTGATCAATCTTCAGGATGTGAAAAATCCAGTTTTTGTAGCGAAAGAACTGATTAAAGAAGATGACCGGGTTTTAGGTGGAAAAGGAGCCAAGATCTATGCAACTGAACATGGTTTTGAAAATTTTTCTACTGAAATTCCACAAAGAAGAAGTGAATATGAGGCTAAGCTGAATAACGGCGGAAAAGGAACCGTAGGCTGTGTAGCTTTCGACAAAGAGGGAAAACTGGCTGTAGCAACATCTACCGGTGGAAAAGGTTTTGAAATCCCGGGAAGAATTTCAGATTCGGCCACGGTAGCAGGAAATTATGCCAATGCTTTCTGTGCAGTAAGCTGTACAGGGGTTGGAGAGGATATTGTAAGCAATGCCACAGCCGCAAAAATAGTGACCCGAACTACAGACGGCATGAGTCTGGAACAAGCTTTTAGCAAGACATTTGAAGAACTTAAAACAATAGATGGATTTGCCGGAGCTATCGCAATCGATAAGGATGGAAATATCTATCATCAGGATTCTTATCCTACAATGGTCTTTGCAAGTTTTGATGGAGATCATTTTGAAGTTTTTCAATAATTTTAACATTTATTTATCATCTGATTGAATTTTTTGGCACGTATTTTACATGTTTAATAATAACAAATTTTAATACAACATTTAAAAATAGAAATCATGGGAAATAAGACAAAAGGATTATTAGCTTTATTAGGTATCGGTGCATTAGCATTCTGGAAATACAAAAATTCAACTCCGGAAGAGCAGCAGGCAGTAAAAGATAAAATCAATAATGCTAAAGACAATCTAAACAAATGGGGAAGTGATATTAAAAGCAAAGCCAATGACGTTGCTTCACAGGTTCAAAATAAAGTAGACGATGCTAAAACAAAAGCTGAGGATTCTTTAAGCTAAAAGCAAATTAGTTTTTTTAACATTCATATATAGAAAGTCATCATAGTCTTAGATTATGATGACTTTTTTGTATTACAATCTAATATTTTAATACATACTTTATTAATAGTAAACTTTAATTTTTGAACTAATAATATTCACATTTTAATTTTACTTCTTTGTCCCTTTTAAACTATAAACCAGAGGCATTTTATTGCCTAGTTTAGAAATTCTCCATTTCCCTTTTTCAAACTCCTCCACATGACTGAAACAAGGATATGGCGACCAGTCAAACTCCTGGAAGACTTCAAGAACAATATTATTGTCTATCAGATTCTGCAAAACTTCGGCTAATGAATGATTCCACATCACATATTCCTGAACGATATCCGCCGCCTTATCTGCATAGGTTCCTTCATAAGTTTCCACAATAGGCTTTTTATTAAAATAACTGTAAGCTATTTTTGTAAAATCATCGTCAAACATCCAGACAGCAGGATGAAATTCTGCCATTATAAATTGACCGCCCGGCTTCAGAAAATGACTGATGACTCCCGCCCATTTATTAAGATCAGGAAGCCAGCCGATGGTACCATAACTTGTATAAACAATGTCAAACTTCTGATCAAGAATATCAGGCAGGCTATAAACATCTGAACAGATAAATTTTGTACTGGTCCCGCATTTATCGGTAAGACCTTGCGCAGCCTCAATAGCTTTATCTGATAAATCTGCACCTATAACTTCTGCCCCTAATCTTGAAAGCGAAATAGAATCCTGTCCAAAATGACACTGCAAATGCAGAATATTCTTGCCTTTTATCTCTCCAAGAAGCTCAAGCTCTATAGAATTTAGTGAACTTCGACCTTCCAAAAATTCATTTACAAAATAGAAATCTGATTTCAGATGTGGATCTACTTTGGCATTCCATGAGTTTTTATTGATTTCCAGATAGTTTTCCATGGTTGTTATTTTCGTTGATAAAATAGAGTTTTTAATTTTTTTTGAGATTAATTATGATGCTTGGATTGATAAATAGTTTGTATTTTACTGATCAATCATTTTCAGTAATAACAATTGAAGTGTACAGGCTGTAGAGTTTCCATCCCATTTTTTCATAGACTGCCTTTCCCTGTTCTGTTGCCACCAGAAAATTATTGGAAATACCTTTTGACAAAGCAATTTTTTCAAGCTCTCTTATTAAAAAGCCAGCGAGACCTTTTCTTCGGTAAGCTTCTTCCGTTACAATTCTGTCGTAAACAGCTAGATCATCTAGCAGCACAATACGGCCAATGGAAGCCTGCTCACCACTTTCAGCAATGATTTTGACTACCGTTGTGGAATTATATTCTTCATGTTCGATTCGATAATCTTCACAAAGACTTGTACCAGAGCTTTTCATCGGCCTGAAACAGTACATCATATAACCTTGAGGCTGTACGATCCATTTTTCCGATACCTTACCTTTTACCTCATCAGGAGAACTGCAGACTTTGAGATAAATCCAGGGATCATTAATCTGTTCTGAAAGTTCAACAAAGTCATCATTGAGTTCAGAAAAAACATATCTTATTTTTTGCTTTTCCTCTCCTACTTCTATTTTAAAACCTGATTTATATCTAACGGGCATTGGCAGTTTCCTGGACAACGACCAAGCTTTCAGCCATTTTTCTACCATATCACGGGATATTTTGGTTTCCATGCTTTTGCCGTTCTATTTATGAATTATGAAAGCTGATCCAGCAATTTCTTTTTCTGTTCTGCAAATTCTTCTTCAGTCAAAATTCCGTTTTCCCTTAATTTACCCAGTTTTTCAAGCTGTTCAAAAATAAGACCGGAGGCTTCTTCCTTTGCCGGAGCTGTCTGCTGTTGAATTTTTTTCTGATTATAAATTTTATTGATAAATCCATAAAACCTTTCTGCATCCAGCCTGTCATAGAAACATTCAAATTCAATCACTCTATCTTTTGTATGGAGTTTGATTACCGGGGATATAGAACTGCTTACAAAACTCACTTCTGTGATCGTTTCGTTAGGGTATTCGTTCACCTTTACCGGTGAGAACATAGCTTTTGAGACAGAAACGATTCTTTTCGGGGTTACCAATAAAATTCCGGCATCTACAGTCTTCAAGAACTGCGCGTCCGTAGCAGCAAGAATTACTTCATCTATGGCAAGAATACGGGGTAGTTCTTTGATTTCTCCTTTTGTAAACATAGACAGATTGGCCCCTACCTGCTCCAGCTGATATTTTATTTCCTTCAATCTTCTTTTATAAAGATCATGAGGCATATCGTTGGACTCTGTAAACTGAACCAGACTTTCGATCTTCACTACCTCTGCTTTTTGTTTGGTCTGTAGCGTCTCCGATTCAATTTTTCCTGTTTGCACAATATTTTTGATATCATTGATACTGAAAGCATTCAGATTATACAGAAGTTCCTGATGAATGTTACTTACTTTATCCAGGCATTTATTGCATAGATTACCTCCATCCGAAAGTTTATTTTCTCCTAGCAGGGTATCTATTGAAGTCAGCTCGGCATTACATAATGCACAGGTATTGCTCATCTTTTATAATATTTTAAAGTTTAGCCAGCAGCTTTTTCTTTTGTTCTGCAAATTCTTCTTCCGTCAGTACACCCATTTCCCGTAGCTTCCCCAATTTTTCAAGCTGTTCAAAAATTACGGCAGAATCTTCTTTCTGTTCAGAAACCGGATGAATAGGTGGAGGCTGTATTGTTTGCTGTTGTTGTATCTTAGCTTGGATTTGATCTTCAGGACGGCCGATGTAGTCCTGTATGGCATCAAAGAAGTTTTTTGCTGCACTTTTTATATACAGTTTAAACTCAGCAGTAAAACCCGGCGTGTACACCTTTAAGGTAGAAGACATCAGACTGGTGTCATGCTGTACTGAACTGACTTTATGAAGCGGAAATTCGTTTTCAAACACACCTCCAAAAAACTTTTTATCAACGAAAATAATCCTTCTTTCTGTTGAAACTACAATTCCGTCCAGATTATTATGAAGATATTTTCCTTCTGCAATCGCAATAAGTTTTTCATCTTTATCAAGGACATTCGCCAACTCCTCTACTTCACTGTTCACTAAAAGGCTAAGTTTAGCACCTGTGGCTACAATTTGGTCTTTGATTTCATCAAGTCTGGAAGGTTCATCAGGCGTGTATGTGAATTGAATACTTTGAGACGGAGTCTCAACAATCCGGGGATGGGCAATTTGTATGGTTTGAAATTGTTCAGTTTCGATAGCCAATTCCTGTTCTAGGCCTTCATTAAGTAGCATATTTCTTATTTGGGTAATATTATAATTTCCAAGGTCAGATACAAGATCTTTATTGATATTGGTGGTTTTATTCAAGCATTTATTACAGAGAATTCCTCCATCTGAAAGCTTATTTTCGCCTAACAGCGTATCCATAGAGGTAAGCGGAGTTCCGCATAAAGAACATTCAGTGCTCATTTGGTTTTATGTTTAATAGTTTAGTAATTAATGCCAGGTATTTGCATTAATCCAAATTACAAATTTGTACTTACAATAAAGCTCATATTACAATTTTTCAAGTATTTTTTTCTTTTGTAAAGAAAATTCTTCGTCTGTTAAAATTCCACTTTCCTTTAATCTTCCCAACTGTTCCAATTGATCTAAGGCTGTAGGTTCAGATTGATTTTGAAAATATTCTTTAGGGCGAGCCATAAAATCCCTTACTTTTTCACAGAATAATTCGGCATAATATTTTCCAACACCATCAATCTCCAGAATATTATCAGAAATATGAATGTCTATTGAGGCCAGCATCAAAGACTTTTCATACTGTATGGAACTTACTTTATCATAAGAAAAATCTTCTACTTTCAGTCCATACATAAATTCTTTGTCCACAAAAATCAGTCTTCTGTCTGTGGCTACTAAAATGATATGATGATTGGTCATTTTATTTCTTCCCTCAATCAAATACACTATTTTTTCATTTTCTGAAAGCACTTCCGGTAGTGCACGAATTTCTTTTCTGGCAAAAATGGTAGTATTGATATCTAATATTTCCAGTTCATCTTTTATTTCGTCAAGTCTTGATTTTTCACTCATTATTTGTTTTTATAAATGGCTAATATTACAAATTTAATTTTTTTCTAAAATACAGAAAACCATAATGCTATTATTTATACGAAATATTAAATCTAGTGATAATCTATTTACCTGTAAATGGGCTTAGGCTTATAATGAAACAGGAAGCATTACCAATTGGTAATGCTTCCTGTTTTATATTTTTAGATCTTTAGATTATCCTAAAAATTCTTCCAAAGAAACTGTTTTCTGTTCTCCGGCTGTAAGATCTTTAAAAGTAACCGTCCCATTCTTGATCTCCTCTTCTCCTAAGAAAACAAGATTTTTAATTCCTTTTTTCTCTGCATAGGTAAACTGTTTGTTCAGTTTTGAGTTTTCAGGGTAAAGTTCAGCAGAGATACCTTTCTCTCTTAGCTTCATAATCAGTTTTAAAGCTTCTACAGTTCCTTCTGTGCCGAAATTAGCAAAAAGATATTCGACTTGAGTTGAGGCTTCCTGAGGGAAAAGATCAAGTTCTTCCATTACCAGATAAACCCTGTCCAAACCAAATGAAATCCCAATTCCCGGAATATTTTTAAGCCCGAAAACCTCAGTCAGATTATCGTATCTTCCACCGCCGCCGATAGATCCCATCGCTACCTCATCTGCTTTCACTTCAAAAATAGCTCCGGTGTAATAATCAAGACCTCTGGCCAGCGTAATATTGAACACAAGATTCTGCATATCTACTCCAAGATTCAGAGATTGAGTAAGAACAAATTCAAGCTCTTCTACTCCTTTCAGCCCAATTTCATTGTCTGCAAACTTCTCTTTTAGCTGAAGAAGATTTTCCAGTGCATCATCTGACTGATTGAATAAAAATTCTAATTTATCAATTGACTCCTGAGAAATTTCTCTTTCCAATAATTCCTTCACAACACCTTCTTTCCCAATCTTGTCAAGTTTGTCCAAAGCCACAGTAAATTCTATCAGCTTATCTGTAATACCAGCGTATTCTGCCAAACCGGAAAGGATCTTTCTGTTGTTCATATGAATGGTAACAGGGATTTTAAGATCTGAGAACGATTTAAGATACAGCTGAACTAAATCCACTTCCTGTAATAAGCTTTCACTTCCCACTACATCAGCATCGCATTGATAAAACTCTCTGAATCTCCCTTTTGCAGGTCTATCAGCTCTCCAAACAGGCTGGATTTGATAACGTTTAAATGGAAATACCAATTGGCCATGATTCATAGAAACATACCGTGCAAAGGGAACCGTAAGATCATATCTTAAAGCTTTCTCTGAAATTTTCTTTGTTAGTCCCTGATGATTTTCAACACTTAATTCTTCTGCAGAAACCTTATCCAAATAGTTTCCCGAATTTAATATTTTAAAGATCAATCGATCCCCTTCCTCTCCATACTTCCCTGTCAGTGTTGAAAGGTTTTCAAAGCTTGGAGTTTCTAAAGGCTGGAATCCAAATAATTCAAAATTCTTCTGTAAAGTATTGATTATATATCTTCTTCTTGAAACTTCTAATGCGGAAAAATCACGTGTTCCTCTTGCTAAACTTGGCTTCATTTGCTGTATATCATTTTGATGTATGCAAAAATAAGGAATTGAAAGGACTTTTCCGAAACATAAAAGGCTGAAGCAGTAATCTTCCATTTAAGTTGCTCCTTAATCCGTCACCATGTTGTTTCTGCTTGAGCTTTACCCGAAAGAACGTCTGCAATACTCCTGGAAATCAGATTTCCTTCGTTTTTAAACTTACTTTTTAATAATCTTATTTTGAACCTTCTTCCCATTTTCAAAGGTAAATTCTACGAAATAATTTCCATGGATCAATTTATTCATGCTTATTGAAGTGATTTTCCTGTCTTGTTCAGACTGAACCAACTTACCATCAACAGCATAAATAATTACTTTCACAACATTTATTTTTGAATTAATGTACAAAACATCACTTACCGGATTTGGATAAAAGTTAAAATCTTTATCACTAGAAACTTCATTTACAGACAGACAGCTTGATGAGTTTACAGTTACAGGTAAACGAGTTGTGCTTTCGCATGCTCCCACCACCTGAGAAGCATAGTAAGTTGTACCATCAACTAACACCGTTGTATCAGGAAGCAAGTTTCCTCCTGTCGGGGCATCATACCACTGTATGTTCGACCCTGTAACGACAAGGTTCGCCAAAGTCTGTGACGAACAAAAACTTTGTGATGAGTTTCCTGTAGGAGCCGGAGTATTTCCCTCACAGATTTGAAAAATCACATGGTCTAAAAAAGCAAAATTTCCAGCCTGATTAATATTATTTTTTACTCCTTTAAAATTTACTCGATTCGTGCCTGCAGGAAGAAGGATATTTTTGGTAACCCATTGACTGGCTGTTGGTGTAAAAAAAGAAGGAATCGTGCCACCGGTATTTAATTCTCCTGTCTTACCAATTTCATAATCGTGAATTAGAGTATATGTTTGTCCGCCGTCAGTTGAGTACTCTAGCAATATATGATCATCTGCAAAAATTGTCTGAATAGCAGCTGGCATAGTGTATCGATTAGCAGCTGCAAATTGAAATGAAACACCAACAGGTGCGTTATTGGGATTGTTTAAAACCGGTGACTTGACATTATAGGTAGAGAGTCCCAGGCTGTTATAAAAATTATACATTAAACTTCCACCTGTTCCTCCATTCGGAGAATCTACTGATGTATTTTCAACGACAATTACGGAAGGGTTAGAATAATCCCATTGAGATTGAGTGGCAGTACCGCCAAAATCTTCAGTGTATGGAAGGTTTACTTGAGCTCCAATTACTATTGGGAAAAATGCGAAAAGCTTAAAAAATCTAAAATAATTCTGTTTCATATAATATAGCATTAAATTTTTAAATGTCTTAAAATTGATGGAATCAATATTAAGACTATGTTTATCTATTTTAAAGACATTGACTTTTAAAATTCGCGAAATATAAAAGAATGAAATTTTAAAAGGCTAGAAATCAGCTATAGAAACAAAAAAACAGAAAGCTAAATTTCAGGAAAATTATTCAATTCATTTTAGCAATTTCCTTATTTGGCTTGTTAACAAGCATAGGTTGGCCTAATGCAGCTTCCTAATTTGGATTATGATTATAAAAAAAGCTGAAGAAGTAATCTTCTCCAGCTTTCGATGCATTATCATTGTTCAGTCTGAAAAAATCAGACACTTTCCAGGATCTCAAGAATTTCTTCACCATAATTTTCTATCTTATGCTTTCCGAAACCTTTAATCTCAAGCAGTTCTTCCTTTCTGGCAGGTTTATACTTGGCTACAGACATCAATTCTTTATTGCTTGCGATGAAGTAGATCGGGAGATTCTGTTCTTTAGCCTTCTCAGATCTCCAGTATTTCAGGGCATTTAGAATTTGTTCTTCATCAAAGCTTAAAGCATCATTTTCTACAGAGTATTTCACTGCCTTTGGCTCTTTCACCGTACTTTTTATAGTTTTAAGTTCTTCAAAGTAGAGGATTACGGACCAATAACTTTCTTCGTTTACAAAAGCAGTTTCTACTTTTATAATTTCATTCAATTCCAGGAAATGATCAAGCATTTTCTGATCTTTATAGAGAAATTCTTCTGGAAGTCTGATTTTAAAAACTTTTACTTTCATCATCTGTATTTTTAGAATTTATTTTCCACCTAACAGAAGAATTTCATCTACTCTTATTTCGGTAATATACCGCTTAACGCCATCTTTATCATCATATGATCTGTACGTAAGCTTTCCTTCAATGGCAATCTCTTTTCCTTTCGGTGCATACTTTTGAAGTATTTCAGCTGTTTTTCCAAAAGCAATCAGGTTGTGCCATTGTGTTTCCTCTACTTTTTCTCCTTTGGCATTGGTATAATGATCGCTGGTTGCCAGAGATACACTTGCCTTTAGACTTCCGCTTTCGAAGTTTACTGTTTCAACTTCTTTTCCTGTGTAACCAATTAATGTTACTTTGTTTCTTAGTGACATAGCTTTAAAATTTTAAGATTAATAATTCAGATAAGAGACGTTCACTGTCTTTCTCAAATCTCTGTTGCAAAGATTGTTACACTGCAGCACTTTAATCGGTTATAAACTATTTAAATTCGTTTGTAGTCGTTTGCAAACGAATATTTCCGTATCTTTGATAAAATGAACCTATGAAAAAGAGCATCAGCATTTTCGAGTTTCCTTTTAATCTTGGGCTCACTAAAAAAGAGCATGAGATGGAACCGGGAGTAAAAAAACTGCCTGACTGGCTCAGAAAGTTTGGTTTTCATGAAGGAATCAATCCCAAAAGTATTTTCAGACTGGAAGCTCCGGAATATGCAATGGATTTTAATAAAGAAACGGGAGTTAAAAATCCTCACCAGATTATCGAGTATGCAAAAAAACAATGTGAGCTTATTCTAAAAAATTTTAATAAAGATACCTTTCACCTGATGTTGGGCGGTGATTGCAGTATCCTGATTGGAAGTGCTCTTGCATTAAAGCGCCTTGGGAATTTTGGTTTATTTTATCTTGACGGTCATACAGACTATATTCCGCCAAAGCTCTCTCCCAGCGGAGGTGTTGCAGGAATGGATTTGGCAATTGTTTCAGGATTGGGGCATCAAAAACTGACTAATATTGATGGTCTCAAACCATATTTCCGGGAAGAGCATATTTTCTGTGTGGGAAATGCGGAAACGGATGATGATGAATACGTGGGGCAAATTCAAAATTCCAGAATTCATTATTTTGACCTGGAGAATCTAAGGAAGAATGGCTTTAGAAAAACTTCAGAAGATTTTCTGACAATGGTAGAAAAAAAGAACCTCGATGGATTTTTTATCCATTTTGATGTAGATGTATTGAAAGATGAAATTATGCCCGCTGTAGACAGCAGAATGGAAGACGGAATTGATTATGAAAATTTAAAAGAGATAATGCAGCCATTGATAGCGGATGAAAGATGCTTTGGACTAGAAATCACTATCCTGGATCCTGATTATGATACAGAAGGAATTTATACCCAAACTTTTATTGAAAATTTAATTCAAATTATAAATAAACCTGGCAAAAACTTAATATGAAAAAAATTACCAGAATATGGCACGGAGTTGTTAATGCTGAAAAAGCAAATGAATATCTGAGATATGTTGAAGAGACGGGTATTTTACAGTATAAAAATACCCCAGGAAATCTTTCAGCAAAAATACTGAGAAAAAAAGACAAGGAAATCTGTCATTTTTTTACCGTTACCGAATGGGACTCTTATGAAAGTATCAGGAAATTTGCAGGAGATGATTATGAAAAGGCGAAATATTATCCTGAAGACAAAAGGTTTTTACTGGAATTTGAGGAAAATGTAAGCCATTATGAAACTTTCGAATATTGATTAAACAGAAATAAATTTTGAAGAAAACAATAAAAAGAACATTTAGAGTTTCCAAGTATGTAATCTATAAAGAAACTCTGGTTGATTATAAGGAGCACTTCTGGTCATTCCTGGGAGCATTTGTTGGAATAGGGCTTATTGCCTTTATTCAGTCGCATTCTGTATCAGCCACTGAAAATATATTCCTGATCGGTTCTTTCGGAGCCTCCAGTGTTTTGATCTATGGTGCTATTCAGAGTCCTTTGGCTCAGCCAAGAAACCTGGTAGGCGGACATGTAATTTCTGCCATTGTAGGGGTTACCATATATAAGATCGTTCCTGACATCATCTGGATATCCGCACCATTGGCCGTAGCTTTTTCTATTGTACTGATGCAGTATACGAAAACACTTCATCCACCCGGAGGTGCAACAGCTCTCATCGCAGTAAGTTCTGTAGGGAAAATTCCCGAATTAGGTTATTGGTATGTTGTTTCTCCTGTTTTGTCAGGCTGTATCATACTTTTGCTTGTTGCTCTTTTATTCAATAATATAACATCGAACAGAAGCTACCCTTCCCACAGCAGGTTTAAACGGTTATTAAGAAAAAAACATCAACATACACACAAAATGAAAAAATAACAGCATGGAATGTCTTGAATGTGGCGAGAAAATTATCGGCAGATCGGATAAAAAGTTCTGCAATGACGCCTGCCGGAATGCCTACAACAATAAGCAGAATAAAGATTCTACGAATCTGATGCGGAATGTGAACAATAAGCTCCGTAAAAATTACCGTATTCTTCTTGAACTGAATACAGACGGGAAAGCAAAAGTTCAGCGATCAAAGCTGGACGGCCTGGGTTTTGATTTTGATTATTTTACCAATCTGAAGGTTTACAGAAATGGCTCAGAGTACAGATTTATTTATGACTACGGCTATAAACTTCTGGAAGATGATTTTGTCCTGATTGTAAAGAACCAGGCATAATCCCACAACATTACAAAAAATAATATTATGAAAGAAACCGTTCTGATAACTGGTGCCGGCGGTATGATCGCTAGGGAGCTGTCTAAGAAATTAGAGAAGGAATATACCGTAAGATTTCTTACCCGAAAGAAAAAGCGTGATCATGATTTTGAATGGGACATCAAAAAGGGAACAATGGATGAATCTGCTCTCGATAATGTTTCCCACATCATTCATCTGGCAGGAACCAACATTTCTGAAAAACGCTGGACTAAAGAAAGAAAGCAGGAACTGATCTCCAGCCGTGTAGATTCTGCAGCGCTACTTTTAGATACTGTAAGGAAGAAAAAAATTAAGCTTAAATCTTTTATATCGGCTTCAGGGATCAATTATTATGGTACCGTAACTACAGATAAAATTTACAGGGAAAATGATCCGCCCGGGAATGATTTCCTGAGTGAGGTGGTCGTTTTATGGGAAAGATCGGCAGATGATTTTAAAGAACAAAATCTTGCCGAAAGAGTGGTCAAAGTAAGAACAGCCGTGGTTCTTTCCAAAGAAGATGGGGCACTCAAAAAGATGATTCCCACCATACAATATGGCATAGGCTCACCATTAGGAAGCGGAAAGCAGTATATGCCATGGATCCATATTGAAGATATATGCTCTATTTATGAGACCGCTTTGAAAAATCCAGATATGGATGGTCCCTATAATGCAGTTTCTCCTCAACATACTACCAATGAAGATTTAACAAAAAAGATTGCTGAAGTATTGAAAAAAACTCTATTTATGCCCAATGTACCCGCTTTTGTTTTAAAGCTAATTTTTGGAGAGTTGGCAGATGCGCTGTTGGAAGGTTCAAGAGCTTCTGCACAAAAAATTCAGGATACCGGGTTTAAGTTTAAATTCCCTGACCTTAAAGAGGCTTTGGAAAATCTTTTGAAATAGAGAAATAAACAAAATAGAAAAAGAGCATCAAAATAGATCTGCTTGCCTTCATCATTGTTATGAATAATTACTTACATTTTAATATTGTCCATAACTTTATCGAGTAAATTTGTTAGTGTTCTTAATTCTTCTTTGGTTAAAATATCAGCAGCCTGATCTGCCACTTTTTTTCTGAAGTCTTCAGAATTATTGATCAAATATTCACCTTTTTCCGTCGCTGAAAGATTAAATATTCTTCTGTCCGTACCGTTTTGCTTTTGCTCAATGAGATCACTACTCATCAGAAACCTGATCTGTTTTGAAACTGCTGCCTGGCTTACATTAAATGCTGTAGCAATCTGTTTTCCGGTCACTTCCTGCTTACGGTAAATATATTCGATGATATTATAATGGGTGGCAGTAACGCCACTTATATTCCCTTTGTTCATATTGGCCAATATAAAACACTGAAGATCTGTAAATATATTAAAAAATTGATCTTTTGTTTTCATAAATTACTTAACTTAGTTAACTATTAACAAAGTTAATGAAAATTATAATGAAAGACATTATCATTACCCACGCCAGGCAGAATAATCTGAAAAATATTTCACTGCGGATCCCAAAAAATAAAATAACGGTATTCACAGGAGTTTCCGGATCCGGGAAGTCTTCATTGGTATTTGAAACCATTGGTGCCGAGGCGCAGCGACAGATCAATGAAACACAAAATAGTTTTATAAGAAACCGTTTGCAGCATTTTGGTGTTCCGAATGTTGATAAAATAGAAAACCTGAATGTTCCTTTTATCATCAATCAAAAGAGATTGGGAGGAAATGCCCGGTCAACAGTAGGAACTGCCACAGATATTTATGCCTCCCTGCGGCTGCTTTTTTCCAGAATTGGACAACCGTTTGTGGGTTATTCCAATGTATTTTCGTTCAACAATCCGCAGGGTATGTGCCCGGAGTGTGAAGGCTTGGGCTATGTACAGGCCGTCAATATTGAAACTCTTTTTGACAAAAACAAATCACTGAATGAAGGAGCCATCCGGTTTCCAACATTTCAGCCGGGCGGATGGAGACTGACCCGGTATACCCATTCAGGTTATTTTGATAATGATAAGAAACTCCGGGATTATACGGAAAAGGAATGGGAAATATTACTGAATGCTGAAGAACACAGCCCGAAAAACCCATCTAAAGAATGGGGCAAAACCGTTCAATATAAAGGAGTGATCCCCCGGATTGAAAATTCATTTCTGAAAAAAGATTCCAAAGAGAACGTCAGCCGGAAAGACAGTTTAAATCGGGTTATCATTACCAAAGAATGTCCCGTATGTAAAGGTAAACGTCTTAATTCAAAAGTTCTGTCCTGTAAGATCGAAGGTAAAAATATTGCAGACTGTACCTCATTGTCCATTGACGATTTACTCATCTTTATACAGAATTTACCTTCTGAAACCTATGCTTCCATTATCAGTGAGCTGGAAAAAAAACTGCAGAACCTCATCGACATTGGCTTGCAGTATCTGACACTGGACCGACAAACGGATACCCTCTCGGGAGGAGAATCTCAACGGATAAAAATGGTAAAACAGCTCGGGAACAGCCTGGTAGATCTACTCTATATTTTTGATGAACCGAGCATTGGCCTTCATCCCAAAGATATTGACCGTATCGTGAATATCATCAAAAAAATAAGGGATAAAGGAAATACCGTTCTGATTGTAGAACATGATCCGGATCTTATAAAAATAGCCGATCTTATTGTAGATATGGGACCCGGCTCAGGGAAAAACGGTGGTAAAATCATGTATCAGGGAAGTTTTGCTCATCTAAAGAATGCTAAAGGAAAAACAGCACACTATTTCAGTAAAGCACGCACTTATAACAAAGCCCCACGATTATCGAAAGGCTTTCTCAAACTAAAAAACGGAAATCTTCATAATCTAAAAAATGTCAGTGTGAACATTCCCACAGGAATTATGAATGTGATAACCGGCGTAGCAGGATCAGGAAAAAGCACTCTGATCAATAAAGTATTACCTGCGTTCTATCCGGAAATTACTGTTGTAGATCAATCTGTTTTTACTGCCAGCAGCCGTTCCAATCTTTTAACGTATCTTAATCTGTCCAATACGGTCCGAAAGCTGTTTTCCCAGACCAATAACGTTTCGGAAAAACTGTTTAGCCGCAACGGAGAAGGCGCATGTCCCAATTGTAAAGGATTAGGTATTGAAAAAATAGACCTTGCTTTTATGGACGATATCGAGCAGCCTTGTGAGGTCTGCCATGGATCAGGATACAAACCTGAAGTCTTACAATATGTGTATCACGAAAAAAACATTGCAGATATCATGAATATGACGGTCCTGGAAGCCCTGCCGTTTTTTTCTGAATCAGGATTTCAAAAAGAACTTGGCCTCCTTATTAAGCTGGGGCTTGATTATTTAACCCTCGGACAGAGGCTGGATAGTTTTTCAGGTGGCGAAAGACAGCGCTTAAAACTTACCAAAGAACTTCATCATACCGATAAAATTATTGTTTTGGATGAGCCCAGCACTGGACTTCATCCCATTGACAATGAAAAACTGCTTTCTTTCTTTGACGAATTGGTGAATGCAGGAAATACCCTGATCGTTATTGAACATAATCTGGATATTATAGCTCAGGCAGACTGGATCATAGACATTGGTCCCGGAGCCGGAAAACTTGGGGGTACTATCGTATTTGAAGGAACTGTAGAAAGCCTGCTATCAGCAAAACATTCCGACACTGCTGCCTATCTGAAGAAACATTTGAAGGGCCACTAAAAACGTGACAATTTCGGTTTGGTTGTAGGATAAAATTTATCTTCTGTATTCTATATTTTAAAGAAAATTTAAAGGTCTGTTGGAAAAGAAATATTAATTTAGCCGTTATTCATCAGCCTCATCCGAGGGTTGAGTATTTAATATAATATTGAAGATATTCCCCATGCAGAATCCCAACATTACAATTCTTAACACAGAAATTCTTTCTGACAACTGGTATACTTTAAACAAAGTCACTTACAGTATTACAAAAAAGGACGGAAATTCAGAAACCCAGAGCAGAGAAGCCTACGACAGAGGAAATGGAGCCACCATTTTACTTTACAATAAAAATTTGAACACCGTTATTCTAACAAGACAATTCCGGTTACCTACTTTTATTAATGGCAATTCCACCGGAATGCTTATAGAAGCTTGTGCCGGCTTGCTGGATGATGATAACCCTGAAGAATGCGTAAAAAGAGAAACAGAGGAGGAAACCGGATATAAAATAACAAAGGTGGAAAAAGTCTTTGAAGCCTATATGTCACCCGGCTCCGTAACGGAAATACTGCATTTTTTTATAGCCGAATATGCTCCTGAAATGAAGATTGCAGACGGTGGCGGACTTGAAGAAGAAGGTGAAAACATTGAAGTTCTGGAACTTTCTTTTGAGAATGCTCTTGCGATGATTGATACAGGCGAAATTAAAGATGCCAAAACCATTATGCTTTTACAGCATCTAAAAGTTAAGAATATTTTATAAAACCCATTTACTTTTAAGATAAATCCATACAACATTTATAAAAACAACTATGATTCAGGATCATTTAACGATTAAAAACCGACATTCAGACTTTGTGAAAAAAGTGTGTGAATCTGAAATTATTTACGCCCTGAAAGGTGATAAAGGATATGCTGTCTCCTACTCCAATGAAATGGAAGATGAAGACGGTGATCCTGTGCAGATGGTATGCTTCTGGTCTGATGAAGTGAGAGCCCAATCATGTATTGGAGGTGAATGGAGTGATTATCACACCGATACCCTTGCATTAAATGATTTTCTTGAAAACTGGTGTCTCGGAATGAATAGTGACGGTATTATCGCAGGAATAAATTTTGACAATAACCTGTTTGGTTTTGAAGCCGAACCTCTGGAACTTATCTTAGAAATTATAGAAGAGCTTAAAAGAACAGACAAAAACATAACGCTTCATTCCTTTGAAAATATTCATGACCTTGAAACCCAGATCAAAGATGTTTTAAGCTAATTTTTTTAACTGAATTATTTTTCGATTCTTATTTAAACACAAAATATTATTTTTACAAAAAGCTTTCAAAAAGCAGACGCTATGAAAAAAACACTATTAACCATTGCTTTGATACTGTCTGCAACGGTTTGGGGACAAAAAACAACTCAGAAGACCAATAACCTGGTATTATACTCTTACCAGACTTTCAACTGTGACAATAAAGGATATTTCGATCCGGGAAAATATAAGAAAGAGGAAATAGACGGTGTTTATAAGCTTTTATACCAATTCAATACCGGGCTATTTGACAATCATACTGTTTTCAAGCTTTCCGATCTCGATGATGTCCGTAAAAATAAAGATATTTATCTGCAGCAACTGGAAAAACAGTATCAGGAAAAGAAAAAAGAGCTGTATGACCTTAAAGTTATTAATCTTCCGGAATGGAAAAAGCTCCATCAGGAAACTATTGAGACTTTTGAAAATGAATATCAGCTGAAAAAAGAAGATCTTATCGCCTATTCTGATCCTTCGACATTAAAAAAAAGTAAGTTTTACAGTACCTGCAAACCTTATATTGATGCCGTTTCATCTCCTGACAAACAGAAAATGTACGCCGTTTGGAAAAGTTTCGCTGAAGAGAGAAGTAAAGACAATGCAGATCCTAAATCTGTAATAGATAGATTCAAGGCGCAATTCAATGATCCGAGGAAAGATGATTATGCACTGATTCAACTGATTGGGTTCGGCTATTACAACTGTGCGAATGGCAGCTTCAGACCAGAGCCAGATGAGGAAGGAACACTGTATGAAAAATTTGACAAGGTCTTTACCAAGCTGAAGCAGGATTGTGATGAACCGTGATTTTTCATTAAAGATCGAATTTTTTTTAAAATTTATAATGGCAGTATCTCGTTTAGGTACTGCTTTTTATTTTAACATATTCATTCTTTATTCTTTATTCTTTATTCTTTATTCTTTATTCTTTATTCTTTATTCTTTATTCTTTATTAAAGAAATGATTGGTCTTTATTTCAGATAGCTGAACTGAGGTAGAAGGAATTCCATACTTAATCAGTCTGTCTATGATGTTTTCAAGATGGGCACTGTCTTTCAATACACATTCTGCAATGAGGCAGTATTCTCCTGTGATTCTTTTGCAACTGATGATTTCAGGAAACAGTCTGATATGATCTGTAAATATCCTGAATTCATCGTTTTTGAATTTCAGATGAATAATCACTTTGAGACCGTACCCCAACTGGTTATAATCAATATCTGCCGTAAATCTTTTGATGACGCCTGTATCTGTAAGGTTCTGAACCCTTTCTTTTGTAGCCGATTGAGAAAGGGAAATCATTCTCCCGAGCTCAGCATAACTAAGCCGTGCATTTTCAGTTAGCAATTGCAAAATTTTATGATCAATTTTATCTAAAACTATTTTCATTGTATTATTCAATTAAATCAGCTGAATTCATTAAAATTACAAAATTAAGCCATTAAATTCGCTTTAAAATAAAAATAATTAACAGGAAATTTGTCATAAAAAAATATGACTACAATTGAATTTGCAGACCACGGAAGTACACCATTTGAAAAGCTGATCGGGCATAATATTCATATCCTGAAAAAATGGAACAGTCTTGAAAAATTTTTTTCGAGAATACAGGTTTAGACTCTAATTTACTGGAACAGGTCCGCAGGACACTTGCATTTGGAAACGGCTGTGAATACTGCATGGTAAAAGGCGGAAAAGCGGAAATCAGCACTTCTGATCTAAAAATATCCGTGGCTGTGGGCTTCGCAGAACTTTTTTGTAAAGATCACCGTTCCATACTTAAAGCACATTTCGATATGTTGAGGGATTTTTTTTCTGAAAAGGAAATTTAAGAGCTGTGCACGTTTATAAGTTTTATCACTGCCTCTCAGAAATTAGGAAAGATCTTTAATCTGACAGAAGAATATCAAAAAGATGCAGTGGTAGGTATGGACCAATTGGCTTTATTAAAAGACCGGAATTAATGAGTTAACATTACAACAACAGTATCCGATTGGTTACTGTTGTTTATTTTCTAGATACTCACTCCATGAATATTTTTCACTTCCGCCATCACAAAAGTGCTGTGTGTGCTTCCTATGGAATCTACTGAGCCCAGCTTATTAAATACAAAATCCTGGTAATGCTTCATATCCCGGACCTGAACTTTGAGCAGAAAATCAAAATCACCTGAGATATTATAGCATTCAGCAACCTCATCGATCTGTAGAATATCTTCCACAAACTGATTTCCCACAGCACGGTCATGGATCTTAAGCTTGATCTGGCAAAAGACAGTAAAACCACGGTTCAGTTTTTCAGCGTCCAGAACAGCTGCATAATGTTTGATATACCCATCCTGCTCCAGCCTTTTCATCCGTTCAAAAACAGGTGATGCTGAAAGGTTAATTTCTTTAGCAAGCTCCTTAACAGTCAGTTTAGCATTTTTTTGCAGGATTCTCAGCAGCTGAAGATCCTTTTCATCCAGTCTTTCCACAGAATAATATTCTTTTTTAAATTGTATTTTTCAAAGATACAGAACAATTAACTTTAAATAATCTAATAAACAAAATAATATCCTTATTTATTTAATATAAACCAATCAATTCACTTAAATTAATATCTTTAGTCAAGATTTTGCTCTTCAACATACTTCATCAAACGGAAAAGGTTTTACTCAACGTAGATTAATAGGGAATCGTGTGAAAATCACGAGCTGTCGCGCAACTGTAAGTAACCACCTAAGGTTTTTGTCCGTTATATCCACTGCGAAAGCGGGAAGGATGACAAAAACTGTTACAAGCCAGGAGACCTGCCTGTTCCGGATTGACAATGCTTTCGCGGTCTGAAGCTTTGGGTCATACAGATGATACTTTTGAACGTAATGGGTCGTTTAATTTTAAACTGATTAAACAATTATTCTGATCCATCTCATAATTAATGGGATAAGTACGTCCATACCGTATCTGCTCTATTCCTCAGCATTTCTTTCTCCGACAGCATTATGAAGCGTTCAAAAGAGCTTTACCATTATTGTTTAATTTAAAATTTAAAAGAAATGCAAACGCACATCCTTGGCTATCCGCGCATTGGTAGCAAAAGAGAACTCAAAAAAGCCTGCGAGCAGTATTGGTCGGGCAAAACATCATTAACTGAATTACTGAAAGTTGGTAACACCATCAGCCAGCAAAACTGGAAACTGCAGCAGGAAGCGGGGATTGATCTTATTCCCTGCAACGATTTTTCGTTTTATGATCAGGTATTGGATATGATCCTGACATTGGGAGCCATCCCTGAACGTTATCTGGAAATTGCCTCTCAAAAAGCTGAACTTGATCTTTATTTTGCCATGGCCAGAGGCTATCAGAAAGACGGGCTGGACATTACAGCAATGGAAATGACGAAATGGTTTGATACAAATTACCATTACATTGTCCCTGAATTCCAGAAGAACCAGCAGTTCAGCTTATTTTCCCAAAAGATCATCAATGAATTCATTAGTGCAAAACAAGCCGGAGTGAATGCAAAACCGGTAATTATTGGTCCCCTTACCTATCTTTTACTTGGAAAAGAAAAAGAGGAAGGATTTGATAAACTGGACCTGATCGGGAATCTGCTTCCGGTATATATTGAAATTTTAAAAGATCTCCAAAGCCATGGTGCAGAATGGATACAGTTTGACGAGCCATTTTTAGGATTAGATCTCAGCAAAAAGGCAAAAGAAACTTATCAATCCGTTTATAAGGAACTCAGAAGAGAATTTCCAGATCTTAAATTTATTATTGCCACTTATTTTGAAGGTTTAAAAGACAATCTCTCGCTGGCTACTTCCCTTCCAGCCGATGTTTTGCATATTGATCTGGTAAGATGTCCGGAACAGCTGGATGAAATTTTGAATATTATTCCCCAAACACTGAGTCTTTCTCTAGGAATCGTAGACGGAAGAAACATCTGGAAAAATGATTTTGAAAAATCATTGAACTTCATTGAGAAAGCAGTCAATGCTATCGGTTCTGAAAGGGTTTTCATTGCCCCTTCATGTTCCCTGCTTCACTCCCCTTTTGATCTGGATTCAGAGAAGAATGAAGAGATCCTTTCTCCTGATATCAAGCAATGGATGGCGTTTGCCAAACAAAAGGTCTACGAAATTGTTTCTTTAAAAAAGCTGGCCTCTGGAAATGCAAATTATCCGGCTTTACAACAATTCGCTGAAAATAAAAAAGCGGTTGATACCCGGAAAACTTCACCGTTGATCCACAACCAACAGGTAAAAGACCGGGTAGATTTGACAACTGATGATGATGCACAAAGGAATAGCCCCTTCAGCAGAAGAAAAGAAGATCAGCAGAAAGTTCTGCAGCTCCCACTATTCCCGACTACAACCATCGGTTCTTTTCCACAGACTCAGGAAGTGAGAGCCTGGAGATCAAAATTCAAGAAAGGGGAACTTACCGCTGAACAGTATGATGATCTGCTTAAAAAAGAAACGGAAAGAACAATCCGTTGGCAGGAAAAGATAGGGATTGATGTATTGGTTCACGGTGAATTTGAACGTAATGATATGGTGGAATATTTTGGTGAGCAGCTTGACGGATTTGCCTTCACTCAAAACGGTTGGGTACAAAGCTACGGAAGCCGCTGTGTGAAGCCTCCAGTGATCTATGGAGACGTTCACCGTCCGCATCCGATGACGGTTTACTGGTCTCAATATGCACAGTCTTTAACGGATCAATGGGTGAAAGGAATGCTTACTGGCCCGGTAACTATTTTGCAATGGTCATTTGTACGTGACGATCAGCCCCGTTCTGTAACCTGCAAACAGATTGCATTGGCCATCCGTGATGAAGTGAACGACCTGGAAAAGGCAGGAATCAGAATTATCCAGATTGATGAACCGGCCATCAGGGAAGGTCTTCCGCTCAGGAAAGCCGAATGGCAGGAATATCTGAAATGGGCTGTGGAGTCTTTCAGGATTTCAGCTTCCGGTGTGGAAGACACTACCCAAATCCATACCCATATGTGTTATTCCGAATTCAATGATATTATCCAGAACATTGCCGATATGGATGCAGATGTGATCACCATAGAGTGTTCCCGAAGCCAAATGGAACTGCTTCAGGCTTTTGCAGATTTCAAATATCCGAATGAGATCGGTCCGGGAGTCTATGATATTCATTCTCCAAGGGTTCCTTCCAAAGAAGAAATGCTTGATCTCCTGAAGAAAGCACAGGCGGTAATTCCTGCACAGCAGCTTTGGGTAAATCCTGATTGCGGATTGAAAACCAGGCATTGGGATGAAACGGAGAAAGCCCTGATTGCCATGGTGGAAGCAGCAAAAGAAGCCGCTGAGGCCTTTGATAACGAAAGAAACTTAGTCAGTTAATATTATTCCGGCAGGAGTTTTTCAGCTCCTGCTTTTTATTCTTCTTAAAAAACTATTTCATCTTTATGACTACTTTTCCTTTTGCATGACCACTTTCTACATAACTTAATGCATCATTCGTATGTTCGAAGGAGAAAACTTTGTCGATGACAGGCTTTATTTTTTCAGCTTCTATCAACCGTGTAATTTCTGCCAGCTGCTTTCCATTGGCTCTCATAAAGAGAAAATAATAATCTATATTCTTTTTCTGAGCCCTTCTTCTAACCTTACTGCTCAACAATTTTGTAACGAGTTTTACGTACCAAGGCAAATCCAATTCGTTAGCAAATAAAGGAGTAGGCGGGCCGGAAATTGAAATGACTTTTCCTTTTGATTTTAAGATCCCCAATGATTTTTCAAGGGTTTTATTATCCTGGCTGTTCAGCACTACATCATAATTTATCAGAACATCTTCAAAGTTCTGTGTTTTATAATCGATCAATACATCGGCACCAAGGCTTTTCAAAAGATCGAAATTTTTTTGGCTTGCAGTGGTTGCTACCGTTGCGCCTAAATATTTTGCCAGCTGAATGGCAAAAGTTCCCACGCCACCGGACCCTGCCTGAATAAAAACTTTCTGACCGCTCTGTACATTAGATTTCTCAACCAAAGCCTGCCAGGCCGTTAAGCCTACTAACGGAACAGAAGCTGCTTCTTCCATAGTCAGATTATTCGGCTTTAAGGCAACATCCTTTTCACTGATTGAAATAAACTCTGCAAAAGTACCGATATGAAAATCCGAAGCTCTTGCATAAATTTCATCACCTGTCTTAAAGTTTTTCACTTTTGAGCCTGTTTTTCTGATGACTCCGGCTACATCATGTCCTAAAATAAGTGGCATTTTGTAAGGCAAAATCATTTTAAATTCACCACTTTTTATTTTAGAATCTAACTGATTGACACTCGCTGCATGAATCTCCACTAAAACTTCATCTTCTTTTACAGAAGGCTCGGGCAAATTTACCAATTGGAGTTCACCGTCTTTTTTATAACGACTAATACTGAATGCTTTCATAATTTGAGTTTTATATTTAAAATAAAACTCTCCGTCAGTTAAAATCTGAGCTTTTTCGACGAAGAGTCTTTTATTTATTATTTAAGCAGGTTCTTTTGCGAAAAACTGTTTGGAATCCCCCACCGGGACATCAAACTGATTTCTTTCAAGAGCCAAAAATAATTCATCAGCTACTTCAGAAGGCGGAATTCCGTTGGCACCCCCTATTTCTGCAGAAAATTCTGTATTAACCAGTGGAGGATAGACTTCATAGATATGTACATTTCCCTGATCTTCATAAGTGTCTCGTAATGCTGTCGTGTAGCCGTGTAAAGCTGCTTTGGAAGCACTATAAGTCGGCAGCATTTTGTGACTTCTAAAGACGGCAATAGATGAAATATTGACTACAGCAGCTTCTCCTTTCCCAACCAGATGAGGCAGCAGCAGTTCTGTAAAATGAATGACACTAAGATAGTTAGTATTCATTTCAAGTGCCGCTTTTTCATGTGCATTTTCAGTTCCGTTTAAAAGATAAGCAAAAGCTGCGCCTGCATTGTTGACAATGATATTTACCTCCGGGTACGTTGTTTTCAGTTCTTCTGCGATACGCAGCCTGTCTGCCTCTACAGAAAGATCACCCTGAATGGCTACGGCATCATTCAACTGTTGCAATGCGGCCTGAAGGCGTTCTTCATTTCGTCCGTTGATGATGATCTTATTTCCTTCTGCGCTTAATTTTTTAGCGATAGCTAAACCTATTCCGGCACTTCCGCCGCTTATGAATACTGTATTTCCTGTTGTTTTCATATTTGAATATTTAAAAATTGTCCGTTATTATTATACGGTTGTTTATTTAAGAATTTGTAATGCAATATGAGTTAAAAAGAATGTTTTCTATTGTATTTTAAATTTAATGTGGTAAATTCGCTTGCGTTTTACAAGTGCAAATCTACACAATTACTTTTAAAATGCAAGTAATTATTTTTAATTATTAAAATTTATTTTTATGTCAGCTTTAAAAAAGAGATCAGACTGCCCTATCAGCTGCTCCTTAGATGTATGGGGAGACAAATGGTCATTGCTTATAGTAAGAGATCTTATGTTTTCCAAGCAGTGTACTTACGGAGATTTTCTAAAATCCGAAGAGAAGATAGCTACGAATATTCTGGCTTCACGTCTTCTGATGCTGGAAGAAAACGGCATTATTACCAAACAGAACCATCCGGACAGTAAGGCTAAAGTATTATATAAACTTACCCGAAAAGGTATTGATCTGCTTCCTGTACTCATTGAAATCAATCTCTGGGCTGAAAAATACTCTGATATTCCAGAAACTCAGAAGTTGATTTTAAAAGAAGTAAAGAAGGATAAAGAAGTCTATATAAAGAGTCAGATTGAGGAACTGAGCAAAGAAATTATTTAAAATTCCAATTATTTTATGGGCCCAACTTTTCAATTAATCAGACTTCAAATTGGAATTGTAAAATATTTTTCAACGAAATAAATTAATAATGAATAAGTTATGATTTTTTCAATTTAAAAGCTTAATTTTGCACCCCGAAATAAGGATCATAAATATCTACATATGAAAAGACTTGGTGAACATAGAAAGCTTCTAGGGGTTGATAAGACCGCTACTTTAAAAGAATTAAAAACGATTTACAGAAATACGATGAAAGATTCGCATCCTGATAAATTTATTAATGACGAAGCGGGTAAGCTGGAAGCAGAAGAAAAAAGCAAGGCAGTGATTGAAGCGTACCACTTTCTGGTAAGCATCAACGAAGAAACACAGGAAAAATATAAGGAAGAATATACTGAAACGATCACAAAATCTAATATTCAGGATTTTTATCTTGAAAAAGCAATTTTGAAAGTTCAGCACCTGAACGGAAATATGTATGAATATATTGGCGTTCCAAGAAATACCTATATTAAGATGGTCAATTCTGATTCGCCAAGCCGTTTTGCAAGAAGACACATTTATGGAAATTTCATCTACAGAAAGGCTGGTGAGGTAATGGCAGATTAGTCTATTTCATAAAAAAATAAATATAAGCTTTCGGTTCATCCGGAAGCTTTTTTATTTTCAGGAAGCATAGAGACCTATTTAATACTAAAATGCATCAGTCTTCTGATGCACTTTTTGGTTGATTTATATCTACAAAATGGAAAAAGATTTTCAGTTTATAGAGTTACCACTATTTTACCTACTACCCTTTTGGTTTCCATTTCCAGATGGGCTTTGGGCATTTCCTCAAAGGGAAAAGTCTGATGAATATGGGGAATAAGGGATTTATTTTCAAGTAAGCCTGCAATGGCCTGAATCGTTTCTTTTTTAGAGGCCACCATCATGAATTCAATATTTACATTCTGTTTTTCCGCTTTATCCTGAATGTTTTGAGGAATTTCAGGTGAAGGTAATGTGACAATGATTCCTCCGGACCGTACCACATCAATTGAGTTCAGCAGTGTTTCTCCCTGAATGTTATCGATAACAATATCAATATCTCCTGCAATATCCAGACTGTGTTTTTGGGTATAATCAATATGCTCATTCGCCCCAATCGACAGAACAAATTCCTTATTATTTGCAGAGGACGTTCCGAATACGTAAGCTCCAAAATATTTAGCGATCTGGACCGCAAAATGACCAACTCCTCCTGACGCGGCATGAATCAGAACCCTGTCATTTTTTTTGATTTTAGCAACATCCACTAAAGCCTGATAAGCTGTTACCGCTGCTAAGGTGGCCGCCGCAGCCTCTTCAAATGTATGATGTTCAGGAATCAGTGCCAGATGACTTGCAGGAGCAGCCGTATATTCTGCATAGGCTTTTCCGTTCCCGAAAAAGTTGACCATTCCAAAAACCCGGTCTCCAACTTTAAAACCGGTTACTTCTTCTCCTATTTCACTCACTTCTCCTGCCATATCCCAGCCCAAGATTACCGGCCTTATATCACCATATATCCAATTAAGCACATGATCATACGCTCTGGCGTTTACATCAACCGGATTGATACTTATTGCTTTTACCTTTACCAATACTTCATTACTTTTTATTTGAGGTTTTTGTGTATCAGTTAACTGAAGCTTATCAACGCCTCCGGTTTCATTTAAAATAATTGTTTTCATTATATTTTTACTTTAAGTTCAAAACAAAAGTAAATTAATGCTATATTACAGACAAGTATGCACTTTTTTGTACTCTACATACTAAAAGTATACTATTGCTGATTATCAAAGTTTTAATTTTAATAAAATCATGAAAAAATATTTAAATAACGAAGCTTCCTGCCCTGTAGACTATGCATTCAGAAGAATTGGCGGAAAATATAAAGGACGAATATTGTGGTATCTGCATGTAAAAACGATTATGCGGTATGGCGAATTACGGAAAACGCTTACCGATATTACCCCTAAAATGCTTACCCAGACTTTGCGTGAGCTGGAAGATGACAGTCTTGTCAACAGAAAAGTATATCATGAAGTGCCTCCGAAAGTAGAATATTCATTAACCGAAGCCGGACAACAGCTCATCCCTTTCATAGACTATTTACGGATTTGGGGAAATGAACAAATAGAGAAGCAAAAAGTAAAACAGACTGTATAATATTCTAAATTAAAAAGCGCATCAGAGTTTCTGATGCGCTTTTAGGTTAATTAAGGTTGATTATTTTAGTCTATGTGTTTCGGAGTATATCCGTCTTCACTTAGTTCTTTGTGTACATAATCTGCTTTCATTTCAGATTCATAATCTACTTTCTCACCTTTGCCCATTCTTCTTAGAATTGAATCAAATAGCGAATATACTACCGGTACAATGATTAGCGTCAGGAATAATGATGATGTCAAACCACCAATAATTACCCAGGCCAGTCCGTTGTTCATCTCCGCTCCTGCTCCTTTTGCAATCGCAATTGGGATCATACCGAAGATCATCGCAATCGTTGTCATCAAAATCGGACGAAGACGGGCATGGTTGGCCTGAATCAAAGCGTCATGCGTATTGGCACCTGCTGCTTTTCTCATATTCGCAAAGTCGACAATCATAATCGCGTTCTTCGCTACCAAACCAATCAACATGATCATTCCCAGCATCGTAAAGATGTTCAGTGAGTTTCCGGTGATGGCAAGAATTACCATTACCCCGATCAATGCCAGAGGGATGGAGAACAATACCACAAACGGATAAACAAATGAATCATATAGTGAAACCATTACCAGGTACACCAATACAATAGCAGCCATCAATGCAATTCCCAGGGTACCGAAACCTTCGGTCTGGTTTTCCATATCCCCGCTCCAGATATAGCTTACTCCTGCAGGTTTGGTCTTTTCGTTATCCATGAACTGAGCAGCCCATTCGTTGGCAACATCTCCTACCGGACGACCTACTACTTTAGATTTTACCTTTACAGAAGGCGCTTTATCTCTACGTTCCAATAAACTTGGTCCTGAACCCATTTTTACATCTGCAAACTGGCTAAGTCTGATCTGCTCACCCTGAGGATTGGTAAACATCAGGTTTCTTACATCATCAATCGACTGTCTGTTGGCATCACCAAAACGGATGTTGATATCATATTCATACTCTCCGGCTCTGAATTTTCCATCTGTATTTCCACTGAATGCAGTTTGCATCGTTTGACCTACACTGGAAAGATTTAAGCCTAAAGAAGCCATTTTATCTCTGTCGATATTTACCTGAACTTCCGGACTTCCAGAATCGGTTGATAATTCTGCATCTACAGAACCAGGAACTTTTTTAAGCAATTCAAGGATTCTGTTTGCTTCCTTATTCGCTGTTTCGTTATCCTGCGCTGTTACAACCATTTCAATTGGCGCATTATCTGCCCCCATTAATCCGATTGGTGCTGTTTTAAACTCAACTCCGGTGAATTTTTCTTCTAACGCTCTTTTTATTTTAGCAGACTTGATATCTGTACTTTCATTACGCTCAGATTTATCTACCAGGATCACCTGGATTTCTGACTGATACAAAGTTGCCTGCGCTCCACCAAAACCTGATGACTGCTGACCCACCGTCGTGATCATATCTACTACATCCTTATCATTTCTAAGGTATTTTTCAACCGCTAATGTCACCTGATTCGTTTTTTCAACAGAAGCATCTTTTGGTAATTCCATCTGAACAAGGAACTGCCCTCTGTCCATTTTAGGGAAGAATTCACCACCGATAAATCCAAAAGCAACCAACATAAATGAAGAGATCAGGATAATGAATGTTACAATCACAGTCATTACTCTTCTTAAGGTTGATTTTAAAGCCCATTCCAAAATTCCTGTGATCCAGTGTGTGAATTTCTCCAATTGTTTTTCAAACCAAAGGATAAATTTCTCGAAAGGATTTTTTCCTGTTAAATGTACTAACTTTCCAAATCTTGATGATAACCAAGGAATAATCGTAAATGATGCCAATAAAGAGAACATCGTTGCAATAACCACTGTAACACAGAACTGTGCCAGGATATCAGCTACCAACCCCGAACTCATTGCAATATCGGTAAGAATACCACCACGATTACCAGGGTAATAGCCGTTACCGTAAATCCAATCTCTGAAGCACCGTCGTAGGCTGCACGAATTCTGCTTTTCCCCATCTCCATGTGACGGTAAACGTTCTCCAAAACCACAATGGCATCATCCACAAGAATACCTACTACCAATGACAGTCCTAATAAACTCATTAAGTTTAAGGTATATCCCATCAGGTACATTCCGATTACCGTTGCAATCAATGACATCGGAATAGAAACCATTACAATGAATGCGTTTCTGATGTTATGAAGGAACAATAACATAACTACCGCTACCAGGATAATCGCTAAGAATAAATCGAATATTACGTGGTCTGCTGCTTCAAGTGTAAAGTCTGTTGTATCATCTACAATATTGATTTTAACTCCCTGAGTTTTATAATTGTCCTGAACCTGAGCAATTGTTTTCTGAATTGCTTCCGAAACCGAAACTGCATTGGCATCAGACTGTTTTTTTACCTGAAGTAAAATGGTCGCATTCTGGTTGTATCTTGCTACTTTCTCTACATCTTTCTGGGTATCAAAAACTGTGGCAATATCGGAAAGACGAACCTGTGCCCCGTTTTTATTGGAAACTACCAGATTGTTCATTTCTTGTACACTTCTATACTTTCCTGAAAGTCTGATGGTAGATCTTGAAGTTCTTGTTTTAAGCGCACCTGTAGGGAAATCTAAGTTGGAAGAAAGGATCGCCTGCTGTACATCTCCAATGGAAAGTCCGTAACCCTGCAATTTCTTTTCATCTAAACTTACCTGAATTTCTCTTTCCTGCCCACCTACAAGATCAACCTGAGCAACTCCGTTTACACGGGAAAAAATAGGCTCTATTTTTTTATCTAAAAGGTCATAAAGATCCTTGTTATTCAGTTTATCACTGGAAATACTCAACGTCATGATCGGGAGATCATCTAATGAGAACTTCTGTAATGAAGGTGGATCTGCATCATCAGGAAGGTCTGCCAGAATAGCATTTACTTTTCTCTGTGCATCATTCAAAGCATAATTTACATCAGCTCCTGTGTTCAGCTGAACCATAATTACTGATAAACTTTCGTAAGAAGATGATTCTACTTTTTTTACGTTTTCCAAAGAACCTACGGCATCTTCAATCTTACGTGTCACCGAAGTTTCCACCTCTGCAGGCGAAGCTCCCGGATACACCGTAGAAATGGTTACCATATTGGTTTCAAATTTCGGAATCAATTCATACCCCATCATGGAGTAGCTTAATAAACCTCCCAATGTAAGGATCGTAAACAATACGATGACAAGGGACGGCCTTTTAATGGATATTTCTGCTAACTTCATCTGCTCTTACTTTACGATATTGATTTTTGAACCGTTGTCAAGGTTGATCTGGCCGCTGGTAATTACCTGCTCACCGCCGTTAAGACCGCTGATGATCTGAACTTTATCACCATACACTTTTCCGGTTTTTACAGTAATCATTTTAGCAGTTCCGTTCTGAACGATGAAGATCTGTCCTGAGCTTACCCCGTTCGCGAAAGCTTGAGCGGGAACCGTCAACATATTCTGAGTTTCAGCACCGTGATTGGTTTTGAACAAAGCGGTTGCGTACATCCCTGCTTTTAGGTTTCCTCTGTTCTGAACTTCAATTTCAACCGGGAAATTTAATGAAGCATCACTTTTAGGAGCAATGAATGTAATTCTTCCGCTGAAAGAATCATCCGGTAAAACGTTGACCGTAATTGGAACTTCCTGACCTAACTGAATTCTTCCAACCTGGCTTTCATCAACCAATACAGAAAGTTTAAGGCTATTGATATTAACGATTTCAAACATGGAAGTTCCTACTGAAACTACAGTTCCCGGCTCAACCATTTTTTTATTGATGGTACCACTGATTCCTGCACGGATACTGGCATCATTTACTCTTACTCCCTGTGCTCTTACAGCAGCCTGTGCATTTTTCAGCTGTAATCTTGAGTTGTCAACCTGTTGTTTGGTAACTCCTCCCGTTTTAAACGCATTTTCATAACGCTGATTGTCGATAATGGCATTCTGCAAATTATTTTGAGCCTGTGCAACATCTACTTCAATAGCATCTTTTTTAATGGTTGCCAAAGTTTGTCCGGCAGAAACTCTTGATCCTTCTTTTACCAGGACATTCACAATACGTCCTGCGATTTCAGAAGACTGGTTCATTTCCTGTTTTGGAAGGAAAGTTCCGTTGGCTGAGTAATCTGTATCGATGTTTTCTCTTGTTACGGTAACAACATTTACATTAATTTTATCTACCTGCTTGGCAACTTCTTTTACTTCCTGCGTCTGCTTCTTTTTGTTGTCAGCGATCTTGTATGCTGCCAGACCTATCAGTACAGCTGCTACGATGATATATATTAAAGTTTTTTTCATTTTAGTTTATTATAAGTTTTGTAGTGTGTTTAGTTCCCCTTTAGCTTTAATTAATTTTATTTCCGCCTGTTTGTAATCTAATAAAGCATTTGCATAGTTCTGTTTTGCCTGGGTAAGAGCATTTTCGGCATCTAAAACCTCTGTAAGCGTTGCCAGACCATACTGGTAGTTGGCCTGCGTATTTTTCTGAACTCTTTCTGCCAATCCTACATTATCTTTCATGCTTTCGATATTGATTAATGCATTCTCCATATTGGTAATCGCATTTTTATAATCTAAACTTAAGCTCAGCTGAGTATTTTGGATATCTAAATCTAAATCCTGAATATCAATTTCTGCCTGATTAATTTTGGCTTTGGTAGCTCCTCCGGTGAAAATCGGAACATTAATATTCAAACCAATCGCTGAATAATCACTCCAAAGAACGCCATTGTTAATCCCGTTGGTAAGTGGGAATTTTGCTCCCTGACCACCCCAACCGTAATTGGCAACCAAACTCACTGTAGGATATAAATAAGCTTCCGTGGCTTTTTTATTAAACTGCAGAAGTTCTCTGTTTTTATTTAAAACTTTAATTTCTGTACGGTCATCCAGATTTACAGTACTTGCTATCAGTTCAGGTCTTGGTTCAATTGTTTTTTCTTCAAGCTCAATATCTGTAGAAATCGGAACTCCCATATAAAACTTCAGAGCATTTTTTGAAAGCTCTACGGAATTGATTAATGTCTGCTTGTTTGAACCAATATTGGTCAGCTGAACGTTGGTACGATCTAAATCGATGGCTTTTGCCAATCCGTTATCAACCAAGCTTTTGATTACATTTCTTGTTTTTTCCGTATTGGCGTAGCTGGCTTCAACTGTTTTAAGATTCTCTTCCTGAACAAAAACCTGATAATAAGCTGTTGCTACATTCTCAATGATCTGTTCGTTCGTTAACTGAGCATTTAAAACATAGAATTCTCTTGTCGATTTTGCTGCTTTAAGACCGGTAAAAACTCTCTGATCAAAGATTGCCTGCTGTAGCTGTACAGAAGCTGTTGAGCTCCATGGCTGTCCCAGTTGCGCTCTGATTCTCTCTCCTCCAAATTCAAGCAAAGACTCCTGGATAACAGGATTATAGGTCAACCCTGCCGTGGCACTTATCTGGGGCAAGGCTCCCGCTCTGGCCTCATCAATCTTGTATTCCGCTTTTTTAATCTGTAACGCCGCCTTTTTGGCTTCTGCTTTATTCTGCAGTGCCTGCTTGATGGCTTCCTGTAGAGAAACCTGCTGCTGGGCAGATACGGATGAAAAGCCGAAAATCATAAATGCTGCAGCTATCCCAATTTTTAGCTTTGTAGCAGTTATACGTTTTCTTTTCATAATAGTATACTTCGTTTATTTTTTTAATATAATTTTTCTCGTCAATGCGTTTGTTTCTAAAGGACGAATCATTTCTTAAAATACTTTAACATTTTTTTAATTTTTAAAAAGCATATTGATAATGATCTCTTTTCTTTCTGAAATAATCTGGTCATATTCCTTGTCACTGATCATCAGATTTTCCATAAATAAAGGCCTGATGGCACTCGGGAACACTAGCAGGGAAACCATATTCAGAATAAACTGAACCGGAGCCATTTTTTCAACATTTCCAAGCTCCATCTCTTTCTCAATATCTTTGTACATAGTGTCAAGAACATCTTCTTCAATTTCTCTCTGATGACAGTTTCCTTTATTAATCTGTGAAACAATGTATGTTTCCAGATACGGATACTGAAGACTTGTGGAAAGGCTGCTTTCTATGAACTTGCTAATCTTCACTTTAAAAGGCAGATCTGCATTCTGGATGATTTTCGATTTCTCCTGCTCCACTCTTTGAGCTTCATCGAAAATGATCTGGATAAGGTTATCCCTTGAACGGAAATAGTAGTTAATCAGTGTTCTGTTCACTCCTGCTTCATCTGCGATCTCCTGGGTAGTAGCATCAAACTTCCCTTTCACAAAGAATAAATTCTTCGCTGTCTCCTTAATCAATTCCTGTGTTTGGTCTTTTTTTGCTTGATTTGACATTATTGTTAAACAATTTTGTGCAAATGTAAATCAAATTCTGTTTTTGACAAAATTGTTAAACAAAATAATTAAACAAAATTGTCATGATTTGCATCATGTTTTTTATGTCCAGTTTGGGATTAAATCACTTTAGACAGTAAAAATATCGCAATATCCTTCAGTTATAAAAACTAAGGATAGTATTGAATATTTCGAAAAGTACACTGGGTAAAGCAAAACGGGCAGAAAATTCTGCCCGTTTTTATTTTTAAAGTAGTTTGATCTTATCTTCTGAAATGTCGACGATCTTGTCTTTGTAAAGTCCACCGAGTGCCTTCTTAAAATTCTTTTTACTCATGTGAAGCTCTTCTTTGATCTGTCCAGGAGAGGATTTGTCTGAAAGATAAAGTAAGCCGTAGTTTTCTTCAAGCTTATCCAGGATCTTCTGCTTAAATTCATCTACATTCTCAAAACCTTCAGGCTGAAGAGAAATATCAATTTTACCATCTTCACGGATTGCCTTAATGTAACCACCCTCTTCTGATAAAGGATACAGCTTTTTGAATACGTCAGAAGCATAAACAAGCCCGATGTATTTTTTATTGACTACCACATTCCAGCCCAGCTCACTTTCATTCATCATAAGCAGATCTACCTTATCCCCTTTCTGGAAAGGAAGATTTTCATACTGTGGGTTTCTTTTGAATTTTGTAGTTCCGGTGATCAGGTTCAGGGCTTCATCTACATAAAGGTAAACAATATACCTTTTACCTTCTATGATCTTGGATTTCTGCTGCTTATACGGGATAAAAAGATCTTTAATAATCCCCCAATCCATGAACGCTCCGCTTGGAAGGCTCTGCACACAGCTCATTACGGCATACTCGCCTACTTCAGCCAATGGAATTTCAGTGGTTGCTTTTAATTTACCGTCATCCTGATAGACAAAAACTTCAACGTCATCACCAATTTCCTGATCATCGCTGGTGAATACTTTAGGCAAGAAAGCTTTTTCGCCTGATTCATCCGTCAAGATCCATCCTGAGTAGTTTTTTTCTGAAATTTTTAGAGTCTGGGTTTTTCCGAGTTGCATTGAATAATAAAATTAGCCACAAAGGTACGGAAAATTGAAGATTTTAAACTATATATAAAACTTTGCTGTTATTTCAGGCCATCTTATAATGTAAGACTTCCGGAAAAACTATGCTAGTTTAAGAAAACAGACCATAAAAAAAGAGAAGCATTTTGCTTCTCTTTTATCTTTAAATATTTGAATTTTAAATCTTTCAATTAAAAACTACATATGAATAGGTCTTTTACCTGTTGCATCCAATGCTGCTTCTTTAATAGCTTCAGCATACGTTGGGTGAGCGTGGGAACTTCTTGCGATATCTTCTGCACTTGCACGGAATTCCATGGCAATTACTCCTTCTGCAATAAGATCTGCAGCTCTTGCTCCGATGATGTGCATTCCTAAAACTTCATCAGTTTTTTCGTCTGCGATAATCTTAACCAAACCATCAATGTCTCCACTTGCACGGCTTCTACCTAACGCTCTCATTGGGAAAGAACCTACTTTGTATGCTACTCCCTCTTCTTTTAACTGCTCTTCAGTTTTACCAACTCCAGCAACTTCAGGCCAAGTGTACACAACACCAGGAATCAGGTTGTAGTTGATGTGAGGTTTCTGACCTGCCAATTGCTCAGCAACCAAAACTCCTTCTTCTTCAGCTTTGTGAGCAAGCATTGCTCCTTTGATTACGTCTCCGATTGCGTAGATATTGGCAACATTAGTCTGTAAGTGATCATTTGTTTTTACTCTTCCTCTTTCGTCAAGCTCAACACCTGCTTTCTCCAATCCAAGACCGTCAGTATAAGGTTTTCTTCCAACAGAAACCAAACAGTAATCTCCTTCTACGGTTACTTCTTCTCCTTTTTTATCTTTAGCAGTAATTTTTACAGTGTCTCCATTTCTTTCAACAGCAGAAACAGCAGTAGAAAGCATAAACTTCATTCCTTGTTTCTTAAGAACTTTAGTTAATTCCTTGCTTAAAGCTCCATCCATTCCAGGAATGATCTTATCCATAAATTCAACAACAGTTACCTGAGCTCCTAATCTTAAATATACAGAACCTAATTCAAGACCGATAACCCCACCACCGATAACTACCAGGTGCTTAGGGATTTCTTTAAGGTTTAAGGCTTCTGTAGAAGTAATCACTCTTTCTTTATCAAGAGAAATGAAAGGTAGTGAAGATGGTTTAGAACCAGTTGCGATGATGGTATATTTGGATTCAACTGTTTCAGAAGAACCGTCGTTTTTTGTTATTTTGATCTGAGTTGCAGATTCGAAGCTTCCCACCCCTTCAAAAACAGTGATTTTGTTTTTGCTCATCAGGTAGTTGATTCCATCTGTATTCTGCTTTACCACTTCGTTTTTACGCTCGATCATTCTTGCGATATCAGCTTGTGGCTCATTGATAATGATTCCGTGACCGGCAAAATTGTGTTTTGCGTTTTCGAAATGCTCAGAGCTGTCTAAAAGCGCTTTTGACGGAATACATCCAACATTAAGACAAGTTCCGCCTAAAGTTGGATATTTTTCAATAATAGCTGTTTTGAAACCTAATTGTGCTGCACGGATCGCAGCTACATAACCTCCAGGACCAGAACCGATTACGGTAACATCGAATTGACTCATGTTATTTTATGAATTTGTTTATTATTAACTTTCTTAATTCTCACAAATTTACATATAAATTACCAAGCACCAAAGTGAGTTTTATCAAGTTTATCTATTGAATTTGAGATTTAAAAAAAAGACGTCTAATCTATTTGCAATTGATCCATAATTATTGCGAGAAAAATCATCGCTCTAATTCCAGAAATATCTTTTACTTTTTACAGAACTCACACATTCAATTTTCCCTGACCTACGATCCCCGTGCTTTCAAAAAATGAGCCTCCGTAAATATACCATTCAAGGCTTTCCAGAAATTCTACTGCGTTTTCAGGAGTTATTTGTGAACGCTCTTTTTTGGTAACAATTCCTTTGTACCATCTTCCTGATTTGGTAAGATGTTCAAATTCAACAAAATAATGCACCCATATTCTCTGACAGAGTTTGCACTGCTGAATAGTTACTTCTCCATATCTTCCGTTCGAATGATCTATGCCTAATTCAGAACTTCTGTATTCGGTATAGTTCGAGGTAGGTTTCTCACAGGCACACCCTATTTGCGGAATTTTCTTCATTGGTCAATTATTGAATTTAGATAAATTAAAAGCCAAATGTAGAAATAAGAATCTATATTTTCTGATAGAATTATTATTTTTTCATCAGAACCATCAGAACTTTTTCTAGTTCCCCGATCACCTATTTAATGATTTCACCGGACCAGTCACTTGCCAAGAATAAGGATGTTGAGTTTTGTGGAATTATTTCAATAATTTTATATTTTCTTCATTACCTTCTTTCAGATAGATTGCTGAAAAAACAAGTGGTTTTTCTGCTGATGCATTATCGAAATGAAGAATTTTCACATTTTTCGGTTCATAAAAGGCTTCTCCTTCATGAAGTATTACTTTCTGCTGACCTTCTATCTGAAAAATAGCTTCCCCGGATTTTATTATTCCCACCACAGGACACGGATGAAGATGCTTCGGAACTTGCAGTCCCGGTGCTAACGTTATTTCCTGAATTTCCGTAGTTTTGATTTTCTGATCAATAGCTGTTTTTAATAATTCTTTTCTAGAAATTTGATTTTGCTGAGCCAGCATAACAACAGAATTCAATATCAAAATAGCAATAGTGGCTGATTTAATTTTTTCCATTTTAAACTTAATTAATCGTTAAATCATGGTGATATTTTAAACCTTAATTTTCATGATTTATTGGCTAAATTCAAAAGAAGTCTTTCATATTTGTCAAGAATAATATCTTTTGAAAACCTTGACCTGATAGAATTTTTTATCCCATCAGCATTGTAATTACCTTGAAGAACTTTCATTATTTTCTGTGAAAAATCTTCATAGTCCTCAATGTTCGCTACTTCACCGTTTACCTGGTGCTGAATGATCTCATTGATTCCTCCGGGACAGTTATTGGCCAAAGAATAAGTTCCGCACGCTCCGGCTTCCAAGAGTACATTAGGAAAACCCTCATAGCGGGAGGATAGAATAAAAAGATCTGCATATTTCAAGAACTGGTACGGATTATCCTGTCTTCCATGGAAAACAACATTTTTCAATCCCAAAAAATCTTTCATCTGAAACAAAACATCTTTGTCTTTTCCGTCGCCCAGAATATGAAGCATGATATTTTCATTTTTTAACCTTGAAAATACTTTCAGCAGGTTATCAAACCCTTTTCTGGCCGACAGGTTTCCGATGGCTACAACATTTTTATAATTGTATTTAAAAGATTCAGGTTTGGAAGAAACAGATAATTTTTCATTGATGAAGTCAAAATCAACAGGGTTATTTATTTTAACAATTTTCTTTTTCTTAATATTAAAATTATCAACCAGATCATTCAGCATATCATCGCTCTGGGCAATAATTTTCTGGTAGTTATTGTAAAAATTATAGAAGAATTTAATCTCTTTTCTGGTGACATGCTGCGTTACCACATTAGTTTCCCTGGCAATAAATTTTGTCCTTGGAAAAAGCCTTATAAATAAAGCCAGATAAGCATTTACTTCTCCAAAACCTGAAAATACAATATCAGGTTTTCTCCTGTAAATTTCACCCAAAATAGGCTTTAAGGAATGCCTGATTCTGTCTGTATTGATGTCTATGATTTCAACATCTTCTTTCAGAAAATTAAGATATCCACCCTGCTTGCGAAGCAACAGGATTTTCGGCTCAAACCGGTCTCTGGAAAGATGATTGGCAATGGTGGTAACAATCCTTTCTGCACCACCGGTTTCCAAATCCGGCAGAATGAATATGACAGAAATCTTTTTCATCAGTTAAAGTTAGTAAAAAGTTTTATTAACCTTTAATTTTAAGTTTTCGAAGACCGGAATAATTTCGCTGATATTTTCAACACTTAAAAAGGTGTATTTGTCTTCATCAAAGTTCATCCCACTTCTTTTAAAAAAGGAAAAAGGCTCATCATTTCTTCCAAAAATAGTCTCAGGTTCACCAAAAATAATATTTCCAAAAAATTTATTATTCATTTCGATGTTGATCTGATCTATTTCTTCCAATTTTTTTTCTTTATAATTTCTTTAGTTGACTTTTCAGCAATAATAATTCGCTCATTGGTAATTAGATAATAATTATTTTTTAAATCTGAATATCTTAGAATCCATCTGAAAAATGCTAAATATAACCCCGTTCCAAACATAAATATTGCAAAAAAGAAAAAGAAAGAAGTCATATTTATAAGAAATAGCGTGGAAATTCCCAAATAAAAAAAAGAGAAAACAATTCTCAACTTTTCTGTCATATTAAAAAAGAAACTCTTCTTTGGAAGAATTTCTTTTAAAATTATTTCGTTATTCTGTAAATTCATTCTTAGTTGGCTACGTCACTGATGAATTTTATTCTCAGCATTCTCACTTCTTCATCAGACAGTTCATCCCCGAATTCATCGAGAAGCACTTTCATGCTGTCGCTTTCAGATTCGGTCATAAATTCCATAAAGCCGTCTACAATATCTTCATCGAAATTATCTTCAATATAATAATCGATATTCAGTTTTGTTCCCTGATAGACTATACTTTCCATTTCTTTTAAAAGCTCAGTCATGGAAAGGTTTTTAGCTCTTGCAATATCTTCAAGATCGATCTTTTTATCTGTACTCTGGATAATGAAAACTTTGTGGCTGGATTTGTTGGCCACCTGTTTCAATACCATGTCCTGGGTACGTTCTATATTATTGTCTTCAACGTACGTTTTGATAAAGTCGGCAAATTCTTTCCCATATTTTTTGGCTTTTCCTTCTCCTACTCCATAAATTTTTGCAATTTCTTCTACTGAAACAGGATACTGAACTGTCATATCCTCCAAGCTGGGATCCATAAACACCGTATAAGGCGGAATTCCATATTTTTTAGCAACTTTTTTTCTCAGTTCTTTTAACTGTCCGAATAAATTCTGATCCAGCCCTCCCACGGATTGCTGCTGAACCTGATCGCTTTCTGCTTTGGACTGTGTAAGATCAAATTCCCTGTCTTCAGCAATTAAAAATGGTTCTTTAGATGTACCTCCTAAAAACTTACGGGCTTTTTCAGACATCTTTAAGACCCCGTAAGTTTCAATATCTTTTTGCAGATAGCCCTGAACGGTAGCCTGTCTTAGAATGGTTTTCCAGTAATTATCTTTTTCCTCTTTTCCAAAACCGAAATACGAGGTTTGTTCTAATTTATATGATTTGGTAACCGCATTTTCTTTCCCAACGATCACGGAAATGAGATCTTTAGATTTAAATTTTTCTCCCGTATCCTTGATGAGTTCAAGGGTTTTTGTGAGATCTGTGGTCGCGTCTTTCAGTTTTGGAGGATCAGACGAATTGTCGCACATATCCGCTCCATCTCCTTTTACCGGATCAAAATTTTCCCCAAAATAACAAAGAATGTATTGTCTTCTGCTCATTGAAGTTTCGGCATAGCCTACGACTTCATTTAGAAGCTGCAGCCCGATCTCTCTTTCTGAAACAGGTTTCTGTGCCAGAAATTTTTCAAGCTTTTCAATATCTTTCGGATCGTAGAATGCCAGACAGTGGCCCTCGCCTCCGTCTCTTCCAGCTCTTCCTGTTTCCTGATAATAGCTTTCCAGAGATTTAGGAAAATCATAATGAATCACGAAACGTACATCCGGTTTGTCAATTCCCATCCCAAATGCAATCGTAGCCACAATAATATCTACTTCTTCCATAAGGAATTTATCCTGATTGGCGACTCTGACTTTCTGATCCAGACCCGCATGATAAGGAAGTGCATTAATCCCATTTACCTGCAGCAGCTGAGCAAACTCTTCTACTTTTCTACGGCTTAAACAGTATATAATTCCTGATTTTCCTTTGTGATGATTAATAAACCTCACAATTTCCTTATCTATATTGACTTTTGGGCGTACTTCATAATAAAGATTGGGACGGTTGAAACTTTCTTTAAAAACCAATGCATCCGTCATCCCCAAAGTTTTTTGGATATCATCCTGAACTTTTGGCGTTGCAGTCGCTGTCAAAGCAATCACCGGTACATCGGCAATCCTGTCTATGATAGATTTCAGGTTCCGGTATTCCGGTCTGAAATCATGTCCCCATTCTGAAATACAATGTGCTTCGTCAATAGCCACAAAGGAGATCTTCACTTCTTTCAGGAAATCCAGGTAATCATCTTTAATCAATGATTCCGGTGCTACATACAAAAGTTTGGTCTTTCCGCCTTTAATATCGTCAAAGACCTGTTTTGTCTGTGTCTTATTTAATGATGAATTTAAAACGTGGGCTACCCCATCATCAGATGAAAGTCCGTTTACGGCATCTACCTGATTCTTCATTAAAGCTATTAAGGGCGAAACTACAATCGCCGTACCTTCTGAAATAAGTGCCGGAAGCTGGTAACATAATGACTTGCCCCCACCTGTTGGCATCAGGACAAATACATCCTTTCCACTAAGTAGATTTTCTATGATTTGTTCCTGCTGGCCTTTAAATGTAGAAAACCCGAAGTACTTTTTCAATTCGCCTGATAAATTGGCTTTTTTTGCGCTCATCTAATTTTCTATTGCTAAATTTGCATCCAACCCAAAGTTATAAAAATTCTGCTTAAAATAAAAGCGAACGAATTTATAAAAAATAAAACTTATATTAAATATTCTTTTTTAAATATAACGTTTTTCATTGGATTTTTTGTATACCTTATACTTATAAAATGGAAAGAAGCGACATTATTTCAATTGCCAAGAGCACTTTAGAGATAGAAATTTCAGAACTTGAGAAATTAAAGAACAGGATTGATGAGGATTTTGCCAAAGCTGTGGAAATTATTCATTCGGCCAAGGGGAAATTAATTGTGGTAGGAATCGGAAAGTCTGCTCATGTAGGTAATAAAATTGTAGCCACATTGAACTCTACCGGTACGCCGTCACAGTTTCTTCATGCTTCGGAGGCTATCCACGGAGATCTTGGAGTGATCCAGAAGCAGGATGTGGTTTTATGCATTTCAAATTCCGGAAATTCACCGGAAATAGCCAATCTTGTTCCTTATTTAAAGGATTATTCTTCAGCTCTGATCGGGATGACAGGAAATAAGAACAGTAAACTTGCAGAATTCTCTGAAATTGTTCTGGATACTCATGTAGATGTGGAGGCGTGCCCGAACAAGCTGGCCCCAACAAGTTCTACCACGATACAGATGGCACTTGGTGATGCTATGGCGGTTGCTTTAATGGAACTGAATGATTTCAGGGAGAATGATTTTGCTAAATTTCACCCGGGAGGCAGCCTAGGAAAGAATCTTGTTTCAAAGGTAGACCAGTTTTTATCTCCTCAGAAGCCTCAGGTAGAAGAGAATGCACCGATAAGAGATGTGATTATCTCAATCAGCGCATCAAGCCACGGAATAACAGTGGTTATTAATGATGAAAAAATTCTTGGTGTGATCACAGACGGGGATTTAAGAAGAATGCTGATGAAGGGTGATGATATCACCAAAGTTCAGGCAAAAGACATTATGTCTGCCAACCCTAAAACTATCGAAAGTAATACTTTGGCAAAAGAGGCTATGAAAATTCTGAAAGAAAACAATATCGGTCAGCTGATTGTCACAGAAAATGGGAAGTATTCCGGGATCATCGATCTTCATACCTTATTGGATGAAGGGATCAATTAGCAGATAATATTTTATTGACCTTATACATCAGCAGGCGGTATCTTAAAAGTACCGTCTGTTTTTATGAAAACCAAACACAAAGAAATTTCAGCTATAAACTTAAACAAAATCATTCCCAATAATTCTGAATACTGATTATTATTTCATAATTTCGCAGACTTAAACAGCTTAACTCTGATGAGTTTACTATTTTAGATAGACTGTAGTATATGGACGAAAAAAAAGACATGTCCTTTCTGGGACATATTGGAGAATTAAGAGGTCATCTTGTCCGCTCAATTATTGCGATCATCATTGTCGCTGTAGCCGTAGGATTCAATATCAACTGGATCATGGACCATATCTTTTTTGGGCCTACAAGAAATGATTTTCCAACCTTCAGGATAGTTAACCATTTTTCAAGAATGCTCTTAGGGGAAGACAGTATTCATCTTCCGAAAGAATTCCCGGTACGTGTGCAGAGGCTTTACCAGCAGTTCAATGTGATGATGGCTGTTTCTGTTTTCGGTGGTATTGTAGGGGCTTTTCCTTATATTGTATGGGAGCTGTGGAGATTTATCGGGCCTGCTCTTCATCCTAATGAAAGAAAAAATTCTATATTTATCATCAATGCTGTATGGATCCTGTTTATGACGGGAGTTTTGTGCGGTTACTTTTTAATCCTTCCTTTTGCCGTTAATTTCGGGGTTATTTTTAAGATCTCGGATATCATCATACCACTTTATGACCTAAGCGATTATACCACTTTATTTTTACAGGTTATTTTAGGGATGGGAATTATCTTCCTGTTTCCTATTCTGATCTATTTTCTTACCATCATAGGTATTCTGACGCCAACGTTTATGAAAACCTACCGACGTCACGCTATTGTACTGATCATGGTTGTTGCTGCGATTATTACTCCTGCGGATGTTTTGAGCATGATTATGGCTGCACTGCCTCTGCTTGTGTTGTACGAATTCAGTATTGTAATGTGTTCTTACACGTACAAAAAAGTACAAAGAAATGCGGAAAATCTTCCGGCAGTCAAATAAAAGATTGATTTTATTTAAATTTAAAAATACGAGTACAGTTTGCATTAAACTGTACTCTTTTAATTTACAAGCATTTAAGAAACAGGTTGCATTATTTGAAAATATATTTTCAATAATTACTGAAAGTTCAAAAATATTTTTATCTTTGAATAGAATTTGAACCCACATCTTTATGAAAAGCCTTTATTCCTTATTTAGTTATTATATTGCAACAGTCTGGGTTATTAATGGCCTTTTCTGTAAGATACTGAATTTTGTACCCCGTCATGAAGAGATTGTTTCCAGAATTTTAGGCAGTCAATATTCAGGAATTTTAACCATCATGATCGGACTGTCCGAAATTGTAATGGCTGTATGGATCATATCCGGATTCAAAACGAGACTGAATGCATTTGCACAAATTATCATCGTTGCGGTAATGAATATTCTTGAATTCATATTGGTTCCGGATCTACTGCTTTGGGGAAAATTCAATTCATTATTTGCGTTTTTATTTATCGTGCTTATTTTTATTAATGAGTTTTACCTGAAACCAAAACAACCGAATCACCATGCTTGACTTTTTAAAAAACCACCCGTTTGGAGTAGAAGCTTTTTTTGAAAGTTCACTTGTTCTGACATTTGCAGTTCCCAAAGAACAGTTACAGGATCTTATTCCGGAATGTCTTGAGCTTGATACCTTTCAGGACAAATGGGCTTTTGTAGCCGCAGCAATGGTTCAGACCAAAGACCTTCGTCCTAAAGGATTTCCAAAAGTGATGGGAAACGATTTTTTCCTGATCGGCTACCGGGTATTTGTAAGGTATACCAACAACCAAGGCAAGAGACTGCGCGGATTGTACATTCTTAAGTCTGAAACAGATAAAAGAAAAATGGAATTTATGGGTAATCTATTCACTCATTATAACTATTCTACCACAGATATTACACAGGCTGAAGATGAAAACGTAAAAGAAATACGTTCCGTTAAATCAAAGTTTAAAGTTCGCATCAGCAAAGCAGAAGAAAACATTTCACTTCCACAAAATTCGCCATTTGCAGACTGGAAAGAAGCACGGAGGTTTGCAGGACCATTGCCATTTACTTTCACCTATAATAAAAAAAACCAGGAAGTCCTGATTATTGAAGGAGTCAGGCAGAATTGGGTTCCCCAACCTGTTGAAATCTTAGATTATAAGTTTGAATTTCTAAATACACTGAAGCTGAAAAACCCCATTTTAGCCAATGCTTTTATCATTAAAAACATTCCATACTACTGGAAAAAAGGAAAAACTGAACGATGGAAACAAAAAGAAGAAAATTTCAGGGTGTCTTAAATATTTTAAGCTTTAACCGTCATTTTTATATCGTAGGGATCGGGATTTTGGCTGTAATTATCATCAGTCACCAGCTATTTGCCTGGCCGGATCTTTTATACCGGATCATTGTAGCAGCATTTATCTATGGGCTTTTGATACCATTGATTGTATCAGCGTACGTTTATGATTTCTCCGGGTATTATCATTTTAAGTGGCTGAAAGACTGCGAAATCGATCAGTCAACAGTAAAGCAAATTCTAAATATCAATGCCGGTTTTGATGAAACAAGCTTTATAATTAAAGAAAATTTCCCGCAGGCAGATTTAAAAGTATTTGATTTCTACGATGCCAAACGACACACGGAACCTGCTATCGTAAGAGCCCGGAAAGTAAGTATAATATATCCTGACACCCAACAGATGGTATCCAATTCAATTTCTCTGCCTGATCAGTCAGTTGATATTATCTTCCTACTTTCTGCAGTCCATGAAATCCGGTTGAACGAAGAAAAAGTGCTGTTCCTGAAAGAATGCCACCGTTTATGTAAGCCGGATGGAAAAATAATTATGGTGGAACATCTAAGGGATTTTCCAAATTTTTTAGCTTTTTCAGTAGGTTTTACCCATTTCTTTTCAAAAACGGTCTGGAAAAATGCTTTTAAAAAGGCAGGTTTTACAACATTCAATGAGGTGAAGTTCACCTCTTTTATGTCAATTTTTATTAGTAATCCTTAATCTTTACGTATGGGTCTTCAATTACAAATAACCGGAGTACTTTTTATTGCTTTAGCGTTTATCCATCTTATTTTTCCTAAATATTTTAACTGGGAAAAAGAGCTCCAGACGCTGAGCCTTATCAACAGACAGCTCATGTGGGTGCATACTGTCTTTATCGCTTTAATGGTATTTCTGATGGGTTTACTATGTATAACATCTTCCCACGAACTGATAGAAACGGATCTTGGTCAAAAAATAAGCCTCGGATTAGCGATCTTCTGGACTGTCCGGCTGCTCTTTCAATTTTTTGGATATTCATCGCAGTTGTGGAAAGGAAAAGCTTTTGAAACAGCTGTTCATATCGTTTTCTCCCTATTCTGGTTGTATATAAGTGCTTTGTTTTGGATAATATATTTCAATTAATGATATAAGAACTTTATTCCTTAAATTCTTATTAATGGTTGAGAAATAATGGAGACTTTTTAATAAGTTTAAACAGACTTTTGCGTTTAAATCGAAATTATTGGTATTAATTTTTCTATTTTTGGATGGAATTTAATTTGATTTTAAATGAAAAAGCTGACTTACACACTTTTATTTGCTTCGGGGCTTGTCTTCGGACAGTTCTTTGAGAAAGATAAAGTTTTCACCAAGCAGGATACCCTGAAAGGTTCTGATACCCAATTCCGTAATTTTTGGGATGTCAAGAAATATGATCTTTCTGTAGAACCGGATTTGAAACAGAAAAGCATTAAAGGATACAACAAGATCAGTTTTGAGATCACTAAAGACGTGACAAATCCTGTTTTTCAGATCGATCTTCAAAAGCCGATGAAAGCGGATAAAATAGAAGCTGACTTCCCTATTGCTAACCAGAAGCAGGACGGTGACTTTATCTTTATCACTGCAAAAAAACAATTCAAAAAAGGAGAAAAATATAATCTTACCATAACCTACTCAGGAAATCCCGTTATTGCTAAAAATGCACCATGGGACGGAGGCTGGGTTTTCACCAAAGACGAAAAAGGAAATCCGTGGATGAGTGTGGCCGATGAAGGAATCGGGGCATCAATCTGGCTACCGACAAAGGACATCTGGAGCGATGAGCCTGAAAACGGTATCGTGATGAAGATCATTGCTCCAAACGATCTTGTAGGCGTAGGAAACGGAAGACTGACCGATAAAAAAACTGAAGGAAGCAAAACAACTTATACATGGGAAGTGAAAAATCCTATCAATGCCTACTCTATTATCCCTAATATCGGGAAATATGTCAACTTTAAAGATACATTTAACGGTGAAAAAGGTAAGCTAGACCTTGATTACTGGGTCCTTGATTATAATCTGGAAAAAGCAAAGAAGCAGTTTCAGCAGGTAAAACCGATGCTTTCTGCATTTGAATACTGGTTTGGACCGTATCCCTTTTACGAAGATTCATACAAACTGGTAGATTCTCCTTATTTGGGAATGGAACACCAGAGCAGTGTTGCCTACGGAAACAAGTATATGAACGGCTACCTGGGCAAAGACCTTTCAGGAACAGGTGTAGGTCTTAACTGGGATTTTATTATTGTTCACGAAAGCGGCCATGAATGGTTTGCCAATAATGTTACCGCAAAAGATCAGGCAGATATGTGGATCCATGAGAGCTTTACCAACTATTCTGAGGTTCTTTTCACAGAAAAGTATATGGATAAAAAGTCAGCTGATATTTACGCTGTCGGAATCCGTAATGTAATTCAGAATGATGTGCCCATCATAGGAAAATATGGCGTAAGAAATGAGGGCAGCGGTGATATGTATCCAAAAGGAGCCAGCATGCTTCACACGATCAGGCAGGTGATCAACAATGATGAAAAATTCAGACAGATCTTAAGAGGAATCAACAAGGATTTTTATCACCAAACCGTTACCACAAAACAGATTGAAGATTATATGTCCTCCAAATCAGGAATTGACCTTTCAAGCATTTTCGACCAATATTTAAGAACAGTACAAATTCCTAGTCTTGAATATTCTCAAAACGGAAATACTTTAAAATTCCGATATACTGATGTAGTGAAAAATTTTAAGCTTCCGATCATCATCGATGGTGATCAAACGATCAATCCTACAGAAAACTGGCAGACTGTAAAGCTTAAAAAGAATACCCCTGTAGAGTTTAATAAAAATTATTATATCAATTATAATAAAACTGAGTAAAGCAAAATTGAAAAAGGCAAATCCGTTGAACAGCGGTTTTGCCTTTTTTATTTTAATACTTCTTTAAAAAAATTAAGAAAAGTTTAATACAGTAATCCGTAACAAAATGTTCTAAAAAACTACTATTTAACTATAAAGATTTAAACCTAATGAGAAAAACAGCAATCAGTCTGGGTCTCTTTGCCGCTTTTTTGGCGAATGCCCAATCTATAAAGACAACAATCGACCTTGTCAATGTGAAAGACGATAAGGTAGCCGTAACAATGGAGTTTCCGAAAATGAAATCAGGAGACGTTAAGTTCCATTTTCCAAAAACGGTTCCCGGTACTTATTCTGAGGACGATTACGGAAGATTCGTGGAAGGAATCAAGTTTTATGACAACAAAGGTAGAGAACTGACTTATACAAAAGTTAATGACAATACGTATTCATTAAAAAACGCTAAAGATTTAACCAAAGTAACTTATCTGGTGAATGACAGTTTTGATGATGAGATGGATAATTCTAAGCATAAAGCTGTATTTTCCCCTTCAGGGACAGATATTGAAGAGGGCAAAGTATTTATGGTTAATACCCACGGTTTTGTAGGTTACATTGACAATATGCAGGATGTTCCGTATCAGCTGATCGTTCAGAAACCTGCTGGTTTTTACGGGACAACCGCTTTGGTAGACCAGGATAAATCTGATGCTACCGATACTTTTACACTGGCTAACTATGCTAAAGTGACGGATTCTCCGCTGATGTATACCAAACCGGATTATATCACTTTCAATGCAGGAGGAATGGATCTTGTGCTGGGTGTTTATTCTCCAACCGGAAAATACAAAGCGGCAGACTTTAAAGATAATCTTGAAAAAATGGTATTGGCTCAGAAGAAATTCCTGGGGGATATGAATACCAATAAAAAATATGCAATCATGCTTTACCTTTCAGGAGGAGAAGGGCCACAGATCAAAGGTTTCGGAGCATTGGAACATCATGAGTCAACCAGCGTGGTTCTTCCTGAAATGATGCCGAAAGATGCCATTGACAAAACCATTACAGATGTGGTTTCCCATGAGTTTTTCCATACGGTAAATCCTCTGAAAACGCATTCTGAAGAGATCCATTATTTTGATTATGCTGATCCTAAAATGTCCCAGCATCTTTGGATGTATGAAGGCGGAACTGAATATTTTGCGAATCTTTTCCAGATCCAGGAAGGTCTGATCAATAAAGATGAATTCCTGCAGAGAATTAATGAGAAGATCACCAATTCAAAAAATTACGATGATACAATGCCGTTTACGGTGATGAGTAAAAATGTTCTGAAAGAGCCTTACAAAGACCAGTACAGAAACGTTTATGAAAAAGGAACATTGCTGACAATGTGTCTTGACATTGAGCTGAGAAAACTGTCCAACGGTGAAATGGGATACCGTGATATGATCAGAAAGCTGTCTCAGAGATTTGGCGAGAATAAACCTTTTAAAGATGACAAACTGATTGATGAACTGGTAACGATCACCGGATATTCCCAGGTAAAGGATTTTTATACTAAATATATTGCAGGAAACCAGCCGACTCCTTATCTGGAATACCTTAATATGGTAGGTGTGGAAGCAAAAAAACAGGAAACACCTCCTCTTTTCTGGTTCATCAAAGATCCGAACCAAACCGGATACAATGATAAGAACAATACTTTTGTCTTTGATGAAAGCTCTGCCCTATCCCCTTTTGCGAAAAGCATAGGATTTAAGATCACTGACGAAATTGTTTCTCTTGACGGAAAAACCATCAATGTGCAGAATATGCAGGAATTTATTAATTATGCCAAATCTATCAAAGAAGGACAGAATGTGACGGTGACGGTTCTCAGAAAAAATGGCGACAAAACAGATAAGATAGACCTTAAGGGAAAAGCTATGCTGGATAAAATGACAATAGAAACACTTCATTATAAAGCCAATCCAAGCCCGGCAGAACAGAAGCTGCAGGATCAGTGGCTGACGGGGAAGAAATAGCTTGTAGTGAATAGTGAATAGTGAAAGCTAATATTATAAGAAAAGCGGAGAAAATTTCTCCGCTTTTTGCTTTTTTATTGTGTACTCTTTTAGCTTGGTTACTTCTGTAATAGTTCAAGCGTATGTTTCACATGGTCATTTCCTTTCCATTCGTCGTGACCGGGAATTACTTTGGCATTGGAGGGATATTTTGCCTGCAGATTTTTCATGGTAACGGGCCACTGTTTTACATTCGCTTCTCCCGTATAGCCAAGATCAGTTGCTGAGCTGCTTTTCACTAAACATCCTCCATCCAACACATTGTATTTTGGAAACCATACCACGACATTATCTGCCGTATGACCTTCACCCAGAAAATCTACAACAAACTCCTCTCCTCCTATTTTATACTTCTTTCCGGTTTTTATGATTTTACTCGAGGTGGCCTTTCCTTCTTTTTTCAATAATTCGTTCGTCTTAGCGGTTGCATACGTACTGATTCCTTTATTGTTGTAAAAGCTAAGGTCACCGGCTCTGTCAGCATGTGAATGGGTTGCAAACACAGCAATTACCGGAAGATTATGACGTTTTTTAATTGTATCCATAAGACTTTGATATTGTGACTTCTGCCATGGAACATCAAATAATACCACGCCTTTCTTGGTAATCAGATAAAGAGCATTGGTTGAATATTCTTTGCCTCCGAAAACGCCAAATGTCTTATACAGATACAAATTTGAGCTAAGAGGCGGTTCAATCACGAAATCCCTTACCTGTGCATTAAAAAGATTAATTAAGAACATAAACAACACGGCAAGTACCTTAACACTTTTTCTCATATTTTTTTATAGTATTTAATTGATAAACTCAAATTGATTTTGGGAATAAATAATTGGAATTTAATTTGTGCATAGAAGAGCGCAAATTTAATGATAGTTTGAGAAAAGTGATTCTTAAGGTCCGTCTTTAATCTTTTTTTAACAGTATAAGCAATATTTAAAGAACCTTATATTGATACAGATGTTAAGTCTTTTTGATGGTAATTCTGAAGGTTGTTCCTTTTCCAATTTCTGTCTGCGAAATTTTAATATCTCCGTTGTGATACTCATGAACTACCCTTCTGGCTAATGAAAGCCCAAGCCCCCATCCTCTTTTCTTAGTTGAATATCCTGGTTTAAAAGCATTTCTTGCCTGCTGCTTTGTCATTCCGCTTCCGGAATCTTTTACTTCGACCAGAATATTTTTATTTCTTTCAAAAATATACATTTGTAATGTTCCTTCCCCTTTCATGGCATCCACTGCATTTTTCACCAGGTTTTCAATTACCCAGCTCATCAGGATCTTATTATGCGGAACGAGAATAACGTAGGTTGGAAGATGCAGACTGAAATCTATTTTTTTAGAGATCCTTGTTTTCAGATAGTCATAATTCTCTGAAATTGTTTCATTAAAATTCAGGTCATTAAGTTCAGGAACAGAGCCTATTTTTGAAAAACGCTCCGAGATCGTTCTCAGCCTTTCAATATCTCTTTCGATTTCGTGTACGCCTTCGGAATCCGGATTATCCATTTTCATAATTTCCATCCATCCAATCATTGATGAAAGAGGTGTTCCGATCTGGTGGGCCGTTTCTTTGGCCAACCCCGCCCAAAGATAGCCTTCGTCTGTTTTCTTGATCGTTCTGAAAAACCAGAAAGAAAATCCAAAATACAAAAGAATAAACAGACCGAGGATGTAAGGTGAATAACGAAGATTATTGAGCAGCCTTGAGTTGTCATAATAGACAAACTGATTGTTGCCGTCGGGAACCTTAATTTCAATAGGAGCATAGTTCTTTTCCATATCCATCATAAGGCGGTTAAGTTTCTGGGGATCTTTCAGAGTACTTTCCGGAATATTCCGGTAATAGCCCAGATCAATGATCGGTTTTTTATCCTTATCTGTTACAATGAATGGTATGGTATTATTAATGTTGAGGATCTCCGGAAGCAGGTCCAGAACATCAGTATCGGGAGACTTTACTTCCTGCTGGATCCTGATCGCTTTTGAAAGGAGATTGATTCTTTTGATCTCCTCTTTCCTCAGAAAATTGATCAGCGATGTAGAAGCGATCACAATAGCAACCACCAAAGCTGTCATAACGACAAAAATGATCCAGTTATTCAGTCTGGAAAGTATGGATTTCCTCAAAGTTGTTTATTTTAAGACATTCAGAATTTTCTGCAGTTCTGTGCTTCCGCTTCCCTGATAATTATTGATAATGATTGAAAATGTATATTTTTTTCCGTCTTTCGCAGTATGATAACCTGCAAAAGATTTGGTGTCCCTCATACTTCCGCTTTTCATTTTCATTCCGTTCTCCTGCACCGGAAAACCATCATAATAAGCATCAAACCAGGATTGTTTTTTGGCGTACAACAGAGCCTGAACTTCCGCTTTCGCAGCGACGTAATTCTGGGGAGAAAGTCCGCTTCCATCTGCAAAATTAATCATATTGGAGTTGATCCCTTTTGATTTCCAGAACTCTTTTAAATAGGCAATTCCACTTTTAAAACTGGAATTTCCTTTCTTTTCTTTTCCCAATGTTTTAATTAAAGTTTCCCCGTAAAGATTGACACTTTTCCTTAAAAACCAGTACACAATTTTATCTAAAGTAGGCGACTGATAGGTAAGAATTATATTTTTTGCAATTCCGGGCAGTTGTTTTCCCTCCAATTCAAGTTGTGAACCTGTTATTATTTTTCCTGAAATTTCAATTCCTGCTTCTTTAAGCCACTGCTGAATTTCACTTCCCAGCTGCAAAGGTGGGTTCGGCAGTGCCCCTGAAACAGTTACCGTTTTTCCGGCCGGAAGTGTTCCGTTGATCAAAGCGACATCAGAATACGGTGCAGTAAAAATGAGACTCTGATCTGAGCTGCCTCCTGCTTTCAGGTCATTCAGCCATTTTATATTGTCCAGCGGATAAGAAAACCCTTTTGAATTCTGTTCCATTGATATTAATATCAAACTGATTTTCTCTCCAGTTAACTCCCCAGACTCCCGCTCCGTAATAATTTCCCAGATCATCCCAAGGCCATCCGCCCGGAATCGTCTGGTGATCAAAATAAGAATCATCAATCACTACATTCCCAGATATTTTCGTAATTCCAGAGCTTTTAAGGGCTTCAATGAATTTCTTTTTAAAGTTGTCCGGTTTATAAGCATCATAACGCCAGCTTCCCAAAGTAGGGTCGCCGTTTGAAGCGACGATCAAATCACCGCTCAGAACTCCTGAAGATAAATTGCCGGAGTATCCAGTAGTTGTTTTATAAGTATAATTTTTGCCCAAAGTTTCGAGGGCAGCTCCGGCTGTGAAAATTTTCTGGGTGGAAGCTGTTGAAAGGCCTTTATTTCCCTGATATTCGTAAATAAATGTCCCGTTTTCATCCGTCACATAAAAAGACAAACCGGATGATACAGCTCCGGAGGAATCCATAAGATCTTTGGTAGCGTTATCCAGTTTCTGGGCTATGTTCTGGGCAGATATTATCTGAACCGACAGTAAAAATACTGCAAGTGATTTTTTCATTGCCATATTATTATAAACCTAAATGTAGTGATCTGTCATAGCTTCATTCAGACTTACCTTTTCTGTCTTATTAAGCCGCAACATCATTTATTACTCAATTTCTGATCAAATATAATAAAAATAAAGGTTCAGTTTCTATAGCTTAAAGCTGGCTTCCGGACTCTATCTCATAAGGCTCACGATCTTTTTCAAAGATTCTCGTAAGCTCGCTACCTTCTACAGTAATTATATTGCCCTTTCTTCTGATCCAGTTTCCTTCACGAAGACCTACCACTTTCAGGTCATTTTGCGTTAAAAATTCCAGGATTCTGGTTTCTCTGGTTTCTCCGTTGTGTTTCAAATCCGCATTAGGATCTAAATAGTGCGGATTAAGATTGAACGGAACAAGTCCCATACAGTCAAAGCTCGGAGGATAAACAATCGGCATATCGTTCGTGGTTTTCATATTCTGACCTCCGATATTACTTCCGGCACTGCATCCGAGATATGCTTTTCCAGATTCTACATTATTTTTTAAAACAGACATCAGACCTTCTTCATGTAAGGTTTTAACCAGTAAAAACGTATTTCCGCCACCTGTAAAATATCCCTGAGCGTTGTTCAGAGCTTCAGTCTTATTTTCAAATTCGTGAAGACCTTTCACTTTAATATTAATGGTATCAAAGAAAGAACGGGCTTTCGCCGTATAATCGGCATGGGAAATACCGCCGGGTCTTGCAAAAGGAACAAAAATAATTTCATTGACTCCTTTATATAATTGTATTAATTCTTCTCTTAAATATTCCAGATATTCTCCACCGTAAAGTGTGGAAGTGGACGCTAATATGATATTCATACAGGAAAATTATATTTTAATATTAAAAAATATTTGAATGGCAAAGATAAACTCAATCATCCACGAATCAAAAATTAAGCTAAAAAAAACACCTATACGTTAATATTCTCTAAAAAAACTTAAAGCTTCTAAAATTTAAGTCTTTCTGGAATTATTATTGAATTTTAGAATTTAGAATTTTAAAATGTAAGATTATGAAAATGACTAAAATTAACATCAAAAACCTTTTCTTAGGATTTATACTTGTAGGAACTGCAGGTTTTGCCAATGCACAAACCACTCAAACTGACAGCACAACCGCTACAGCCACTACAGCTCAGGCAGGAACTAATCCAGTGATTGATGGTCTAAAGAAACAGATTGAAGCCAATCCAAAAGATACGGATGCATTAGCTAAATTGGCAACAGCATACCAGGAGGCTTCAGATTGGACAAATGCGGTAGATACATGGAAAAAGATATCTGTTTTATTACCGGACTGGGCTCCTTCATACTACAGCCAGGCTTATGCTTATCAATCTGCTAAAGATGATGCCAATGCAAAAGTTGCTTATGAAAAATATATCGCGACTGTAAAACCTACAGAAGTGGAACAAAATAAGAAAAATCTGGCGTATGCCTATTTCTATCTTGCATTTGCAGAACAGCAAACTGACCCTGCTAAAGCAAAGGAGCATATTGCTAAATCTATCCAATATGATCCTACGAACCAAGATGCCATTAAGCTTAGTAAAGCTTTAAACTCATAATTAAAAAAGAAAAAACCGGAAATCCGGTTTTTTCTTTTAATATCTTAATCTAAAACGATTATTATCAATTAATTCTTTTACCAAAAAAATCTGTTTCGCCCAGTAAATGCGAGATAATCTTATCAATATTCCGTTGAATACTTTCCTCCGTTTTTAAATTGTTGATATAACGGATCAGTTCTAATTTTCTTGAAGGGATGAGACTTTCAAAATTCTTTAACGTTACCGGATTTTCTCTGATCGCCTGATCCAGTTTTGGATGAATGGAAATCGTCCTGTCTGAATCATCGAACTCAACAGAAATTTCGATCATTTCGCCAATCCTTTTAGGAGAATCTTTCAGCATAATCATATTGATATACAACCTCCATTCTCCCAGATATTTCATTAGGTTTTGCTTAAATTCTTTACCGTTCACAGTTCCTTTCACGGGGATCGGGCTTTTATCCTTCCCTGCTTGCTTGAAGATTTCAGCTAGGATTTCTTCAGGAACAAAAACAAAGGGATTGATCCCTATAATTTCCAGTGTGGTGGTAATTTTTTTTTCCATGCTTAAAGATAGGGTTTTGTTGCTGGTTTTTAGTTGTTAGTTGTGTATTACAAATTAAGTAATGAAACGTCTTCCGCATCTTCTATCTTCCATCTTCCATCTTCCATCTTCCATCTTCCATCTATTCAAAATTAAAATTTTCCACTCACAAAGGGAATCATTATCTTTGCCGGAATAAATCTATCGAACGAAATGAAATTTTTTATTGACACAGCCAATTTAGAGCAGATCAGAGAAGCAAGAGACCTTGGAATTTTAGATGGGGTTACCACCAATCCTTCGCTGATGGCAAAAGAAGGAATTCGCGGAAATGAAGCGATCAATAACCATTACAAAGCAATCTGCGAACTTGTAGACGGAGATATTTCGGCAGAAGTACTTTCTACTACTTATGAAGAAATGATCAAGGAAGGTGATGAATTGGCAGCGATTCACCCAAATATCGTCGTTAAGATCCCAATGATCAAAGACGGTATCAAAGCATTAAAATATTTTTCCGATAAAGGAATCAAAACCAACTGTACGCTTATTTTCTCTGCAGGGCAGGCACTTTTAGCCGCTAAGGCAGGAGCTACTTACGTTTCTCCTTTCTTAGGAAGATTAGATGATATCTCAACAGACGGATTAAATCTTATCCAGGAGATCAGATTAATTTTTGACAACTATATGTATGACACTGAGATTCTGGCAGCATCTATCCGTCATTCTATGCACATCATCGACTGTGCTAAGATTGGTGCAGATGTGATCACGTCTCCACTTCCTCCGATCTTGAGCTTATTGAAGCATCCTCTAACGGACAGCGGATTGGCTCAGTTTATTGCAGATTCTCAGAAACTGGCTTAATAGCTGAAGTAATTTAAATATAAAAATCCCGAAACTTTCGTTTCGGGATTTCTTTTATAAGTTTTCTTCTATATTTTTAATGACCCTGCAAGGGTTCCCTACAGCAACAGCATGATCGGGAATATCTTTGGTCACTACACTTCCAGCTCCTATCACTGCATTATTTCCAATGGAAACTCCCGGCAGGACTACGACATTTCCTCCGAACCATACATTATCTCCAACAGTGATGGGATGAGCGTATTCCAGGCCTTCATTTCTCTGTTTGGCATCCAGCGGATGTCCAGCAGTATAAAAACTGCAGTTTGGGCCAATGAATACATGATCCCCGAATTTTACTTTGGCGCAGTCTAAAATAACCAGATTATGATTGGCATAAAAGTTTTCTCCTGTCTCAATATTGTAGCCGTAATCACACCAAAAAGACGGTTCTATACAGATATTTTCCTTAGTGCTTCCCAGAATTTCTTTAATCAATTTATTTCTGTTTTGGGTATCTGAATTTTTCAGCTGGTTGTATTCCAGACAAAGATCTTTACAAGCCATACGTTCCTTGATCAGTTCCTTATCGTAATTCGCATCATATAAAAGTCCGGCTGCACATTTTTCCTTTTCTGTCATAATATTGGATTCAAGTTTAAGATTTAAATATACGACAATAACAAAAAAACAGGATGGTTACTAATAACCATCCTGTTCTCTATTACAATTAATGCAAATTATTTTACCAGATCCGGTTCGATCGGGTTATTATTTTTCTGAAGGGTTTCTTTTGTTCTCTTTTCCATTTCCTTGAAAACCTGGTTGGGATCTGAAAGTTCTTTTCCGTCTGAAGTTTTCATTTTGAATACCATTTTTGTATTGGAGTCTCCCCCACTTTTCATCATCATTTCTCTCATATTTTTGGTAGGATCGTTTACATAAGCTTTCCATACTTTTTTGTACTGATCTTTCGTGATCTCAAGTTCCTTCCCTCCCATACCTAATACTCTGATATTGTCCGGAAGCTGGGTTTCTTTTTCTTCAGCAGGAATCTGTATCGTTTTGTTTCCTATGAGTGTCATGATATGTGAACCCGTGTTGTCTTCTAATTTCACAATCAGTCCGGGAAGTCCATAAAATTTATACGGCCCATCCTGAAAAGGAATATCTGAGGAAAACCAAGCGATCCATTCTCTTCCGCCATAACTTGTTACTGCTTTCTGAGCATGGTATTCACCTATTTTCTGCTTGTCAGGAAGAATCTTCCACTCCGGTTTTTTATCTTCTTTTATTTTATACTTATCTGTACTGACATTGGTAAAAAGATAGGTTTTAAAATCCGGATAGTCTTTAGTTACTTTATAGGAAACCTGGCCAGGGGCATCCCTCCTGTTGACACTGATGCTGCCGCTGCCGGTACTGATCTGCTTTTCCAGATCCGCCTTTGAAGTGGAATCTGCAACAAATTTATCGCGGCTGTAATAAGCTGATCCCTTTTTATTGATATCCAAAAGCATCATTTCCTTCTTCACCTCTTCTTTATTGTTGGAATCCGGAATGAATTTATATTCATAAAAAAATCTGTTGGTCTGGGCTCCTGTTACTATTCCCAGAAGCAGAAAAAATAAAATTTTTGTTTTCATCCTAATTTGAATTTAATAAAAAAGCTCTGTAAATATAGAATTAACAAAGCTTTTTGGTACTTATTTTTTTGTCTGTATCCTTATTTCCCCACGTCTGATATTTGCTCCATCCGTCTTATTAATGGTAATACTCGCAATACTTTCAGGATTTACTGCATCCATTTCACTTTTGGTGATCTGTTTTCCATCCAGGAAAATCTTAGTATCATCCCAGCCATTTACCTTAAACTTTTTTACTCCGTTTAAAGCAAGAGTTCCATTAGATTCTTTTTTAATGTAATCAGCCTGAAGTTCCATGGTTCTGTTTCCTGAAAATGGTTTATCAGAATTTGAACTTCTGAAGAAGTAGACATTTCCTTTGGCGCCTTCTGAAATTCCTTTTAATGCTTCCAACCTTGCTTTCTCACCCATTTTTCTTGCCTTCTCTCCTTGTATTCTAGCTCTTTCACCTGCTTTTCTGGCCTCCTCTCCGGCAACTCTGGCTGATTCCCCTTGTATCCTTCCTAATTCCCCGGCTTTAATAGCTTCGATTCGTGCAGTCTGGCCTTGTAATCCTGCTATTTTGGCCGCTTTCATTCCTTCAATTCTCGCCTTCTCTCCGGCTATTCTGGCTTCTTCTCCAATTGCCCTGGCTTTTTCGCTTAATTTCATGGCTTCTATGCCGGCTTTTTCAGCTTGTTTTCTGGCTGCTTTTTCAGCACGGATAGCTTTCTTTGAAACTTTTGCATCTCTTGAATCCCAGCTTTGGTAAGCACCATCATTAAACCTTATTACTTTTACTTTCGCAGAATTGTAAGGCATAGGAGGAGCCGGTGGGGCGTCAGGAAAATCAATATTCAGATTTGAAAGGTCAGGCATTTCTACGCCAAGGCTTTCAAGGTCTTTAGTTTTATTCTTCCATTCATCAGATTTGAAAAAGTCATTCATCCTTTTTGCTTCCTCTTTTGAAATCGCTAAATCTCTCTTAAAATCACTGGAATTCGTAATTCTTCCTATTTCACCTGAAAGTTCACCGATCTCATCAATTTTCAACTGAAATTCTTTGCTCTCCGGTTTTAACTTCTTTAAATCTTTACTTTTTTCTTCGATCTTTTTTCCAAGTTCAGCCAGTTCTTTTTCGCTGGCAGATTTTTTTAGAAATTTAGGTTCTATAGCTTCTGCTTTCTCAGGTTTTATGGTATCTCTTTTGATCTGGGAAACAGCTTCCTTGATTGCTATATTTGTTTCTTTAATTTCATTGTTCTTGGCATTTACCATGTAGGCAAAAGCTACTGAAAATACAACCGGAAGTGCAAAAATTCTCCGCGCATATCCGAATTTGGTTTTTGGTTTTTGTAACATTTTGAGTCGTTTTTTTAGATTTGAACTTAGAAACGGACTGGTGGCAGGCAACTGGTTTCCGGAAAAGTGGCTTGCTAAAAGCATCTGCGCAAATGCTTTGGTGTCCGATTGTTTGACGGCTTTTTTATCCGCCAGGTATTCGTGAATAAGGCTTATTTCTTTTTTAATGATATGAAAAAACGGATTGAACCAGAAAACAGAAGTAATAATTTCGATACCTATCTTATCGAAGGAATGTTTCTGCTCAATGTGAACCATTTCATGCTTTAAAATCTGTTCACCAACATCAGAATTCAGGGTGATGGTATTTTTCCAAAAAAGGTTTTTAAAGTATGAAAACGGAGCTTCTGTCAGGTCTGTACGGTAAAAATTGATCCCGTCAAAACTTTCTTTTTGAAACTTCTTCTTAAGTCGTTGGATCTTTAGAATCCCAAAAATCAACTTTCCTAAAAAATAGAGAGAAACCAGTCCCAAAGCTGAAAAAATAATGCTAAAATAAATGTGGCCATTGTCTATGTTTTTTTCTGTATTAAAATTCTGTATCTTGTCAAGAAGCATATATAGGTCGCTATTTACTTCTATCGTAAAATCATCTATTCTGATCAGGGGCAGCAACAGTGATATCATCATCGCACCCAGCAGATAAAACCTGTTATAATGATGAAATGTCTTGTCCTTTAAAGACAACTGATAATACAAAAACATTACACCGGAGCTTACAATTACTTTTCCAAAGTACAGAAATAGAGTTTCCATGGTCAGTTAGTTTTTCTTTTTAAGTTCGTTCAGAAGCATTTCAAGGTCTTCCACCGTCATTTCATTTTTCTCTACCAGAAAAGAAACTGCGCTTTTATAAGAACCTTTGAAATAATTTTTCACAAGACTTTTCATTGTCTTCCCCGAATACTGCTCTTTGGTAACCAAAGGAAAATATTCGTGTTGTCTTCCGTATACATTATAATCTACAAACTCTTTGTCTTTCAAGACTTTCAAAATAGTAGAAACCGTATTGGTATGTGGTTTTGGGTCTGGAAAGAGATCCAGAATGTCTTTCAGAAATCCTTTTTCCAGTTTCCATACATACTGCATTACCTGTTCTTCCGCTTTTGTCAAATTCTGAATTTTCATATCCTTTTCCTTTATTACTTTAATGATATGCAAAATTTCATATCACTAATAAATTAGTTATACAAATGTAGAAATAAAATCGAACCAAACAACTATTTTTTTAGTGATAAAGGATTTAATGATTTAAATAATTGAAAATCAATTACATAAATTTCATTAAAATATATTAAATTTTTAATGCACTTTAATTATTGTCTGTTTAATTGTCAGAAAAAGTAGTCTTTATGCTGTAAATTCTTAAAACTTGTTAATTTTTATTAAATAAAATTAAAATGAATTTGTTTAAAGTGAGAAAATATATTTATTTTAGTGCTTTAAAAATTTCTCATGAAAAGATATAACTTATTGATTGTACTATTACTGCTTATTTTTAACGTTACTACGGCTCAAAAGAAGAACTCTCCCGCTGCGGATCTCAGCATTTTAAAGGAAACCAAAACGAAGATTGAAAATACGGTTCCACTGGTGATCAAGCATCTGCAGGCTATTGCTGATAAAGAGGGCGACAATAATATCATTACGAACGGAAAGACCGCTCTAGGAAAAGAATACGGAATTTTGGAATCTGAATGGTTCCTGTACAGAAATAATATGAAAAACTGTATCCTGAACAATTCTTCCAAGAAAGCTAAAAAATGTATGGATTATCATACGCAATACCTGAGAAATACATTCATCAACTACGGAAACTATATTTCAAACCTGACAAGAAAGAACGGATATCTTGGTGTGGATGGTGATATAAAATTCGATTTCAAACCAGCTGAGATTACAACAAAGCTTAGTGAAGCGTACCTTAATGCAAATGATGCTGCAGGAAGAATGAAAGGTGACCAGAAAAAAGAGTTTTTGGGGCAGACCATGTCAGATGATAACAAACTTACTCCCTTCGGTCAGTTAGCTCAATAATATTTATAACCACAACATACTGAATCCCGTTTTAAAAAACGGGATTTTTATTTTTAGTCATTCTCATTCTAGATTCTGCTCAAATTCCTCACAGGTCCTTAAAATCGTATCCGGATGCTGGTCAAATTTACCCAGCTTTACAGTATAATAATTCTTGGTCAACTGTTCAAAATCGGGAAACTTTCTGTCTTTATTTTTCAGCTTAATAACAAGGCTGTGCTTTATGGAGGTTGAATAACCGCCCCCTTCGGTCGGGACCTGAGATTTATAGGTGCTGATATCAAATCCTGATATGGTGTCCCACGGAATCTGGTTGTCGGGAGGGATTGTAAAGCTCCCTTCAAAATGCATAATGTCAACAAAATTTCTTCCGTAGCACAGCTTTATTCCGTCTGCTGATAAAATTATTTTTTGTTTTACATCCCAAATATAGCCTGATATGACTACCACAGGAAAAAACAGGGTTACTATGATCAGAAAAATAATAAATATCTTCCCGTCTTCTGCCAGAATTAACCATTTCACCAGAAAAAATAATGGGACCGCTCCGAATATGAACAATAAAACGGAGTCGGTGATAACTGATTTTTTTCTTTCCGAAATGATAACATTTTCCATCGGCCAGGAATTTTAGGATCAGAATAATATAAAATTTAACTTTAAATCTTTAAGTACTAAGTTAAGCTAAAAACTGTTATGCTATGTTGCCCGAAAAAAAAAGAGAACCACAGATGTGATTCTCTTTTAGTTGGGAATATACAATAAATTTCATCATACTATTCTGGATGAAAATCTTAAAAAACAAATGATCTCCGCCAGGAAAGCTGTTATGTATTAATCATAAAAACATTCGGGAAAAAGTAGAAAATGAGGCGGAGATCATTAAACATAAATAAACTCTACAACCAGTTACCTGATTGATTTGAGCGTTACAAAAGTAAGCTTCAGATCTGTTCCGGTAAAAAATATATTGTAGAATTAAATAAAACATTTTGTAGAAGTAATACTACTTTTGAAACAATATCATGATTGATGGCTTGATCCGGTTTATGTCCATTTTCTGATTGCTACACCTTATTTCCACCAGTGATAGTAATTGTGAAGCCCATCATACTCAAATCCACAACGCGGATACAAGGTATTTCCGATATCATTGCTTTTTTCTGTTTCAAGCATCAATCCACAGGCACCCGTTTCTTCACACCATTGCTTACTTCGGTCTATAAGCCCTACGGAAATTCCTTTTCCTCTGTAATCCGGATGTACAAAAAGATCACTTAAAAGCCATTGTTTCTGCAGTCTGGTGTAGTGGAAAAGCTTATAAAGCTGTACAAAACCTATGGTTTTTCCATCAGTAAATGCCAGAAAAATATCAGACTCATTATTCAGAAATCTTTCTTTAAGGAATGTTTTCCCCTTTTCTATATCAGATTCCTGACGGTAAAAAATGCGGTAAAGGTTGAAGAGTTCTGCAGTTTCATTCAGGTCTTCAAGGCCTGCTTTCTTAATTGTGTAATTCATTTCTGTAATTATTTTTAAATTAACAATGCAAAAGTATTTTGAAATAGGACTACATTTGTACTCCAGATATTAAACAACTGATAGTCCAGTATGCTTCCGTTCAAACACATCATCAACATTGATAAAGAAAACAAAATTGCAGTTTACAGACAGATCGCGGTTTCTATTATTATGGCCATAAGAAACGGTGTGCTAAAACCGCGTTATCATCTTCCCGGAACCCGGGAACTTTCAAAAGCATTGGAAAAAAGATCTACCATCAACGCAGAGACTTTCTGGACGCTTTATTGAAAAACAGGTTGAGTCCATATATTTCTTATGTTCTGCCATCTGGTGGAATGGCTTTCTGGATCAGATTGTCACCTGAGTATCCTGTACGCCATTTAATAAAAATTCCACAGTTAAAAATTTTACGCACTGACGAAAAACTGAATGCTTTCCGGTTTGGTTTTGCTTCAATGGATGAGAAGGAATTAGAAATAACAGTAGATTTTTTAAAAACAGCTTTGGATCGTTTCTGATGATCAATGGATTTTAAGTCAGTCAAAAAAATACAGCATGTTTCGGATTTTATATAAGCCTTAAGCTTCAGAAATTTGCATTATAAAATGTAAAATAATGAATAACATCATCCGGAGAATTGAACGTATAGACTGGCAAAACGTCACTGAAGCCCTGCATCAAAACGGATATGCCGTGATACCCGGTTTCTTATCAGATAATGAATGCGAAGCATTAAAATCAGATTATGACAACGTGGACTTATACCGCAAAACGGTTGTTATGGCCCGCCACCGTTTTGGATTGGGTGAATATAAATACTTTAATTATCCCCTGCCAGATTTGATTCAAACAATAAGAACAAACATATATCCGCACCTCGTTCCTGTTGCCAATACGTGGTTTAAGGCACTTAGGATAGATATGGATTTTCCATTGGAGCATACGGCATTACTTCAGCAGTGCCATAACAACGGCCAGCGGAAAGCAACTCCTTTAATTTTAAAATATGGAAAGGGAGGTTTTAATACTTTACATCAGGATCTTTACGGAGATATTTACTTTCCAATTCAACTCGTTTTGATGTTAAATGAGCCCGAAAAAGATTTTACAGGCGGAGAATTTGTGCTTACCCAGCAGATTCCCAGAGCACAGTCCAAAGCTATTGTCCTTCATCCTAAGAAAGGTGATGCTTTGATTTTTACTACCAATTTTAAACCTGAAAAAGGAGCTAAAGGATATTACAGAGTAAATATGAAGCACGGTGTGAGTGAAGTAAAAGAAGGCAGCCGTTGTACATTGGGAATTATTTTTCATGATGCTGCCTCTTAATATGAAACTACATACTGAAATATCTGAAACTGCATTAAGAAGTGGAATCAGAGCCGGGGAAATTAATTTTGGAGGAAATAAAAAATTAAAAATCTACGGTCTGTTGAGCTGTTCTTCCGGCAAAAAAATGAAAAATGAAAACAGGATTTTCTTTACATCTGAAAAAGAAGCACTCCAAAATCATTACCGACCTTGTGGTCACTGTCTGAAGGCAGAATATAAGTTATGGAAAAATAAAAAATAAGTTTCTATCCTTGATGAAATTGTTTCATTCACTATTCCAACATTGAAATAGCATGCAGTTTTTTAATAAAATCTTTTATTTTTCTTGTAAAAATATAACTCTTGAGAATCTGACTATTACGGATTCCCACAAAACTTTTGAATATTTTGAACAAAAATCTCAATTTATCTTATTGAAAATTAACATAATAAAAAAAATTTGAAAATTATGAATTCCCGTAACTGTGAATAAAAAATTATATATACATTTACTGGACAATAAAAAAAATATTTATTATGAAAAATCTTAAAAAATTATCAAAAACTGATTTAAAAGCTATTAAAGGAGGTAGAGACTTTTGTCAGCCTGGAGCAGGTGACGTTTGCGCACAATACGGATTAGAATGTGGATTTTGGTACACTTATCAAAATGGTGTATTACAAGAGTCCCATAATGCGTGTATGTAATTAATTTGATATGAATGCTTAAAGACCTAAAGTATCTCTTTTTTTTTCTATTTTTATAATAACTTAATGTTTACTCATGAAACACTTATTATTTATCTTCATGTTTATATCGAATATAATATTAGCACAAAATATTACTTTCATTTATGAATTGAGATATAAGCCTAACCTAGAAAAAGAAATTAAAACAGAATATTATTATTTAGATGTCTTGGGAAGCCAATCTGCTTTTAGGTCAGAAAATGCCAGAGCTGCTGATTCCTTAATGCAGAAAAACGGATTTTGGCAGAGTCGCAAACCAACTTTTGATCATATATATTCCTTTAAAAATTTTATAAGCAATAAAGTATATAAAAGTGTCACCCATCCTGCAATGTATGATTTGTATTATGTTAATATTGAGGAAAAACTTGACTGGAAAATTTCTCCCGATAAAATGAAAATAGGAGAAATGGAATGTCAGAAAGCTTCTGTTCAATATGGTGGGCGAAATTGGATCGCTTGGTTTGATCCAAATAATCCAATTCATGATGGACCATATATTTTTCATGGACTTCCTGGATTAATTGTAAAATTAAACGATGATCAAGGTGATTTTGATTTTAACCTTATAAAAATTAAAAAGTCTGATAAAAACAATATGTTTTATCTTAGAAAGGGAAAAGAAATAAACTGGGATGCGTACATGAAATTACAAAGCGGCTATTATTCAGATCCATTTGCAGAAGTGAAGTCGAGGAATATAAAAACTAAAGTAGGAGATGAAAAAGGGAACCCAATAAATGTAAGCTTCAAAGAACTTACTGCAAGTATTCAGAAACAAATGAAAGACCAAAACAACCCTATTGAGCTAAATCATAAGATAGATTACAAATAAAGCACCAATTAAGGTGCTTTTATTTTTCACTGAGTTTGTTGAACAAGATCTTAAATTTTACAATGAAAAAATTGTTTTTTATTTTACTTTTTCTTTCCAATATTTTGTCGGCACAGCTTGTTTCGTTTGTTTACGAAATTAGGCATAGGCCAAATCCGGATAAAGAAATTTTTGAAACCAGCAATTATTATCTTGATATAATTGGAGGTCAATCTGCTTTCCGATCAGAGAAAGAGAGATATGCTGATTCATTAATGCTGAAAAATGGATATTGGGAAGGCGGGCCAAAAACTTCACTTAATCAGCTTTATATCATTAAAAACTTAATAAATAAGAGTATCAAAAAAAGTATAACAACTCTATCAATGCATGACTTATATAATATCAACGTAAATGATAAGCTGAGTTGGGAGGTTCTCCCCGAAAAAATGAAAATTGGAGATATGGAATGCCAGAAAGCCACAGTAAAGTATGGTGAAAGAAATTGGACAGCATGGTTTAGCCAAAATATACCCTTGCAAGAAGGGCCTTATATATTTCACGGATTACCAGGATTAATCATAAAAATTTCTGATGATAAAAACGATTATGATTTTAGTCTGATAAAGACATAAATGTTGATAAAAATAAAACATTTTATTTGAGAAAGGGAAAGGAAATAAGCTGGGAGACTTATGAAAAAATCCAACGAGATTATTATTCGGATCCATTTGCAGACATCAAGGCAAGAAATATAAAATATAAAGTAACTGATGAAAAAGGAAATCCAGTGGAAATAAATTTAAAACAGATGACGGAAAGTACTCAAAAACGAATAAGAGAAAATAATAACCCCGTAGAATTAGACCATAAAGTTGATTTTAAAAAGTAAATTTGTTCTGAAAGTATATACTAAAACAGAACGATTGAGATTTATGTTATTGTTATCAGGAAATCAGAAGAAATAATAGGACCGTTAAATATGGAATGATGTCAAAGCAAAATCTAAGAACTAAAAAGATGACCAATCGAGTAAAAAGCCAAACTACTTTTCTGGATTGAAATTTGATCTTGAAACGGCTTAATATTTAATTGAAAACCTTCTCTGTTAATTTGCAGATCATTCCGATTTCATATATCAAAGATATAAAACAAAAAAGAAGCAATAATTTATTGCTTCTTTTGTTCTAGTAGCGGGAACCGGACTCGAACCGATGACCTTCGGGTTATGAGCCCGACGAGCTACCTACTGCTCCATCCCGCGGTGTATCTTTAGAGTGCTTACCGAAAGCACTTAGCTTAGTAGCGGGAACCGGACTCGAACCGATGACCTTCGGGTTATGAGCCCGACGAGCTACCTACTGCTCCATCCCGCGGTATATTTTTAGAGTACTTACCGAAAGTACTTAGCTTAGTAGCGGGAACCGGACTCGAACCGATGACCTTCGGGTTATGAGCCCGACGAGCTACCTACTGCTCCATCCCGCGGTGTATCTTTAGAGTGCTTACCGAAAGCACTTAGCTTAGTAGCGGGAACCGGACTCGAACCGATGACCTTCGGGTTATGAGCCCGACGAGCTACCTACTGCTCCATCCCGCGATATTGTGAGTGCAAAGATACGGCTATTTTTTAAAAATCCTAATTTTTCTTTTAAATAAAGGACTTTTATGAAAACTATTTTATTATTTGTATCTTTGTTTTATGGCAAAAATACTGAAAATTTACCCTGACAATCCTCAGGAAAATCTTATAAATGAGGTTATTAAAACCTTAAAAAACGGCGGACTGATTATCTATCCTTCGGATACAATCTATGCCTTAGGATGTAATATTTTCGACATAAAAGCTATGGAAAAGCTGGCTCAGCTTAAAAAAGTTAAGCTGGAAAAGTCTCAATTCTCAATTATTTGTAATGATCTCAGCCATCTTTCGGATTTTACGAGACCTATAGACACTTCGGTGTTCAGATTTTTGAAAAGCCACCTTCCGGGACCGTTTACCTTTATTCTTGATGCCAACAAAAGCCTTCCTCTGGCTTATAAAAATCATAAAACTATTGGGATCCGTGTGCCTGACCATCCAATTCCGCAGCTAATTGTAGAAAAACTGGGTCACCCTATCGCTTCAACATCTATCAAGGATGATGATGAAATCATTGAATATTCTACTGATCCTGAACTGATCGCAGAAAAATACGATCATCTGGTAGATATTGTGATCGATTCCGGTTATGGTGATAATATAGCTTCTACTATTGTAGATCTTACTTCGGGAGAACCGGAAATTATCCGTCAGGGAAAAGGAATTATTTAAGATTAACAGCTGAGAGTTAATCGTTGAGGATATGAGTGTGAACGGAAAATATGCAGTAGGAATTCTTTTAACCTTTGTGCTTCTGGCTGCAGCAATGCTGTATGCTTTCCCTGTTATTTATTCCATTACGGGAATAAAAGCATTTACATCTCTTAATTTCTTTTATACAAGGATTGCACTCTGGACTGTTCTTCTTTTGGTTTTTCTATATAATTTTTGCATAGAGAAAAATGATTTCCTAATGTGGAAAGAGAAGAATTATCCTGTATTTTTCTATATAAAAGCAGTGATTGCAATGTATCTGATCTGTGCTTTCGGCAGTGCTTTCCTGAATTTAATTATACAGCTTTTAACTCAGGAAGGGATGAGCAGAAAACTGGTTCAGATTGCATCTGTTTTCAGGAATAATTATTTATTGATTATTTTTACCTGCTTTACGGCGGGTGCTGTGGAAGAGCTTCTGATGCGCGGATATGTTCAGCCAAGAATTGAAAAAATATATAATAACTCCTATCTGGGCATATTTGTTTCTGCTGCGTTATTTGGGATTCTCCACAGTACTTACGGAACAATTGGACAGGTAATTATCCCTTTCTTTATCGGAACCGTTTTTGCTTTGTTTTATAAAAAATATTCAAATATTAAGATTCTGATCATCTGTCACTTTATGTATGACTTTGTTTCGATGATGATTATGAATTTTATTGACATTAAACATTTATCTGTATTCTAACATTATGAAAATTATAACTTCTCCAGCGAAACTGATGAACGTTGAAAATTCAACAGACCTACTGAGATCCACCACTCCTAAATTCATCGAAGAAGCTGCATTTATACAGTCTTTTTTAAAGCATAAATCACCTAAATACCTTTCCGAGTTAATGGAAATTTCTCCCAAACTAGCCGATGAAAACTGGGAGAGAAATCAAAAATGGAAAGATAAGCCCACAGCAAAAGAGTCCGCTCCTGCAATGTTTGCTTTTACCGGTGAAGTATACAGAGGACTAGATGCTAAAACTCTTGATAAGAATGCCATCGATTATCTGCAGAAAAATTACAGGATGCTTTCGGGGCTTTACGGGCTGCTGAAACCATCTGACAAGGTGATGCTTTACAGATTGGAAATGGGACGTCATTTTGAATTTGATCAGTATAAGAATCTATATGAATTCTGGAGAGAAAAGATCACGGAACAGCTGAATTCTGAAATGAAAAAAGGCGAGGTCCTGCTTCATCTGGCCAGCAACGAGTACGGAAAAGTAATTGACAGGAAAAAACTAAATCATAAAGTGATAGATTTCGACTTTTATGAACTGAAAGAAGGGAAGCTTAAAACAATTGTAGTTTACACCAAACATGCTAGAGGTCTCATGGTCAGGTTCTGCGCAGAAACTAATGCAAAGACCTTAAATGACGTAAAGGTATTTAACTATGAAGGTTACTTGATTGATGAAGAAAAGTCTACAGATACAAAACTGGTTTTCACAAGATAAATGACAATATCAGCATTCAAAAAATATTTCAAAACAGAGCTTTCCGGATCTTATAGTGAATCGGAAAGCACGTTTTTATATTCTGTTTTTATACAGAAGATTGTAGGTCTCGATGCTTTTCATCAGAGAAAACTTTCTCATCAGGAACTTCTTATTGATGATGAAAAACAACTGACCCATGCAGTATCTGAATTAAAAACAGGCAGACCTTATCAGCAAATCCTTGGAGAAACGGAGTTTTACGGAATGGTATTTTTCGTGGATGAACATGTTTTGATTCCACGTCCTGAAACAGAAGAGCTTCTGGAGATGGCGATCCGTGAAATCCGGAGTTTAAATCCTGAAAAGAGAGGTTTAAAAATCCTGGATATCGGAACCGGAAGCGGAGTCATCCCTTTAGTGCTGAAAAAATATTTCCCCAATGCAGACATTTCATCCATTGATTTTTCTGAAAAAGCACTGAAAACGGCTAAAAGAAATGCTGAACATCATCAGCTGAATATCAATTTCATTCATGGTGATTATCTTAATTTAAAATTAAGTGAAAACTACGATATCATTATTTCTAATCCTCCTTACATTGGAATTGAAGAGGAAATTGAGATTGCTGATTCTGTGAAGGAATTTGAACCGAAAATGGCACTTTTCTCCCCTGTTCAGGATGCACTGATTTTTTACCGTAAAATTGCAGAAGATTCCAAAGATCATCTGAATGATAACGGCTTTTTATTTTTGGAAATCAATCAAAAGCTAGGCCCTGAAACTCTTGCATTGTACACTGAACATTTCTTCGAGGCTCAACTGATCAAGGATCTGTCAGAAAATGACCGTTTTATTTTTGGAAAGAAATAGATGATCATGGAAATTGTTACGCATCTTATCGATACCATTAAAATTGCTGAAGTTATCAGTGATGAAATGATCATCCATACTACTGAAGACAGCCTGGATCTTCTTGGAAATATTTATTATCAGGGCTTTGATAAGGTAATTATCTATGAAAAGAATATAACTCCTGAATTCTTTGATCTGAAAACAAAAATAGCCGGCGATATTCTGCAGAAGTTCTCCAATTACCGTGTAAGTCTTGCCATTGTGGGTGATTTTGAAAAATATGAAAGTAAAAGTATCCGGGATTTTATTTTTGAAAGCAATAACACAAAACATGTCAACTTCGTTAATACCCTGGAAGATGCTTTAAAAAGACTTGGAAACTGATAAGTTATTAATCTGCGAAAGGAAAATAGCATTCCTAAAATAAAAATTCGTTCATATTTAAAACCACAGATGACACGAATTTCCACAGATATTTGCACTAATAAAATATGCAGAGTCAGCTAAATCTTCGAGAGAATTATTCACAAAAAAGATTATATCTACTTACTGATCTTTTTTTTCCATTCAAAAAAGCGGATGGCCTCTTCAACAGCTTTATTTATTGACTGATATTTGACTCCCAATTCATCAGTAGATTTTTGGTTTGAATAAAAATTATGGATTCTCAGTGCTTTCATATTAGCAGAGCTGAGACTGGTTTTAATTTTTAATTTTCTCAGGCAATCACCGATAAAACCAAGTATAACCAGCACAGAATTGGGAATAGGAACCATAAAAGGGTTTTGTCTGGTTATGATATTTACTTTTTGAAAAAAATCTTTATAAGAAAGGTTTTCGTTGGCCAACAGGTATTTTTCTCCATTTCTTCCTCTTATCAAGAGCCTTCATTATACCTTCAGCGGCATCTTTAACGTGAACAAAATTTTTTCCGCCTTTAGGATAGAAAATCAGATGCTTTTTCCAAGCCCAGAAGATGATCTTTCCTGAACTCGGCTTACTGTCGTAAGCTCCTATCATAAAAGTAGGATTCACAATGATAACTTTTGTTTTCGTGTTCTGCCGAAGAAGGTAATTCTCTGTTTCCAGTTTGCTTTGTGCATAATAAGAATGAGTGAATGGGTAAAGCTGAGCCGTTGTTTCGTTTCCGAGTTCTTCTGAACTTCCATAGCCTAAAGTATTGGCTGTACTGACAAACAGAAACTTATCTGCTCCGGCCGCAGCAGCTTGCCCAAACAAATGAACTGTAGCATTATAATTGATCTTTTTATAATCTTCATAATGCAACAGATCCTGGCTGGTTTCTGCCGCTATATGAATAACTGCTTCCACATCCTGCAAATCTTTTGAAATATCAGAAAAAAGATCTCCTTCTATGAGTTTGAGGTTTTCATTTTCTTCACCCATCCAGCTGCTTTTCTTGCGCACCAGAGCAATAACAAAATAATCATATTGTAGTAATTTAATAATGGTGTTGGTACCTAGAAGCCCTGTAGCTCCGGTCACGAAAACTTTTTTCATGCTTCAATTTCTTTTTTTATGGCACTGGTCATCAGCGGCAGCTTGATCCATATCGGAAGGATCTTCATGAACAGCCAGCTGATGGGATTCACCATGATAACGGAATCTTTCCTGAAAAGTTGCCTGATGCAGTAGTCTGCTACTTTATTGGGATCCAGAAGGGTAAGCTTCCCCAAAAACCCTTGTTTTTCAATCCGTTTACAGACATCCATATTCGTTTTCATCGCACCGGGATTCACAACGCTTACAAACACATTGGTATCTTTCAGCTCTTCGTGAAGTCCTCTTGAGAAGGAATGAATAAATGTTTTGGAAGCGGGATATACTGTTTTGAAACCGATTGGTGAAAAAGCAGCCATACTGGAAACATTTAAAATGTAAGCTTTGGGTTGTCTTAAAAGATTGGGAAGTAGCTGATGGGTGATGAGTGAGGTTGCAGCAACATTCACCTGTAAAATGGTGTTGATATAAGCCGGTGATGCATCTACAAATTTTTTAGTTCCTCCCAGCCCTGCATTATTAATGAGAATATGAATGTCAAAGGACTGGTTTAGCCACTCTGTAAGTTTCATTACATTTTCATTCACGGAAAGGTCTACTTCATAGTAATGGGCTTTGATTGGATAGGTTTCCTCAAGCCGTTGAGCCAGTTCTTTTAAATACTGGCCCGGAAGACTTACCAGCACCACATTAATATTTTTACTTGCCAGGTTTTCAGCAAATGCTTTTCCCAGTCCCTGACTCGCTCCTGTGACTACTGCATATGATTCTTTCGTATTCATAAAAATAAATTTATGGTACAAAGCTATTCTGAAAGGGATCTTTAAATGTTCGGGATTATCTGAATGAACCTATTTTAAATTCAAAAAAATAAATATATAACTATTTGTAAAACAATAAATTAAACAAAACCGAACGTCAAACTTTATAAACCCGAACCATTTTTATACTCGGAAGGAGTCTGATCAGTGAGTTTTTTAAAGGTGGTGTTGAAAGAAGTCTTGGAATTGAACCCTGACTCGTAGGCAATTCCCAAAATTGATAATTTACTTTGAGGATCTTTGAGAAGTTTCTTTGCATAATGAATCCTGTATTCATTAATATACTGAAAAAAGTTCTTTTTAAATCCGGTATTGATTACATAGGAAAGATGATGGGTAGAAATAGCCAAGAGCTCGGAAAGGCGGATCAGATTAAGTTCACTATCAAGATAAGGTTTTTGTATTACCATAATCTCTTCCAGATGTTTTTTGATCTTTATTAATTCTTCGTCAGAAATCAGTTTCTTTTTTACTTCTTCCGTTTCAGGGTCTTCACTGATAGAAATTAATTCCTCAAGCTGTTTTTCTGCTACAGGATAAATTTCTTTTTGTTTTAAAGAATAATAGCCTACAAAATAAATGACCAGCAGAAAAGCTCCATTAATAAAGAAATTCAAGGCAGTGGAATCATAGGATAAATTGTAGACCAGATAGACAATATTGATGATAAAAATAATTATTGTGATATATTCGAGCCAGTTCAGATTAATACCTTCTGTATTGGCTGAAAACTGCTGGATCTTTTTTTTGTGCTTCCGAATAGTAAGGTATGAAAGTCCGGTATAAAATAAAGCCTGAAAAAGAATTAGACCAATAAAAACATAACTAAAAATATTATGGTCTTCAAAACCTCCGAAACGCTGCAGCATAATATTGATGCAAAAGATAAGAGGCAGTATCAGGTATTTGAGGTCTGAAATTTTGAATTTAAAGGAGGGGTTGGTATAGAATAGCACACTGAAATAGAACATGATCGGCGTGAGAAACTGGATCATCTGTACAACGATTATGGAATGAATCTCTACGGGACTGTCTTTTACCATGGTAAGAGCCTCATCCATCCAGAAACTCGACCATAAAAACAGGAATATCCCGAACCAAAAGTTGGCTTTTCTGTTTACCCTCAAGGGGTTGGATAGTTTCAGTAAAGAAAGCAAAACCAATGAACCATAAATTAATACAACGATGAAGCGGTTTAATTCTGATGTGTTCATTGGTTTTGATATTTTAAGTAAAGTTAGGTTTTATCCTATTCTTTTCCTGACAAAAATTTCGTAGCCCAGATAGATCAAAGGGAGGGACATAATTCCCAGATACAGCGCATTATGCATTGCCGTATCCGGAGCGGAAACAACAGCATAAATCAGTCCGAGAAAGGCTCCTCCAAGATGGGCGGCATGCCCGATATTATCATGTGGCCTGGGATTCAGCATCATGTATACAGAATATCCAAAATACAGAAGCCCAAAAAGATATCCGGGAACGGGAATCGGAATAAAAAAGATGTAAATGCCAATATCAGGAATCATCGCTATGGATGCAAACAATATCCCTGAAACGCCACCACTCGCTCCCACCGCAGAATACCAAGGCTGTTTCTGATAAATATACAATGAAAGGAAATTTCCTAACAGTATGGATCCAAGATATACGATCGCAAAGCCTATATTTCCAAAAGTCTGGATGACAATGGGTCCAAAGAAATACAAGGTCAGCATATTAAATACCAGGTGCATGATATCAGCATGCAGAAATCCTGCTGAAAGCAGACGGATGTACTCTTTTCTATGCAGGATTGCACCCACATTGAATTTATATTTTTCAGTAATACCAGGATTGTTGAATGCAACAAAGCTGATAATGGCTGTAATGATAATAAATAAGATAAGAATATTCATAAGTTTATTTCTTAATTTTCTGGTTCCCCGTTTTCAAACAGGTCTCCGATTACCGTTCGGTCATCATCTACAATGCCGTCTCCGGTTTCCGGTTCTTCATATACTTCCGGCTCTTCTTCTACAGGTTCAGGAACCGTAATATTGATGGCTTTTACTTTAAATTTTGTAAACTGGTTTCCTATTGCTTTTATTCCTTTTACCGTAATAAATTCATCAATATTAATGGTTTCAGGATCACGGTCTTTGCCTTTATCTTTAGCAAAAATAATCTCTGCCGAAGCATCATTAGCAACGATTACATTTTCAATGAATGATTTAGGATGTTCCGATGGCATAAAGGTCTGTACATTCACCGTATTTTCCAGCAGGAATCTCTTGATAAAATACATATCTTTTTCACCGTCGTAATAAATACAGGTTACGGGCTGTTGTGGTTTCCATTTCTCCAGAACCAAGTATTCATCATCAAACCGATTGCCCAGGTCAAAAGAAACCAACTTTACTTCACCATTCGTATTGATGGTAAGAATTCTGTCGTCCCCTTTAAAGTGCCCTAACAGGGTTCCTCTGCCATCGGCATTGAGTCTTCTTACTGTATCATCAAACCAGATTTTCCTTGGAGCCAGTGTAGAAACCCCTTCTTCTTTCATATCCACCTTTTTCACAGAGTATTTGGTCACCAGATTTCCTTTGGAATCTCTTCCTTTGATTGCCAGGTCAGAGAAATCGATTTCCATTTTATTTTTCCTGATTCTTGGATTCGGTTTTAGAAGAACGGTTACTGTTTCTGCTTCACCATTAGGATTGGCAGAGAAATAGAGTACTTCAGAACCTTTTTTATCAGAAGCTAAAGGATAATCTGTATTTCTTGTGACTGCCGTTACAGAAAAACGTTTCATGTAATAAGGTCCGTCCCTGCCCTCACGGTAGATCATATTGTAGACCGTTCTTTTGTCATTCTTCTTCCAGATGGCAACGCTCAGAAGATCTTTTCCGACGAATGTTTTGGCATCTACCTTAACCACTTTCATGGTGCCGTCTTTTCTGAAGATAATGATATCATCAATATCTGAACAGTCAAACAGGTACTGGTCTTTTTTCAGCGATGTTCCGATAAAACCTTCTTCAAAATTGGCATAGAACTTTTCATTGGCTACCGCTACTTTCGTTGCATCAATGGTATCAAAAATCCTAAGCTCAGTCTTTCTCTGTTTGTCTTTTCCGTATTTCTTCTGAATGTTTAAATAATAATCAATCGCATAAGCAATCAAGTTGGCAAGGTTGTGTTTTACCTGCTCTATTTTGCCTTCAAGAGAGGCTATATTTTCTTTAAATTTATCTAAATCGAATCTTGAAATTCTCTTGATCCTGATCTCTGTAAGTTTGAGAATATCCTCTTCCGTTACTGCTCTTAAAAGGTGTCCGGTATGAGGTTTCAAACCTTTATCAATGGTTTTCAGTACTTCTTCCCAGCTCTTCACCTCTTCAATATCGTGATAAATCCTGTTTTCGATAAAAATTCTTTCCAGTGAGGAGAAATGCCAGTTTTCCTGAAGCTCTTTAAGTTCTATTTCCAGTTCTTTTTTAAGCAGGGAAACAGTATGTTCCGTATTCATTTTCAGAATATCTGAAACATTCATGAACATTGGTTTATCTCCTACAATGACACATGCATTTGGCGAAATTGTCACCTGGCAGTCTGTGAATGCATACAATGCATCAATGGTTTTGTCCGGGGATACATCGTTATGGAGATGAACAAGGATTTCTACCTTATCGGAAGTATTATCCTCTATCTTTTTGATCTTGATCTTTCCTCTTTCATTGGCCTTCAGGATAGAATCGATGAGGTCGCTGGTTGTTTTTGAGAAAGGAAGTTCAGAGATCACCAACAGGTGTTTGTCGGTATGGGTAATTTTAGCTCTTGCCCTTACTTTACCTCCTCTTTGACCGTCATTATATTCGGAAACATCCAGATATCCAGCGGTCATAAAGTCTGGAAACAGCTCAAACTTCTTTCCCTTTAAATGAGCAACAGACGCATTGATCAGTTCATTAAAATTATGGGGAAGAATTTTTGTAGAAAGCCCTACTCCAATTCCTTCCACACCTTGTGCCAGAAGCAACGGAAATTTTACAGGAAGATCAATAGGTTCGTTATTTCTTCCATCGTAGGATTTGGCCCATTCCGTAGTTTTTGGATTAAATACCACTTCCAATGCAAAAGGGGTCAGTCTGGCTTCAATATACCTTGCCGCCGCCGCTGAATCACCGGTATAGATATTTCCCCAGTTTCCCTGGGTATCTATCAGGAGTTCTTTTTGCCCGATCTGTACCATGGCATCCGTAATAGAAGCATCTCCGTGAGGGTGATACTTCATGGTATTTCCTACAATATTGGCTACTTTGTTGTAACGGCCATCCTCCAGCTCCCGCATAGAGTGCATGATCCTTCTCTGAACAGGCTTAAGCCCATCATAGACGGAAGGAATCGCTCTATCCAGAATTACATAGGAAGCATAGTCCAGAAACCAGTCTTTATAAAGTCCCGAGACTTTTTTCAAGCTCTCCCCTTCGTGCGAGTTTTCTTCTGTCGTCATCTGTTATTAATCGTTTTTCTCTTTATTAGCTTTCACTACTTTATTCAGAGAGAGTTTTAAATCATTTACTTCTTTTCCGGTCAAATAAGATATTTCATATTTGAGGATGATGGAACTGTTGTTTTTGCTTGAGAGGGTAATGTATAGTCTTTTGATAAAGAAAATACTTACAATCTCGTATTTTATCAGTTTGTATTTTGGAAATTCATCATGAAGAGGCCTATCCAAAAAGGGAATAATGTTCCTGTTTTTAAAATTCAAAGCTTCTCCATCACTGTCATATTCAAAAATCTGTCTCCCATTCAGATGAAAAACCACCAGCATTATAGTGGGAACAATAAGCAGCAAGTAGCCGGCTTTTCCTACAGCATGAAATCTGTATTCGTTCAGTAAAAATGCAGTAATCCCAAATATAACCATCATCAAAAGAATGGTGTGCAAAAAGTTATAAACTGATGCTTTGTTGCGGTTACTAAGTCTCATTTATGAGGTATATTATGTGTATTAGTTTAGTTTTCTTTAACCTGCAGCTTCATCCAAAATTTCTTTTTTATCAATATCCGTATCTTCTACTACCAGATTTTCAAGAATAAACACCTGCCTGTCCGGTGTATTTTTACCCATATAAAATTCCAGCAGCTGATCTATGGTTTGGTCTTTACCAATGACCACAGGTTCCAGACGGATATCTTTACCTATAAAATGCTTAAATTCGTCTGGGGAAATCTCTCCAAGTCCTTTGAATCGGGTAATCTCCGGGTTTTTTCCAAGTTCGTTCAGAGCTTTTATTCTTTCTGTTTCGGTATAGCAGTATCTTGTTTCTTTTTTATTTCTTACCCTGAACAATGGGGTCTGAAGGATATAAAGATGTCCATTCTTAATCAGATCAGGGAAAAACTGAAGAAAGAATGTGATCATTAATAAACGGATGTGCATCCCATCCACATCGGCATCGGTAGATATAATGACCTGATTGTATCTTAAGTCTTCCAGGCTTTCCTCAATGTTCAGAGCAGCCTGAAGAAGATTGAATTCCTCATTCTCATAGACTACCTTTTTGGTCAGTCCATAGCAGTTCAGAGGCTTACCCTTCAGTGAAAATACAGCTTGAGTTTCTACGTCTCTGGATTTTGTGATGGATCCGGATGCAGAATCTCCCTCCGTAATGAAGATCTGGGTTTCCCCTTTTCTTTCATTTTTCTGGTCGTTATAATGCTGTCTGCAGTCACGCAGCTTTTTATTATGCAGGGACACTTTTTTGGCTCTTTCTCTTGCCAGCTTCTGAATTCCTGAAAGTTCTTTTCTTTCTCTTTCAGAGATAAGGATCTTTCTCTGGATGGCTTCAGCAATTTCAGGGTTTCTATGAAGGAAATTATCCAGCTTGCTTTTTAGAAAATCGATGATAAAAGTCCTTACAGTTGGGCCGTTCGGACCCATATCGTTGGATCCAAGCTTTGTTTTGGTCTGGGATTCAAATACGGGTTCTTCTACATTGATAGAAATCGCTGCAATGATAGATTTCCTGATGTCTGACGCATCAAAGTTTTTATTAAAAAATTCACGGATCGTTTTCACATATGCTTCACGGAAGGCATTAAGGTGTGTTCCACCCTGTGTGGTATTCTGTCCGTTCACAAATGAGAAATAGGTTTCTGTCTGCGATTTATCAGAATGCGTGATCGCCAATTCTATATCATTGTCTTTCAAGTGAATGATGGAGTACAGAATTTCGTTCTCCATTTCTTCTTCCAAAAGGTCTTTAAGTCCGTTTTCAGAGTAATAGGTCTCGCCGTTGAAGATTATTTTCAGTCCGGGATTCAGATACGCATAGTTGCGCAGCATTTTTTCTATGTATTCTTTTCGGTATTTGAAATGAAGGAAAATTTCTCCATCGGGTACAAAGGAAATCTCAGTACCATTTCGGTCTGAGGTATCTTTTTCTTCATAATTTTCAGTAATCAGTCCTCTGGAAAATTCCGCCATCTTCATTTTACCTTCACGGAAGGATCTTACGCGGAAATACTCTGAAAGTGCATTAACGGCTTTGGTACCTACCCCATTCAGTCCTACAGATTTCTTAAAGGCCTTACTGTCGTATTTACCACCGGTATTCATTTTGGAAACGGCATCTACTACCTTTCCAAGGGGAATTCCTCGGCCAAAGTCACGGATGCTCACTTTACCGTCATCCACTTTTATTTCAATTCTTTTTCCTGATTTCATCCTGAACTCATCAATAGAGTTGTCAAGAATTTCTTTCAGCAGGATATAAATACCGTCGTCAGCAGAGGAGCCATCGCCGAGCTTCCCGATATACATTCCGGGGCGCAGACGAATGTGTTCCTGCCAGTCGAGGGTTCTGATATTATCTTCGGAGTAGATTGGATTTATTTCTTGTGACATATATGATTTCAGCAAACATACAAAAGTACGAAATTGTACAAAATTATCCGAATTTTTTCGATTCCTTTTTTTTCAATATTCAACCTTAAAGGTTGTGTTATTATTAATCAAATGATATATTTACCATATTATTCAATATGATGTGAAAAAAATAATTCTATTTGGTTTATTTTGTACTTTCTTATTTTTTCCTTCAGCATTTTTTACACAAATCCCAGGGATCGTAAACTATAGTGAAGAGAATGGTCTCGGCAGCTCATATACCTATACCGTGACCCAGGATCCTGCAGGTTTTATATGGATAGGAAGCGACAACGGAATGTTTCGGTTCGATGGAAAGGAATTTAAGCAGTTCAGTAGCAAAAACGGTCTGAAAAATATTGAAGTTTTATCCTGTTTGCCCCTGCCTAACGGGGAAATCTTTGTTGCTCCTTTTCTGAATGATTTTGCCTATTTAAAAAAAGGACGCATCATCAACTCTGATGTCAACAGCGAACTCAAAAAAATGCAGTTCACCCATAATCCGGACTTTTGCATTTATGATGGTGCACTATATATATATTCCAGTTATAACCCCACAAACATTTATGTCTTTAAAAATGAAAAAATAAGTACGATCCCTTTACCTTCCAATTACAAATCAGAAGCTTATCATGCTTTCGGACTTGACATGACGGATAAAGTCCTGTACTATAAAAATCAGGGCAGAAATGAGAATATTTATGCGTATGACCTTACCACTAAAAAGAAAATCTTTTGTAATATTTCAATCAACAGGTATACAACTATTTTGAGGAAAGACAACATTTTTGTTTTCAAAAACGGCAGGTCCATAGAAGTTTACCAGCTTTACAATAAATTTTATTTTAAAAAAATCAAAAGCTTTACAGCACAGGAAGATGTTTTAAAAGCGATTATAGATGAGCATTTCCGGCTCTGGCTTTGTCTGTCAGAAGGCGGTGTGCTTTACTTCAAAGGATCATTACTGGACGAAAGCACCCTTTCTGCCCCCGTAAAAATGATGGACAATCAGGTCATTCATAATATTCTGGCTGACAAAGACAATAATGTTTGGTTTTCTACCCGGAACAATGGTATATTCTTCATTGCAGATCGGTTTTTCCAAAGTTATATTCAACTTCCCATTAAAAATAGTTCAGATTATATCACGGCAATTGCTAAAAATGACCGTTCTGTTTTTCTGGGCTATAATGAGTCTAAAGGTGGCATTTACCGGAACGGAAAGGTAACAGATCTTGTCCTTGAAAAAAATATTAAAATGGAGCATCAGGCTATATTTTCTGATGGAAATACTGTTTTATTCGGACTTACAACCTCTCTCTTCCAATACAATAAAAATATTTGCGAGAAACAGTTTCATACCGATTTCGTTCTGAAGAATATTGTACCGTATAAATCAGGATCTGTTCTTCTCTGCACGTCAACTGGACTTATTGAATATAATTACCAAAACAAAAGCTATGCAGGAAAACTCAGCAAAGAAAGGGTTTACACAGCTCTATCTTATGCAAAGGACAGCCTTTTCGCAGGAACCTTTAAAGATCTCTATAAACTGAATACAATTACCAAAAAGAAAACTTTGTTTCTAGAAGGATATTATTTTACAGATATTAAGAAACTCACAAATGATTTATATGTTGGAGCTACCAATCTCAATGGAATTATACTTTTTGATAACTCTAAAATTCTCAGAAAAATCAGTGAAAATGTTGGCTTAGCTACCAGCCAGATCAAAAAAATTGAAATAGAAAACAAGAATACCTTCTGGGCAAGTACCAATTACGGACTCAGCAGGATAGAGCTTCAGGGATCGGATATAAAAATCAATAATTTTACACAAACAGATGGTCTGCCATCCAATTCAGTAACCGGCTGCGTATTATCCGGTGACACTATCTTTGTAGCAACTTCAAAAGGTTTGGGAGTTCTTTCTATTAAAAATCTGATGAGTCAGAAGAAGTTTATCAACAAAAAGGTGATAATTAATTCGGTGGTGATTGGGAGCAGAGAAATTTTTGATATTAGTGAACCGTTAGCAGGACAGAAACCGGATAATGACATTGCATTCAATGTAAGTTTTCCTGATTTTACATCACAGGGTAAGATAAGCTACCGCTATACAATTGAAGGCCTTAGTAATGGCTGGCAAACTACGGGTTCTCAAAAGATCATTTTTTATTCTTTACCACCCGGCAAGTATGTATTCAAGGTATTTGGTATCGGATACAACGGAAAGCGATCGTATGCTTCTACAGAACTTCATTTTGAGATCCATCCAAAATTCTGGCAAACCTGGTGGTTCAGGATGATGATGATTAGTCTGGGTGCAGCAGCCCTCTTTATCCTTATCACCTTCTATTTTCAGAAAAAAAGAAATAAAAAGCTGGAAACTCTGTATTATGAAAAAAAGATTGCAGAATTGGAGCTGCAGGCTATCAAAGCTCAGATCAACCCTCATTTTATATACAACTGCCTCAATTCCATCCAGTTTCTACTTTACAAAAAGAATTATCTGGAAACGGAAAATTATCTGGAAATATTTGCTCAAATGATCAGGAAAACGCTTCATTATTCTGAAAAAACATTTATGCCGATCAAAGAGGAAATAGAATACCTTTCCTTATATCTGAATATGGAAAAGCTCAGATTGAAAGACTTGTTTGAATATGAAATCAGCCTATCTGAAAAGGTGAATGAAAATTGGGTTGTTCCTTCACTATTAATTCAGCCTTTTGTAGAAAATGCTATAAAACATGGAATTGCAGGCTTAAAAGACAGGAAAGGCAAAATAAATGTATCATTTGACTATACCGGATCATCACTCTCTGTTATCATTGAAGACAATGGTATAGGCATAGGCAGCAAGAAGCCGGCAAATGCTGACTCGTTTGGAGTAAAATTATCTCAGAAAAGAATTGAAACATTTAGACAGCTTTTTGAGACTCATATCATATTGGAGATTTATGATCTTTCTGAAAAGGAACAAAGATCAGGAACTCAGATCAAACTTTATATAAAACCTTATGAAAACGAAAATACAAGCATGCATCATTGATGACGAGCAGGACGGAAGAGATTATATTGCTCTCCTTCTGGAAAACGAGTTTCCTGAAATCCAAACAGCATTTCAGGTATCGAGCGTGGAGGAAGGTTATATTTATCTTTCCAAAAACTCTCCGGACATTATTTTTCTGGATGTACAGCTGAAAGACGGGACTGCCTTTGATCTCCTCTCGAAATTCCGAAATATAGATTCCCAGATTATTTTTATTACAGCATTTGAAAATTTTGCAATTCAGGCTATTAAAAACGGAGCAGCAGATTACTTACTGAAACCAATCAAAAAGATAGATTTTATCATTGCGGTCAATAAGGCACTGGACAATATCAGAAAAAGCAAAAATATTCCCGGTAATTCTCATGAGAACAAGATCAGTCTTCCTACCCTGCAAGGATTCAAATTAACCAACATCAATGATATTATCCGCTGTGAAGCCGATTCGAGCTACACAACCTTTTACCTTGCTGATAAAAGTAAAATCATTGTTTCTAAAACTTTACATGAATTTGAAGAACAGCTTACCAAATATAATTTTTTCAGGATCCATCATAAACATCTGATCAATCTTTTTCATCTTAAGGAATATATCAAAGGTAAAGGTGGGCAGGTAATCATGGCAGACCATTCTGTATTGGATGTTTCTGTGCGTAAAAAAAATGATTTTCTATCTAAAATTGAAAATTTAGAGTAAATGGATTATGAAGTAATAAATTGTAACATCATTTAATAACTTTCGTCACAAACAACATTCGAAGACATTTCGTTTACTGCTACAATTGTTTTTTACATCATTCAAATGCTCAATCTCTTTTCAGCATTTTCTTCTTAACGTGTTCTATAGTTTGTCATTCTACAACAAGCATGTTCTCTATTTAAATACTATCCGGATTTTAAATTACCGGCTATTCTGTGTCTGATTGATTGAAATTCAATTCTTCCCTGCTATTCTTTGTTGAAAAATGTATTAAAAATACAGTTAAAGAGCATTAATTCACACTTATTAGCCGATACATATCGTTTACTAATTCACCATAACGTGATGTTACAATTTCTGATACATTTATTACATCAAATTTTAATGTTATCATGAGATATAAATTCGTTCAAAATAATAATTTACTTAACAAACCTCTAAAAATTATCATATGAAACTTAAAAAAATTACAGTGTTAGCAATGTCCTGTATTCTCATAGCTCTATCAGGCTGTAGAGAAAACAGTGATGAACCTGAAGAAATGGCTGCTGCCGGTAAGGGTAACAATCTCTCTACATTCAGTCGTAATAATACACCGCCTTACACTCCCGAATTAAGAGTGGAATTTGAAAAAGAAGGAATTGATATCGATAAAATACAGGTCGACTACTTCTTAGACGGACAGCAGGTTGACCCGATCGACAATATTGAAGATAAATTTCCTGTAGCCTCTCTTGTTAAAAACCCAAGTAATCATTCAGCATTGATTACCGTAAGGACTTTTTCCAATGAAGAAAAATACCTGGAATATGGAGATCAGAATAATCTTAAATTCCGGGAATCCAAAGCTTTTGATGCTGCTATCCAGAAATATGCTGTAGAAAATGGGTTGATCCAGTTAGAAGCGTCGGGAATGGAACTGCCAGACTCTTATTATGCGTTTGAAAAACAGCAGTATGAAACATATTTCGGAGCTGTTAATCCTGGATGGCTTCAGGTATACGATGACATTGTTCCATATGGCACCAATAAATATATTATGTCTCCTTTTATGCCTTCCCTATCACCGCCATGGCCTTTTTCAGGCTGGAATAATAAAATAGGTTGTTATAAAAGACTGCACATTTATACGGTAGAACACCTGTATGACAAAACATTTTTCCGTAACCGTTTAGTGTCATTATCCGGATGGGGAACTTCTACAGTTATCTTCTGGGGGATTCTTGGATATTGCAATAACAAAGTAGAATCAATACGAATGTTTTAAAATCAAACTAATAAAATACAAATGCAAGGATGGCCTTATTTATGGCCGTCTTTTTTTATGGAATTTCTGCTTCAGATTATAAAAAATGAATTAAATTCGGAGTAAGTAAAAAATTCTTTAATGATACAACTTCCTTTATCTAAACTTTCTAATGTAGGAACTACCATTTTCAGTCAGATGACGCAGCTTGCCAATGAAAATGAAGCGATTAACCTTTCGCAGGGATTTCCCGATTTCATGCCGGATGAAGAATTACTGAACCATGTAACTCACTTCATTAAAAAAGGCTTTAATCAATACGCTCCGCTGGGAGGAATGATGCCGCTAAAGGAAGAGATCGCCAGAAAAATAGAGAACAGCCACCAGGCCATTTATCATCCGGAGTCCGAGATCACTGTAACGGCTGGCGGTACTCAGGCTATTTTTACAGCGATCGCCACTTTTGTAAAAAAAGAGGATGAGGTTATTATTTTTGAGCCTGCTTATGACTGCTATGAGCCTACTGTAGAGCTTTTCGGCGGAATTGTAAAACGTTTTGAAATGAAAGCCCCGGATTATGAGATCGACTGGAATGCGGTAAAAGGCTTGGTGACTGATAAAACCAAAATGATTATCCTGAATAATCCAAATAATCCTTCCGGGAAGATCTTAAAAGAAAATGACCTGCAGGAACTGGTCAAGATTGTAAAAGACAGTTCGATCCTTATCCTGAGTGACGAAGTGTATGAGAATATTGTTTTTGACGGAAAGCAGCATTTAAGTATCTGCCAATATCCTGAACTTAAAGAAAGAAGTCTTCTTGTGGCCTCATTCGGGAAACTGTTTCATGTGACAGGCTGGAAAACTGGCTATTGTGCAGCACCCAAAAACCTTACCGATGAATTCAGGAAAGTACACCAGTTCAATGTATTCTGTGTGAATACGCCCATACAATTAGCTTTGGCAGAATACATGAAAAACGATGAACATTATACTCATCTTAATACTTTCTTTCAGGAAAAAAGAGATTTTTTAAGAAAAGGGCTTACAAGTACCTCTTTCGGGCTTTTAGATTGTGAAGGAACCTATTTCCAGGCGCTTACTTATGATAAGATTTCTGATAAAAATGATTTTGACTTTGCTTCTGAGCTGACGATCAATCATAAAGTGGCAAGCGTTCCTTTTTCATCATTTTACAAAAATAAGAGAAATGACCACGTGATCAGGTTATGTTTTGCAAAAAAGCAGGAAACTCTGGAAAAAGCTATAGAAAACCTGTCAAAACTTTAATATTTTAGATCAGCGGAGAAAGAAGCCTGGCCAGATGTTCAAAGAAAACTTTGTATTTTGGCCTTTTCACCCATGAATCATAAAAGATCTCTTCGCTATCATTCATATCTTCCAGGAATAGATCATTCAGTTTCCCGTTGATCTTTTCATCAAAAATTAATGCATTGACTTCAAAATTCAGCTCCTGACTTCTGACATCCATATTTGCTGTTCCTACTGATGAAACATAATCGTCTACAAGCATTGTCTTGGCATGGATAAAACCTTTTTTGTAAAAGAAAACCCGCACATTATTTTCCAGGAGCTCTTCGTAATACGAATAAGCAGCAGCGTTCACCACTAAAGAATCACCTGATTTGGGAACCATAAGCCTTACATCAACTCCAGCAAGTGCTGCCTGTTTTATGGCATTCAAAACGGTTTCAACGGGAATAAAGTAGGGAGTAACAATGTATACTCTTTTTTTCGCAGAAAGTATAGCAGATGCGGTACTCAGCATGATTGATGGTTTCGTATCCGGTCCGCTGGCAGCCGTTTGAATAAGTGATGTGCCTTGCTGCTTATTTTTATGGTCGAAGTAAAGCTGGGTAATTTCAGGAATTCTTTCCGTCGCAAAGATCCAGTTGCTGAAAAATATAAACTGAAAATAAAAAGCTGCTTCTCCATTAATATACAAATGAATATCTCTCCAATACTGTTTGGGATTAGGATTAATATATTTATCGGAAACATTAATGCCTCCGGTAAAAACATGTGCTCCGTCTACAATAATGATCTTCCGGTGATCTCTGTAATTTACCCGGTTGGCAAAAACTCTAAAAGTAATCTTATTCACCGGAGATACTTCTACTCCTCCCTCTTTTAACCTCTTCAATAGTTTTCGACCTATTTTCCCGCTGCCCATATCGTCATAAAGGAACCTTACTTTTACCCCTTCCCCTGCCTTTCTGATCAGCAGATCGGCAAGCCTGTTCCCTATTACATCATCATCATAAATATAATATTCGAGGTGGATATGATGAATTGCTTTTTCAAGAATCTCAAAAACTTTTTCAAATTTCCCTTCTCCGTTCACCAGTATTTCTGCATAATTTCCCTGTGACATTGGTGAATGACCTGCATTATACAGAAAATTAATCGTAGTCAGAAAATTGTCTAAATTTTCTTTATGGACTTCTAATGTTGTGTAATGGGTTTCCCTGATATATTGGCTGACGGCCTGATAAATCTCCTCATTCCGTTCTATTTTAAAAGTGTAAAATTTATTTTTTCTGTAATTTACTCCAAATACAAAGTATATGATGACCCCTAAAACGGGAAGGAAAATAATCAGCATAAGATACGCAAGAGTCTTGCTGGTATTTTTTGTATCCATAATTATTTTACCGGCCAGTAAAATAATTCCGGCAAGATAAAAGACTTCAAGCCCTGCAATAATATAGGAATACTGACCAAGGAATTCTTTCATATAAATGATTTTCTGGATATTAAAGGTAGTGAAAAGACGAGAGAAACACGGGAAAGAGCTCTTGAAAATATTTCAAAACTTTAGTTTTAATTGAACCTTAAACCGAGCTTTTTAAAAGGGATGCCTTTGCAAAAATTATAATTATTAAATGGAGTAGCCGTTTAAACAAATGTTTTTGCCATTTTTAACTGTATTTTTATTTCCCATAATAAGGATTTAGTATTAAATATTTCATATATTAGTCACAACTAACTTATTAAAAATCCGAATCATGAAAGATGTAATGTTATTATCAGGAAAAAAGCTGAATAAAAAAGAGCTGAAAACAATTGCTGGAGGTTTGATAAACTGCATGCCTGCTCAGGAAATCTGTCTCCCCGCTAATGAGCCGTGTGAATCCCATGTTGATGAAAATGGCTGTGCGATGATTTCCCCTTACTGCGGACAAAAAATATGCAGACCGTAATAATAATGTAAAACAATTCAAAAAAATTAAACCTATGAAAAATCAGAACTTAAGTAAAGGAAAAAAATTAAACAAAAAAGAGCTCAGAGTAATTACCGGCGGACTTGTAAGGTGCAAAATTTCCAACCGGTGCCAATATTACGGTCCAGGCTGTCAAGAACCGGAATGTCAGCCGCCTACCCCTGTTGAACCCATTGAATAGTTTATTTGATGGCAATAATAAAAAAGAACCAATCTGATACAGTTGGTTCTTTTATTTTTAAGACTGGTCATTCATCTCCCTGAATGTCAAGGATATTTTTATTTCCTATAAAAACATTCCTCCGGAAGCCTCTAATCTTTGCCCGGTAATCCAACCAGCGTCTTCTGTACACAGAAACGCAACTACTCCTCCGATGTCATCAGGAAGTCCGGCTCTTCCCAAAGCTGTAATCCCTGAGATCATTGAATTTACATTCTGATCATCCCTGGTTCTGCCCCCTCCAAAATCAGTTTCTATGGCTCCGGGTGCAATAACGTTAGCTTTGATCCTACGGGGTCCAAGCTCTTTTGCCATATATTTTGTCAGCATTTCAACACCTGCTTTTATGGAACCGTAAACGGATGAACCCGGTAAAGCAAATCTTGCAAGACCTGATGAAATATTGATAATTCCACCACCATTATTAATGAAGGGAAGCATTTTCTGGGTAAGAAAGAATACCCCTTTAAAATGGACATTAACAATATCATCCAGCTCTTCTTCCGTGGTCTCTGTGATTGGAGAATATAAAGCTGTCCCCGCATTATTGATCAGGAAATCGATGTTTGAACTCCCTGTTTCAGTTTCAAGATGATCCGTAATATTTTTTACAAATGCATCAAAGCTTTTTACATCTCTGGTATCCAACTGGTAAGCAATAGCTTTCTGTCCCATTGCTTTTATTTCCTTCACCACCGTATCTGCTTCTTCGCTGCTGTTTTTATAGGTAATGATAACATCTAATCCTTTTTGGGCGATTTTAAGGGCTGCATTTTTTCCAAGCCCGCGGCTTCCTCCGGTTACCAATGCAATTTTTGTTTTTGTATCCATCTTTTATTGTATGTATTTAATATTTAATGATACAAAGTTGGAAAATTTTCCAGAAAATCCATTTGCCTGAATCAATCTGAAATTTGCAAAATTCAAATCATGAACGAAATTCCATGGGAGTAAATGATGTTTTTCTTTTGAAGAAATTGGAAAAGTGGGCAATTTCCTCAAATCCTAAAGAGTAAGAAATTTCGGAGACATTCCATTTGGTCTGACGCAACAGGATTTTGGCTTCCTGAACCATACGGTCCGCAATCAGTTCTGTGGTAGTTTTTCCTGTGTTTTCCTTTAGTTTTTTATTTAAATAATTCACATGCACAGCAAGCCTGTCTGCATAATCTTTTGCTGTTTTAAGCTGCAGTCTCTGATCCGAAGATTCTATAGGAAACTGTCTTTCCAAAAGCTCTATAAACAATGAAACAACCCGTAATGAACTATCATTTGAGGCAGATAATTTTGCCGCCGGCTGAAGTTTCTGTCCGTAATGGATCAGTTCCAGAACATAGTTTCTGATGAGATCATATTTGAATATATAATCTGAAGCTATTTCTTTTTTTATTTTGGTGAACAGTGCTTCTATTTCGTCTGCCAGCTCATCTTCAATTTCAAATACAGGAATATTACCCGGTTGAAATATTGGCAGTTCTTCCAGAGAAAAACGGGATTGTGCTTTGATGAAAAAATCTTCTGTAAACACACAGAAACTGCCCGATTGGTCAGGATCTTCGGGTATCCAATGATAAGGAACTTTAGGTGTTGCAAATAATAAAGCATTTTTTCCGATGGCAATGATCTTATCTGCATATTCTGCCCTGTTCTTTCCTCTGATAAGGCTGATCTTATAATATTTCCTTCTGTTATAAGGCATTTCTAAAGTAGTTTTTGCCCTTTCTATGGTCTGCCTGATATCGAATACATTAAAATGCCCGATATCCTTGTGAAGTCCTTTAGGGAAGATGTCTTTAAGGTCTTTTCCCAGCTTGGCGGTCATCTCTCTATAAAAGTCTTCAAGGGAGGCATGCGTTACTTTTTCCATAACTGAAGGTTTGTAAAATTCAAATATACAAAGTTAGCAGAAATTGAAAATGTAAAAATATTTTATTTTTTTCTATACCATGTGATATATATTTTAATATTTTTCTTATCTTAGTTTGAACTAACTCACTAAAAATCAAAACAATGAAAAATCAAGATTTACCGAAAGGAAAGAAATTAAACAAAAAGCAATTAAGAAGTATCACCGGAGGATTAATGGACTGCATTGATCCAATGACGGGAGGCTGCAGGAAAATATCAATAGGCTGCGCCCAATTACAATGCAGACCCGTTATAGAACCTTAATAAAAAAATAAGAACCACTCTTTATCGGAGTGGTTCTTTTTATTTTCAACAATCAAATAGAAATTCAAAGTTTTTCACTGAGTTTACAATATGAATAACCATCACCGTTTTTACTCAAAAAACGCTCCAGAGACGAACTCTGAAGCGTTTTTCTTTATAACTAACTTTAATATTGTCTTATACGTTGAATCTAAAGTGCATGATGTCACCATCCTGAACAATATATTCTTTGCCTTCTACAGAAAGTTTTCCGGCTTCTTTTATTTTCACTTCAGAACCGTAAGTTACATAGTCGTCAAACTTGATCACTTCTGCACGGATAAAGCCTTTTTCGAAATCTGTGTGGATGACACCTGCAGCTTGTGGAGCGGTCCATCCCTGCCCGATTGTCCACGCTCTTACTTCTTTTACACCAGCGGTAAAGTAAGTCTGAAGCTTCAATAAGTCGTAAGCTTTTCTGATCAGACGGTTTACTCCCGGCTCTTCAAGGCCAAGTTCTTCAAGAAAAATCTCTCTTTCTTCAAATGTTTCCAGCTCATTGATATCAGCTTCAATCTGTGCAGCCAATACCACAACTTCAGCTCCTTCATTTTTAGCCATTTCTTCGATCTTTCCTATCCAATCGTTTCCGTTTTTGATAGAATTTTCGTCTACATTACATACATAAAGTACCGGCTTCTTCGTTAAAAGCTGAATATCATCAATGATAGACTGAGTCATATCATTGACAGGAAATTCTCTTGCATTTTTTCCGTTTTCAATGAATTTCTCAAGGTTTTGAAGTGTTTCATAAACCAGAATATCATCTTTTTTACCGGATTTAATAAATTTTTTAGCTTTATCAACTGCTTTTCCAACCGTTTCAAGGTCTTTAAGCTGTAACTCGATGTCGATAATTTCCTTATCTCTCATTGGGTCTACAGAGCCTTCAACGTGAATGATATTACCGTTATCAAAACATCTCAAAACATGGATAATGGCTTCACATTCTCTGATGTTGGCCAGGAACTGGTTTCCAAGACCTTCTCCTTTGCTTGCCCCTTTTACAAGACCAGCAATATCAACGATTTCAACTACAGCCGGTAATACTCTTTCAGGATTAACTAATTTTTCCAGTTCAAACAATCTTTGGTCCGGTACAGAAACCGTTCCTAAGTTCGGTTCAATGGTACAGAATGGATAGTTCGCAGACTGAGCTTTAGCATTGCTTAAGCAGTTAAAAAGAGTTGATTTACCTACATTCGGAAGGCCTACAATTCCACATTTCATATTGTAAAATTCAAATTTTAATGTTCAATGATACTGTTTAAATTCAAGGTTGAGGATATGATATTAAAAGTGTAAACTCTATCAGGTCCGGACCATTGAACTTTCAGCCTGCAAAGATAGTGATTTTAAAGGGAGATTCATAATAAAAAAATCTGTCAGTATTTTGACAGATTTTAAATAATTTTTTGTTCACCAATCCTGCTTTATGGATTATCTCCGGTAGCGTTCTGCGCCAACGGAACATCGTTCGGTGCGTCCTGCAATGTTTTATCCAGAGTAAATAGAGATTCGTCTGTAGCACGGTCACCTCCTGCAATTTTCAATTTATCAATCAGGTTGCTGGCCAGTGTTTCTTCTTCTATCTGCTCCTGAACGAACCACTGCATGAAATTCCAGGTTGCCCAGTCTTTTTCTTCCAGAGACATATCTACTATTTTATAGATGGCTGTTGTATTGTCTACTTCATGTTTAAAAACTCCATCGAAACATTCTGTTAGAGACTGAGGATCTGCCGGAGGAGCAGGAATGGCGTCTACTTTCGGTTTCCCACCTCTGTTCAGCACATATTCCATAAACTTGATAGAATGATTTCTTTCTTCCTGCGCATGTCTGTAAAGAAAGTTGGCGATTCCCTGATATCCTTTATCATCTGCCCAGATCCCATACGATAGAAAAACATGTGAAGCGTGAATTTCTTTATTCATCTGATCACTTAATGCTTTTTCAATGGTTGGGGAAAGTCTGTTGGTATTCATAATGCTATATTTTTGTGATTATAGAAAATATAAGATGCAAAAATGATTCCGATACCGTTTTATTTGTTCATCATTAACTCATATTTAATTTATAAGCAACTGTTTTTCATAAATTTACATAAATAATTTATAGTTATTCTAAAATAATAATCAATGGCAACTCCAAGATTTTTCTGCAAAAGATGACCTTCATTATGTCATGAAGACCAGCCCTGTTGAGGGCTGGTCTTATTTTACTTTTTTAAAATTAATTTTTTATTTAATTTTTTTCGCCATATAATCACTTTCATTTCCAAGTCTGTCTACAGCTTTTATTGCGACTGCATTCAGTTTTCTGCTGTCTTTAGATTTCGGGATATCTTTTGAAAGGGTATCTAATGTAAGGATTTCTGTTTCCCAAGCTCCGTTGTACTGAGTGAAAAGTACCCATTGGAAAACTTCACCGATATTTTTGGTACTCCAGCTCGCTTTTGTAAAGTTTCCGTTATCTGTCACAAACAGTGTAGGCGTCTGTAGCGGTACAGCTTTGATCCATGGTGTTTTGGGCACGAGTGCTTTTTCCTTGTAAGGTCCGTTTTTCAGAACAGGAAGCATATTTTGATTTTTAGTCAGTCCTGCAATACTCCAGTGAATCTCTCCGGCATCATTCTTTAAAATTTGCCTTGAAATTTCGATTTGATTCTTAATTTCCTCAGGGCGGTCGGACACTTTAATCTCAACAGTATTAAGTCCCGGCCAAAGGTGGCGGTTCATTGTATTTTCAGATTCCCACCAATTCAGTAATGCTTCAAAGCCCTGCCCTTTTGAATCGATTGGCCAATATAATTGTGGTGAGAAGTAATCTACCCAGCCTTTATTCAGCCAGAGTTTGGCATCTGCATATAATTCATCATATTGAGACGAACCTACGATTCCTGCAGGATATCCCGGTTTCCAGATCCCGAACGGGCTGATCCCAAATCTTACATAATTTTTTTCTGCATGGATTTCTTTATAGATTCTTTCAACGAATTTGTTTACGTTATCTCTTCTCCAGTCTGCTCTTGATAATGTCCCTCCATTTCTGAGATACTCATTCCAAGAGGCATTATCAGGAAAATCAGCGCCTCTGTTGTAGGTTGCATACGGATAGAAATAGTCATCAAAATGTACAGCATCAATGTCATATCTTTTGACAATATCCTTTACAACATTGGAAACATGTCCCTGTGTTTTTGGATTAGCTGGATCGAACCAGTACATCCCATTTTTTAATTTAATAACGATATCGGAAAGTTTATTGGCCATAGAAAGACTGTTTACGGCTCCTCCGTTTGAATGGTGAGCACGGTAAGGGTTTAACCAGACATGAAGCTCTAAACCTCTTTTATGAGCTTCCTCAATCCAAAACTGAAGGGGATCATAATTCGGATATGGGGCTGTTCCGGTCTGCCCGGTCAGAAAGTATGACCATGGCTCTATATTACTTGTATACAGCGCATCTGCAGAAGGTCTGATCTGGAAGATTGCTGCATTGAAATTGTTATCTTTCAGCATATCGAGCATGCTTATGGCTTCTGCTTTCTGCTGATCAACCGTTAAATTATTTCTTGATGGCCAGTTGATATTAGCTACACTTGCAATCCAGGCTCCCCGAAATTCTCTTTTTACTTCCGGAAGTGTTGTTCTGAAGTTTTCGTCAACAGGAAGTACAGCTGGTACCGGTTTTACAGCAACCGGTTTTGTGGTATTAGCATTTGGCTTGGCGGTATTTTTTGTCGGGGTTGTTTTTACAGTGTTGCTTTGTACGGAGCAGCTGGCATATGAGGCAAAAACTCCGGCTAAAACAGTCAGTTTTATAATATTCATTTTCATCGTCTGCAAACTTCTTTAAATTTATTTTTTCTAAGAGATTATTATGCCAAAATAAACATTTTGGGAGATAGTATAATAAAAAAGCCCCGAAAAATTCGAGGCTTTTCTAATATATAAGAATTTCTTATGCTTTCGCTGATCTTTCCACTCTTTTTCTTTCTTCTTCAGAAAGGATTTTCTTTCTCATTCTGATGAAGTTTGGCGTTACCTCAATGGCTTCATCACTCTGGATATATTCCATACATTCTTCCAGTGAGAATAATGTTTTCGGAGCTACACCCGTATCTTTATCTTTACCTGAAGCTCTCATGTTGTTCAACTGTTTTGCTTCAACGATGTTTACGACAAGGTCACCTGGCTTGTTTTGCTCACCAATGATCATACCTCCGTAGATCTCCTCACCCGGATCAACATAGAACTTACCTCTATCCTGTAATTTTGCGATAGAATATTCTGTAGCCGGTCCTTGAGTTTTGCTTACCAAAACACCATTACTTCTTCCAGGAATAGCTCCTTTGAAAGGTTTGTATTCTGTGAAACGGTGTGCCATAATAGCTTCACCTGCAGTAGCAGTCAACATTTGAGAACGTAATCCGATCAAACCTCTTGAAGGAATTTCGAATTCCATGTGCTGCATCTCCCCTTTAGTTTCCATAATGTGAAGATCTCCTTTTCTCTGTGTAGCCAAGTCGATTACTCTTGAAGCAAATTCTTCAGGAACGTCAACAACTAAAGATTCATAAGGCTCACATTTTTCTCCGTCAATTTCTCTCAGGATAACCTGTGGCTGGCCAATTGTCATTTCGTAACCTTCTCTTCTCATTGTTTCAATCAAAACTGATAAGTGAAGAATACCTCTACCGAATACTAAGAAAGTGTTTGCATCATCCGTTTGTTCAACTCTTAAGGCAAGGTTTTTCTCTAATTCTTTAGTTAATCTTTCTTTCAGGTGGTTTGAAGTTACAAATTTACCGTCTTTACCGAAGAAAGGTGAATTGTTGATAGAGAACGTCATGTTCAATGTAGGCTCATCAATTGCAGTTCTTGGCAATGGTTCAGGATTTTCAAGATCTACGAATGAATCACCGATCTGGAAAGCATCAAAACCTACAACAGCACAGATATCTCCTGCTTTTACTTCTGTAACTTTTTTCTTTCCTAAACCTTCAAAAACATAAAGTTCTTTTACTTTTCCTTTTAAAACCTTTCCGTCTGCCTGAGCAAGACCGATCCACTGAGATTCTTTGATCTCTCCTCTGATCACTTTTCCAATAGCAATTCTTCCTAAGAAAGAAGAGAAATCTAAAGATACGATCTGCATCTGTAAGCTTCCCTCTGCCACTTTCGGTTCAGGAACATACTGTAAAATACCATCCAATAATGGGAAGATATCTTCAGTCTGCTCTAATGAAGTGTTGAACCAACCTTGCTTAGAAGAACCGTAGAACGTTGGGAAATCCAACTGCTCTTCAGTTGCATCAAGAGCAAAGAATAAATCAAATACCTTGTCATGAACTTCTTCAGGACGACAGTTTGGCTTATCTACTTTGTTGATTACCACTAATGGTCTAAGTCCTAATTCCAATGCTTTCTGAAGCACAAATCTTGTTTGAGGCATAGGCCCTTCAAAGGCATCTACCAACAAAATAACTCCATCCGCCATTTTTAAAACTCTCTCTACTTCCCCACCGAAATCGGCGTGACCTGGAGTATCGATTACGTTAATTTTAACGTCTTTATAAGTAACAGAAATATTTTTAGATAGAATGGTAATACCTCTTTCTCTTTCAAGATCGTTATTATCCATTATTAATTCTCCACTTTCCTGATTTTCTCTGAAAATGTTTGTAGCATGAATAATCTTGTCAACCAAAGTCGTCTTCCCGTGGTCAACGTGTGCGATAATCGCAATATTTCTAATGTTTTGCATGAATGATTTTTACGGGTGCAAAAATAGTGATTTCTAATGAATAATAAGCAAGAATATAAATTAATTAACAAATTCATAATGAGAAATTTAAGTAAATCCTTCAAAAAGCCTGGATAAAATAACATACGTCAAGTTCTGTCGTTACACGCATTTATCTTTGCTTCAGTAGTTTTCCTACAGGAAACAAATTATTAATATCAAAAAACAAAACTTATGATTTTTACTAATGAATTTTTCTCATCCTCCAGTAATATTGCTGATACAGCAAAGATAGAATTGATTGATGAATTTACTTATGAAACACACATTTACGAACAAATTGCAACTGTTGATAATCCAGACGGAATTGTACACAGAAACCGAAATGGTGTATATTATTTGAATAAGACAGTCTCTGAAAGCAGCGAGCCCTTAGATGTTGGTATTTTTGGAGCAAAAGGTAATGGGGTTGCAGATGATACTGAAAGTATTAATAAAGCTGTTTTATATCTAACTAAAATAGGCGGAGGTGTTTTAAGCTTTAACGGGACTAATATATATTCAGTTTCGGGACCAATATTTATCACTAATAAAGTAAGTTTTCATTGTAATGGTGCAACTTTTAGAGGTAACGGTACAAACACTATTCTGAAAACGGCTTATCTACTAAACAATAACTTAATTAGCAATCACCAGACTCCCACAGAAACACAGGTCATTACGTTTTCAAAAATAAAAGATGCTGATTTTGCAAAATGTGCAGTAGGTTTAGATTTCTATAACTTTTGCCATGGCTCAAGCCTAGAAAATATTAAGTTTACTGAGTGTGAAGTTTCCTGGAAATTTTTAAACTGTTTTTACACTTCCATTAAAAATGTTATGTCTTCCGGTTCAAATAGTGGCAAGTATGCTTATCAATTTTTAGGACAAAATAATGCGCTTTTATTGGAAAGGGTGTCAGCTACCAAAGATTTTGGTTTCTTATTTCAGGGAGGAACTACGGCTACAACACTAATCTCACCAACTGTAGAAGGGGGACAAACAGGATTCAAATTCAAAGATGATTGTTTAGGAATAGTTATTAAAGGAATATATGCTGAAGCAATATTCAACGCAATTGATCTGTTTGATGTTCAATATGGTAATTTTGAAATTACCGGAGGTTATTTTAATTATGTTGACAAACCCCTTATTGGAGTGAAGGCTCCTGCTTCAGGAGGTGTTAATGGTCAAATTACCGGTGAATGGCAAAATAATACAATCGTAAATATAGGTGGTATTCTACCAATTAAAGACCAAAATAATGTTATAATAGGTTATAATACATATAATGGACTTATGGATATTTCCCAACCTAGAAACTATATTCATTACTCACTTCCTACTTACGAAGGAGATGGAAGCCTTCCTGCAAACTGGATCGTAGGAGATCATAACATTATATCTTCTTATGGGCAGATTAAAGCTACTGACACTAAAGCTATTGGTAATGTAAAAAGACAGTTTGGCGTTATTCCAGTAACAAGAAGCGGTGATGTTGGTGAAGGAATTTCAGGCCACATTCCAGACTGTACCCATGAACTTATTGGAAGTGATCCTTCTAATTTTGGAATTAAAATTAAAACTAAAATTAAGTATCAGGAATATATGATGTTTGTCAAATATCATATTTATGTAGCAACTTACTCTCGGGGAAGATGGTTTTATGGTGACATTTTTGGCAAGAATCTATCTACAAGAGATGTTGGAAACTCGCAGGTAACCTCTATTGAAAATGAAAACGGATTCTTAGTGATTAAAATAACGGGATTCAATGAGCCTAATCTTAATTACATTATTCAGGGTAACGTGCAACTAATTGTTTAATATAAAAACGCCTCATTTGAGGTGTTTTTTATACTTGTTTTGAAATCAGATAAGATCGCGTAGTTGACTGATATTCCAAAACCAATATATAAAACAGACCTGAACCAAAACTATAAATCCGAATTTCCACAAAAAAGATTTTTTTGAAACCTTATGCCGAAAAATAATCATTCCCAAAGCTGCTCCTAAAGTTCCTCCTATAAATGCTAATCCTAAAAGTCTACTTTCCGGGATTCTTCTTTTATGTTTTATTGAGAGTTTTTTGTCCCAGACAAAAGTAATCAGTGTCAATAGATTAATTAAAATTAGAATGTATATCATTGGTACAAAAGTAGTGAATTGGATAATGGCTTCGAGTACCTCAGCCTCCTTAATATTTGTCTTTCGATGAGAAATTTTAATTCTTTATTATTATTCAAAACAAAATTATTTCAATAGGTCCATATTCTTCAAAATAAATGAGTGACAGGAAGTTTTTTTGTATGATTAGAACTTTCACCAGATTCATGCTGAATGATTTGCTTTCAAAATCATTTGTACTTGCAGTGTAATAACTTCCTTCTCCACATAATAAAAATGTACATCCAGCCACTAACTTTCTTTCATATTTGTGTTTTCATAAATAAAATATTATTCATCCGAATTACAACACTCCATTTCATAAAAAAAGCTGCCTTTATAAAAAAGCAGCCTTCCCGTATTTGTATTGTATCTAACAATATTATTTTTTAGCCTTTACATCAACAGCAATTTCGATGTCTTTGCTGATCATCCATTCTGCAGGATCTGCCTCTGAAGTACCAAACTTAAGTCCCCAATCTGCTCTGTTCACTGTAAATTTTGCATTTACAGAAGCTGAAGTATCTGTAACATCTACTTTAGCAGGAAAAGTTACATTCATTGTTTTTCCTGATAATGTAAGGTTTCCGCTTACTGTTTTATTAGCTCCTGCCACCGCATCTTTAGGCGCATCCTTCAAATCTGTAACACTTGTGATTTTAAAATCTGACGTAGGATTTTTTGTAGTATCAAAGAAGTCAGGAGTTTTTAAGTGAGTTTCCAGATCAGCAGGTTTTTTATCTTTTTCAGTAACTGAAGCAGGATCTACCTTGATAGAATTCATATCAATCACAAAGTTTCCAGCAGCCAACTGACCACCTTCAATGCTTAAATCTCCGGATTTTATGTTAAGAGTTCCCCAACGTGGAGCCATTCCTCCTTTGTGAAAAGCTTTCCAGTTTACTACAGAAGCAGCAACATCAACCGGTAAAACTTCCCCTTTGCTTTCAGCTACTTTTTGTTCTGTAGCCGTAGCCGCAGTATCTGCTGATTTATCTTTATTACATGATGCTGCAAGCAATCCTACTCCTACTAATGCAATTACACTAAGTTTTTTCATATTATTTATTGTTTAAAAGAAATTAATTAAAATTCTGAGATTCAAAAATAGAAAAACCATACCACATATCACCTTAACATACATCAATAAATAAAAAATTATTGCGTTTTTTGCTCATTAAAATCACAAACTTGTTAAAAAAATGGAGGGCTTAAAATACTTTACTCCATCCTAAAATTACTTATTTTAGCTGTTTAAAATTTAAAATGAACGTCACAAACTATATAAAACAGATGCTCAATATACCCGAAAAGAGCATCAACAATACCCTTCAATTATTAGCAGAAGACTGTACCATTCCATTCATTTCACGTTATAGAAAAGATAAGACCGGAAATCTGGATGAAGTTCAGATTGAGCAGATCTCAAAGATCAGTAAGCAGTTTGAAGAAATTGTAAAACGGAAGGAAAGCATTTTGAAATCCATTGAAGAACAGAATGCCCTGACTCCGGAACTGAAGCAGAGAATTGAAGAAAGCTTTGATATGTTGGAGCTGGAAGATTTATACCTGCCTTTCAAAAAACGCAGGAAAACAAAAGCAGATACCGCTAAAGAAAAAGGACTGGAACCCTTAGCCAGGATCATTATGAGCCAGAAAAGCAACGACCTCCAGTTTCTGGCATCTAAATACCTGAACAGCAATGTTTCATCTGAGGAAGAAGCACTTCAAGGAGCCAGAGACATCATGGCGGAATGGATCAATGAAAATATGTATGTTCGTAAAAACCTCCGCCGCCAATTTCAGCGAAAAGCAATGATCACTTCTAAAGCCGTAAAGACCAAAAAAGATGAAGAAGCCGCACAAAAATTCTCTCAATATTTTGAATGGGAGGAAAACCTCAGCAGAACACCTTCTCACAGACTTCTGGCAATGCTCAGGGCTGAATCTGAAGGTTTTGTTAAGACCAATATCGGGGTTGATAAAGATGAGGCTATTGATTTTATAGAAAAAGCTATCATCAAATCCAATAATGAAAGTTCAGAGCAGATCGCTCTGGCTATAAAAGATAGCTACAAAAGGCTTTTAGAACCTGCCATTTCTAATGAGGCTTTGCAGGAAGCGAAAGAAAAAGCAGATAAAAAAGCTATTGAAATATTCTCGGAAAACTTAAGCCAGCTTTTACTTGCTCCGCCTTTAGGTGAAAAAAGAATCTTAGCTATTGATCCGGGATACAGAAGTGGCTGTAAAGTGGTCTGCATTGATGAAAAAGGGGATCTTCTTCATAATGAAACCCTCTACCCTCACGCCCCTCAGAATGAAAGCGGAATGGCAATGAAAAAGATCAGGTCTATGGTGAATGCCTACAATATTGAAGCCATCTCTATAGGAAACGGAACAGCAAGCCGTGAAACTGAATTTTTCATTAAAAAGATCGCTTTTGATAAGCCTCTCCAGGTTTTTGTAGTTTCTGAAGCAGGCGCATCAGTATATTCGGCAAGTAAGATTGCAAGGGATGAATTTCCTTCTTATGATGTCACTGTGCGTGGTGCTGTTTCTATTGGAAGGAGGTTGGCAGATCCACTGGCTGAACTGGTGAAAATTGATGCCAAATCTATTGGAGTTGGACAATATCAGCATGATGTAGATCAAACGCAGCTTAAAAATGAGCTTGATTCAACGGTGATAAAATGTGTAAATTCTGTAGGAATCAATTTGAATACAGCCAGTAAATCCCTGCTTAGCTATGTTTCGGGAATCGGAGAAAAAATGGCAGAAAACATTGTTAATTACAGAACTGAAAATGGTGCTTTTGAAGACAGAAAACAGCTTAAAAAAGTTCCCAGGCTTGGGGAAAAGGCTTTCCAGCAGGCTGCAGCATTTGTAAGGATCAGCAATGCTAAAAATCCACTGGATAATTCGGCCGTGCATCCGGAAGCTTATGGAATTATAGAAAAAATGGCTAAAGATCTTGGGATCAAAAGTAATGAACTGATTGCTAATAAAGAGAAAATAGCATTAGTAAAACCTGAAAACTATATCACAGAGGAAATCGGGATTTTAGGGATCAAAGACATTTTAAAAGAGCTTGAAAAACCGGGATTAGACCCAAGAAAAGCAGCCAAAGTATTTGAATTTGACCCTAATGTAAAAAGTATCCGAGATCTGAAACCCGGAATGATTCTTCCCGGCATTGTCAACAACATCACAGCTTTTGGCTGTTTTGTAGATCTGGGGATTAAGGAAAGCGGACTGGTTCATATTTCCCAGCTGAAAGACGGATTTGTATCTGATGTGAATGAAGTGGTAAAGCTTCACCAGCATGTCCGTGTAAAAGTAACGGAAGTGGATGAAGCGAGAAAAAGAGTGCAGCTGAGCATGATTCTATAATGCATTTAAAAACAGTTTAAAATATCAACCAATAAAAACAACAATACACTTGAGCTATAAGAATTTAATTTTCGATCTCGATGGAACATTTTGGGATCCCAGAGCCACCATCATCAAAGTATGGAATGAAGTCCTGATAAGACATGACCTGATAAAAAAAGAGATGCAGCCTGAAGATATGAATCAATACCTGGGTTTGCTGGCAGATGATATTTTAAGAGATATCATTCCGGGAATTTCTGATCAGAAAATTAAGGAAGTGCTTTCTGAGGTTGTACAGCGTGAAAGTAAAGTCTTGCGCCTTGATGGCGGTATTTTGTATGAAGGTGTTGCAGAAACCCTGAAACATTTAGCCAAAAACCATACACTATTTATTGTCAGCAACTGTCAGGACGGCTATATTGAAGCATTTTTAGATTTTTACCAATTCAATGATCTATTTACAGATATTGAATGTTACGGCCGTACTAAAAGACCGAAATCGGAGAATATCCGGTTGATTTTGGAAAGGAATGATTTAAGTCCTGAAAACTCAGTTTATATTGGTGATACGCAGACCGATTATGATTCTGCAAAAGCCAATGGCCTGCCTTTTTATTTTTTGTGAATATGGCTTTGGAAAATTGAGTACAGATGATTACAAACCTTCGATTTCAAAGTTTTCAGATTTAGAATCTGTCGTTTAAATAAAAAACTTCAAGATTTAAGAAAATAAAATTCAGGAAATAAAAAATATTATCCATTAAAAACAAAGGCTGCACATGAACTGTACAGCCTTCTATATTTTCAGAACATTAAAAAACCGGTTAATAAAATCTAATGTCTAAAATCTTAATTCTTGGTTCTTGGTTCTTGACTCTTGACTCTTAATCCCCAAAAACTCCTATTTATACTCCTTAGAATCTCTTCTCGGTTCCTTAGCTTCCGGCCATTTTACCGTTTCGCCTTTATCGTCCGTAGGCATTACTCTCTTTTCCCTGCTCGTAAATTCAGGATCTTCTGAAGCCATATAAGCCAGTGCAGCCGTCAAAACCACATTGTTTTTCACCTCATCAAAAACGATCTTGTCATACGTATCTTTTGTAGTGTGCCAGGTATAACCGAAATATCCCCAGTTCAATGAGCTCAGAGAAAATCCGGGTACTCCGGCTGCAACAAAAGAGGCGTGGTCTGATCCCCCACCTCCAGGCATTCCCGGGAAATCTGTTTTTATCTGGTCTCTTACCGTTTTCGGAACGCCATTCAACCACTTTCCGATATAGCTGTAAGAATCAGCAAATCCCTGACCGCTGATATTGATCACACGTCCCGTTCCGTTATCCTGATTAAAAACTGCCTGCGTTCCTTTGATGATCCGTGGATTATCTGCTACAAAGCCTCTGGAACCATTCAGTCCCTGCTCTTCGCTCCCCCAAAGTCCTACCACAATCGTTCTCTTATTGTTTGGATAATATTTTTTCAGGATTCTCATGGTTTCAAGCATTGTCAGTGTGCCTGTTCCGTTGTCTGTAGCCCCTTGAGCTCCATCCCAGGAATCAAGGTGGGCAGAAAGAATCACATATTCTTCAGGCTTTTCCTTTCCTTTGATGATTCCGATGGTGTTAAAATTTTTCGCATCAGGAAGAACCTTGGATTGGGCTTCTACTTTTATTTTGGGTTTAGCCCCTTTTTCAGCCATTCTGTACAGCATTCCGTAATCTTCCACATCAATGTCGATCATTGGAATTTTTGACGTCTTTGCACCGAAAATTCTGTTGGCTCCCATGATTCCGGTCCAGTTGGAAATAGCGATTCCCGCCGCCCCTGCTTTTTCCAAAGCTTCAGGGAGTGTATTGTTATCGTAGCCAATATTCTTGACATAGTCACGGAAGTCTTTTCCGGCCTGCTCTTTTTCTGCTTTCAGTTTTTCATACAGTTCCGGAGTAGCAAATTCCTTGATCTGCTCATCAGAACGCCCGATCTTCTGGTATTGTGCCATCAAAACGATCTTTCCTTTGGCAGACGGAAGCCACGCATCAAATTCAGCTTTTGAAGAAACTTTGGGAAGAACAATTACTTCCGCTTCTATAGCTTTTTTCGTTGCGGGACTCCAGGCAAGCTGTGTTGCTGCCAGTGATTTCACCCTTGGATATACCATGTCTACATGGGTAATTCCACGCTGCCATCCTTTCCATGTTCCGAACTGCTGAAGGTTCGATTCTATTCCCCACGAACGGAGCTTTTCTGCAGACCATTCATTCGCAGCCAGCATTTCAGGAGTTCCTACAAGACGTGGTCCTATGCCATCCAAAAGCTCGTAAGCCATATTTTCCAGCTGAGAATTCGAGTTGATCTCATCTACAAAACTTTTTACGATAGGATCCAGTTTTTCTTTCGGGTCTACTTTTACCTGAGCCCATGAAAACTGGGCAGCCAGCACCACTGCGGGTACAGCAAAAAATTTATTTATCTTCATAGCAAATTATTGAATGTTTAAAGATAACAGAATTTGTGTGAATAAGGAAGAAAAGAGAGTGTTAAAAGGCTTAAAAGCCTGTTGAATCCTCAAGATTCATAAAGACAATAATAAAATACAAAGCGAAATCAATAAAAAAGACCATCTAAAATGACGGTCTCTGATTCTTATCAAACATCAATTATTTTTCATTAATAAAAGCCTGCTCCTCTGCAGAAAGTAGAATGGCATCTTCTTTTTCCTCTTTTACCGGAACATTTTTCCAGATACTTTTGCTGAAATCCACCTTTTGAGGAAGACCTTCCTTATTTGACTTTTTAAAAGTATTGTAAATAATTTCCCTGCTGAATTTTCTTTCATGCTTTTTTCCAAGATAGAAAGCAGAGTATTTATCACCTTCAAACCTGGTCGTGGCAGGCAGATACATCCCGTCTTTTTTATAAAAATCAAAAATAAGCGAAGCATCACCCAGCTGGTAATCATACGCTATCCCTTCGGCTGTTTTTCTTCTGACCGGCGGATAACCCGTCTGTATATAATGAACTTCAAAATAGGTAATCACCTTATCCGTTTTATTATACTTCAGCTCTCCTTTCAGCTCAATACCTGTACCGGATTTGATCTTAAAAGTAATCAGCTGCTCATCTCCTTCTTCAGAGATCATTTTCCCTGAATATTTTGAATTGATGGTGTTGATATGGTTGAGGGTACGGTTTAGTTCAAAGCTGAAGAAATAATTCCCCATATATTCATGGGAAAATTCACTGTTTCCTGTCGTAAAAATAGTGTCTGATTTTATATTTTTCAGGTATTTTACATTATTCAGCTGCATCTGAAGGATCTCGTCATAATTTTTACGGATTCCGTCTTTATAGTTGTAATGGTTGCTTTTGCTCCATAATTTGGCTTCAGCAATGACTAAAAAGTAAAGTTTGTCATTGTCTAATCTTTTTTCTTTGAATACCACATCATACAGAGAAGGCTCATTATAATATCTTTTCTGGTAGTTCTTTCTTATATCATTAAAGAGTTTTTTTATATCTACACTTACTATTTTTATCTCTTCAATATTTTTAAATGCTGGTGTAAGCTTGATCAGGGAATTAAAAGCTGTAACATTCTTTTTGTGATAACCCGAAGCTGATATGTCAAAGTTTACCATATCCTGTCCAACTGGGGCAAAACCGTCTTCATTGGTATAAACGATCTGGTTATTAAGGATAATTCTTGCATGGGATATTGCTTTTCCGTTTTCGGAGTCTACAACTTTTATTTTTTGAGCAGAAAAAAGACCAAAAAAGAGAATTGAAAATAAATAAAATTGCTTCATGAAACCCGTATAATTAATTTAAAAAATCAACTACACAAATATATACCCGGCCAGGGAAATAAGGCAGTGCTTTAATAAAATTTAATAGTATTTAACTTTTAATACTGCAGACAGGAAAATTTTAATGTATGAAAGTCCGGTTAAGGAATAAATTATGACATAAAAAAAGCCGGCTCCATTGAGCCGGCTTAGATGAACTATTTTTTAGCTTCTTCAACAGAAACTTTTCTGAAATCTTTGAACAATTTGCTAAGTTCCAAAGCTGCTTTACGAGCTCTTGTACCAGCTGCCTTGTTTCCTTTTTCTGCTTGTTGGTTTGCCTCAGTAGTAAACGCTTCAAATTCTGCGTTGATTTTTTCAATTAGTTCTTTCATTATTTTTAAAATTTAGGCTGCAAATATAGGTTTTATGGCTATTCCAGCCTAACTCAGGCTAAAATAATTTGAACAAAAATGCATTTTTTTCCTACTTTTCCTTTGCCGACCTGCAGTTTTTTAAATTTATTCTAAAAAATCAGCGCTTTTTATCAGGCTAATTGCATGGATATCGCCAGCATGAGCTTAATTTTAAAAACAATTAAATTAATGCTAACTGTATCCTTTTTTAATGGAATAATCTTATAATTTTGAATAAAAAAGATTCATGGATATTATTTCAAAATTTACAGTGGGGTCTGAGGAGGGAATTTCTGATCTTATAACCATTATGGATGCTTCGGCTTACGCATTACACAAAGAGCTTGTTTCTGAAGAGGAAATTAAAAAATATATTAAAAACGACATTGATCCGAGAAAGATGATCAATGACGCTGAATGATCTTTCCAACCAGCTTATTATTACTTATGCCGATCTGCAGCCAGTAGGATACAGCATTGTAAAAAGCGGATCGGGACATCCTACCCTTCCCGAAGGAAAAAAAACGACAGAAATCAGTTTTGTGATCCTTCCGGAATCTGATTCTACAGAAATAAGACAGTCGCTTTGGAAAAAGTGCAGATCTGCCGTCAGTTTTACGGATGTGGTATGGATCAACATCATGACCCACGATCCACTTTTGGAATTTTTAAAGGAATCAGGCTTTACAGTAGCTTCTGATTCAAAAGCAGGTCCATTCCAGCTTCCTTCAAAGATATTAACTCTGGAAATTACTAAAGGCTAGGTTTTCTAATCCAGATTTTAAGTTTTTAAACACTTAAGAATGCTTAGTTTAAAAAGTTTTGATCATTGATGGATATAATTGTAATACAGTAATGGCAGAGTAGCTCAGAGAAATTGAGAAAAACTATTTTGCCAATTATTATTACCTAAAAGAAACAGACTAAGATTAACTGTTGTTTATGTATCTTTGATTTTTATAATTTACAGATAATGAGCGATCAACTGGAAACCATTCAAGATTATTACAAACGTATCCGACAAGATCAGATCAAAATGTTTGATTCCGATGATTTTGAAATCGGTAAGTCTCACTTCAATATTTCTATGCGGAGATACTGCAGCTTTAAAAGCCCGTACAACCGCCGTGATTATTATAAGGTAAGTTTCATCATCGGAAACGGTACTTTTAAATATGGCTCCCATGAGCTGTATGTTGACCGCCCTGCCCTCTTTTTCCCTTCTCCCAATATTCCGTATTCATGGGAATGTGACGGGGATCTTCAGGAGGGATATTTCTGCCTGTTCAATCAGGAATTCTTCAGCGGGCATTCTGAATTCAATCTTTTTAAGAAGACTTCGCTGTTCAAAGAATGGAGCAAGCCTATTATTTTTTTAACAGAGGAACAGACGCAGCTGGCCACTATTTATTTTGAACAGATGTACAAACTGAACAATTCAACTTATCCTTTTCGCTGTAGCAGCATCAAAAGCCATCTGGCTTCTACTCTGCATCTGGCTTTGGAGAACCGTGTGGATGATATCAACCCTAGTGAACTTCCGGCAAATATCCGGCTTTACCGCTTATTTGACGAACTGCTCAACAAACAGTTTCCTCTTGATTCTCCGGCCTATCCACTAGCTTTAAAAACGGCTTCTGATTTTGCGGAGCACCTCAATGTGCATGTGAATCACCTGAACTCGTCGGTAAAATCTGTGACTCAGCTTACGACCACACAGATCATTAAGGACAGGGTGTTTGAAGAATCCAAAAATCTGCTGAAATATACAAACTGGGATATTGCAGAGATAGGTTATACTTTAGGGTTCGAGCAGCCTTCGCATTTCAATAATTTTTTTAAAAAGCATGCAGAGGTTTCTCCGCTGAAATTTAAGAATGCATTTTAATTCTTTGATTTTTGTAATTTTTACTTTGTCTTTTAAAATTCAATTTGATCATTCTTAGTCTATTTTTGCATAGTAATATAACAAATGATTATGTTGTTGAAAGAAGCGTCTGAAAAAAGAATCAGACTAATAACCATTATGGCTTTTGTGTCTATCCCGCTGTCGGGGTTTGTCACAGACATTTACCTGCCTTCATTTCCATCGATGGCCAATGAAATGCATGTCTCGGAAAAAGATATCCAGATTACCTTAACATCTTATTTACTGAGCTACGGAATTTCGCAGCTTTTTGTAGGCGGAATTCTGGACAGTATCGGGCGTTACCGTCCCAAGTTGCTTGCCTTATTTTTATTGGTCAGCAGCAGTATTCTGATTACGATGACCAACAGTATTCTGCTGATCTGTCTTCTGCGAATCCTTCAGGGAGCTGCAGTTTCTGTTCTGGTGGTATCTACCCGTGCTATTTTTGTGGATCTCTATGATTCTGAAAAAGTAAAGCATTATCTGAGCTATTTTACGATTGTCTGGTCATGCGGACCTATCCTTGCGCCCTTCCTTGGTGGATATCTTGAGAAACTGTTTAACTGGCATGCTAATTTTTATTTCCTGGCTTTATATGCAGGAGCCCTGTTCCTTTTTGAATGGTTTTTCAGCGGTGAAAGCCTGCCGGAGAAAAAGAAGCTTAATCTTTCCGAAAATATCAGCCTTTATAAAATGATGCTGAAAAACAGGATTTTTATGCTTGGGGTCCTTATTTTAGGATTCAGTTATTCTATTGTGATGCTTTTCAATATCACTGGACCATTTATTATTGAAAACACATTTCACTTTACTCCTGTTGTGATTGGATATTGTACTCTTATTTTAGGATTTTCATGGATGATTGGCGGTTTTATAGGAAAACACAGACTTAAACTTGACTTTAAAGAAAGAATCCTGCAGCCTATTATTTTACAGCTTATCCTTATCGCAGGACTGATTACAACCAGCTTTTATGCGGAAAGCCTTTTTATTATGGTTCCTTTTGCATTCTTTATTCACATATGTTCGGGGATTTTATTTACCTCATTTTTTACCACAAGTATGCTCTACTTTCCTAAGAATGCAGGAACAGCTGGTGGATTGATGGGAGGCATGGTGTATGTGATCACTTCAATTACCAGTTTCATCATTTCGGTAAGTGGAAATGTCAGTGAACAGGGAGGTCTTGCCTGGCGTTATTTGGCCATTGCCATTATCCTTTTGGGAATTATCCTTGTCATGCATCAGGCAGTGAAAAAAAAAGAAGAAGCAGAGAACTAATCTCTGCTTGTTTTATTTTAAATGAAGTTTCAGAATATTTGTTAAAGCTTTCTGCTATAATTACATTTTCAGTTGATTCAACTTATAAAGAGACAGCCTTATGATCAATCGGGGCAGCCAATACTGAAAAAGTAGTGGTTTCTCCGAATTTTCTTAATTTATTTAAGGTATTTACCAAATCTTCCGTTGATTTAAGAACCATATTAATAAAAAAACAGTATTCTCCTGTGGTATGGACCATGTCGGTAATTCCTGCTATTTTTTCTGTCTCCTTTAGAAATCCCGGGATATTATCCTGGGGCAATTTTATAGCAATCACTACTCTTTGCATATAATTCAGTTTGGGAAATTCAACAGCCACATTAAACCCCTTGATGATACCGCCTTCCTGCATTTTCTTAATCCTTTCGGCTACTGCCGGAGCAGTGAGGCCTACTCTACGGCCTATTTCTGCGTTACTCATCCTTGCATTTGCCTGCAGCTCATTCAGTATGGCATAATGTAGTTTATCTAATAGCATATACAGAAAGAAATTAAAAACATTGATTCTAAAGTTTTACAGTTTTATTCTTTTGAAATGAAAGCCTGATCCTGTAATGTCTGACCTAATTTTACAAAAGAATAACGTACTAACATCAGCATGATGCGTAATACAAATATACACTATTAAATACAAGGATATGACTGAAAAAGAAACATTCAACCTGCCTGTAATTCACGGAATGGCAGTAGTTAGCAGCTCACTTCGCATTCATTATGCAGAAATGGGAAAGGGAGAGAAAGTGATTGTGCTGATTCACGGTTTTCCACAGACCTGGTGGGAATGGCGGCACATTATTCCTCGGCTGGCAGAGGCAGGATACAGAGTAATTGCTGTAGATTACCGCGGCGCCGGAAGTTCCTGGAAACCCGCTTCCGGATATGATAAAAAAACCATGGCCGGAGATATTCATTTCCTGGTAAAAGAGCATCTCAAAATAGAAAGCCCCATTACTATTGTCGGGCACGACATCGGTCTTATGGTAGCCTATGCTTATGTACAGGAATACAGGGAAGAAACATCTCATCTGGTCGTCATTGATGCGCCTCTTCCCGGCACCCATATTTTCGACAAAATACGGACGGATCACAGAGTATGGCATTTTGCTTTTCATAATGTCCGGGATTTGCCTGAAATGCTCATTGCAGGAAAAGAACGCCAATATCTGCAGTCTTTTTTCAACTACCGCATTTATAACACGGCAGCTATTACAGATCAGGATATGGATACTTTTACAATCGCCTATTCAGCACCCGGTGCGATGAAAGCAGGGTTGGAAGTCTATCGTGCTTTTGATCAGGACATTCTGGATAATCTGGATTTTTTAGCAAAAAAAGGCAAACTTACTATCCCTGTACTGGCCGTGGGAGGAACAATCAGTACAAGTGGACCTATAATGAAGGAAATGATGGAGGAAGTTTCTGAAAATGTAACCTCAGTGCGTATTCCAGATACTGCTCATTGGGTGGTTGAAGAAAATCCTGAAGCCTTTTTAAAAGAACTTTTACAATTCCTGAGTCAATAAAGATTTTAAAATAAAATATACCTTTAATACAAATTCAGAATACGATGAGCGAACAGAAGCCCAGAGCTAGAGATCTTGGAATTCCTTTTGAAGGCATTCCCGGAAAATTTAATGCAATCACGGATGTTGATGGTGTAAAAGTAGGTTACAGTACCATTATTTCAAAAGAAAGCAAGAATATAAGAACCGGTGTCACGGCTATTTTGCCCCGTGGAAAAAATAATAACCCTGTTTTTGCAAACTGGTATACCTTAAATGGGAACGGAGAAATGACGGGTACTACGTGGATCACAGAATCCGGCTTCCTTGAAACCCCGATTATGATAACGAATACCAACAGTGTGGGAACAGTCCGGGATGCTGTTCTGAAATGGTTTGTGGAAACAGGCTGGTACAAAGAAGATAACTGGTATACTTATCCCGTAGTTGCAGAAACCTATGATGGTATTTTAAATGACATTTACGGTTTCCATGTAAAAGAAGAACACGTATACGAAGCATTGAACAATTCCGAATCTGGATTCATACAAGAAGGGAATGTTGGTGGTGGCACCGGTATGAGAAGTTTTGGTTTTAAAGCGGGGACAGGAACATCTTCAAGAGTAGTTCAGATAAACAATAAGTCTTATATGGTCGGTGCTCTAGTACAATCAAATTTTGGAGAGAAAAGGCATTTGACAATCGCAGGTATTCCTGTTGGCAAGGAAATTACAAATACAGAGAATTCTGAAATTCAAAACCAGGATCTGTTTAAAGAAGGTGACGGCTCTATTGTAGCGGTCATAGCTACTGACGCTCCCCTTCTTCCTCATCAGCTCAAAAGAATTGCAACAAGAGTTTCTTTGGGAATTGGTGCCGTAGGCGGATATGGAAATAACGGATCAGGAGATATTTTCATAGCATTTTCTACAGCTAACCCCGGTGCTTTTGACAGGGAAAATATAACGCAAGTGGAACAGCTTCCCAACGATGATATGAACCCATTATTTGAAGCTACAGCCCAGTCTGTAGAAGAAGCAATCATTAATTCAATGATTGCAGCCGAAACCATGGAAGGGAATGATGGAAATATAATGTGTCAACTTCCGCAAGATGTTATTATTGATACCTTAAGAAAATACAATAGAATAGCTAAGATATAATTTCTTTAAAAACTTTAAATAGCCGGATGGATATTTTTAACAGCCTCTTGATTTCATATTGTAATGTAATTACTGCATTTACTATTTTTCCACATTGATTCAACTACTGACAGGCCCTTGTCACAATGCTGTTTTACATTTGCAGAATAAATTAAAATCTTTAGAAAATGAATTTAGTATCCATCCGTATTATTACCGCCAACATAGAAAGTCTGGTGAAATTTTATGAGCAGATCACAGGAATTACAGCCATACAGTACACTCCCGATTTTGCTGAACTGAAAACCTCAACAGCCACGATTGCCATCGGAAGCACCAAAACCCTACAGTTTTTTGGTGGGAAAAATATAGCACAGCCAGCCGAAAACCATACGGCCATTATCGAATTTTTAGTTCATGATGTAGATAAAGAATTTGAGCGTTTGAAAGATATTTTATCTTCTTCCATTGTGCAGGAGCCTACTATTATGCCTTGGGGTAATAAATCTTTATTATTCAGAGATCCGGACGGTAATCTGATTAACTTTTTCACACCTGTTACAAAAGAATCAGTGGAAAAATTTGTTCCCAAAAATAGCTGATCTTTCAACAAGACATCAAAAGCCTTTAAATCCTGCTTTAATTAGGCAGGATTTATGTTTTTGAGCATAAGAATTAAAATTCTGTACAATAATTCTTACCGTACACTATTCTCATTTCATATCGCTATCATTATTATTTTCTATTTTTCAGGTGCTATCATCAGTTGATATTTCCTTAAATTGTATCTCTTTAATAGTAAGGAGTAAATACAGAATATTTTCATTAATTTTAAAGGAGTGAATAAGCTTCTGTTTGATTCTAAATGTTTAAATGCAGATCACTAACTGTACCAATAGAGCATCAATTTATGACCAATAAAGATTTTAATTTTAAAAAAGGTCTTATTTTCAGCAAACATACCCCGGAAGAGTTATCCAATTTTGACCGGGTGTTTGATGTTTTTAAAGATCTTCTTACCCATACTTCCGGCGATATTGAAGAAGCCTTTGAGTGGCTTGATATGCTGGATAAGGAATATGATATTTTCACCGACGAATATACGCTTCAGGATTTTGAAGAGGATTTAAAAAAACGAGGCTATATTAAGCAGGAAGAAGATGATAAAGACGGAAATTCAGGAACAGGGAAAGGTAAAAACATACTGACGGCCAAGCTGGAAGCCGCGTTACGTGAATATGCCCTGGATCAGATTTTTGGAAAACTGAAAAAAAGCGGTATCGGAAATCACCGCACCACAAAAGCAGGAATCGGAGATGAAAGAGATGGAGAAAACCGTACCTTTCAGTATGGAGATGATTTGTCAACAGTCAACCTAACGGAAAGCTTAAAAAATGCGCAGATCAATAACGGAATTTCTGACTTACGCCTGACCGAAGACGATCTTATTGTAGAGGAAACCAAGCATAAGGCACAAATGAGTACAGTATTGATGATTGACATCAGTCACTCGATGATCCTTTATGGTGAAGACCGCATCACACCAGCCAAAAAAGTGGCTATGGCGCTGGTGGAACTGATTAACCGGAAATATCCCAAAGATTCCATTGATATTATTGTTTTTGGAAATGAAGCGTGGCCGATAAAAATTAAAGACCTTCCCTATTTAAAAGTAGGTCCTTATCATACCAATACGGTTGCAGGTCTGGAACTGGCCATGGATATTCTTCGCAGAAAAAGAAATACCAACAAGCAGATTTTTATGATCACTGATGGGAAACCAAGCTGTATCCGTTTGCCCAACGGAGAATTTTATATGAACAGCTACGGTTTGGATGACAGGATTGTTTCCCAATGCCTTAACCGGGCAGCGCAGGCCAGAAAACTTAAAATCCCAATTACCACCTTTATGATTGCCCAGGATCCTTACCTGCGTCAGTTTGTAGAAGCATTTACTGCCCAAAACAAAGGAAAAGCTTTTTTAACAGGCCTGTCAGGTTTAGGACAAATGATTTTTGAAGATTATGAAAAAAACAGAATAAAGAGAATATAAAAGATAATGAAAAACGATATTACATTCAAAGAATTAAAAAAATCCGGATATACTGATAAAACGATTAATCAAGAGATTCAGGCTAATTTAATTGCAAAGATTAAAGCCAAACAGCCTGTATTTGATGGACTGTGGGGTTATGAAGACACGGTAATTCCACAATTAAAAAAAGCCATTCTTGCCGGTCACCACATTAATCTTTTAGGTTTACGCGGCCAGGCAAAAACCAGGATTGCCAGAAGTATGGTGGATCTTCTTGATGAATATATGCCGGTTGTAAAAGGCTCTGAAATTAATGACAGTCCTTTTCAGCCTATCTCAAAGTATGCCAGAGACCTTATTGCTGAATATGGTGATGAAACGCCTATCTCATGGGTTCACCGTTCCGGACGTTTCTTTGAAAAACTTGCTACGCCGGACGTAAATGTGGCTGATTTAATCGGTGATATAGACCCCATCAAGGCGGCAACTTTAAAATTACCCTATTCCGATGAGCGTGTTTTGCATTACGGAATGATCCCCCGTGCCAACCGCAGTATATTTGTATTGAACGAATTGCCGGATCTACAGGCCAGAATTCAGGTTTCTTTATTTAATATTTTACAGGAAGGCGATATTCAGATCCGTGGTTTTCAGTTGAGAATGCCTCTGGATATCCAGTTTGTTTTTACAGCCAACCCGGAAGATTACACCAATCGTGGCAGCATTGTCACACCTCTTAAGGACCGGATCGGTTCCCAGATCTTTACCCATTACCCGAAGACAATTGCTCTTGCGCGGCAGATTACGGAACAGGAAGCAAACATTTCACCTAATGATGTTTCGCAGATACAAATTCCTGATTTAGCAAAAGATCTTTTAGAGGAAGTTGCTTTTGCAGCCCGGGATAGTGAATATGTAGATGCTAAAAGCGGTGTAAGTGCCCGTCTCACCATCAGTGCGATGGAAAACCTGGTGGCAGCCGCCAAATTACGGCTCATTGAATCCGGTGCTGAAAAAACGACCGTGCATCTCCTTGATTTCTTATCCATAGTGCCTTCTATCACAGGAAAAATTGAACTGGTATATGAAGGCGAGCAGGAAGGTGCAGATTATGTGGCGAAAATATTAATTGATAAAGCCGTCATGACACAGTTTGAAAGTATATTCCCACGCATCTCCAAACTGGAAAAAGAAAGTATAAAGACTCCTTACACCGATCTGATCAAGTGGTTCAATAAAAATCACCTTGAGCTTAATTACAATGATACAGACGAAGAGTTCTACACTAAGCTTAACAGCATAACTCCTTTGGTTACTTTAGTTGAAGAAAATGCTGCCGAATTAAATACTGAAGATCAAAACTTTTGCAAAGAATTGGTTTTATGGGCTTTAACGATCAGTAAAAAATTAGACAAATCCGAAAATCAAAACACTTTTACATTTGACTCTGCCGATATTCGCCAGTTTCTAAGAAACTAGAAAAACGATTTCAGTATAAGTACTGCTGAACATAAAGTAACCGCTTCGAAATGAAGCGGTTACTTTTTTGCTTTCCCTTTTATGTAAATATACCTGATCGCTGTAAATATTACCATCTGATACAGTAAATACTTTAACTTGTTACCCTTCTTCCTTCTAATCCTTACATACTTCAGCTGCGGCAATTAAGGCCAACGCTCATTATTTAAATTTTCTAGATCAATTTTTTACTATTTAAAATAATCATATCAACAAAATCATCATATTATTGGAAAATTTAACAGTTTGAGTTTGCTAAATAATTTCAATTATGATGTAAATTGGAACAGGATTGGAAAGTAATTTGAATGATCAGTAATTTAAATTCTGAGATTTCCTTTCAGATAACACAAAACACACAAGATGGAAAAAAAAACAATAAACCACAAGCGTGGTAAAAGAGAGAAAATCGCCTTAATCATTGCAGGGATTCTATTAATTCTAGCGTTTACTTTCCCCTTTTTGCTGAATATTTATCTCAAAAATAAACTACCGGATCTGGTGAACGAAAAAACGCCTTACCAGATCAGCCTTAAAGATTTTAATCTTAATCTTTTCAGAGGTGATATTTCCGCCAACTCGATAATCATTAAAACCAAGCATACTACAGATCCTTCGGTTACCTTGATCAATGGAAATGTTAAAAGCCTGCGTATCCAGAATTTTGGGATCTGGGATGCTGTTTTCAATAAATCTTATCATGTAAACGATGTACAGCTCATTGATCCGGAGGTGAATGTTACATTGGGAAAGCCAAAAGAGAAAAAAGATCCGGCCAAAAAGAAAATCAATTTTGAAATTCAGAATATTTTAGTGACCAATGGCAATATATCTGTTAAAGACAGCAATAAAAAGGATCTTGTTACCGGAAAGAATGTAAATGTTAACCTTAAGGATATCAAGCGGAGTGAGGATACATCAAAATTACCTATTGAATTTAAAAGTTTTAAAGTTGATGCCCACGATGTACTTATTACGGTAAACGATTTTTATCAGATCTATGCTTCAAAAATTGATGCTAAAAATAAGCAGCTCAATATTTCACAATTTCATTTGAAACCTATTGAAAGCCCGGCACTGTATAATGCAAAGAATGTTTTTGACCTGAAAATAAATGAACTAGCGGCGGACAATTTCAACGTTAGCGAGGATTCTCTGATCATTGACAATGCAAAGTTTATCAGGCCTCAACTGATAGTGACGTCAACTAATAAAAAGGAGGTAAAAGAAAATCCCAAAGAAATTAATCTGAAAATAGGGATCAGGAATCTTGATTTCAGACAGGGATCTGTTCTTGTTCAGCAAAGGGATAAAACAAAAGTGGCTTCTGTAGATAATTTCCACCTGAATTTAAAGGATATTGTTTTCGATAAAAATACGGTGAAAGAAAAGATACCCTTTGCATTTTCCACCCATACTATAGAATTTGAAAATATCTATTTTAAAACGGATCCTTTACAGGCCGTACATATTACAAAGATTACTTCCAATGATTCCAGTATCTTAATTAATGAGCTTCAATTCAAAGCAATTGGTACGAGTACTATGAAAGATGTTTTTAATATTAAAACGGAAAAAGTAGAAATACTGAATAATACTTCAAAATTTGCAGGTCAGCAACTGCAGCTACAGCTTGGCGCTATCAATGTTTATCAGCCACAGGTAGAAATCATTGCTGCAACCCGTAAAATAAAAGCCCCGGCAAAAAAACACACGGCGGCGCCGGACCTGTTGGCACATCTTGGAAAGCTTAAGATTATAGATGGAACTTTTGTTCAGAAAAAGGAAGGTCAGCAGAAAATAAAGGTTGATAATTTTAATGTTGAGCTCAATTCAGTGATGACGGATCGGAATATCCTTAAAGAATCCATTCCTTTCCACGTTAAAAGCCAGCTGATTACCGCCCGGAAAATCGACGTTGATGCCGGCAAATATTACCGTCTGAAAGTAGACCAAATTAAAAATACCGGCAAAGTAACGGCTTTGAATAACTTTGCTTTTCTTCCCAAATATTCGAGAGCCCAATTTAACCGTTTGATCGCTGTTGAGGAGGATCTTTATACCATCAAATCAAAATCCATTATGATTACGAATCATAATTCAGCGATCGGAAGCAAAACCAGCATCGATCTGGATCAGATTGTTTTTGACGGTATCGACTGTAATATTTATCACGACCTTGCGCCACCTGATGATATCGGAGTGCGGTATATGTTCAGCAAAAAACTTCGCGATATCAAATTCCCACTGTATATCAGGCAGATTGACATCAAGAAATCAAAACTTTCCTACGAGGAAGTAGCAGAGAAAGCAAATATACCTGGAAAAATTACTTTTGGGGATTTTAATGCAAAGATCCGGGATGTAAATAGTGCAAAGATGAAGGGAAAACCAACGTTGGTAAAAGTAGATTCAAACTTTAATTTTTTTGGAAATGCTCCAACGGATGTGCACTGGCAGTTTGATGTGGCCAATACAAATGACGATTACGCAATTAACGGCACTATCAGAACCCTGTCTGTAGAAAATGCGAACCTCTTTGTAAGACCTTACCTTAATGTAAGCCTTGACGGACAGATTCAGTATCTGAAATTTGATTACAAGGGAGATAGTGGGAAAATAGGTGGGAATTTTTATTTTAAGTATACTGATATGCATGTTAACTTTTTAAATAAAAATACAGGGAAAGAAAAAAAACTTCTGAGTGCCATTGCCAATATCTTCGTTAAAAATGATTCCAAGGGAGAGCCTAGCCATGTGGAAGTGGATATCAAACGTGATCCCAATAAGAGTTTCTTTAATACTTTGTGGCAGGGAATTATGGAGGGTCTGAAAAAATATCTGATTTAAACTCAGTTCTGACTAGAAGCCTGACAATGGGAAGTTATGAGGTGAATGATTTCTGAAAGTTAATAAAACTTTAAAATAAGGACAAAAAAAGAGAAAATGAATGTCATTTTCTCTTTTTTAATTAAACAGAAACATAAAGCTTCTGAACCATATATTATACCAAAGTGGTAGGATGAAATTATCGTGAAACTGAATATTCTTTCTTATTTAAAAGAATCTCTACCATTACTTTTGCAATTCTCTCTCTTTCTTCATCTGACACATTAGAACCTGAAGGCAGACATAAGCTATTTCCGAACAGTTGTTCAGCTACTTTTTCTCCGTAATAAGGAGCATCTTTAAATACGGGTTGTAAATGCATTGGCTTCCAGATAGGTCGGGACTCGATATTCTCTTCCAAAAATGCAAGACGCAGATCTTCTGCTGTTTTTGATGATTTTGTTTCATCTATTGTAATAACAGATAGCCAGTGATTGCTGTAGAAATCAGAGCTTGGCTCGGTAAACAGGTCTACCCCATCCATATTTTCACAAATTTCAGCATAAAAATCGTGCATTCTTCTGCGGCCTTCTACTCTTTCATTCAAAACTTCCATCTGTCCGCGTCCGATTCCGGCACTGATATTACTCATTCTGTAGTTATATCCAATGTGGGAATGCTGATAATGAGGAGCATCATCTCTTGCCTGTGTGGAAAGAAATACGGCTTTATCTTTATCTTCCTTGGAATGACATACCAAAGCTCCACCTCCTGAAGTCGTAATAATTTTATTACCATTGAATGATAAGATGCCAAAACGTCCAAAAGTACCGCAAGCTTTTCCTTTATATTTGGAACCTAATGATTCGGCAGCATCTTCAATTAAAGGAATATCATATTCTGCAGCAATTGATAGAATTTCATCCATTTTTGCAGGCATTCCGTAGAGGTTAACTACAATAATAGCTTTGGGCTTTTTACCTTTTGCAATTCTATCTTCTATGGCTTCCTGTAAAGCTACCGGACACATATTCCAGGTATCTTTTTCGGAATCTATAAAAATTGGAGTAGCTCCCAGATAAACAATAGGATTGGCAGAGGCTGAAAACGTCATAGACTGGCATATTACCTCGTCTCCGTGATTTACATCACATTCAATCAATGCAAGGTGTAAAGCAGCGGTTCCTGCAGAAAGTGCAGCTACATTTATGTTTTCATCTAAAAATAATTCCAGATCCTTTTCAAAACCATCTACATTAGGTCCCAACGGCGCTACCCAATTGGAATCGAATGCTTCTTGAACATATTTTAGCTCATTTCCTCCCAAATGGGGGGACGATAACCATATTTTTGTTTTCATATTTTCTACTTTTATATTATTCAAACTTCTACTTTTTATTACTTTACCTGGATTACCCACTACAGTACTACCATCCGGCACGTCACTGATAATAACTGCTCCTGCGCCAATGGTGCACCATTTTCCAATTTTTATTCCCTGTATGACGCTCACTCCAATCCCAACATGGGTTCCTTCCCCTATAGAAACGTTTCCAGCCAATGCTACATTGGGAGATATGTGAACAAAGTCTTCGAGCATACAATCATGATCAATAGATGCATTGGTATTGATAATACAGTGCTTTCCTATTTTTACCGCTGCGTTGATTGTAACGCCGGGCATCACAATTGTTCCTTCGCCAATCTTTACTCTCTGGGAAAGTACTGCCTTGGGATGAATAAGGGTGATATAACTGAACGGATTATCCTGATCAACTATTTTTTTCCTAAATCTGTTATTGCCTATAGAAATAAGTATTTCTATATCATGTGTTGGAATTTCATGAATAACGGTATAATTTAAAACTTTTTCTTTCGACAGATTTTCATCGATGTAAGCTTCAATACTATAACCGCATTGTTCAGCGACTTCTGCCACTACTTTGCCATGACCACTTGCTCCGTATAAATACATATTCTATCTACATTTAAATTAATTATTCCCATTAAAAGCTTCTGCAGTTGCCTGCCCAACCTGGGTTATGCCTTCTTTTTTCAATACTTTTTTCAAAGTCAGGAGCAACACTTTGATATCTGTTGCCAGAGATAAATTATCGATATACCATATATCAAGTTCGAATTTCTTCGTCCATGAAATGGCATTTCTTCCATTTACCTGCGCCCAACCTGTAATCCCGGGACGTATGCTGTGTCTACGCTTCTGGGACTCATTATATAATGACAAATATTGTGGCAATAGAGGTCTCGGACCTATAATTGCCATGTCTCCTTTTAATACATTAATCAATTGCGGAAGCTCATCTAAAGAGGTCTGACGTATAAAACTTCCGACAGGTGTCAAGCGTTCCGAATCAGGCAGGTAATTACCCTGACTGTCTTTTTTATCATTCATGGTCTTGAACTTAATGATGTTGAATATCTTTTCATTAAGACCTGGCCTTGCCTGAAAAAAGAATGGCTTGCCCTGATTTGCGAAGTATAGTAAGATCATGACCACAATAAAAACAGGTGATAAAACAACAAGCCCTATCAATGCAATCAGGAAATCTATCATTCGTTTGAAAAAAACTTTATACACAATATTCTTTTTCTTTAAGTAGTTTTTTATATTCACTTAATAAGGCATTCCAGATCACTGACTGCTCATACCGTGACTCAATCATCGGCCGTGCATTCATTTTTAACTGCTGGTAATACACTGTATCCGATTTCATTCTTTGCATTGCTTCTTTAAGCTTTTCGGTATTTTTAACCGGAACTATGAGTCCGTTTTTATCATCTATAATAATTTCGTTGCACCCATTGATATCAGAAACTATACTTGGCAACCCCATTGCCCCTGCCTGCATCACTACATTTGGAAATCCTTCGCGATAACTTGGAAAAGCCAATACATCAGAAACCGCAAAGTAGGGACGAACATCTTTCTGAAAGCCTACATTAATGATATCCGGATTGTTTTCTATTTCATTTAACGTATCTGCAGGTAACGGGTCTAATTCCTGTTCCAGAGGACCTACCAATAATAATTTGAAGTTTTGTTGCGCATCTTTTGCTTTATTCACAAGAGAGAATGCTTTAACTAACTCATTAATTCCCTTATCACCTACCAAACGTCCTACAAATACAAAAACAAAATCTGAATCTTCTATATTCAATTGTTTTTTCAATAGGTCTTTCTGGGATTTGGAAACTTGTTCTGGTGAAAAAAATAAAGTATCAATCCCGTTTGAAGATCCGTTTCCAATTACTTTTAGTTTGCTTTTACGGGTATAATTATTTTGCAGGATATATTCATACAAGCCTTTTGAGTTTGGATAAACTTTTGTTGCAGATGCATAGGTCAGCTTTTCTACAATATCTAAAATACTGCGTTTTGTACCGGTTACTTCCATCAGAGGTAAACCCGCTACAGTATGCAACCGATGAGGAACCCCTGCCAGTTTTGCGGCTAGCATCCCGACAATACCTGCTTTAGGCGTATGGGTATGAACGATTTCCGGTTTTTCTTTTTTTAATAGTTTATAAGTACTCCATAAAGATTTAATATCTTTTATTGGAGTAATCTGGCGAGACATATCAATTGCTATCACTTGTATTTCCTCATCATTTTTTACTTCCTCCAGTTCTTTTCCATGCGAAGAAACTCCTATTACCTCAAAATGTTCAGACATAAATCGATGCTGCCCCTTTAATAATAGCTTTAAAGAAAGTGGAATTGTTGTTATACGTATTAATTTAGTTTTCAAATTTTTTATTTATTTTCTAATATTTTGAACCAATTAATAATTTTCCTTTATATCCTTTGTGTGGTGTTTTTTATTTACTCTTTTTCGATAAATATTAATAAACGAAAATAATATTGATAATTCCTTATTTTAGGAATTTTTTAAATATTATCGCTATACTATGAATCAGCTTTAAAATCTTACTTATTTCACATGAAATTAAGCTTGAAATCAATTCTGTTTCAATAATCAATAATTTTCGTTCTGTCTTTGTGTGTTTTATTTGAAGTATAAATAGTTTTTGTAGAGATTACCATTATGTTGAATCAAATACAATAGTAAAATTCTAATAAAACTATTTACTGATATAGAAATATCTTAAAAATTCTTAATTCTACATTAATGCTATTATTTATGGATCTCATTAATATTTAAATTTACTATTATCTTTAACATTTTTTAAAAGTGATTCTGTAGAATTATCAATTTTATTATTGATATTAAATTTATAGTTGTTCATTTGAATCATAGGATACAATCCAAATTGATCTCTTTTTTCAAAAGGTTTTGTTACATTATTGGTAACAAACTTATCTATTTTAAAGTAGCCTGTCATTTCTTTGATGTTAGGTTTAGATTTATATCCTGCGATATAAATTCCTGAATTTGCATTTTCAACTGAGATATTAGTGCAGGAAACTGTAACAGATTTTGATATAGTCTGATTACCATATTGTCCCAAATGCAGATCTATCCCAACATTCGCATTATTTATCTTAACATTTTCAATATTAATATTCTCTAATTCATTGGAACTATCATCCGGTTCAATATCAATACCGGCCATAGGGTTAGTTCCATTAACATTTGTAATTAACAGATTTTTTATTAATATATCTTTACCTCCAGCAATTGTTATTCCATTTCTTCGAACATTATCTATAATCCCACCTATAATGTTAATATTTTCCGTTTTTAACAATTTATCTTTTGTAATTCCCGCTCGGATGTTTCTCATTGTTTTTACTAATACAATCCCATCCCCCCAGCAATCTGATATATTAACATTATAAATTTCAATATTTCTAGATCCTCTAATATCAATACCAAATCCCCATTCACCTTTAGAGTCCAAATGTTTATCGCGATCCCCTATTAATCTAGGATTGTAGATTTTAACATTTTCAACTCCATGTAAACTTATAATCTGATATCTTATATTAGCAGTGGGCTTTAATATTAGAGAAGAATTTTTCTGAAAATATATTTGTGAGTTTGACTGTGCAAAAATTCCACTCGTCATTAATGGAAAGTTTGGCATTATTACTTTTTTGTTGCCATCTACAGCTTTTTGTATATAATCTGTGTAATCAACTGTTCCGTCTTTCACATATCCTTTTGGAAGCGTTGTTTCGATTTTGAAAAAATCATTAGTCTGCACTGTGATATCCTGGGTTAAAATTAAAGATTTATCAATTGCCACCTTATCTTTTCGCTGCGAACAGCAGATTATAGAAAAGGTTGACAGGCCTAATATTAAAAATGATTTTATAATTTTCATAACAAATCTTTTATATTATTTTTTACGATTCTATATTTTCCGCTATTTTCTACCGGAATCTCATTAACATAATGTAAATGTATTTTCATAACATTCCCAACTCTGTCTTTCCAGTTTTCCATAAATATTTTTTCAATTTGCTTTGAATAGATTTCTTTATCGGTAACCACATATAGCTCCAACTCATCTAATTTATTCTGTACAGCCTGAAATCTTATAATCCCTTTTGTATCTTTTAAGGTATTGGAAACATTTCCTAAATTGATTTTCCCATTTTCAACCGAATAAATAAAATCATCTATTCTACCCAAAATTTCTTTAACCAAAGGATTATTATTTCCACAGGTACATTTCTTATCAAATTCTTCAAGGGTTATTGAATCTCCGATATCATATCTTATCAATGGAGTTCCAGCTGTTGTAAATGAAGTCACCACCAATCTTCCCGATTTTGTAGGTTGATCATTTTCGTCTAAGACTTCAAAAACACCGGTTTGCAATTCCAAATGAAGATTTCCTTTTTCGCACTCAATTATAAAAGGGGCACCTTCAGAAGATGCATATTGATTATAAAGTTTTGTTTTAAAAAATTTCTCAATATAGTATCGTGTTTCTTCTGTAATGGTTTCTGCAGTAGGAAAAACCGCTTTTACTATATTTTCCGGAAAGTCATATCCGTTGGCAATACCATATTTGGCAATTTCCAATATTGTGGAAGGGAATCCCACTAAGTATTCAGGGGCATAACTGATTAGATTTTCTACATAATATTTAAGATAATCATCTTTGATATGGAATGTAGAGTAATAGCGAACATTATGAAAAAAATCTGTTTTCCAAAACCTATTCTTTTTAATATCCTGATCTGTTAATAAACTCTTTCCCGAAAACCAACCTGTCTTTTTTCCCAATTCGTAACCAAATCTGGATCTGAAATCATCCAGAAAAGCAAATCTTTCCTGACTGTCTCTGAAAAAAAACTTAACTTCCAAAGATTTCCCTGTAGTACCTCCCGTTTTCGATTTTTCTAATTTTTCAGAAGTTTTTACCATAATATCTTCAATATTATTACGGAGTACTTCTTTATTAACGATTGGCAGACTGGAAATATTTTCAAGCAATTGAACATTCTCAATATGACCAATTGATTTTTTATAATATTCCGAATTCTGAATTGCAAATTCTATAAACTGTGAGTACCTGTTTTTTTGATATTCTTTCAATTCTTCTAATGATAACGTGCGATTTTCTTTTTTCTCTTTCCTGAAATTTTTATATTCGCCACCATATCTTCTTTTATAAGCCTGCCTGTTATAGATATAGACCATAAAATTCTGAAGAAAATCAGGTAGTATTTTATATACTTTCTCTTTCATCTAAAAACCTTGTTTAATCATTAATTTAATAAAGTTTGAAAAATCAATATTCTTCAATAATGAAGCATATTTTCTATAGAGTAAATTTTTCAAATATCTTTTTTCGTCTATAGAAGTTACTGTAGAAAAATCTAAATGGTAGATAATAGACCTTGTAACGTCTGACTTCACCTTACTGTTGTTTTCGGCTTCCTGTAAATACACTTCAGTAATTACAGGTGAATAGGCTATTCCAAATTCTTTAGCCAATCTCATCCACAAATCCATGTCTTCTCCTCTGGATAAACGCTCATCAAATAGGTTTGCTTTCAACAATGCTTTTTTACTTACACAGACACAAGATGTGTGTATAATTCCTTTTCTGATCACTTTTTTGAAATAATCTATAATAATTCCTTCCTTAAGCTCTTCCGGTTTTCTGTTATTTATGAGATTCCCTGTAACATATTTTCTTGCAAAATTAGTAACAAAAATATCTGCTGAGTTTTTGTATTTTGTAATGAGCTTATTTATTTCTTCCAAATGATTGGGTAACCATTCATCATCAGCATCTAAAAATGCAATATATTCATATTGGGATTTCTCTATTCCTAAATTACGGGCTGATGAAACACCTCCATTATTTTTATTGAATAATTTGATTCTTGAATCATTAATTTCATTGACAATGTCCGGTCCTTTATCTTTACTACCATCATTAATAATAATTATTTCAAAATGCTGATATGTTTGATTCAGCACTTTAAGGATTGTTTCCTTAATATATTTTTCTTTGTTGTACAAAGGGATTACTACTGATATCATTATTTTAAATTAAAAATTAAAAACAGGGAAAAACAAATAAAAAAAACTCCTAATAGATTAATAAATCCTATTTTCTTATTGGTTTGAGTGTATGGATACATTAAGAAGGGAATGAAAATCCAAGACAGAAAACCAAAACGGTCACTAAAAGCTGCTGAAAACATAAGAAAGAAAAAAGATGATGTCAGCATGTAAGTTACATAGAACCTTTTGTACCTTAAGTACTCTTCAATATTTTCAATATTTTTAAGAGTATAATAACCTATAATCGCAAATATGGTATTAAATGCAAAAAAATTAATTCTAAAACCAGTCTTGTAAGCAATTTGAGAACCCTTTGCATAATATTGATCCAGTCTTTCCTGTACCAAAATATTAATTACAGGAATTTTACCCAAAAGCTCATTGAGATTAAAATTCACTAATGACAGTATCGTAGCCACTATATAAATGGAGAATATAACTTTGAGATTACTAATTTTAGTGGACATTAAAAAAACGGCAATAGGAATAATAATAGAAGCGTGATTGAAAAACGCAACAATAAAAAATACAATAGATAACCATTTTTTCTTATCAAAAAATGTTACTGCCAGGAAAAAGAAGGAGAAGGAAATTCCCTGTCTTGTTGTATTAATTCCCATAGTTTTAAAGAAAAACATGCTTATCACAATAAAAAAAACAAGAAATCTGTTTTTTTGAGTTAAGTTTCTTATACCTATAATAATAGGCACCACATACAGTATAGCGTTTAATGTAAAAAAAGCTTTATAATTATCACTCAGCTTACGGGCTAGTAATGAAATAAAATATGTCCCTATATCCTTTAATTCACTTAAAGATCTTACAACTCTGGCACCGGTAAAATAGATCAATGATCTTTCTGAATCCGAGCCTACTTTTTTATCTCTAATGCCTATCAATAATATCATTACCAATGCATAAAATAATAATAATAAATTTTGAATATCATCAGAGTTTTTTCTTCTGCTAACATACTCATTGATTAGAATTACAGCAAAAAGCGCTACACTTAAATAAACAAGTGTAAACCTCAGATTAAATGCATCTATAATAGCTTCCATTTCTATAATTTCTGCATGATATGGTCTAGTTCAAGATCATAGTTATAGCTGTTATAAAATGATTTCGCATTCTTAGCATATTCTGTATAATTTTCCAAGATACTATGTAAGGTTTTGGATACCTGCTCTTCTTTTTGAAAATCTATACACTCACCCATTCTGTTTGTCACGATGGTATTTATAAGCCCCGGAATATCATTTCCTATCATTGGAATAGAAAAATTAGAGAACTCCCATAGTTTGTTTGGTGCACAAAATATATTATTTAAAGAGGAGTGATCATAAGTTAAGATACCAATATCAGCATGACTGGTTACATGTAAATGATAAGGAGGAGCAACAAAAGGAATATGTATAATAGAAGGACAGATTACTTTCAATTTTTTTAGATAATCTGTTTCCTTTCCCATTATTATCAATGCAAAATCTTCTGATTGATTAATATAACGGCAAATTCCTTCCAGTTCTCTTTCAGGAAAAATTACTCCCTGGTAAATAATTTTCTTTTTGTCTTTTACTGGCTCTAATAGTTTAGATAATTCACCTGTTAGAGGAAGGTATCTTTGAGATAGATTAGAATAAG